>JAKFVN010000033.1 GCA_021732145.1 Alphaproteobacteria bacterium
CAATGCGCGCACCGCGCCGTTTTGCCCGATGCTGACCAGCGCTGCCTGGCTGACGGCTGCTTCCTTGCCGTTGGTGGCCAGCATGTTGTCAATCTGCCGCTCGGCTTCGCGCTGCATCGATAAATCAAGCGTGGTGCGAATGATCACATCTTCATCTTGTTCATCAATCAAATCGCCCAGTTGGTCCATCGTCCAATCGACAAAGTATTTTCCATCGCCGCCGCCACCGGGTTTTTGCGTGGGGATGGGGGCCTGGGTAACGGTTTCAATCTTTTGCGTGGGCAGCAGGAATTTGGCATCCACCATCGCTTGAATAACAACGCGGCTGCGCGCTTCGGCGGCTTCGGGATTATTCAATGGCGAATAGCGCGATGGTGCTTTGGGTAATGATGCAAGAATGGCGGCTTCGCGCAGCGTGACATCGCGCGCGGATTTATTGAAATAAAGATGCGCGGCCGCATCCACGCCATATGCGCCGGAACCCAGATAAATCCGGTTTAAATAAGCCGCCAGAATATCATCCTTGGTCAGCTTGTTTTCCAGCCATAGCGATATCATCACTTCCTGAATTTTGCGGCGGAAGGTGCGCTGCGAGCCAAGGAACAGGTTTTTCGCCAGTTGCTGCGTAATGGTGGAGCCGCCTTGCACCAAATGCCCAGCCAGCAGGTTGCTGAAGCTGGCGCGCATAATGCCCCAAATATCCACGCCGCCATGCTCATAAAAACGGCGGTCTTCAATCGCCAAAAATGCCTGCACCAAATAGGGCGGCAAATCTTTGATGGCTAATGTATCGCCGTGATATTCGCCATAACGGTCAAACACTGTGCCATCACGCGCTTCGATAATTACCGATGGATGGCGCTTTAAATCAGTGCGGCGCAGAATGTCGGGAATTTCATAGGCAAAGTAGGCGAGGATAACGCTGGCTATTACAGTGCCCCAAATGGCGGCAAGCAGGGTGAATTTCAAAAGGTTTTTGCGCTGGCCCAATTCATTGATGAACGACCCCAGCTTTTTGAAAAATGACTGCCCGCTGCGGCGGGGTGAGCGCGGCTTATAACTCGACCTTGTGCGTTTATGTTTAAAGGGTTTGCTATTGCGCACGGAAGGACAGCTTGGAATGTGGGTGGAATGGTGCCGTTGGAGGGAATTGAACCCCCGACCTTGGCTTTACGAAAGCCCTGCTCTACCCCTAAGCTACAACGGCAATTGTGGCGGTTTTAGAAGGGGCGAAACTAGCGCAAGCGTGCGCGCCCGTCAATTGCAGGAAGCCCGCTTAACACTGATTATTTCTTGTCTTTTATCTTAACGCCGTATAATTCCAGCTTGTGGCCAATGAGTTCATAGCCAAGCTGTTTGGCGACTTCTTCTTGCAGGCGTTCAATCGCCTGATTGGTGAATTCAATTACTTCACCCGTTTTTACATCCATCAGATGGTCGTGGTGGTCATCGCTGCTTTCTTCAAAGCGGGCGCGGCCATCGCCGAAATCATGCTTGCGGATAACGTTCGATTCTTCCAAAAGGCGCATGGTGCGGTAAACCGTGGCTATGCTAATTTTGGGGTCGATGGCGCTGGCGCGGCGGTAAACCTGCTCCACGTCAGGATGATCGGTCGAATCGGATAGAACACGGCAGATGGTGCGCCGTTGCTCGGTCATCTTAAGACCGCGTTCAATACAAATCTGTTCCAATCGTGAGGCCATAAGTCTATATAACCATGAACCGCTAAAAAGACAAAAGGTTTAACGAATGAAGGTTTTAATCACAGGTGCGACGGGGTTTGTGGGCGCAGCCGTGGCCCGGCACTTTTTAAAAGCAGGGCACGAGGTGCGCTGCCTGGTGCGCCCCGGCAGCGATCGCCGAAACGTGTTAGACCTGCATTCCGAACTGGTGGAGGGCCGCCTTGAGGATGAGGCATCGCTTATCAATGCGGTAAAAGGCTGCGAAGGGTTGCTGCATGTGGCGGCGGATTACCGCATTTGGGTTCCAAAGCCCAAGGAAATGTATCAGGCCAATGTGGTAGGGACTGGCATGCTGATGGAGGCGGCGCTCAAGGCGGGCGTGAAGCGCATTGTGTACACCAGCTCCGTTGCAACGCTCGGCCATAACAAGGACGGCACACCCGCTGATGAAGATACGCCCGTCACCGAAAGCGACATGATTGGCGTTTACAAGCATTCCAAATTCCTGGCGGAAGATGTTGTTCGTAAAATGATTATCGAGCAAAAACTTCCATGCGTAATTGTGAACCCATCCACACCAATTGGTCAGCGCGATATTAAGCCAACGCCAACCGGCCGCATTATTGTGGATAGCGTGCGTGGCCGCATTCCTGCGTATTTAGATACCGGTTTGAATGTGGTGCATGTGGATGATGTGGCCAATGGGCATGTGCTGGCCTTCCAAAAAGGCAAGATTGGCCAACGTTATATTCTGGGCGGCGAAAACCTGTCGCTGGAACAAATTCTGGGCATGATTGCCGTGGAAGCAGGCTTTAACCCGCCGCGCATTAAATTGCCGCGCGATGCATTATTCCCCATTGCCTATACGATGCAGGCCATTGGCCGCATTACCGGCATTGAACCGATGCTGACCGTGGATGCGCTGAAAATGGCGGCCAAGAGAATGTATTTCAGCAGCAAGAAGGCGGAAGTGCAGCTGGGCTATACCCATCGCCCGGCGCGCGAAGCCATCCATGATGCAACCTTATGGTTTAAGTCAAATGGCTATTGCTAAGCCGCTTGAAAAGAATAAAAACACGGAAAACTTCCCGGTGGGGTCGTTTTTGCTGGCGGCGCATTTGCGCGGGCATATTCATGCTTATTATAACTGGGCGCGCGCGGCGGATGATATTGGCGATGACCCGTTGATGGATGCGGATGAAAAAATCAAACGTCTGACACGGTTTGAAGAATGTTTAAATGGTAATGGAACCGATGTTGCGGTGGCGCTGACACTGCGCATCAGCATGCAGCAGACGAATATCTCATTCGCACATGCACTCGATTTAATCCGCGCGTTTAAGCAAGACGCCACAAAGCGCCGTTATATGAATTGGGACGAATTGCTGGATTATTGCCGTTATTCGGCATCGCCCGTGGGCCGTTATGTATTGGCGCTGCATGGCATTGGCGAACAGGCATGGCCATCGAATGATGCGCTGTGCACCGTGCTGCAAATCATCAACCATATTCAGGATTGCGCGGATGACTACCGCGAGGTGGATCGCGTTTATATCCCGCTGGATGATATGGAGAAAACGGGAACGAATCCCGGTGATTTATCCAAGGCGAAGTCATCTGAGGCGCTTCGCAAGGTGCTGGATATCATGCTGGAACGGTTAAAGCCAATGATGGTTACGGCACGTGATTTGCCGCGCAATGTGCCAAATATCCGTTTAAAGCTGGAAACGTCGATTATTCATGCATTGGCAGAAAGCCTGATGAAGGTGCTGGAAAAACGCGACCCGCTTTGTGATAATGTGAAACTATCCAAGCCCGCCATTCTCATGGCTATTTTCAACGGTATTGCCCGCGCCTTTTTCTGATGACAAACGATGCACCTGAAGTATTGCCGGTAAACGAAATTATTATTTCGCCGTTACTTGATGCAAAAGACGCTGATGCGGTTCTGGATCACGTGAAGAATTCCGGCAGCTCGTTCCTGCTGGGCATGATGGCGCTGCCGCATGAACGACGCATGGGCATGTTTGGGCTTTATGCGTTTTGCCGCGTGGTCGATGATATCGCCGATAGCGAATTGCCAGCGCCGGAACGCCTTAGCATGCTGCAAGAATGGCGCGTGCATACGGCGAATTTATTTAAAGGGCAGGCCAGCCATCCGGTGATGGAATTGCTGATAGATCCCGTTAAAGAATTCCAACTGGTTGAAAAAGATTTCCTTTCCATCATTGAGGGCATGGAAATGGATGCGCAGCAGGTGATTGTTGCCCCCACATGGGATGAGCTGGACGCGTACTGCGATTGCGTGGCCAGCGCGGTTGGCCGTGTTTCGGTGCGCATTTTTGGCGAGCCCACCGAAAACGGCAGCGAAGTTGCGTATCATTTAGGGCGCGCATTGCAATTGACCAACATCCTTCGCGATATTGATGAAGATGCCTTGCGCGGACGGTTGTATTTGCCGCTGGAAGCGCTGGAAGAAGCCGGCATTAGCATTGACAGCCTTGCGCTGATTTTACAGCATGCGTCACTTGACCATGCGTGCCGCGCCGTTGCCCGCCGCGCGGTGGAGCATTTCAGCGCCGCCGATGAAGCGATGGAAAAATGTGACCGCAAGGCGATGAAACCCGCGCGGCTGATGCGTGATTATTATGAAAAAATCCTTCGCGTATTGCTGGAAATGGGATGGGATTATCCGCGTCTGCGCGTGAGCCTTACAGCATTCGAGAAAATCGGCATGCTTATTAAATCGTGGTTTTAAAACATGCCCGTTGGCACCATTCATATTGTTGGCGCAGGGCTTGCCGGGCTTTCAGCCGCAGTGCATTTAACCGCATCAGGGCATAAGGTTGTGCTGTATGAAGCGGGCCAGCATGCGGGCGGGCGTTGCCGTTCCTATCATGATAAGGAACTGGATTGCCTGATTGATAATGGCAATCACCTGATGTTGTCATGCAATGAAGCGGCGCTGTCGTATTTGATGATGATTGGCGCAGAAGATACGTTGCAGATTGCCAAAGGCGCGATTTTTCCATTTATGGAAATTGGAAGCGGCAAGCAATGGACGATTAAAATGGGGCAGGGGCGTTTCCCCGGTTGGGTATTTGATAAAAACGCGCGCGTTCCCGATACGAAGTGGACGGATTATCTGGAGGCGATGAAGCTGACATCGGCAGATCGCTGGTCGCATGTAAATGACTGCGTTGATAAGAAATCAGTTCTGTACAAACGTTTCTGGCAGCCACTTTGCGTTGCCATTATGAATACGCAGGCTGAAGAAGCATCTGCGCAGGTGTTTGGCAATGTGCTGCGTGAAGCTTTTGGCGCGGGTGGCATTGGCTGCAAGCCGGTGATTGTAAAGGAAGGCTTATCGCAAAGCTTTGTAGAGCCAGCCGAAGCTTATTTAAAAGAACGCGGTACAGCTATTCATTACGGCAAGCGCCTGCGCAGCATTGAAATGGAAGTAGATGAAATAAAGACGCTGCATTTCGTGGATCAGGATGTGGGCTTGGAACATCTGGATTGGGTTATTCTCGCGCTGCCAGCATGGGTCATTAACGACCTGATGCCAACCGTGCCAACGCCGACAAGCTTCCGCAGCATTGTGAATGCGCATTTTAAAGTTGCTGTTCCGCCAAAAAGTGAAACAGGAATTCTGGGCGTAATCGGCGGCCATGTGGAATGGGTATTTGAAAAACCAAGCATGATTTCAACCACCACCAGCGCGGCGGAAAAGATTGTGGATTTATCCGCTGAAGAAATCGCCGCGCTGTTATGGGCGGATATCGCCAGGGTTTATGGGCTGAATGCGGAGGCCGTACCGCCATACCGCATCGTAAAGGAAAAGCGCGCGACCTTTGCCGCAACCCCTGAAGAAATCATTCGCAGGCCTGCCATTGCGGCGCGCAATACCAACCTTGTGGTATGCGGCGATTGGACGAATACCGGCCTGCCATCAACCATTGAAGGCGCCATTCGTTCCGGCAGAAGCGCGGCCGAACAAATCATCCCGCCGCAAACGCTTGCCAAAATCTAAGTCTGACCTAGTTCGTTGTTGCCACTAAACGGAGAGAACCATGACAACCATTCGCGCCTATGCCAATAACGCCGCCAAATCGGAATTCAAACCCTATAGCTATGAAGTGGGCGCATTGCCGGATGAATCGGTAGAAATCGCAGTCGAATACAGCGGCCTTTGCCATTCCGATTTATCCATGGCCAATAATGATTGGGGCATGACTGTTTATCCCTTCGTTCCTGGGCACGAAGTGGTTGGGAAAGTTTCTGCACTTGGTTCGCGCGTTACGAATTTAAAAGTAGGGCAGCGCGTTGGCCTTGGTTGGTTTAGCCAGAGCTGCATGCATTGCCATAGCTGCATGGGCGGTGACCATAATTTATGCGTAACGCCAGAGCAGACGATTGTTGGCCGCAATGGCGGCTTCGCCGATAAGGTACGCGCACATAATAGCTGGGTATTGCCATTGCCCGATGCGTTAGACCCAAAGATTGCCGGCCCACTTTTCTGCGGCGGTATCACCGTATTCAACCCCATTGTGCAATTCGGCGTGAAGCCAACCGACCGCGTGGGCGTTATCGGTATTGGCGGGCTTGGCCACATGGCATTGCAGTTTTTAAACAAATGGGGCTGCGAAGTAACCGCATTCACATCCACGCCCGATAAAGCAAAGCAAGCCAAAGAAATGGGCGCGCATAATGTGGTGGTCATCAGCAATAAGGAAGAGATGAAGAAGATTGCAGGCACGCTTAACTTCATCCTATCCACTGTGAATGTTGCCGTGGATTGGGATGCGGTCATTACCGCGCTCGCGCCCAAGGGCAAATTGCATCTCGTTGGCGCTGTATTACAGCCCATTCCTGTAGCGGCGATGGGGCTGATTATGGGGCAGAAATCCATTTCCGGCTCACCGTTGGGTAGCCCAAAGACAACCCTTGATATGCTGGAGTTTTGTGCCCGTCATGGCATTAAGCCGGTGATTGAAGAATTCCCGATGAGCAAAATCAACGAAGCCTTTGCGCATATGGAAGCAGGGAAGGCGCGTTATCGTATCGTACTTAAAAACGATTTTGCTTAATGCTTGCGCGCTGGTTTTTCCGCCGCAGGCTTTTCTTTTGGTAAATCAACCTTGCCCATGCGGTTATCGTAATACAGTGCGTTTACGTCGTTCAGCTTTTCAATCAGTAATTTTCCGGCTGATGCATTGCCTTTCAGATAATAATCAAAAAAGGCCAGGGTATAGCTGACGATGCTGGCATGGAAGGCCGGGGTCTTGTCCATCCACGCGAAATGGTCTGCGCCATCGAATATCACGAGGTATTTATCAGGATGGGTTTGCGCATAAACGCCGTCTGGCTTCTTTAAATCGGGCGTGACCAGATTATCGCGCGTGCCGCCCTGATACATGATCGGCACGCTGATACTCCCAAGTGTCTTCTTATCCAGATAGGGCAGAACATGCGGTGAAAACGCTACAACTGCCTTTATATCGTGGGTTTTCCAGCTTTCCCACGCGCCGCCCATACCCATGGCGACGTAACCGCCAAGCGAATGCCCCATCAATCCCACATGCTCAAAATTAACATGCTTCAGGAACACATCGCTCTTCACCATTGCGCCGAGCAAGTCGTTGATGTCATCGCGGCGGTCGGCATAGGTTTTATCATCCCATTTATCGGGTTCCATGAATGGAGCGACAGGCTTCATGTACGCGGCTTTGCGGTTGCCGCATGCGCTGTCTTTGTGATTAACCGCGGCTACCCAAAATCCATCCTGCGCCAGTGCCCGGGCCAGAAATTTAATGTCGGTTACGCAACTGGTGAATGCGTGGGAGAATACAACCAGCGGCGCTTTGCGGGCTGTTTCCGGTGACCAGTAATGGATTTTTTTGCCTTCCAGTTCGATAATCTGCATTTCGCCAGGAAGGCCTTGGGCGAATGCCCTTGATAGAAAAAGGGCATTCAATGAAACGCAGCAGAGCAATAAGGCAATCAGCGTGCGCATCAATCGCCAAGCCTTAATCACCGGAAGGCACAATTTTGAATTCATGAACGCTTTCCATCGCAATTAAATGCTCGGCAAGACGCTTGACGGCAGAAAGATTTTTAGTGCGGATAATGGTGCGGTATTCGGCAATCTCCCCGTCATCGACAATATGGTAGCTGATATTGCCGATACTGAAGCTGTGGGATTTCAGCAATTTGCGCAATTCATCTTCCGGCATGCGGCTTTTGCGCGCAAAGCTGATATTGAAATGCACATAGCTGTGTTTTGGCATCCAGCGTTCCACGCGGTGAAACAGCGAAAGAACGCCAATGGTTCCAAATGTTGCTATGCTGGCGGGGAAATAAAGGCCGGCGCCAAATAAAATGCCAATTACGGCAGTTATCCAGATAGATGCAGCGGTGGTAAGGCCGCGCACCGTGAACCCTTCTTTATAGATAACGCCAGCGCCAAGAAAGCCGATGCCGGTCATAATGCCCTGCGCCATGCGCGTGGGGTCGATTCTTATCATATTTTGGGATATGTCGCCCATCCATTCCAATTGATTGACGGTCACGACCATCAAGAGGCTGGATGCAAGGCAGACAAGCGTATGGGTACGAAACCCTGCCGGGCGGCCGTAATAGCTGCGCTCCAATCCAATGAGCCCGCCAGCCACCATTGCAAGGCCCAGATGGCTGATGATTTCGATGTTTTTAGGAGTGAGCATGGTATCAAGCATCGGACAACATTAAACCTATAGCATCATACGGCAAGGATTCGTTTAAAGGTTATAGGCACGCAGGCTTAACAGCCGGAATTCCGATGGTTGCCATCTGGCATTAATGTTCTCCGCAACGCATTGAAAATGAGGTTCGGCTGCTGCATCTGCTTCGCGGACAAGCAAATGGATGATTTGCGGTTGCGGGCAGGCATGAATGCGCCGGCGCGTCGAAACACAGGTGTTCTTGGAATCCACAATTCCAACGCAGATTTCGCCTTTCAAAACCTCAACCATCAATTCTGCGACCCACTGCGTTTCCTTTTGCGCACCGGTGATGAAGCGAATGGCCATCGCCGCCGTGCGGGGGTGCGGGGTGGTGGTAACCACATGCTGCGGATTATCGGGCGGCTGGGGGCAGGTCAGAATTTCGGTGGTCTTTATCGGGAAATCTTGCCCCAATTCATAAAATCCCGTGTCACGGTCATTGATGGGGTAATGGTCATGCGCGTAGGTGAATTGGAAGGACGGCTTGTCATCCGCAGCCAATGGCGTGCGCTTTAAAACCACGTTTTCCTTATCAAGTACATGGCCGCCGCGGTAACCCCGCGCCATCAACCATTCCATCAATGCCATGCTGTCGGTGTGGCGTTGATACAGCGCGGCGTTATTGAATTCACAGATTATGGTGGGGTTAAATGATGCAAAGGTCTGCTGCGCGCCAATCAATACATCCAGCTCATAGCTATCGACATCAATTTTGATGCAATCGACGCGGCCAATGTTATTCTCTGCCACAAAGGCATCAAGCGTGGTGAAGGGATAAACGGATTTCTCCGCTTCCTCCCCCCAGATGCGGAAAATTCTGTCTTCCTTGGTTTCCACCTTGCTGCCAATTGCGGTGCGGTGAACATGAACGTTCGTGCATTTATTATGCGCCAGATTTTGTTCCAGCATATCGGCGGTGCTGGTGGGTTCAAACGCGTGAACGATGCCAGTGCTGGCTAATTTAGAAAACAAAATGCTGTAATAGCCAATATTGGCGCCAATATCGAATATCGTCCAATCGGGCTGGATATTCTGCGCGCACCATTGCTTTGTCTGCATTTCGCAATCCGCGAAATAGACTTCAAATTGCGGGTAATAGGCAACAAGTTCAATGGGCGCAAGCCCAGGGATTGGTGTTCGAATGGCCCTCGGGCTACTCAAACGCCTCTTCCCATGAACCTTGGGTCGCTGCTTTGGAGTATTCGGTTGCGCGCGCTTCAAAGAAGTTGGCGTGTTCCATACCGTTCAGCATTTCATCCATCCAAGGGAGTGGATTTTTGTCGGTCTTGTACATCGGCTGCAGGCCAAGCTGCGTTAAGCGGCGGTCGGCGATATAGCGGATGTAGTTTTTGACTTCCTGCGCGGTGAGGCCTTCGATGGAACCCATTTCAAATGCCAAATCAATAAACGCATCTTCGTGGTGAACAATGGTGTCGCAAGATTTATAAAGTTCTTTTTGTAAATTTTCGTCCCAGACGCCTTGGTTTTCTTCAATGAAGCTGCGGAACAAACGGATGATGGATTGGCAGTGCAATGTTTCATCGCGCACCGACCATGTAACAATTTGACCCATGCCCTTCATTTTATTGAAGCGCGGGAAGTTCATCAGAATGGCGAAGGATGCGAAAAGCTGCAGGCCTTCGGTGAAGGCGCCAAATACAGCCAATGTTTTTGCAATTTCACGCGGGTTATCGACCGTGAAGCCTTGCATATAATCGTATTTATCTTTCATTTCCTTGTACTTCAGGAATGCGGAATATTCTGCTTCCGGCATGCCGATGGTATCAAGCAAGTGGGAATAGGCGGCGATGTGCACGGTTTCCATGTTCGAGAATGCAGCGAGCATCATGCACACTTCGGTTGGTTTGAATACACGGCTGTAATGGCGCATATAGCAATTGTTCACTTCAACATCAGCCTGCGTGAAGAAACGGAAAATCTGCGTGAGCAAATTTTGTTCGCCAGGCGTGAGTTTCTTGTGCCAGTCCTTGACGTCATCCGCGAGCGGGACTTCTTCCGGCAGCCAATGCAATTGCTGCTGCTTTTGCCAAGCTTCATAGGCCCAAGGGTAACGGAATGGTTTGTAGACAGGATTTGCGGTGAGAAGATTGGACATGCGTATTCAAGGCTCTACGAAAGGGATGAAATGGATATTCACTATCCAAGCCCTTTAGCATAGGCGATGAATCCCTCTGGGCACTTTAGAAAAAGCGCCCTTTATGCCTGATTCGTGTGAGTATTTTTGTGGTAGGTTTGTGGGTAATTGTAGCGGGTTTATTCGCTGTCGATTTTGCCAGCGCGCTGCAAGCGACCCAGAATATCAAGACACCATTCAACTTCTACTTCAGCAAGCTGTGTCTTTTCTTGATCGGAGTATTGGGCCTTTTGCTCATGGGCAATATGACGGAACATGCGCAATGCTTCGAATGCAGCAAGGTAAGACATATCGCGTCCTTCCTGCGTTAATTCAGGAAGCTTTTCGCCAAGTTGTTTCTTAACAGCTTTTTGCAGCAGGGCAGATGTATCAACCACAATCTCCTGACGGAAATCGATCATGGTGTTTGGAGTATTTGGCAGAAGTGACATTGACTTACCAGTGTGGGACTTTTCCATTTGGTACTCTTTCTCTACACTTTTTGAGTTTTAACCAACCATACATACCCGTTAACAAATTCAGTATATCACTGACAGGCTAGGCATTCCTCGTATTTATTACTTTCATCATTATTTTCATGATTTTGAGGCTGCGTCATTGATGCTGCTGCACTTGCAAGAGCGAGACCAACACCCATTGGGAGCCTTGGTTCGTCATTTGCAGCGTATTTGGCAGGGCCCGAAGCGCTGAAGTTAACCTTTGCCGATTCCACGCTTTCCGCACGCTGGATGGAGCGTGAGCGGCAGTAATAAAGGCTCTTCACGCCTTTCTTCCATGCCTGGAAGTGGATTTGATGCAGGTCTTTCTTGTGAACGTTTGCGGCTAAGAAAATGTTCAAGCTCTGTGCCTGGCAAATAAACGGCGCGCGGTCACCGGCAAGTTCAATCACCCAGCGTTGATCAATTTCAAATGCAGTTTTGAAAACAGTCTTTTCATGCTCATCAAGGAAGTCGAGATGCTGCACCGAGCCTTCGTTCGTCGTAATGCTGCTCCATGTCGCTTCATCATTGCGGCCATGTTTTTCCAACGCTGCTTCCAGATACTTATTGCGAACAGGGAAGGAGCCGGAGAGTGTTTTGTGCGTAAATGAGTTGCCCACGATTGGCTCAATGCCCGGTGAAGCACCGCCGCAAATGATGGAGATAGATGCCGTTGGTGCAATCGCAATCTTGTTAGAGAAGCGTTCCATGATGCCGTAATCCTTGGCATCGGGGCATGGGCCCTTGGTTTCAGCAAGCATTTGGGATGCTGCATCTGCATGACGCTTAATGTGGCTGAACATGCGCTTGTTCCACACCTTCGCCATCACAGATTCCCAAGGAACATTTTGGGCCTGCAGGAAGGAGTGGAAACCCATCACGCCCAGACCGATGGAACGTTCACGCATCGCTGCGTATTTTGCGCGGGCCATATGGCTTGGCGCTTTTTCAATAAAGTCTTGCAGAACATTATCAAGGAAGCGCAAGCAATCCGACACGAATGTCGGATGGTCTTGCCATTCCAAGAAGTATTCGAGGTTGAGTGAGGAGAGGCAGCACACAGCAGTACGTTGTTCGCCAAAACGGTCGATACCAGTGGGCAAGGTGATTTCACTGCAAAGGTTTGACATCTTCACGTTCAAACCAGCCAACTTGTGGTGTTCGGGGATAGCGCGGTTCACATGGTCAATGAACAGCATGTAAGGTTCGCCCGTTTCAATACGTGCGGTCAAAATTCTAATCCATAAGCCACGTGCGGAAATACGGCGGATAATGCTGCCATCTTTCGGGCTGGTTAAACCCCATTCTTCATCGTTTTCTACTGCGCGCATGAATGCATCTGGAATTACGATGCCGTGGTGCAGATTCAGTGATTTGCGGTTTGAATCGCCGCCGGTTGGGCGACGCATTTCAATAAATTCTTCAATTTCAGGATGGCTTACAGGCAGGTAAGTCGCAGCCGAACCGCGGCGCAAGCTGCCTTGGCTGATCGCGAGGGTGAGCGCATCCATTACTTTGATGAAGGGCATAATGCCGGATGTTTTACCGCCGCCTTTTACCTTTTCGCCGATGGAGCGCAGGTTACCCCAATAGCTGCCGATACCGCCGCCATTGGATGCCAGCCATACGTTTTCATTCCAAAGACCAACAATGCCATCAAGGCTGTCTGATGCTTCATTCAGAAAGCAGGAAATAGGAAGGCCGCGTTCGGTGCCGCCATTGCTGAGAACGGGGGTGGCGGGCATGAACCACAGATTGCTGATATAATCGTACATACGCTGCGCATGGGCCGTATCATCGGCATATTGCATGGAAACGCGCGCGAACATGTCCTGCGGGTCTTCGTTTTGTATAAGATAGCGGTCAGCCAGGGTCGCCTGGCCAAATGCGGTCAAACGGCTGTTCCGTGAGCGATCAATGATGACTTTGGGGCCTTGTTCAACTTGTACGATATCAAACATGTGCCTGTTCTCCTGACGTTAAATAGCGGTTTCGTAGAAAACCGCGTCCGAATCAAATCGGAAGGTTAAGTCTGCGGCAAAAGCAAAGAGCAACAAAGCTTTGTTTTTGCTATGATTTTGGATAGAATTTGGTGTGGTCTTTGTTCTGCCGGAGAAGATTCCCTTCGCTTCGAACAGGGTCGCAAGCGCATTATTCAGGGGAAGTCCCCAGCTTTCTGCACAGCTCTGTTGAATGGTTGGGTCGCTATTTTTTAGTGGGTTTTTCAATGGTTTTCCTATGGGCAGAAGGCTTATTAGTCTTAGGGGCAGTTAAATCCTTAATTTTATCCACGGGCTTGTACTAAATGACTGTGGATAAGTTCAAAACATACCACATCTTGTGCCCGAAGGAACGCATCATACCAAACATAGTCCCCCTGTCACCTGCTAAACACACCATTCCGCATACAGAAAAATACAGGAGTAATGGTAGAGGTCGTTTGATTTTGTTCAAAAAAAGGCAGACTCAAAATCCGAATTTCTTGTGGAAGAAACCAGGAAAACAAAAAAAGTAAAAAACACATATGGAAAGTGCTTGAAGATTTCCTGACATCGGTTGCGTTCAATAAATACCGATAGAATATTTATGGCTACGTGCGACAGCATGGGGAATGGTTCGAGAGTCGTTCTCCAGAATCTACCCGGAATCCATGAGCTTCATGATTCTGAGATAGGGCAGGTAGGGAAGATTCTCAATATCTTGGTTTGTTCTTCTATTTAACGAAATATTAACCAAGTTGTTACAAGATGTGGCCACTAAATCATGTGGATAACTCTATATATAGTAGGTATAGAACAAAGGTAAAACAATGGCTTGGGGTGTTGATGGAATCGGGATCGACGGGATTCTGAAGGCCAGTACAAGAAGATAAAGAATAAACGTGGAAGGACAAAAACCATGGATACAGATTTCAAATCACTGGAAAAGCGCTACGGCACGTCGCTCGCCATGAAGATTTGCGAGGAAATCGCCAAAGCCGAACAGCGCCATTTCAACTATTACAACGCCAATCTTGCGCTGCGTTCGATGAAGCGCGTCTCTGATTATGATGTTGACCATCTGGATATGCCGCAAACCCGCGTTGCATAACTGCGGGTTTTCGATATCGAACCATTCAAAAAGTCTATTTTGAGTTCATTTTACCCAATAAAATCCACAATAAGTTAATATATTAATCTTTATAGCTTCTTTTTATATCCATTTTGATTACTTTTCTGTTGCTTTTTAAATCCGGTTCCATTACAAAACTGCTCGCACGGTGACTGATACTCGAAGCCGTGCTTTTTTAGCTTTTAGATTCTGCGTTTGGGATGTGGTCCTGCTTAGACGCAATGATGAGTAGGACTTGTTTCCTTATTTATTTATCTATCCCAAAAGCAAAACTTTTATAACCCCGGTGGCGTTAGCCCCCGGGGATTTTTTTGTCCTGATTTTTTTTGTTTTATTCACGCGTTGCATGCTAACTCAAAGGCATGACCACGTTTCGCGAAATACTTCAGGATGCAACGCAGCGCTTACAGGTGGCTGGGGTTTATAGCCCGGATGCCGATGCAGCCATTATCATCAGCGCCATTTTAAAAACCACGCGCGAGCATCTGAAAGACATGCTGGATGAGCAGGTGCAGCCCGATGTGCATGCCAAAATCATGCAAGCGGTGCAGCAGCGCGAGAACCGCATGCCCATTGCGCGCATCTTTGGTCACACCATGTTCCGCGGCATCAGCATTCAAACGGGCGACGGCGTATTCGAGCCATGCATTGAAACCGAAACGCTGATTGAACATCTGCATCTCGCGCTTGAAAAAAATCCGCATAAGGGCGCGCTGCGCGTGCTGGATATCGGAACGGGCACGGGCTGCTTATTATTATCTGCATTAAATGAAGTGCCGCATGCGACCGGCGTTGGTGTTGATATTGCCGATGAAGCGGTGGCGCTGGCATCGCACAATGCGGTGGCCAGCGGGGTAGGCGGGCGCGCCGAATTCCGCAAAGGCAATTGGGTGGAAAATGTGCAGGAAACATTTGATATCGTGCTTTGCAACCCGCCATTTGTTCCAAGTGATTTGATTTCTACACTGGTGCCAGAAGTAAAATCCCATGATCCCAAAGCATCGCTGGACGGCGGAAAAGATGGGCTGCGGTTTTACCGCCAACTGACGCGTGATTTTTTAAATGTCAGCCATGCGGGCAGCATCGGCATCTTTCATGTCAGCATGACTTTCATCGAACAGGTGAAACGCATCTTCCAAAAGGCGGGATATGGAAGCGTGGAGGTGTGCCGGAACTATTACGGCGTGCCGATGGGGGTGATTGTGCTGCGTGACAGTTACCGCGAGGCCCCGAATATATGGCAACAAATTGCCGGAATGGTTGCATCAAAGCGCCGCTAACCCCCTAGAAAATTAGAAAAAAGAGCAGGCTATCTACCATTTGCCTTGCAAAGCGGAGTTATGCTAGTTAATTGACCCACTTGGGGAAATACTGTATCAATTTGGTACTGATTAAAGGTGGGGCATTGCCCCGGAGAGAAAGTATGAAAATTATTTTGGCTCAACCGCGCGGTTTTTGCGCAGGCGTTGAACGTGCAATTGAAATTGTAGAAGAAGCGCTGCGCCGCTTTGGCCCGCCTGTATATGTGCGCCACGAAATCGTGCACAACCCGCATGTGGTTGACCGTCTGCGCCAAAAGGGTGCCATTTTCGTTCAGGAAACGGATGAAATTCCCCAAGGCGCGATTACCATTTTCAGCGCGCATGGCGTTGCCGAAGCGGTGGAAGACCACGCGAAAACCCGCGGCCTTGAAATCATTGATGCGACCTGCCCGCTGGTTTCCAAAGTGCACACCGAAGGCCAGCGTTATACCAAGATGGGCCTGGAAATCATTCTCATCGGCCATGAAGGCCATCCGGAAATCGAAGGCACCCTTGGCCGTGTTCCAGGAAAAATCCACCTGATTTCCGAAGTGGAAGATGTGGCGGAATTGAAAGTTGAAGACCCGGAAAAGCTGGCTTACATCACGCAAACCACGCTCAGCGTTGATGATACGCGCGATGTGATTGAAGCGCTGCAACGCCGCTTCCCGGCGATTATCGGCCCATCCACCAAGGATATCTGCTACGCAACGCAAAACCGCCAGGCAGCGGTGCGCGATTTGTCAAAGCACGCCGATGTGGTGCTGGTGATTGGCGCGCATAACTCGTCCAACTCCAACCGTCTTCGCGAATTGGCGGAAGAGCACGGCATTCCATCCTACCTGATTGAAGATGCAAGCAAGCTGAAGCCCGAATGGCTCAAAGGCAAGAAGGCGGTGGGCATTACGGCTGGTGCGTCCGCGCCGGAAGATTTGGTTCAAGATTTAATCGAAGCCATTCGCAAGATTGAACCGGTTGAAGTTGAACTGCTTGATGGCGTGAAGGAAAATGTGAAATTCCGTTTGCCGTTGTCCCTTACCAAGGCTGAACCCCGCGCGGAACGTACTGCGCAAGGTGCCGCTTAATCATTCTATTGTAATCCGACTATTGTAATCCGAGGTTTTAATGTCAGTACCCCTACAGCAGCAAATCGACGTTGGTTCCTATATCATGGGCCAGCACATCAGCGCGTTCTTCAAGGGCAAGAAAGCACGCTACCCATTGGTGTTGATGCTGGAGCCATTGTTCCGTTGCAATCTTGCGTGCGCGGGCTGCGGTAAGATTGACTATCCGGATGCAATTTTAAATCAACGTATTTCGGTGGAAGACTGCCTTGCCGCGGCTGATGAATGCGGTGCGCCGATTGTTGTATTGGCAGGCGGCGAGCCGTTATTGCACAAGGATGCAAAGGCGATTGTTGAAGGCCTGCTGGCCAAGGGCAAGTGGGTAACTTTATGTACCAATGCCCTGCTGCTTGAGAAAAAAATTGATCAATTCAAGCCGCATCCACGCTTCAACTGGTCGGTGCATTTGGACGGCGCGAAGGAAGAGCATGATCGCAGCGTATGCCAGCAAGGCGTTTATGAAAAAGCCGTTGCCGCCATTAAAATTGCGCAAGACAAAAACTTCCGCGTAAACATCAACGCAACCTTCTTTAAGGGTATCGCGCCAGAAAAAATTGCCAACTTCTTTGATGATGTAATGGCGCTGGGCGTGAATGCGATGACCATTTCACCAGGTTATGCGTATGAACGCGCGCCAGACCAAGAGCATTTCTTGAACCGCAAGGCGACGAAGGAATTGTTCCGCGATGTGTTCCGCATGGGCAGGGAACGCCAATCCCAAGGCAAGCAAAAATGGCGCTTCAGCCAATCCAGCTTGTTCATGGATTTCCTTGCAGGTAATCAGGAATATCATTGCACCCCGTGGGGCAACCCAACGCGCACCGTATTCGGTTGGCAGCGTCCTTGCTACCTCTTGGGCGAAGGCTACACCCAAACCTTCAAGCAATTGATGGACGAAACCGAATGGGATAAATACGGCACCGGTAATTACGAAAAATGCGCTGACTGCATGGTGCATTCCGGTTTTGAAGCGACCGCTGTGATGGATTCCGTGAAGAACCCATTGAAGGCGTTGCAAGCTGCATTGCACGGCCCCAAGACCGAAGGCGATATGGCACCGGAAATTTCACTCGCCAACCAGCGCCCGGCTGAATACGTATTCAGCCGTCACGTTGAAAACCGCATGGCGAAGATTGAAGAAGATGCAAAGGCAAAGAACGCCGCTGTATCACGTTCCGCTGAAGCTGCTGAATAATTAAAGTTTTGCTACAACTGCATCGAGTTGTTTGAGCGCAATTCCTGTGTGCTTGAACAGCTTCATCAATGCTGGAAGCTGCAACGGGTTGCGCAGCAGGCTTTTGTAAACCGCATTCATATTATTGGTGCCATCGGGGTTGATGCCGTTTAGCGCTGCATCCGGAAAACTATCATCCACGCTATCGCTCACGCCGCGTAACACTGCAAAGGGCAGGTTATGTTTGGTGGCAACTTCCGCGACCACATGGCTTTCCATATCGACAATCAGGCATGCGGTTTTAATGTGCAGCATCTTTTTTTCTTCCGGCGTGGGCACCAACACCGTGCTGCCATACACGCCGCCATCCAGTGCATCATTGGCCGCATTCCGCAGCCGTGAAGCCAGTTCCGTTTCGCATGGCCATTTCTGCCCGTCTTTTCCGGCGACATGGCTTGCAACAATAATGCTGTGGCTGCCTAAATCTGGCGCTAATGCGCCCGCAACACCAAAGCTGACCAGCGCTTTTGCGCCTTCGCGCACCAGCTTTTCCGCACGCTCAAACGCCAGCGCTTCCACTGCGCCGCTGCATGCCACGCGCTGCGTCAATTTGTGCGCAACCGCCGCTTCCGCTTCGAACCCGCACAGAATGCCTATGGCCTGGTTGCTCATGTTGTTGTTTTCCGTATTCTGATTTTAACTTTGGAAATCTGTTTTTGCTTGCGCGCCAATACCTGAAACGCGAAGGGGTCGAAGTAGATGGTTTCACCGGGTTCGGGAATGCGCTCCGCCACATGAATAATAAAGCCCGCGATGGTGGTCGCATTTTCATCCGATAATTCCCAGCCCATTTCGCGGTTAAGCTCGCGAATGGGGAAGCGGCCATCAATGATAATGCTGCCGTCAGGTTGTGCTTTGGGCACGGCCAGCGCATTAAACTGGCCCTTATCATAATGGCCGACGATTTCTTCCAGAATATCAGCAAGGGTCAGCATGCCCTGCAATACGCCGTATTCATCCACCACAAACGCCACGCGCACATCGCGCGCGCGAAAGCTGCTAAGCTGGTCAAGTAAACCGGTGGTATTTGGAATGAACCACGGCGCGGCGACGATATTGGCGATATCCATGCCCGCGGTGTTGCCTTCGCGAACAGCAAGCTCGCTAATCAATTTGCGCGCATCAATCACGCCGACAATGTCTTCGGGTGTTTTGCCCCATAGCGGCACTTGGCTATGCTTGGCATCCAGCAATGCTTTAATCAGCGTATCAGCGGGCAGGGCGGATGAAACGCTAATCATATCGCGGCGGTGGGTCATCACATCCGCGACGGTCATTTCTGTTAAATCCACCACGGCGTGCAACATGCTGGCGGTGGCTTGGCTTGAACCAAGCACTTCGGCATGCATATCAATCACGCCGCGAATTTCCTGTTCGGCGTTTTCTTCAATCTCGTCATTGCCCTGATTGATTTTAAATGGCTTGAGGATGAAGAGAATAATGCCACGGCATAGCACCGTCACCGGAACCAAAATCCACACCAGCAATTGCATAAAGGGCGCGAGGAAAAGCGCGGTGCCATCAGGGCGGCGGATGGCAATCGTCTTTGGCAAAATTTCAACAAACAGCACGATGAGTACCGACATGATGGCGGTCGCATAAGCAAGACCCGCTTCGCCAAACGCTTCAATCATCGCGGCGGTAGTCAGCGCGGATGAAACAATATTGATGACATTATAGCCAACCAGAATAGCGCCAATCAGCAAATCGGGCTGGCGCATAATGCGGTTCACCAGCGCGGCGCGTTTGCTGCCTTCGTTTTCCAGTGTGAGCATGCGTGGCTTGGAGCAGGACGTAAACGCTGTTTCAGCAGCCGAGAGCAGGGCAGAGACAAACAGCAACAGGGCAATCGCAAGCGAGAGCATCAAATAATCGTGGGTCATGGCGCGTAGTATGGCATGTTAAATTCTCAGGGCAAGGCCAGCGCATGCAAATCATCAAAAAACTGAAGCGGTTAGCCCACAGATAAACCAGTAGCTTTATTGGCTTTTTTTGGCTATTTTGCCTTTTTTAAATGGCGGGAATGAGCATGGTTACGAAGGTTTTGCGTAAGGAAAAGAATCTGGCCACTGAGGCGGGCTTCAGCATCAATGATGTTGCAAGGGGCGTGGATAGTGCGCGCGATGCCTTGCTGAAATTACAAAAGGCGGATGGCCACTGGGCATTCCCACTCGAAGCCGATGCGACCATTCCTGCCGAATATATTTTGCTGCAACATTTTCTGGATGAGATTAACCAGCCCTTGCATGACAAGATGGCGGTTTATTTGCGCGGCGGTCAATCAAGCGTGCATGATGGCTGGGCGCTGTTTCATGGCGGCGATTTCAATATCAGCACCAGCGTAAAAGCCTATTTTGCATTAAAGGCTGCTGGTGACAGCGCGGATGCGCCGCACATGATCCGCGGACGCGATGCGATTTTGAAGCATGGCGGCATTGCCAAATGCAATGTGTTCACGCGCATTCAATTGGCGTTGTTTAGCATTTTGCCGTGGCATGCCGTACCGGTGATGCCGATTGAAATTATGATTTTGCCGCGCTGGTTTCCATTTCATTTATAAAAGGTTGCCTATTGGTCGCGCACCGTGATTGTGCCGTTGCTGGTGCTGATGACGCTGAAGCCCCAGGCAGTAAACCCAAAGAAAATCACGCTGGATGAATTGTTTGTTGCCCCGCCCGAAACGGTGAAGGATTGGAATTCGAATGAAACCAAATCCATTCTCAACCCCATCTTCCGCGCGCTGGATGATGTGCTGCGTTTCTTTGAACCCTATATGCCAAAGGGCCTGCGCAAATACTCCATCGATAAGGCGTTGGCATTCGTCAAGGAACGCTTGAACGGCGAAGATGGTTTGGGCGCCATTTATCCCGCGATGGCGAATGTGGTGATGATGTATGACGCGTTGGGCTACGATAAAAACTATCCAGACCGTGTCATTGCGACCAAGGCCGTTGATAATCTGGTGATTGAAGAAAAAACCAGCGCCTATTGCCAGCCATGCGTCTCACCCATTTGGGATACAGGGTTGATGGCGCATGCCATGCTGGAAGATGGCAGTCCGGATGCAATTGCTGCAACCCAACGCGCCGCCGAATGGCTAAAGAAACTTCAGGTATTAGATGTGGTGGGCGATTGGGCAAATTGGCGCCCCAATGTGCGCCCCGGGGGTTGGGCATTCCAATATAACAATGCGCATTATCCCGATTTGGATGACACCGCCGTGGTTGTGATGGCGATGGATAGATTGGACAGCCCCAAATACCGCGAAGCGATTGAACGCGGCACGGAATGGGTGCTGGGGCTGCAAAGCAAGAATGGTGGCTGGGGCGCGTTTGATGCCGATAATACCTATTACTATCTGAACCACATTCCATTTGCGGATCACGGCGCGTTGCTTGACCCGCCAAGCGCCGACGTGACCGCGCGTTGCTTGGGTATGCTGGCGCAGCTTGGCTATAAAATTGACCATCCCGCTGTGGCTGCCAGCCTTGCATATCTTCGCCGTGAACAGGAAAAAGAAGGCTGCTGGTTTGGCCGCTGGGGCACCAATTATATTTATGGCACATGGTCTGTTTTGAATGCGCTGAACGCGATTGGTATCGGCAAGAATGATTTGATGGTGCGCCGTGCCATCAACTGGCTCAACTCCAAGCAGCGCGAAGATGGCGGCTGGGGTGAAGATGGCCAATCCTATTTCGCGGGCGAGCCAAAGGGCGAGGGCAAGGTATCAACGCCCGCGCAAACCGCATGGGCTATTCTTGGCCTGATGGCCTTTGGTGAGATTGATAGCGATGCTGTGAATAAGGGCATGAAGTACCTGCTGAGCACACAGCAAACAGAAGGCAAGAACGAAGGCCTGTGGAACGAGGATTATTATACGGCTGTAGGCTTCCCGAAGGTGTT
The DNA here is from genome assembly GCA_021732145.1 of Alphaproteobacteria bacterium. GTDB lineage: Bacteria > Pseudomonadota > Alphaproteobacteria > UBA9219 > RGZA01 > RGZA01. The sequence continues at coordinate 21,754 of JAKFVN010000033.1, forward strand.
TTACCTGCGCTATCACGGCTATAAGGCGTTCTTCCCGCAATGGGCGCTGGCACGTTATAAGGCATTGAAGAACAGCAATGCATCGCAAACCATGTTTGGAATGTAATGCTCGCCACGCAACTTCAAAGTGATACGCAAGAAGACCGCAATGCAGCTTATGCCGCATTAGCCAAAACGCATGGCTTGCTGTCAGTAAAAGTTACGCCGTTTTATCAAAAGAAGATTGATGAGGAAGTTGCGGCGCTTGGTCATCACCAAGGGCCGCTGGCGCGCACCGTGTACCCAAGCAGCGAACGTCTCGCGCTTCGCGCACCCGGCGAAGTTGCCGATTGGGTCGATGACCGCAGCAATATGGAAGATGATGCGAAGGATATTTTTATTCAAAAATATCCCGACCGCGTATTGTTCACGCCCACATCAACCTGCGCGGCGCATTGCCTCTACTGCTTCCGTCAGGATGTATTGAGCCAGCAAAAAACCACTGCGCGCCCAAGCGTTGAACAGCAATGCGATGTGCTAATCAAGCATTTAAAATCGCACCCGGAAGTGCAGGAAGTGATTTTATCGGGCGGTGACCCGCTGACGCTGCCATTGAACGAATTGCAGATTATTTTTGATAAAATCGCGTCTGTAAAAACGGTGATGAATATCCGCATTCACACGCGTGTGCCGATTTTCTTGCCAACCGCATTAAAGAATGACGATAAGCTTGCGCTGTTCGCCAAACACAATGTGCGCATGATTTTGCATTCCGTGCATCCCTACGAAATCTGTGATGAGGTTGCGACGTTGCTGGAACGCATGCACGCGCATGGCATCCGTTTGTATAATCACTTCCCGATGCTGCGTCATGTGAACGACCATGCCGATGTGTTGTTGGAGCTGATGCAAAAACTGGAAGCGCATCACGTCAAAACACTTTCCATCTATGTGCCAGAGCCGATTAATTTTTCCGCCGTATATCGCATTTCTTATGACCGCATGTGCGCAATCATTGATGAAGTGAATGTACGCGGTGCCGCATGGCTGAACAGTTTCCGGTTTTGTTTGGATAGCCCCTTTGGTAAAGTGCGCCGCGAAAACCTAAAAATGCGTGACCGGGTAAGCCAGCATCTGGTCTTTATGCGCGAAGGCCAGCGCATTGATTACCCTGACTTTCCGGCCCAGATGGATAAGCCCGGCGATATAAAAACCATGCTATGGAAGATGAAGAAGGCTGCCTAAGCCATTGATACTTTTCGGTTGTTAAAGAAGTGATAACACCGGAATTGCAGTTAAAATTAAATAACCATTAGCACCCTCCCGTTACACTAATCCTTATATTTTGCACACTTAGCGAAGACGATTTTCTATAGGATTACCGTGGCCGATAAACCATACATTCCTGATACAATTGATGCTGGGGTTTTAAGAAACTTTGACCCTCGGCGCGTTGGTAACGGTTGGTTTTATAATAACTCCGTCATATGGCGAAGCCTGAGTGATCTCGTTAGCACCCCAAAGCCAGTAGCTACTGATGCAGATGCAGTTTTAGCTGCGGCTCGTCAAACCTATAATATTATGGATAGAGAAGCTGAAGTTTTCAAAGCAGCTTACAACGCCCTGCCGGATAACGGTGAGGTTATTACACGAATTAATAATGCACTCATGGTGACTTTGGGAACACGAATTGACGCCCGCAAACTAGATATAGCGGCGTTGCAGTCATCATCGCCAACGCAATCACCAACGCAATCACCAACGCAATCACCAACGCAATCGCCAACGCAATCACCAACGCAATCGCCAACGCAATCACCGACGCAATCACCAACGCAATCACCGACGCAATCACCAACGCAGTCACCAACGCAGTCACCAACGCAATCACCGACGCAATCGCCAACGCAATCGCCAACGCAGTCACCAACGCAATCACCAACGCAGTCACCAACGCAGTCACCGACGCAATCACCAACGCAGTCACCAACGCAGTCACCAACGCAGTCACCAACGCAGTCACCGACGCAATCACCGACGCAATCACCGACGCAATCACCGACGCAATCGCCAACGCAGTCACCAACGCAATCGCCTGGATGGAATGGCCCTTATAGGTTGACCGACAGACCAGAAATTACGTTGGATACAATTACGGCGGCAGCGCTGCCGCCGGCAGCGCCATCTGCTCCGCCAACACGGCGCCCGACAGCCGTGTATGACCAGTTCAGAGATAACCTTGCACGCGCAGTAGGCACGCCAAACGAGGCCGATGTGTATAGGGCAGCCGAAGCATTTGGTAAGGCGCATACGGCTGCGCTGCGTGGCAAGGGATTGCATCTGACAGTAGAAGAGCGCCAGAAATTCCAGCAATTCCTGTTTGATTATGGTTATTACAAAGGCCCGTTGCCACGGGAACAATTTACCGCGGGGCATTTTGGCCCTGAAACCCATTTGGCCGCGCGGGCATTGCAAAAAGCAACCTTTGAAGCGCAGCAGCAGCTATCCATGAATGTGCCAGGACGCACATTCAAAGACGGTATTCTGGGCGTGGAAACAGCCAGGCAGTTTGAGCAACGCACCGCGCCGCCTGTATCAGCTTGATTGACAATCCTGCGGCATTGCTTGCAAAGTGCGCTTATGCGCCATCAAGCTCAACGAACCGAAAATCTTTTCCCAGAACACGTAACGGATAACCAGCTTCCGTTCGTTGATTACCAATACCCCACGCAAACAAGCGAATGCGGGCTGTTGGTGGTAGTGGGCGAAGCGCCCGGTGCCGATGAAGTCAAGCAGGGCAGGCCATTTATTGGCCGCAGCGGTCAATTGCTTGAACGAAATATGCAAAAAGCAGGTATCGTGCGTGCATCCATTCTGGTCGCCAACGTGTTTCGTTTTCAACCGCCCAAAAATAAAGTGGATCATTTTTTCTCTTCCATCCGCGCCGCCAAAGAAAGCGGGGTGGCGATTGAAGAAAAATACGGCCGCTTCGCCAGCAAATATGTTTTGAAAAAATATGCGAGTGAGCTGGAACATCTTGGCGAAACGCTTCGCGCCCAAAAACCGAAAGCGATACTCACGCTGGGTCGCACGCCGCTTTGGGCGCTCACGGGGCTTGAAGGCATTTTGAATATTCGCGGACAAAAACAGGATTGCCGTCTAGCGCCGGGCATTCCGATTATTCCGACTTATCATCCCAGCTACATCATTCGTGGAAATTGGGATTGCGAGTCCGTGCTGGAAGGCGATTTGAAAAACGCCCTATCGTTAACATAAGCGGGTTTTTCTGAAGAACTTAATGGCAACAAAGTGCCTGAAACACCACAATTTCTGTAGTTTTTAATGCTTTTTTCCCGTGCAACCATTTCATTTGCTTGCTTTTTAAGCATCGCTTTCGTTAAGGTCAGCACTTCGCATTCAAGCCGTAAGATTCTGCCCAGTGACCTGCGTGAATCCCATCAGTTTGTTAACTTTTATTTTGTAGTGGAGCGCTTACGTGCCAAATCCTTCAACCAATCCACATCATAAAACACCGCTTCTGGACACCATCGTTGTTCCAGAAGACATGCGCAAATTGCAACCTGAACAGTTGCAACAGGTCGCTGATGAATTGCGCGCCGAAACCATCGATACCGTGTCAACGACCGGTGGTCACCTGGGCGCAGGCCTTGGCGTTGTGGAACTTACTGTTGCCTTGCACTATGTTTTCAATACACCTGATGACAGATTAATCTGGGACGTTGGTCACCAGGCATACCCGCACAAGATTTTGACGGGTCGCCGCGACCGTATCCGCACCCTTCGTCAAGGTGGCGGCTTGTCCGGCTTCACCAAGCGCAGTGAAAGCGAATACGATCCATTTGGCGCGGCGCACAGCTCAACCTCCATCTCTGCTGGCCTTGGCATGTCCGTTGCGCGCGACGTATTGGAAAAGCCAAACCACGTTGTGGCAGTGATTGGCGATGGTTCGATTTCCGCGGGCATGGCGTATGAAGCGATGAATAATGCTGGCGCAATGCGCAGCAAGCTCATCGTTATTTTGAACGACAACAACATGTCGATTGCGCCACCAACCGGCGCGCTCAGCGCATATCTGTCACGTATCGTATCATCCAAGGAATATCGCGGCCTGCGCAATCTTGCGAAGGATATGAGCAAGATTTTCCCCAAGCCTGTTCGCGAAGCAGCGCGTAAGGCTGAATCCTATGCGCGTGGCATGGTAACAGGCGGAACCTTGTTCGAAGAATTGGGCTTCTATTACGTTGGCCCGATTGATGGTCACAATCTTGACCACTTGTTGCCGGTTCTTGAAAACATCCGCGATGATGTGGATCCAGGCCCAGTTTTAATTCACGTTGTAACCCAAAAGGGCAAGGGTTTTGCGCCAGCGCTTACCGCTGCGGATAAGTGCCACGCCGTGAACAAGTTTGACGTTGTTACAGGTGAGCAAGTTAAAGTTAAAGCTTCTGCGCCAACCTATACCCGCGTTTATGCTGATGCGCTGATTAAAGAAGCGGAAGCAGATGACAAGGTTGTTGCGGTTACTGCTGCGATGCCATCGGGTACCGGTATTGACGTGTTTGAAAAGCGTTTTCCAGACCGCACCTTTGACGTTGGTATTGCTGAACAGCATGCGGTTACCTTCGCGGCTGGCCTTGCAACCGAAGGCTTGAAGCCATTCTGCACCATCTATTCCACCTTCCTGCAACGCGGCTATGACCAGGTTGTGCATGACGTGGCGATGCAAAAACTGCCAGTTCGCTTTATGATGGATCGCGCAGGTCTGGTTGGCGCCGATGGTTACACCCATGCCGGTGCATTCGACCTTGCATATCTTGGCTGCTTGCCAAACATGATGCTGATGGCGCCAAGCGATGAAGCTGAATTGTTTCACATGGTGGCGACCGCCGCCGCATATAACGAAGGCCCCTGCGGCGTTCGCTATCCGCGCGGTGAAGGCATAGGCGTTCAATTGCCAGAACGTGGCCAGATTTTGGAAATCGGCAAAGGCCGCATTATCCGTGAAGGTACACGCGTTGCAATTTTAAGCCTTGGCACACGTTTGCAGGAAGCATTGAAGGCTGCTGATGAATTGGCCGCGCAAGGCCTCACGACCACCGTGGCCGATGCACGCTTTGCCAAGCCGTTTGATAAGGAAATGGTTCGTCAATTGGCAGCGGAGCACGAAGTGCTCATCACCATTGAAGAAGGCTCTGTGGGTGGCTTTGGCTCGCACGTGGCGCACTTCCTGGCGAATGAAGGCCTGCTCGATAACGGCCTGAAGCTGCGCAGCATGACCTTGCCGGATGTGTTCCAGGATCATGACAATCCTCTCAAGCAATATGACGAAGCGCAATTGAACGCGAAGCATATTGTTGCAACCGCGCGCGCTGCCATTGGCAATGCCGCTGTTGGCGGTAACGTTCAGCGCTTTGCCAAAGTCCGGGCATAATCAATGCCAGCCGTTTTTGATTGAACCTTTCCAAGGAGTGTTTGCACATGAGTTTTTCCGGGCGTTTATTGAGTCTTGCATTCGTGATGTTGCTGGCGATGGCTCCTGCGGCGAATGCCGCTGTTCAGGATGTGGCGATACGCCCGCCTGCTCCAGCCAAGCAGGGCGCAAGCCAAGTGATTAGCAACTTCTACAACACGCTGACGGTTGTGATGAAAGAAGGCAATACACTTGGGTTTGAAGGCCGCGCGCGCAAACTGGATGCGGCAATTACCAAAACCTTCAGCGCCAGCGATATGACCCGCGTATCCTATGGCCCATCATGGGGCCAGGCATCTCCTGATCAAAAAGGCCAGCTGACCCGCGCATTCCACAATTTCACGGTTGCGAATTACGCCAGCCAGTTCAAAGCCTATGACGGCGAAGAATTCAAAGTAATTGGTGAAAAGGCTGCGCCAAACCCACAACAGCGCATCGTTGAAACCACGTTAAAGAGTGGCGCAGATGTCCATCATCTGAACTACCTGATGATGCAAACCAGCCAGGGCTGGAAAGTGGCCGATGTGTTTGTGGATGGCGCGATTAGCGAAATGGCGACGCGCCGTTCTGAATTTGGCTCCGTTATCCGTGCCAGCGGCCCCAACGGCTTGCTGAACGTACTTGAGCAAAAGAGCAGGCAACTCGCTCAATAATTCCCAAGTCTAGCGCGTAAGATTGTTGCCAGCTTTGGCAGCGCGTGCGCGCGCCTGCATGTCGGAAAGCCGCTTTACTTCTTCCAGCGTCATTTTATCGGGGTCGGTTTTTGCAAGCTGGTCATCCCTTAGCACGGGGCGCGTGATCATCTCGGTCGGGCCGTCGCGTTTGAGCGCTCTGGCGATTTCTTCAGCGGTTTTTACAGGGGTGTTTTCTGCGTATGACTGATAAGCCGCGCGCGCCAGCGACGTTATTTCTCCGCGAGGGTTGCTTCTATCGACTGCCATCACATCCGCGTATTGAAGTTGCTTAAGCCATTCTATAGGCCCGGGTTTTCGCAGGGCTTAATAAACGTGGTTAAAGAATGGTATGCACGGAAGGATGGGCGTATTTTTGCAAAACATTTGGCTGGGAATGGCGCTGCATGCTATGAAATGCTCCCATGTCAGCCATGAATAATCCATCCGCTAAAAAACGTCCGTCAGCCTTGCGCATTATCTTTGTGCTGGCCTTTGTGTTCATGGTGAACATCACGCTATGGGGCATCATTAATCTCAGCCGCGATAGCAGCGCGTGGGATGGCGTGATTTCGGGTGTTTCCTTCACGCCGTACCGGGATGATCATAATCCTGCCAAGCGTAATTTTCCGACCCCGCAGGAAATCGAAGAAGATGTGCGTACCGTTGCGCCCTATGTGCGCTCCATCCGAAGTTATGGCGCAACCAATGGGTTGGAAACCATTCCCGCCGCCGCCAAGAAATACGGATTATGGGTAACGATGGGGTCGTGGTACGGCTCCAACGCCAAGGAAAATATGCAGGAGCTGAGCAGCCTTGTCGAACTCGCCAACAAGCATCGCAACATCAACCGCATTCTGGTAGGGAACGAAGCGATTTTGCGCGGCGATATCAGTGTTGATGAAATGGTGGACATGATCCACTGGATTAAGCGCCGCGTGAAGGTGCAAGTGAGTACCGCGGAACCGTGGCACGTCTGGCTTAAAAACCCGCGCCTTGCCGCAGCGGTTGATTTCATTACCATCCATACGCTGCCCTATTGGGAAGGAAAGCCGGTTAACGAAGCAGTGGGCTATGCCCTGCAACGCTATGATGAAGTGCATACCGCCTTTCCATCCAAGCATATTCTCATCGGTGAAATCGGTTGGCCCAGCAAAGGGCAGTGGATTTATGGCGCGGAGCCAAGCCAGGTGAACCAGGCGCGTTTCATCCGCGATTTTTTGAATATCGCAACCGAACGCAAGCTGGATTACATCATCGTTGAAGCCTTCGACCAGGCATGGAAATGGGAAATTGAAGGCACAGTGGGAACAGGGTGGGGCATTTGGGATAATCACCGCCAGCAGAAATTCCCGCTGTTTGGCAATGTGAACGAACGCCGCAACTGGCCTGAAGCATGCTTGATTGCCATGTTGCTTGCGCTGCTGCCCATTATTTTGTTCATGCGCAAGGCTGGCCATATTTCATGGATGGGGCAGACATTCTTTGGCCTGCTTATTCAGGGCATATTCTCCGTGCTGGTGTGGAGCGTTTTATCCGCGCATGGCGAGGTTTATACCGCCACCATTGGCTTTGCATGGGCGGGGCTAGTGCTGTTCCAGCTATTCCTGTTCGCCGTGTTGCTGGTCGATGGTCTGGAATTCACCGAAACGGTGTGGACTGAAAACTGGCGCCGCAAGGTGGACGTGTCGGGGAATGATGCAAACAAAAACGCGCGCAAAGTTTCCATTCATATTCCATGCTATAACGAACCGCCGCAAATGGTCATGGAAACACTCGATGCGATTGTGCGCATGAACTACCCCAATTACGAAGTCTTGGTGATTGATAATAATACCAAGGATGAAGCGGTGTGGAAGCCTGTGCAGCAATACTGCGAAAAACTGGGCGCGCGTTTCCGGTTTTATCATCTGCCCACATGGCCTGGCTTTAAGGCGGGGGCGCTGAACTTTGCACTGGAACAAACCGCGCAGGATGCAGAAATCATCGCCGTGATTGACAGCGATTATCAGGTGGATAGCCATTGGCTGTCATCGCTGGTACCGCTGTTTGAAAAGCCAAGTATCGGTTTTGTGCAATCACCGCAGGATTACCGCGATTGGGAAGGCGACCAGTTTAAAACCATGTGCCATTGGGAATATGCGGGCTTTTTCCATATCGGCATGGTTCAGCGCAATGAGCGCAATGCGATTATTCAGCACGGCACCATGACGCTTATCCGCAAAACGGCCTTGCAGCAGGTAAAGGGCTGGGCCGAATGGTGCATTTGTGAAGATGCCGAATTGGGCCTGAAGCTGTTCGAAAATAAATATGAGTCCTATTATCTCTCGCAAAGCTTCGGCAAAGGCCTCATCCCCGATAGTTTCGCGGGTTATAAATCACAGCGTTTCCGCTGGGCCTATGGCGCCATGCAGATTATGAAACGCCATTTGCCATTGTTTGCGCCAAACCGCAAGGAACTGACCTTCGCGCAGAAATACCATTTCATCGCGGGCTGGCTGCCGTGGATTGCCGATGCCGCGAATTTGACCTTTGTGCTTGGCTCGCTTGTGTGGTCAATCCTGCTGTTCCTTGAATTGGTAGAATTCCCGCCGGAAATTTTCCAATGGCCAACACTCGCAGTGTTTGCATTCAAAATCCTAAGCGGCTTTATGATGTATGGCCTTCGCGTGCGCATTGGCTGGCCGGAACGTTTTGGCGCGGCGATTGCCGGTACTGCGCTTAGCCATGTGGTGGGCACCGCCATGTTGCAGGGGCTGTTCACCAGCGGTAAGCCATTCTTCCGCACGCCCAAATGCGAAGATAAGCCAGCCCTGTATCAGGGCTTTGCCATGGCGCGCGATGAAATCATCATCTTTATCGGCCTTCTGGTCTGCTCCATTGGCCTTGTGATGCAATATAGCGCCGCGAATAATCAGGCCCTGCTGTGGTCGGGCATTTTGATTGTGCAAAGCCTGCCTTATCTATCGGCAATTGCGCTTTCATTTATTAATGTTTGGCCGCGCCGCACGCCAAAAAACGCTATTATTGTGCCATCCGCCGCCTAAATCTGCTGACAATAAATTGGGGCCTACCTATAATAACGGCATGTCAAAAACAGCCCAGAAACCGACCGATGATTTGCGCGAACGCTTTGAAGATGTATCGCGCCTTGTGCAATCCGGAAATCTGAAACAGGCGAATATCAAGGTTGAGGCCGCGCTGGCTGACTATCCCGATAACATCAATTTTTTACACCTTGGCGGCATCATCAAACAGAATGTCGGCGAAATAGAACTCGCTGATAAATTGCTGCGCACCGCGCATGCACTGCGCCCAGATCAACCGGATATCATGCATAATCTTGCGGTATTCTTGCTGGCAACCAATCAGCCAAAAGATGCTGTGCCTTTATATGAACAATTGGTGCTGCTTGCGCCAACCCGCGCGCATGTATGGGCAAATTTTGGCCATGCGCTGCGCCAAAGCGGCATGCTCGTTGAAAGCATACCAGCCTTTCAAAAAGCGCAGGAGATCGACCCCAAAAACCACGATATGGAAGCCGTGATTGCCATGACCCGCCGCCAAATGGCGGATTGGAGTGGTAAGGAATTGCCGCTGGATAAAACGCCAGCCAATCTTGCGCCCGTGTTTATTGATGATGCGCTCAAGCATCTGGAATGCGTGAAGAAAGGCGCAGGCAGCATTAAACCTGTAGCGCAGTTTGATGCCAAGCCATCACCAGCCGCATCGCGTTTGCGCATTGGTTATTTATCGAACGATTTACACGAGCACGCGACCAGCTATTTGCTCGCCGAATTATTCGCGCACCATAACCGCGACCGGTTTGAAGTGTTTGTGTACAGTTATGGCCAAGCGGGCGAAAGCCCTATTCGCACACGCATGCAGCGCGGCGCGGAACACTGGGTAAATTGTGCGGGCCAGCCGCCGGTTGCCATTGCCGAACGCATTTTCAATGACCGCATTAATATTCTGGTTGATTTAAAAGGTTACACGCGCGGCGGCTTGCCCGAAGTGCTCGCATCACGCCCTGCGCCTATTATCATGCAGTGGCTCGGCTATCCCGGCAGCATGGGCGCGCCATTCGTTGATTATATCGTGGCGGATGAAACAATTATTCCAGCCGAACACGCTGCTGCATATTCCGAAAAAATTATCCGTCTGCCGCACAGCTATCAAATCAATGACCGTGAGCGCCCGTTATTGGCCGCCAAGAAGCGCAGCGAACATAATTTGCCCGAAGATGCGACGGTTCTATGCTGCTTCAATCAAACCTATAAAATCACCCCATCTGTTTTTGATGTATGGATGCGCATATTAAAGGATGATGCGCAAACGGTGCTGTGGCTGTTTGCGCCGCAAGCGGTTGTGCAGGAAAATTTACGTAAAGAAGCGGAGAAGCGCGGCGTAGCAGGGGAGCGTTTGATTTTCGCTGACCGCATGAACCAGGCCGATCATATTGCGCGCTATCGCCATGCCGATGTGGTGCTGGATACAGCGCCCTATGGCGGCCACACCACCACCAGCGATGCGTTATGGGTGGGCGCGCCCGTGGTGGCATTGATGGGTAAAAGCTTTGCATCCCGCGTTTCCGCAAGCTTGCTGAAGGCCGCTGGGTTGCCAGAACTCATCGCGCCATCGCTGGATATTTACGAAACCAAAATCCGCGAGTTGCTGAAAGATGAAGATAAGCGCGCCGCCATCCGCCAGCATTTGCAGCAAGGCCGCGAGAAGCTGCCATTATTCGATAGTCAAACCTTCGTCAAGGATTTGGAAAGCGCATATACTAACGCATGGAATGAAACAGGGAAAAGCAAATGACACCTTATATTGAATGGGCCATTGCAGGTGGGGTTGGTCTATTTATAGGATTTTTTATTGCTGCGCTTGCCTTTAATAGCAAAAAAAATCAATTAAAAATTAATGATATAGTTGCTCCTTTGCGAGATGAGTTGGAGCGATTAAAATCAGCTAATGACCAACAATTCCAAGGTGTACGTACAGAATTAAATAACAATTTACATGGATTTCAAGACGCAAATTTGAAAGCGTTTGGCGTTCTAAGTGATGGAATTGCAAAACAAGTCGGTGATTTTTCTGGTCGGTTAGATACATCAACACAAAAGCAAGCTGATGTTATCAAAGAACAAAAGACTGAAATGTTTGATAGCTTTCAGCGTTTTACAGGCAATGTAAATGAAACGCTAAATTCGATTAGTGAACACCAGAAAGAGAGGCTCGAAAATGTGGGCCAATCGCTGAATTCACTCTCAGAAAAACAAGGAAAAGCACAAGATGCACTAAAGGAAACAGTTGAAAGGCGTCTTGATGCATTGCGTACAGAAAATACCGCAAAACTTGAAGAGATGCGACTTACTGTGGATGAAAAGCTTCAGGAGACGTTAGATAAGCGTTTGGGGGAGTCATTTAAGCGTGTAAGTGAACAGTTAGAGCAAGTATTTAAAAGCATGGGTGAGATGCAAACGCTTGCTAGCGGTGTTGGTGACTTAAAAAGAGTTCTTACTAACGTCAAAACCAGAGGTGCGTTAGGGGAACGATTTGTGCACGATTTGCTTGAGCAAATGATGGCGTCAAACCAATATGGTGTAAATGTAGAAATTGTGCCTGGTAGTGGGCAGCGAGTTGAGTTTGCTATTCGTATGCCTTGGGGTAATGGTAGCGATGACCAGCCTGTTTGGTTGCCGCTTGACTCAAAATTTCCTAGTGAAGATTACAAGCGATTGGTAGAGGCATCCGAGAAAGGTGATGCCGAGCAAGTTGAAAGTTTTTCAAAATTAATTGAAACAAATGTACGCAATTCGGCAAAAGATATTTATGATAAATATGTTAATCCGCCGCATTCAACAGATTATGCCATTTTATTTTTAGCTACGGAGGGGCTATTTGCTGAAGTTGTCCGTCGACAAGGCCTTATCGAAATGCTGCATAGAGAATTTCATGTCTCTGTTGCGGGGCCAACAACTCTTATGGCCCTAGTAAACAGTTTTAGTATGGGTTTTCGTACTCTTGCCATTCAAAAAAAATCTAGTGAAGTATGGGTGCTTCTAGGGGCAATAAAATCAGAATTTGGAAAATATGCTGACATTATTGGAAGAATTCAAAAGAAGCTTGATGAAGCACAAAAACTTATTGTAACTGAAGTTGGGAAGCGACATCGCGCAATAGATAGAAAACTGAGGGACGTAGAAAAACTACCTGAAACTGAGGCGGCGCAGCTTTTGGGGGTTGCTACATCTTCTGAAGTTGATCAGGACGACGATATTTTGCTGGAAACTACTGAAAAAAAGGAAAATGCGGCTTGAAATCAACACGTTAAAGCCCCATATAGTTCCTTAAATCTTTTATGTGAAAATGACTTATGACTTTGAAACTACGCATCGTGCCTGATCCTGTTTTGCGCAAGCTTGCAGACCCCGTGAAAACGGTCGACCGCGAGGTGAGCCGCTTCATGCACGAAATGCTGGAAACCATGTATGCCAGCGCCGGTGTTGGTTTGGCCGCGCCGCAGGTTGGCGAATTGAAGCGCGTGATTGTGGTCGATGTGGAAGAAGAGCAAAACGCCGCGAAGGCATTCATGATGGCTGACCCTGTCATCACATGGTCTTCGGAAGAATTGTTCACCTACCGCGAAGGCTGCCTTTCCATTCCCGGCCAATATGCGGAAGTCACGCGCCCGAAGCGCATTAAAGTTGCCTATACCGATGTAAACAATCAGCGTATTGAAATGGAAGCCGAAGATTTGCTGTCCACCTGCATCCAGCATGAAGTTGACCATTTGAACGGCGTACTATTCGTTGACCATGTGTCAAAGCTGAAGCGCGATATGATGCTGAAGCGCGTTGAAAAGGCGCAGCGTTTGGCAGCCGAAGAACAGCAGGATGGCAAAGCGCTTTAGTTTTGCTAATCTTTTGTTATGACCACACCATCCAAATCCTTACGCATTATCTTTATGGGCACGCCGGAATTTTCCGTTGGCGCACTGAATGCGCTGCGCGCAGCTGGGCATGATATTGTTTGCGTGTATAGCCAGCCGCCGCGTCCTGCGAACCGTGGCCAGGCCTTGCAAGAATCCGCCGTGCATAAGGCTGCGCAAGCGCATGGGATTGAAGTGCGCACGCCGTTAAGCCTGAAAGCACCGGAAGAGCAAAAAGCCTTTGCCGATTTAAACGCGGATGTTGCGGTTGTTGTCGCTTATGGCCTACTGTTACCAAAACCAGTTCTTGATGCGCCGCGTCTGGGCTGCATCAACATTCATGCATCACTGCTGCCGCGCTGGCGCGGCGCTGCGCCCATTCAGCGCGCGATATTGGCGGGCGATGCCGATAGCGGCATTACCATCATGCAGATGGATGTCGGGCTTGATACCGGCGCGATGTGGCTGAAACGTAGTATACCCATCACGACGCAAACCAATGCAGGGGCATTGCATGATGAATTAAGCAAGCTTGGCGCAGAAATGATTGTGGAAGCCTTGCCGCAAATCGCCAATAAAACCATTCCGCCAACCGTGCAACCGGAGGCAGGCGTGACGTATGCCGCCAAGCTGACCAAGAATGAAGGCCGTATCAATTGGCGGGAAAACGCCGCAGAAATCGAACGCAAATTGCGCGGCCTGTCGCCTTGGCCTGGCGTTTATTTTGAAAGCAAGGGCGAGCGGATTAAAGTGTTAGAGGCCAGCGTAGCGTTTGGCATTCACGGCGTAGCCGGCGCATTGCTCAAAGATGATTTCACCGTTGCCTGCGGTGAAGATGCGATCACGCTGACCAAGGTGCAGCGCCAGGGCCGCGCGGTAACCGACGGCGCATCCTTCCTTCGCGGGTTTTCTGTTAAAGTAGGCGAGACCTTGTAATGCAGCGCTGGAAACTCACCGTTGAATATGATGGCGCGGGCTTTTCCGGCTGGCAGCTGCAAAAAGATGCGCGCTCCGTCCAAGGCACGATTGAAGAAGCGATTAAAAAATTCTGTGATGAAGATGTGCGCATTCATGTGGCTGGCCGTACCGATGCGGGCGTGCATGCGCTGGCGCAGGTCTGCCATGCGGATATTGATAGGCCAACGGATAGCGACACCGTGCGCGATGCCGTTAATTACTATATGCGCCATCACCCCGTTATTGTGTTGAAAGCAGAGCCCGTTACTACTGATTTTCATGCACGGTTTTCAGCCACATCACGCAATTATATGTTCCGCGTGATTAACCGCCCGCGTCCGCTTACCATTGACCGCGGCTATGCCGTGCATTTTTATAAACCACTGAACCTTCAACCCATGCAGGAAGCAGCAGCGTTATTATTGGGTCATCATGACTTCACATCATTTCGCGCGGATGGTTGCCAATCCCCATCGCCGATGAAAACAATGCTGGATACGCGCGTTGAACAAAACGGCGAAGAATTCCGTTTTCACTTCGGGGCAAAATCTTTCCTCTATCACCAAGTGCGCAACATGGTGGGCACATTGTTCTTTGTTGGAACAGGGCAGTGGAGCGTTACGGAATTCAAACGCGCGTTTGAAGCCAAGGAACGCGCCAAGGCCGGGCCAACCGCGCCACCGCACGGGCTCTATTTCACTGGCGTAACTTACGAATGAAACCCTGGCGGAAAGCCCCAGCGGAAACGCGTGCCATAATTCCCCTTCACGTTTCAGAGAGGCCCGGCTAAAAGGAGTGCCTTATTTCTTAAGGACCTTGAATGCGCTTTTGGGTTTTGCTTGCGTTGGTGCTGTTGCCAGTTACTGCGTGTCAGGAAATGCAACTGGATAAGGTTGATCCGGTGATGGATTTGAATCGCGACGATTACCGCGATTTGCGCAAGGAACGCGACAATCCCGAACCTCCTATTCCATACGTTCCATTTAAATCAACGCGCCAGGCAAAAAATAAAATTGCTAACGATAAAATCATTTCCATCTCCATTACTGAAAAAGTTCCGGTCAAGGATGTGTTGCAGGAATTGGCAAGCAAGGCGGAAGTGAATTTAGAGTTAGATCCGCGCATTGCGGGCGGGGTAATTTTTACGGCTATCCGCCAGCCTTTTTCGCGCGTGCTTGACCGCCTGTGCATCATGGCCGGCCTGCGCTATGCGGTGGAAGATGGCTTCCTGCGCATCGAACTGGATGAGCCGTATATCAAAAGCTATCCCATTGACTATTTAACGCTGATCCGCAAATCCAGCAGCGAAATCGGCATTGCAACCAATGTGTTTTCAAGCATTCAGGGCACGGGCCGCAATACCAGCAATGTGAATAACGGCAGCATTACCAGTGGCAATAATTCAACAACCAAGGTTGAGACGCAGGCCCTTGCCGATTTCTGGGGCGAGATTGAAACCAATATTGAAGCCATTCTTGCCAATACCAAAAACACGCGCACCATGCGCGTCGATAGCGACACGGCCAAGGAATTAAAACAGGAAGGCATTTCTCCAGCCAAATCCTTCGCCATTAACAGGCAGGCGGGATTGGTCAGCGTGTTCGGCAATCAACGCCAGCAAGCATCCGTTGAAGCTTACCTTAATAAAATAAAGCATAACGTCAATTCGCAGGTCTTGATTGAAGCGCGCATCATGGAAGTGGAGCTTAATGAGGATTATAAGAGCGGCATTAACTGGCGGACATTGCTTAACAGCACGGCGAATGTTGCGGCGCGCTTTGGCCCCGTTGCGGCAGGCGCGCCGTTTGCCACGTCCGGCACTGCGACCGACGGCGTTGTGACCCTGTCGTTGAAGGATAGTGACTTTGGCGGCATCCTGAATTTCGTGCGCAGCTTTGGCGCATCGCGCACCTTATCCAGCCCGCGCTTAACCGTGCTGAATAACCAGCCCGCGGTTTTAAAGGTTGCGCGCAATGAAGTTTATTTTACATCCACGATTGAAACCACGCCGATTGTCAGCCTGGCTGGCGGTGTTCCCGTTGGCGTTACGCGCACCGTGAACAGCACGCCAAACACCGTACCGGTTGGTTTTTTAATGACCGTGCAGCCATCCATCAATGAAGACAGGGATGAAGTGACGCTGAATTTGCGCCCAACTGTTTCCTTCATTGTTGACCGCGTGGAAGACCCGGGCGTGAAGATTGCCGCCGCCGATGCCAATGTGCCGGAAGTGTCATCTTCCGTTCCTGTTGTTGCCGTGCGCGAAATGGACAGCGTGCTCACGCTTAAATCAGGCACAGTTGCCGTCATGGGTGGCCTCATGCAGGATTCATCCGGCAACTTGGAAAAGGGCGTGCCATTTGTCGATGATGTGCCGATTGTCGGCAACCTTGGCAAATCGCGCAGCAATAATTCGCAACTGACGGAACTGGTGATTTTATTACGTGCAACCGTTGTGAACGATGGGCCAAAACCGGATGAAGCGGATGCAGAACTTTATTACAAGTTTAACCACGACCGCCGCCCGCTGCCTGTCCCGCGCAAGAAAGTGGTCAAAGATACAGATGAAGAAATGGATGGCACGTTTGTGGAGGATGGAAGCGTTCCATTACCGGAAGCGACTTCCATTCAATCCGTCAATGTTACAAATGATGTTGCGAACGAAGACGAAACGAATACGCAAGAAGTGCCAGTTAAAAAGGCAGCGAAACCTGCCGCCAAGCAGAAGAAGCATGCGGCAAAACCCAAAGCTAAAAAGCAAAAAAAGAAAAAACGTCACAAGCATTAAAAGCAGTTCCAGCCAAATCCCGCATGCGCTAAAAACACATACAGGGTTATTCATCCGGGATTATTCAGGTTCACTTTAACGTCATGAGGTTACCCATGTATGCGCGACTAACGAAAAATACCTATTCCGGTTTTACGCTTGTTGAAGTTTCAATCGTGCTGGTTGTCATCGGCCTGCTGATTGGCAGCATTCTGGTTGCAGTAAATATTCTACAAAATGCGCGCATTACCAGCACCATCAGCTCGCTGCAAAGCATTCAATCTGCGGTTTCTACTTATAATCAGAACTATGGCGTATTGCCGGGAGATGATGCAAAAGCTGACACACGGCTTGGGGTTAACTTTAGAGGTGGTGGCAATGGAACGATTGGCACCGCTGCCAGTTATAGAACAACAGTAACGGCAACAAGTGGTGAAGGTTCTACAGAAAGCCTACTGGTATGGTCACATCTGCGCGGTGCTGGTCTTATCAAAGGCGATAAAAACGATACTGCATTTCCTGGTAATTCATTTGGCGGTGTTTTTGGCATTCAAAATGGCGCGTTTAGCGGCGCGGGCATCTTTACCAGCGGTAACAACGTTGTGTGCATCGATAACATTCCAGGGGCAGCAGCTGCGATTATTGATGCGCGCCAAGATGATGGAAACCCATCCACGGGCAGTATAAGAGCCGTTGCAGGCACGGATGTAAGTGCTGCTTCAACCGCCACAAGCTATGTAGAAACAAACGTCTACATACTATGCACCCGCGCGCTCTAATCCTAAATCAGCAGGGTTTTTCACTTGCTGAAACAGCGATTGCCATTGCGATATTGGCAATCGTGATTGGATTATTAGTGCCAACGCTTTTATCCGTGCGTGTTGCAGAGCAGGCGCGCGCAACCGCACAAAATTTGCAAACCGTCATGCGTTCGATTGCGGCATTTGTACAATCATCCGGTTACGTGCCATGCCCAATCCATCCAGATAATCCGTCAGGAGATAGTGCTCCACGTGGTAGTTGCGACATTGCGGTGGGTATGGTGCCGTTTCAATCGCTGGGCTTACCGCAAGCCTTTGCCAAAGATGCGTATGGGCGCTGGCTCACCTATGCCGTTGATGTCCGGCTTGCCAAGTATGTCCCAACGCCCCCTGATACAGCGCTGCCAGTGTCTGGTACACATGGCTTATGTGGCATGACCTATTCAGCGACAAGTGCATTGAATGTGCGCATTGAAAATACCGCCACATTTCAAAACAATATCGCCGTTATGCTATTAAGTCATGGCGCAAATGGTCGTGGCGCATATAAATACGTGCCTGAATTTGATGCCGACCGCATGAATTTGCCAACCCCTGCATGTTCTGCAAGCGCAGGCGGGGAGCGTTGTAATGCAAGCGATAACTTAGGTTTTGTCGCGGGTCTGCCAACGCAAGGGAGCGACCCATTTGATGATGTGTATTTGTATTTAGACCGCAATGCGCTGGTAACGTATCTTGGCAATCAACCTTGCGCGACGGAGTGGAGGCAATGAACGTCTTAACCTTCCCTGAAGCGGCCCCTAAACGCATATTACTTGGCGAATGGCTGTGCGCGCATGGCCTGCTGAATGAAGACCAGTTGCGCCTTGCGCTGCACGAGCAAAAACAGCACCCGGATTTACTGGGGCGCGTGCTATTGAAACTGCGTTTCGTGCAGGAAAGCCAGCTATTGGAAGCGTTAAGCCAGCAAACCGGCTTCCCCGCCATTCACTTGCATCAGCACCTGTCCGATGAGGATGCGTGCGGGTTTTGGGATAAGGAAACCGCGCTACGATTTAATGCGGTTGGTTTTGCACTGGACGATAACGCGCTGTGTGTCGCAATAGCCGACCCGCTGGATATCCGTGCAACCGATAATTTAAGGCGCATGCTGCCGCATGGGGTGGCGTTGCGCCTTTTTATTGCGGCACAAGACGATATTATGCAATTCATCGCCCGCGTTTATGGGGGCAGCGAAAATTTCAAGCATCATTTAAGCGAGATGGAGCAGGGGATTATTGCGTCCGCGCCCGAAGCGCATGAACACCACCCCGTCATTGCGACGGTTGAGGCCTTATTGGCGGAAAGCGTGGCGGCGGGGGCATCCGATATTCATCTGGAGCCCGAAGAAAAATCCGTGCGCATTCGGCTGCGTATTGACGGGCTTTTGAAAACGCTAACACTGCTGCACCGCGCATCATGGCCGCGCCTTGCGCAACGCATAAAGGTGCTGGCAGGCATGGACATCGTGGATAGCCGCAATATACAGGATGGCCGTTTCCATCTGCGCCTTGCGGGTAAAAGCGTGGATTTCCGTGTTTCCATTCTGCCGACACAGCATGGCGAAAACATTGTTATCCGCATTTTGGATCAGGCACGTGCATTGCTGCCGCTTGAAGAACTGGGCTTCAGCGCGCCGCAAGAGCGATTGCTGCGCCAGCTGTGCCTTCGCCCCAATGGCATGCTGGTGCTGACAGGGCCTGTGGGTTCGGGTAAAACCACCACGCTGTATGCATTGCTGCAATTGCTGGATAGAAATACGCGCAGCATCCGCACGCTGGAAGACCCGATTGAATATCAGCTGGATGGCATTCGCCAGACGCAGGTGCGCGAAAATTTTGGCCTTAGCTTTGCCGAAGGCGTGCGTGCGGTGCTGCGCCAAGACCCGAACGTGCTGCTGATTGGTGAAATCCGCGATGCAGATACCGCGCAAATGGCGCTACGCGCCGCGATGACCGGAAGCCAGGTATTCACCACGCTGCATACGCAAGACAGCTTTGGCGTGTTTGCGCGCCTGCGCGAATTCGGGCTCTCATCCGGGCTGATGTCGGGGAATATCACGGCGGCGGTGGCGCAGCGCTTGGTGCGCGTGCTATGCCCGCACTGCCGCCAGATGCGAGCGCCAGATGCGCATTTAAAGGGGGTGTTGGCATCGTCAGTCAAGCTGCCCGCCAAGGTTGGCCATGCAGTGGGGTGCCAAGCATGTGACCACACCGGCCATAAAGGCCGCATGGTCATTTCCGAAATACTGCCAATGGATGGCGAGTTGGATGAATGGGTGAGCAACGGCGCATCGCGCAGCCAATTATTCAAATGCGCCCGTGCCAAAGGGTTTGTCAGCATGGCGCAAGATGGGTTGAGCAAGCTGGAAGCAGGGCTTGTCAGCCTTGAAAGCCTGATGGCGGAAGTTGATTTAATCCAGAATGCGGGAGGCGCATAGATGCCGCATTACGCATATCGCGCGGTTGATGACCAAGGCACGATGAACAAGGGTGAAACGCTTGCCGCGAATGAAAATGAGCTCTTCGCAAAGCTGCACCATCAGGGACTGAACCTGATTGATTGCCAAAGCAGCGATAAGCCATCGCCGTTTTTATTCAGCAAAAAGGTGCAATTGGCGGAGCAGGTATTACTCTGCCGCCATCTGGTGATGCTGACCGGGGCTGGCGTTCCCGTACATGCTGCGCTGGAAGATGTATTGCCTGCGCTGCCATCGGCCTTGCGCCGCAATACTGCGATGATATTGCAGGACATCACGGGCGGTGCGAGCCTTTCTTCCGCTTTTGCATCATCGCGCATGAAATTCGATGCGCTTGTCCCGTTATTGCTCAGCGCAGGCGAGAAAACCGGAAAAATCACCCAAGCGCTGGCCTTTTTGTATGAAAGCCTGAGCTGGAAGCGGGAGTTTAATGAAAAGCTGCGCCGCGCGCTGTCATATCCTGCGCTGCAAATGCTGCTGGCGGGGGCGGCGGTTGTGGTGCTGATGATGTTTGCTGTGCCGCAAATCATTCAATTGCTCGATATGATTGGGGAGCGCTTGCCGCTGGCATCTGAAATCATTTTATGGGGCATGCGTGCTTTTGGCGCAGCGATAGCACTGGTGATGATTTTGGGGATGGCGATGGCCGTTATGCTGCCGCTTATCAAGGCACTGCATAAG
>JAKFVN010000027.1:0-36016 GCA_021732145.1 Alphaproteobacteria bacterium
ATATAATTCAGGTTTCAACTGCGTAGCGTTGGCAACGGTTCTGGCTAGACCGCAAATCCTGTCTGATATAATATTTTAGGGATCGAACGATATATAGTTACGGTTCTGGCTAGACCGCAAAATCCTGTCTGATATAATAATTTGAATATTTGGTTACACACCCTAATGGTTCTGGCTAGACCGCAAAATCCTGTCTGATATAATACCTGTCGCGGAACCCCCTGAAAATCAGGGGGTTTTTGCGTTTCTGGCGCAAAAAAACAGCACCTATCCTGGCTAAAATAGCTCAAACTGGCCTGGATTTTTCTTGCGAGGATTCTTTTTATGACCCCGGAAGGTGATGATGTTCTCATATTGCTTGTCAGTGAACATCAGGATGTGAACTTTGCCCTCTGTCGGCAGGTTTTCCTGTACTTTTTTCGTATAGGTTTCGAACCGCTCCTTTGCGCCGACAAACCGCTGATAAACGGAAAACTGCGCCATTTCAAAACCCTGATCCAGAAGGAAGGTTCTGAATTTCGTTGCTTCTTTCTGCCCCTTTTTTGTCGTCACGGGCAGGTCAAACATTACTTGCATCCACAACCACTTATGCCCCGACATGAGAGAAAATCACGCATCATCGGCATCATCCTCGCCGGAAGCTTCCGGCAGGATAGAGGCCGGAAAAATCAGACTGTCCTGTTTTGCCGTTAAAGACTGCGCAAGCGACTGGCTGAGGCGCAGGATATGAGTTGGCACGATAGCAATATCGTCCTTGCCCTTAAGCAAGCAACTTAATACCCCCGCAAGCTGTCGTTTCAAATCGGGTGTCAACTCGGCTGGAGTATCTTTTTTTCCATTCACAATCGTGCGGACGCAGTGATCTATCACGGGCCGGAACGGTTCCATCAGGTCATCGACAAGGCAAAAGGGATTGGTATCGTTCTGATGGTGAAGGCCAAGGGCGGGATGCAGGCCACAGGCCGCAACCGAGCGGGCCATTTGTGCGCGTATGACAGCATATCCATAATTCAGAAGTGCGTTGATGCCACCCGTCTTCGGGTCGCGGCGGAATTTGGTGCCGAAAAGCACTGGCCAGTAGCGCCGCGCGGCTTGCGCTTCCTTATTATCGGGATCGCCGGAGCCAACCCGCCGGGCCAGTTCCGTCAGCCCCTCATCACGCCCGGCCCAGCGAGAAAGCACTTCGGCCTGATGGCGAATCTTGGCCTGAACCAGCGATTGCCACAGTCGTTTCTGCAAGGGCAAGCTGGCATCGATTTGCTGCCGGATGCGCCCTGTCTGGGCATGATGCCCTTCAACGGGATGAATGAGCGCGGCAGGATGATAATTCGCGCCGCACAGCACGATGCCCGTTCCTGCCTCAATAAGGCGTATCACAAGATTAGTAGAAATCCCGCAGCCACCACCAGACAAAATCAAAACGCCAATATCGGTTAATGGAATTTTACGCGCTTCGTCTTCGCCCTTTTTCTCAACCACCATGAAGCCGCGCTCGGCGGATAAATAATAACCGTCACTTTGTATTTCGATGACACGGTTCATGCAGCTTTCTTTTTGCGTGCGGATACTGGTTTTTCCGGTACGGGATAGGGGCCGGGATCGTAAACCTTGCCGGTTGGATCGACATAAATCTTGCGAACCTGCTGTTCGGTAATTTTACTGAAAGACAGGAATATTTGAATTTTTTCCTCCTTCTGTCGTTCCGCGAGGTTCCCGGCTTCAAAATGCTCGACCATAACTATGGCCTGATTAACAGGGCGCAAACTAATGATTTTAGCGGTCTTTTCTTCTCCCTTGTGCAACAGCCTTACAACATCCCGCTTATGCAGCTTCATCAAAAGCTTTGCAGCAGGATGAGGCTTGAAAGCGTTGGGATTCTTTTCATTGACCTTGGCATCGAACATGGAAACGCCAATGACCTTGGTATTACCATCTGGCATGCGCCACACGGCGACATGATGGATTTCACCCGGAATGAGTCCTTTGAGATGCTGTTTGTGTCCGCCATGACGAATAATCTTGATGGGATTGTCCATCTTGAGTAAGCGAACGCGGCGAATGCTAGTGGTTTGCATGAATTCCGTGAGCTTTGCCTTAAGCTTTTTTGCATCTTCTGGTATGATGCCATCCACGGTAACGGCTTCAATAACGCGGCGGCGCAGGATCATGTCCCGTATGCTGCCAAGCTCTTTTGACGAGAGAGAAGTAATATCTTTGCGGATAACAAGATTATAGATTCGTTCTTCTTTTTCATCGCGCCTTTTTTCCTCGTTGGTGCGTCGATCAATGCCTGCTTCTTGATTGTAAAGAATTCCGTAGGCACTTTCTTGATTCATTGGCCCATCCGTGTCGTGATCCGGCCTGTGGTGGATGATGGCGGCATGGATAGCCTTGCGGGTATCTTCCCACAAGGTGGGCCAGCCGATTTCTTCGGGCGATGGAATGGTGAATCTATCCAGCGCTTCGCTGGCATTGGCGCGGGCGGTCTGTTGCACGAGGGAAGGCGTGATTTGCGTGAGGACAAGAGCATCCACCGCGTGCTGGCGGTGGTCGTCGCGGTTCTTTTTGTTGTGGCCAAGAATCTCGTTCAACCCCCATTGCTCGCGGATTTTTGCGGTCAACTTGCCTGCGCTGGTATCCACACGCAGACAGATGGTTTCCAGATATTTTTTGGCGATTTTTGATGTATAACGCGTGTCATTCAGAAACCGCGCCTGCCATTTGTTTTCGTCGGCGAACTTTTCCATCGCGTCGGCCTCGAAGCGCCAGCGCTTGTTTTTGGGAAAGTCTCCTGCCCGATGAAGAATCTTGTCGTAACTGTAATCGCTTTCTTTCTCATTCCAACCAAGCGGCTTTTGCTGTCCAAAAGCTTCATGCGGTGACTTATTCTTTTTCATTCGGTTGGCTGATGTTAGCGCTATCGTAAGGTTGGCGCGGCTGTCATCCAGTGTGCGGGAACTTGGCAGGATATGCTCGATATCCGCGCGCCCGTCCAGCAGCATGGCCTTGGAGATAATCTGTAGCGTATAGGGGCAACGGCGATCATTGGGATCTTGTCCCAGTTCCTCCCACAATCTCATTTTCAAAAGCAGGCGGCCCTTGTCGCCCTTCCATTCGCCAATGGATTCAAGATCGGCCTTGAACTTATCGTTTTGCTTTTTATTGGCTTCATGTTCCTTGTTGATACGGGCTTTTTCTTGTTCCGACAATTTTAGCTCACGCGCTGTTTCAAGCACGATACAATTTGGTTTTCCATAACGTATGATAAGAGCGTTTACCAGTTTCTGTAGCTGTCGCAGGGCGATATGCACGGTGGGGTTAGCAATCTTGCCTTTCTGGACTTCTTCCGGGCTGCCGTATTTCGGTGTGCTGACGGACAGAGGAAGAATGTCAGCGTAGTAAGGCAAGCTGTTGCTTATCTCGTCTGTCCGCCGATCGCTGTGGTGAATGCCAAGCCGCGCCGTCGCCTCATCGTAGCGCAAACCTTCATTCTTCATTAATGGTACAAGCGCGCGGCAGGCCTTAGCGCTGACCCGTCCGTATCCGGCAGGAAAATCCTCCTCTCCAATTTCGTCTTCATAGACCATTTTCCGTGCCCTGTCTTCGGTTAAGTTCCAGTCTGAAAGAGCGTCACGGAAAAGGTTGCTATCTTGTTCGCAGTCAAGAATTCGTTCAACTATTGCGTCCTGCAATTCCAGCGGCTTTTTATAAAAATCCTTGTCAAAATATTTGGCAAGCACACAAGCTGATTCATTGCCCTTCAGGTAATCGCGGCGAGCATTCTCAAGATTGATAACCGTGTCTTCCGGCAAGTCAAGTTTGCTACGGATGGTAGAAAACGGGATTTTTTTCTGGGTATTCATCAGCATCCACAAGGTTTCCCTTTCTTGCGGTGTCAGCTTGCGCCAGTGGCGTTCATCATCCCGTACTTCCATGTGATTGATATCCTGCGCGATGCGGAACATCTGCGCGGAAGGCAACGCGTAGGGCGCGCGTTTTTCCTTGTCCGCCTGTGTTATCTCACCGGTTTCCGGGTTTTTCATTTCTTGTCCATAATAAATAGAGCAAATGCCAGGCTCAACAGGCTTAAGCTGACGCTGATTGAATAGAATATCGCGCAATTCCTTCCATTCTGGACCGGTTAGGTTTTGATACTGTTTTTGGGTTTCATGAATTTTATCAAACTCTGCTTCATACATTGTACGGGTAGGGTAGAACGGATATTCCGTCTTATTGCCATTCTGGACAGAGCGAAAGCGAATGCCTGCCTTTCTGCAAATATCAGCTTTTTTCTCTGGGGTCTGGTGGCGCTGCCAGAGATATTGTCCCAAGGTTTGGTCGCCAAGCATTTCTCTTAAAGCCTCAATGCCTTTTTTATACGCGCCACTGTCCTTGTCTTTTTTGTTGGTTTTTCGGTTCGATGCAAAACCGCGACGCTGATTGAGATGAAATAGGGCGCGGCCCAGTTCATGGGAAGCAATCTTGCCTTCAACAGCTTGTGCCCTCAGGCGATATGGGTCGTGCACTTCAAGTGCCTTGCGTGTGGCAATATCCTGTGGCATCAGCCCGAAGCGGATGAGTGCCCGCATCAGCCGATCGCGTCGCCATAGGTAGCGCGCCCGCCGCCGCCGCATACCGCGCTTCATGCGGCGATCCACAGCTAGAGACTCGCCTTTTTCATCACGCCCGCTGTTAAAAATAACAACGCCCGCGCCAAGGATTTCACGTGTGTCAACTTTCTGGCGTACTAATGCCCAGCCGATAGATTCTGCCCCAAGGTCAATTCCAAGTGATAGCTGATCAGACATGGCAACATCTCCTTATCAATAGGGGGGTTGACTATTAAGCAAGCATATCGCAAACTTCACTTCAACCGTAGATTTCTGACAGGATTTTGCGGTCTAGCCGGTAACAAGCGACCCGAAAGGGTCGCGTCAAATATATTAAACGCGGGGTACGCCCCGCGTTTTTTATTTTATGCCATAAAATATCCTGTTGTATGTCACGCGTTTAATATTTAGCGTTGAGTTTTTCCACAGAGAAGCATTAATTTTTCTGTTTTTTGAATTTTGTTACGCTTTATTGAACAAGCAGAAACAAATGTCAGTATGACTGTCATCCCTGTTAGGGTTTCTACTTATAAAAGTGTATTGGCGTGTTTTTTAAAAAAGACATGCATATTCAAATAAGGATATTGTTTGTGCCTCAAGCAAAGGAATAGGAATGATCAATGTTAACCCAGCTAAGCCCAATCGAAGCTCATGAAAATAAACTCGGAGATATTTTTGGAGATGCTTACGCATTTGAAATCCCGTCTTATCAACGGCCTTATGCTTGGGAAGAACAGCAAGTTCAGGAGTTGTTGACTGATCTTCTTGATGCTATGGACAATGGGACGGAGAATGGCGGTGTATATTTTTTGGGTAGTATAGTGTTGATTAAATCTCCCAATGATCCGCAATGCAAAGTAGTTGATGGGCAACAACGCCTTACTACATTAACAATACTTTTTAGTGTATTGCGTGATTTAACAAGTGATAATGAAACAAAAATTAGCCGTCGAACATATATTTATCAGAAGGCTAATCCTGATAGTGGAACTCAGGACAGATTCCGTTTGCTCTTGCGAGAACGAGACAGGGCATTTTTTCAGAGATATATCCAGCAACCTGATGCTACAAATCAAAAACCTGATATGGATGCATTGGAAGGAAGCCAGCAATGCATTGCTCGTAATGCTTATTATTTACGCTCTCAGCTTGAAGTAATTCCAGAAGAAAGGCGTAATGCACTGATAGCATTCCTTGTGCAGCGCTGTTATTTGGTAATTGTTGCCGTGCCGACCCCCGAAGCGGCGCGACGTATTTTTACTGTACTCAATGCGCGAGGTCTTGACCTAACGGCGACGGATATACTTAAGGCTAACTTGCTAGAACGCGCCGGCTCAGTAATTGAAAAAAATTTAGCGGATCGTTGGGAGTCTGTTGAATTGGATATTGGTCGTGATAAGATGGTAGAGCTTTTTGGTCACATGCGTATGATGTATGAGCGTGATAAGCCGCGTATTGCTCTTGAAGTTGGTTTTTCTAAATATGTTACCCCATTTAATGAAAATGCAAATCAGTTTGTATCTGAACTCCTTGAACCCATAGCAGACGCTTGGTTGCTTTTGTCAAATCCAGAAAAAATTAGTAAAAAATTTGGGTCTGAAGTTGTAAGGGCAGTTAATTCTCTTGAGCGGATTGATAATAAGGATTGGGTTCCTCCGATTTTACTTAGGTTATGGAAAAGATCTAAAAGCGATAGTGAGGCTGTTGCGAAGTTTATAATTAATTTAGAACGTGTGGCATATTATCTTTTTGTAACCCGTGCTGACATTAATGCACGCATAGCGCGTTTTTCTACAGTCATGGATGAATTTGATCCGCGCGCAGGAAAAGAATCCAAAACTGGTTTGACCCTTTCTAGTGCGGAACAAAAGGAATTTCTGGAAGCGCTTTCAGGCCCCCTTTATTTAAAGGCTCGTGTCTGCAAGCCTGTCATGCAACGGCTTGATGAAGCATTATCTAGCGGTGGTGCAAGTTACGATCAGCTTGTCTCGATCGAGCATGTATTGCCTCAAACGGTAGATGAAGATAGTGAATGGTACGATCTTTTCCCCGATGAAGAACAGCGTGAGGAGTGGACGCACCGCCTTGCGAATTTAGTTTTTCTAACGCATCGCATAAATAAACGTTCTTCAAATTGGGGTTTTGATAGAAAAAAAGAAGAATATTTTTCATCTGAAGACGGTTCATCGCCTTTCCCAATTACTCAAAGTGTTCTGCAGGCTAAGCGTTGGTCAGTTGACTATCTTGAAAGTAGGCAAGAAAAATTACTCAGCGTGCTTGCAAAGGTTTGGCAACTCAAATCTGGATCTGTAACAATCAAAGCAGTAGCGTGACTCAAAAATACGCACTAAGTAGCAATATCATGGTTTGAAAACCGTTGACGCTAACGGTTTCACAAAAAGTGGCGTAATATCATCAATATTGAATTGCATATCCCTAAAACATAATTTAATTCCCACCTGTTAAGTTTAGTAAACTGAAATTCGTACTAAGGTCATGCGTTTGCTGCATAGTTTCGCTTAGCGCGCTTAACCATGCATGGGTTTTAGTGTGAATTTGTATGCCATATTCTTATGGAAAATTGACCCTTTGACAGGTAATGTTGATGCAACCTGAAGGGATGCGTAATGCTTGAGAGCCTCTGTATCACCGGTCCTCTTCCTGCCAACCGTATTATTGGCAGCTACGATTATTATATCGTAGCGCTGTCTTATTTTATCGCCTCACTCTCATCCTTCGTTGCGCTTGATATGGCTTCGCAACTTGGCGCTGATTATTCCAAACTGACTAAACGTTTCCTGCATATTGGCGGCGCGGTCGCACTGGGCGCTGGCATTTGGTCGATGCATTTTACGGGCATGCTGGCATACCAGATGAATATGCCGCATACGTATGATTTGGGGATGACGCTGATATCCCTTATTATCCCAATTTTCTTCTCCTATGGCATTTTCCAGTTTATTCAGCGCAAGCAGCAACGCCAGAGCACCATTGCCATCGCCGCGCTCATTCTGGGCATTGGCATTGCCGCGATGCATTACACGGGCATGGCCGCGATGCGCATGAACGCAAATGTGATGTATCGCCCCGAATGGTTTCTGTTTTCTGTGTCGATTGCGATTGTCGCATCGGGCGGCGCGTTGGCGTTGCTGCTTCGCGCGGCAACTGCGCGCCCAGGTGAAGCGATAGGGTTGAAGTTTGTTGGTGCATTGGTGATGGGCGCGGCGATTTGCGGCATGCATTATGCCGGCATGGAGGCGGCGGTTATCATTCCGCGCGGCGCAGTTGAAAAAAGCATGAGCACCGCGATTGACCCGATGCTGGCGGTGGGCATTGGCCTTGTTACGCTTATGCTGCTGGGTATTACGCTGACGGGTCTTGTGATTAATCAGAAATTTGCAGTCAGCTTGAAGGAGCAGATTGCCAAGCGCACCGAAGAACTTGCAGCCGCCAAGGAAGCCGCCGAAGCGGCAAGCCAGGCCAAAAGCGAATTCCTTGCCAATATGAGCCATGAAATCCGCACGCCGATGAATGCAATGATTGGCCTTACGGCCATTCTTGCGCGCAGCGAACCGCTGACGGAGCGCCAGCGTGAATGCCTGCGCACGATGGAGATCAGCGCGACATCGTTGATGGAGTTATTGAATGACTTGCTGGATATTTCAAAAATCGAAAGCAATCACATCACGCTTGAATCAATCGCGTTCTCCATGCGCCGGGTGGTAAAGGATGCCATCGCCATTACCGCGCCACGCGCGCGCGAAAAAGGCCTGTTCCTTCATGAGGAAATCACGCCGGCGCTGGATGATGAATTAATCGGTGATCCTGCGCGGCTGCGCCAGGTATTGGTCAATCTGCTTGCGAATGCAGTGAAATTCACGAAGCAAGGCTCCGTGACCCTGCGCATATCATCTGATCCTTATCTGGATGCGTCGGGAAATGCCAAAACCAATTTAAAAATCGAAGTGGCTGACACGGGTATTGGCATTACGCCTGAAAAACTTGCCGTGATTTTTGAAAAATTCACGCAGGCCAATGCGTCCATCAACCGTGAATTTGGCGGAACAGGGTTGGGGCTTGCCATCAGCCAAAGCCTGATTGAAGCGATGGGCGGCACCATTACCGTTCGAAGCCAGTTCGGCGTGGGCACCGTATTTACTGTGCTTGTGCCAATGGCAATGCAAGCCGAACCTAAGCATGCAGGCAGTGATGCGCAAACAGGCGTTATTCAATTTCCGCAGGGCAAAGGCCGCATTTTAATTGTCGAAGATTGGCAGCCGAACATTTTGGTTGCGCAGCTTACCCTTGAAATGCTTGGTTACACCCATGCGGTGGCGCATAGCGGTGCGGAAGGGCTGGCGATGTTCAAGGCGGGAACATTTGCGGCGGTGTTAATGGATGTAAACTTGCCGGATATGAACGGGTTTGAAACCGTGCGCCGTTTCCGGGAACTAGAAAATGTGCTGAAGCGCCCGCGCACGCCGATTATTGCCGCGACCGCCTATGCGCTTCGCGAAGACCGCGCCAAATGCCTTGCGGCTGGGATGGATGAATATATTTCCAAGCCGCTGGATGCCAAGCAGCTAGCCCAGATATTGCAGCGATTGCTGGGCTCCAAGTCCGAGGCGAATGCTTCGGGATAATCATCTAGCTACGGGGTTTGACGCGGTATCGCGCAAGGATGCGCGGGTACTGATATTGGGCACGTTGCCTGGCGCAGAGTCATTAAAGCAGCAGCAATATTATGCCAAAAAACAAAACGCCTTTTGGAAAATCATGGGCGAATTGGCGGGTGCGCATCCTGATTTATCCTATAAGGCGCGCTTGAAGCAATTGACCGATCGCCAGATTGCGTTATGGGATGTATGCGCCGCTGCGCAGCGCAGGGGAAGTCTTGATTCAAATATCCTGTCGCCAAGGGCCAACGACTTTGCCGCATTTTTCAAAAAACACCCGAAGATTGAATTGGTTTGCTTTAATGGCCGGCCCGCCGAAAAACTGTTCACGAAACTGGTGCGGCCAAATCTGCCCGATAAAGGATCGCATCTGCCGTTTGTGATATTGCCATCTACCAGCCCTGCGCATGCCAGCATGAAGTTCGAGGAAAAGCTGGCATTGTGGCGTGATGCCATTCGAATCGAGTGCAAAAATCCGCTGCGGCTATTAGGTTAAGCGCATCATTCCAGCATTGTTTTATCTATGCCTAAGCTTTCATTTGAACTTACCAAAATCTCCGTTTCCTATGTCGTTATCATACTGCTTGGAACGACTATTTCATGGGTAGCACTGACATATATGGGGATCGCCAATCCCATTTGGGCGATAATCAGCGTCGTGCTGGTCAGCGACCCCGATAGCACCGCAACCAAGCAGCTTGTTAAAACGCGCGTCATCAATACGCTGGTCGGCTGCGTGCTGGGATTGTTCAGCCTGTTATTATTCGGTTATAACCCGGTCGTGATTATCATTACAGTCGCCATCACCACCTTGTTCGTCACCACGGTTAAGCATTATCCCGCCAATTGGCGCCTCGCGCCCGCAACCGTGATTATTCTAAGCGATGCGGCGCATGCGGCCGTTGGTCATTCCGAACAGTTTTATTTCGCGTTGCTGCGCGCGGGCGAAATCGCCTTTGGCTGCTGCATTGCGGTGATTTTAAGCTCGATATGCAAGCATCTGCCGATGCATAAAGCAGGATAACATGGCGCTGCTCAAGCAATTCAAAACACCATTCGGGATCATCCGTGTGCTTCGTAATTCAGATGGCACGGTGGAATACTATCAAAACGGGTGCTTCCACAGTCAGTCAACGCCCAGAGGCGTAAGCGTGGTTGCCTATGTGCATCTCGTTTATCAGATCATTATGCAGAAAAAGGCGCGCAAGATTTTAAGCGTGGGCTGTGGCGGTGGCACATTAGGTACCATGCTGACCCGCAAGGGGTGCAAGGTAACGGTAGTGGATATCAATCCGGCCGCATTCAGCATCGCGCGTGATTATTTTTGCATGCCGGAAAGCATTAAATGCGTCGAAGATGATGGCATTCGCTACATCAAAACCACCAAGCATTCCTATGATGCAGTGGTGATTGATGTGTTTGACAGTCACAACAACGTGCCGCGCGGCTTTACCACCAAAGAATTTCTTGGCGCTGCCAAGAAAATCCTAAAACGTGGCGGCGTGTTGATTATCAATGTCATCACCAAAAATAATGCGGATAAGGGCGCAATGCGCGTTGCTAAAAACATGCCCGCCGCGGGGATGGATATATCCATCTACGATTGGCCCGGCGAAAAAGACCGCAATACGATTGTGGTGGGCGGCGATGTTACAGGCGTAACCATTCCCTCAGGCAGCGAGCCATCCTTTATCAAAAAGGACATGAAGGGGCTTGTGTGCATCAAGCCTGCCCATAGATCCCTTAGGAAGGGCAAGCGTTAACAACCTTGATCGTCACTTCCGTCAGGCCCTGCGTGCGGGTAAGGCCGATAGCGGCGGATGCTTCATGCGATAAATCGACGATACGGCCTGCAACATAAGGCCCGCGATCTTTCACCGTGACGCATACGGTTTTGTTATTTTTGTGGTTGGTGATTTCTATCTTCGTACCAATCGGCAGTGTTTTATGCGCAGTCGTCAGGCCTTTTGCGTCATCATACATCGATGCGATGCCGCTTTCCGTCCACCCGATAGGGCGCGGCGTTCCTTTTGAAAATGAGTTAGCAGGCGTTGCGTAGATTGATAAAGCAGCATAGCAAGCGGT
Organism: Alphaproteobacteria bacterium; assembly: GCA_021732145.1. Taxonomy (GTDB): domain Bacteria; phylum Pseudomonadota; class Alphaproteobacteria; order UBA9219; family RGZA01; genus RGZA01. The sequence goes on from JAKFVN010000027.1 coordinate 11,372, forward strand.
GGCTGCAAGGCGTGTGGGGCGATGTGAAAAATTCATGCGCGTATAAAACACGCGCACGCATAGCGGTACTATTTGAAGTGGTGGCGGGTTTTATAAGGCGTTTATAAAATTCTTATAACATTGCGTTTTTTATGCGGCTTCCAGCTTTAACAAAGTGGCTTTGGTTTTAAGCCCGCCCGCAAAGCCAGTAAGCGTGCCATTTGCGCCAATCACGCGGTGGCATGGCGCAATAATCGAAATGGGGTTTTTGCCATTGGCCGCGCCAACGGCGCGTACGGCTTTTTGATTGCCGATTTGCCTTGCGATATCGCAATAGCTGCGTGTTTCGCCATAGGGAATGGTTAGTAATGCCTGCCATACTTTTTTCTGGAATGGGGTTCCTGCAAAATCCAGCGGCAAGGAAAAGGAGTTGCGCTTGCCCGAAAAATATTCCTGCAATTGCCTTTCGGTTTTCAGAAGTACGGGATGCTTCTTGTTTTCCTGAACAATATTCAGGCGCACGCGGCGGGGATTATCATGTTCCCATAACACGGCGGCAAGGCCCGAACCGCTGGCGACCAGCTTCAATTGGCCAACGGGCGATTTCATGGTTTTGAACACATATTCTTTTGTCTGCTGCTTCATCATATTTCTCCCGTTTGTCATCACTATATAGCGCGGGGCCTCACATAATCTAGCCGTTTCCGGACATCAACATGGGCATGTCCGAAAATGGCTAGTCCTATTCCGTGCGCTGCTTTAAACTTCAGGTATGAAGCAGAGACAAGAAGCCTTTTACAGTGCGCTGGCCTCCCGCGATCCGCGGTTTGATGGCGTGTTTTTTGTCGGCGTTACGTCCACCAAGATTTATTGCCGCCCCATTTGCCCTGTCCAAACACCCAAGGAAATGAATTGCCGTTTTTATGACAGCGCGCATGCGGCGGAAAGCCACGGCTTCCGCCCATGCCTGCGCTGCCGCCCGGAACTGGCACCCGGAAATGCGCCGGTGGATGATGCACACCGCATCGCGCACTTAATCGTGAACCGGATGGAGGAGGGCGTGCTGGATAACGCTGCACGCCTTGAAGATATTGCGGCGCAGTTTGATTTAAGTTCCCGCCAGATCCGCCGCATTGTGCAGGCGGAAATGGGCGTATCACCGATTGAACTGCTGCAATCGCGCAGATTATTGCTATCCAAACAGCTCCTCACCGAAACCGCATTGTCGATTACGGAAGTGGCTTATGCCAGCGGTTTTTCTTCCTTGCGCCGCTTTAATGATGCGTTCTGCAAGCGTTACCGCATGCCGCCCACGCGCCTGCGCAAAAAAGTGTTGGACAGTGATGATGCGTTGATGGTGGCCGATACATCAACGGTGCAGCTGGTGTACCGTCCGCCCTATGATTGGGATGGCATATTGGCGTTTTTAAAAGCGCGCACATTAAAGGAAGCGGAATGGGTGAGTGATGGCGTGTATTACCGCACCATCCGCCTTGGCAAATATAAGGGCTGGATTAGCGTGCGCCACGCGCCAGAAAAATGCGCATTGATGGTGCAATTTACCCATTCATTGACGCCTGTTTTGCCTGCATTACTGGGTCGGTTGAAAGATTTGTTTGATGTGGTGGCACGGCCCGATTTGATTGCCGCGCAATTGCGCCGTGATAAAATCTTGAAAAAGATTATCGATAAAAATAAGGGCTTGCGCGTTCCGGGTGCATTTGACGGATTTGAAATGGCAGTACGCGCCATATTGGGGCAACAGGTAACGGTTGCCGCGGCGACAACACTTGCCTGCCGCTTTGCCGAGGCCTTTGGCGAAAAAATAAAAACGCCATTTCCTGAATTAAGCCGCCTTTCACCCTTGCCGGAAAAAATTGCCAAGGCAAGCGTGGATGATATTGCAAGGCTGGGCATTATTTCTGCGCGCGCCAAGTGCATTATTGCGCTGGCCAAGGCCGTTGTTTCAGGAACATTGCAATTGAATGCGGGTAGCAACCCCGATGTGGTGATCAAGCAGCTGACATCCATTCAAGGCATTGGCATGTGGACGGCGCATTACATCGCCATGCGCGCGCTGCGCTGGCCTGATGCTTTTCCAAAGGAAGATATTGCCATTCGCAACAACCTTGGCGGCGTTAGCGCGGCAAGGGCAGAGGAAATGTCACGCAACTGGCAGCCGTGGCGCAGTTACGCGGTGCTGCATATCTGGCAAAACTTAACGTCAAAAAAGCTGGAACCAGAAAAGCGCAAAACGTAATTACTGCGTAATGCGCTTGGCGCGGTTTACTTCAACCATGCGGTTATACGCATCGCGCGTGGCTTGGTCGGCATCGGTCCAGTTCAAGCTGGAACCGCCACGCGCGGCCAGCCAATCCTTGCTAATCTGCACCTGGTTTAAGTCTTCATATGTTTTGCCGGGATTTTGATTATATAAATCGACACCGTAGCGATAGGCAGGCTCGTAATTTGCATAGGTGCGCGATGAATTATAATAAGGTCGCGATGCAAAATTGGCATTCCAATAGGCGCGCTGCGTATTCCAGCTATTATCCGCATTGGTTACGTTGGTGCCATTCGGGTCGCTGGGGTTGCTGGTGACCGTGCTGCCAATCCCGACATTAGCGCCAACATTTGTTCCGATATTAGCCGTGCCAACTGGCGCTTTGCCATTCACGGTTGCCCGAACGCCAGCATTACTTGGCCCGACAGTGGGCGGCATGCCGGGCGGTGGGTTCACAAGGCCGATGGTGTTCGCGCCGGGATAATCATGGCTGGTATTAAGTCCGGGGTTGCCGCCAGCAGGTGGCTGGCCCGGCAAGCCTGCGCTGCTGGAGGAACCAACGCCGCCCGTGCCGCCAATAGTGCCGCTGGTATTCGTGTTTGTGCCGGAAACACCGACACCGCCCGTGCTGCCGACGGTTGCGGTTGTTGCAGAAACGGCACCAGCCCCCGTTGATGTGACGGTTTGTGCGACAACTTGTGCGACAACGGGCGAGGCAGCAAGAATGGCGGATAATGAAATCAGTTTGAGTACGTGGTTCATCAGGAATCTCCTCATGCTTTCGAGAAAACCCTAGGCCCGCACGCATCAAAATGCTGTAACAAGCAAAACGTCCGGTATAAGAAAGCAATAAGGCAACAAAAAGCCGCCTTATTTCATTTTATGAGAATAAGACGGCTTTGATTTGTTTTAAGTTCACACTATTACGATGCGAGCTTTAAGGATTGCTCAGCGCTTTTGCGAAGCTCTGCTTCCAGGTAATCCGCCAGTTTTTGAATGGCGTAGATGCCTGCTTCTTGTTCAGCAGCCGGATTGTAGTTGGTGTTGGTGTTGATGTCGTACACATAGGTTTTGCCAGCGGCATCACGAATGAATTCAACGCCAGCCACGCTGATGGAATTTTCAGCCAAGAACGCTTCAAGCTTAGCAATAATCGGGTCGTTGAAATCCTTCTGGATTTCAAACAGATTGCCTGCCGATGTGGTCATGCATACTTCGCCTGCTGGCGCTGGTGTATCGATGCGGCAAGCTTCAGCCGGGCAGAGTTCAAAGCCTTGGCTGGTGTCTACCTTCACCGCATACACAAACTTGCTGCCAATGAATTCAAGACGGTGGATGAATGGCTGCGGCGCTTTAATGTATTCTTGCAGCAGCATGATATCGTCCATCGAGCTGGTGTATTCAGGGTGGTTCAAATAATCTTCCAATACCTTCAGGGATTGGATGAGTTGGATGCCAATGCCCTTGCCGCCGCGGTTTGGCTTCAGGATGAATGGCGCTTTAAAGGTTTTAGCCTTTTCCAGAATGTCAGCCTTGCCAAAGCATGCAACGGCGCGTGGCACGTTGATACCGGCCTTTTGCAGGCGCACATACTGGTCAGCCTTGCTGATTTCCAGACGCAGCACGCTGGATGGGTTAATAACGCGCGCGCCATTCACTTCCAGCCATGTCAAAATCGCCGCCGAATAATCAGGCGCATGCGGGTGGTTGCGCGTATAGGACGATGCGCTGGTTTTGTTGAAGTAAACGCCCGGTGCCGGGGGCTGGGTTAAATCGATGTTGCCGCCATCAAGGAAAATGCTGGCATGCTTGATGCCGCGCTCATCCAATACCTTGCGGATGGGAGCGAACCATTGTTCGTTTTCGTGCAGGACATAAACTGTGCTCATAAGGCTCTCCTTTATATATAGCGTTAGACTATAATGTTAAAAGCGGTGCTGCAACACCGTTGCGGTTTTGCGCGGTTAATTGGGCCTGGGTTGCAAACTCCTTGCGCAGGGTGCCGATCAACGTCGGGATGTGGTCAATGCCTTGCGCAATCAGCGTGATGTGATTTGGATAAAAATTGGTATGTTCATACAAACCACGGCGGATGGCATCGTGCGGTGACATAGCATGCTTGATGGTCGGATTTTTTCCGGCAATGTGCTCTTTATCCGCCAAATCGAAATTGCGCTGCGCCAGTTCGGTAACAGGGCGGTGGGCGCTGGTTGCCAGCTTTTGCGCATCGGCGCGGGTATAGGCATAAGGCGATGCATTATCGGCCCAATTGTCAATCTTGATGGTTTCGCCGCGATTGGCAATGGCGCGCAGTGATGATACCGCACGGCTGATGCTGCCATTTCCTTCAAGGCGTTGTGCGGCGTCCACTGAAAGTGTTTCGCGTGCGCCAAGCAGATATTCGATGCCTTGGGCATGGTAACGAAGTTCGGCAGCGTTACGCACATCGCCAATTTTATCAAAAATTTCCGCGCCATGCTTCAGATTGAAGATAGCAGCTTGCAATGGCGCAGAGATTTTATAGATAGGGCCATGTTCACGAACCTTATCGGCCAGTTCTGCTTGCGCCAGCGCATGTTCATTGGTGTGGATTTCAGCGATGCGTTGCTTAACCGCATCATCTTCCATTGGTACGCCTTTGAATTCGGAATGGTTGTTCCACCATTGCTGATAATTGGCCAGGTGTTCGCCACCTTCGCTTGCCACATTCTTGCTTGGGCTGCTGCCTTCGAATACCAGATTGCCGTCTTTGCCCGCAAATCCTTGGCCAACATTCATTGCGCCTTTGGCAACAACGCCGCGGATGAATGATTCATCGGATAGCAATGCCTCTTCGCTATAGGTGTAACCGTCGATTTCTGCGCCGTGGATATGGCCGCCTTTAATCACAACGGGGCCGACGCGGCCATCAATAAACACAGGATATTGTTCTTTGGTTGCGGTGTGGGTGATCGCGCCTTCGATAAACGCTTTGCCAAGGATGGCAACGGGCGCAGTTGATTGTTCGGAAGCCACGCTGCCGTTCTTCAAAGTTACGCCAGGTTCAAGATGCACCGCGCCGCTGATATCGACGTTACCAAGTAATGTTGCGCCGTCTTCAATCACTGGTACATGGCCGCCAAAGCTGCGCACATGCGGGCCGTCAGCCAAGGTGATGAAGTTTTTGCGTTGTTCATTCACCGCCAAAATCCATGCGGGGATTTCATATTCGCTATTGGCTGGGCGTGGGTTTTGACTGGTTTCCAATGCCTTTGCTGCTTCCGGTACATGCGCATAGACAGATGCGAATTGACCAAGGCGCGTGCTTAAGCGTGCGCGTTCGGCTGCATCAACCGTGAGGGTCACGGGGTTGGCGATAACGCCGCCTAACGCATGGTCGATCGTCGCTTCGTGGCGCACCGAAAGGTCAAACTCACCACGGATTGCGCCAAGTGCAGCTTGTGTTTGGCTGGTGATGCGGTTTGCATTTAAGAACGCATCGTTCAATGCGGCATGTTCTTCAACTTTGAGCGGATATGCGCCAAGCAGGAACAGCTTGGCTTTGATAAGATTTTGCAGTTCAGCAACGTCGTGGTTGCCGCTGGCAACAAGAATTTGCTGCGCGCGGGCAAGATGCAGCACTTCGGATTGCAATGGCGCATTGTGCCATACGATATCGCCGTGCTGCTTGGCGGCTTCCTGCTGGTACATCACTTGCTTGATGTGCTGGGTCTGGTGATAGAACCACAACCAGTTGGACAGCGTAGGGCGGTGGATTTTATTGCGGTTCTGGTTCGCAATCCATGCTTCCACACCGATATCGGCCAGCTGCGTTGTATCCACATTGGTGAATGCCGACAGATAACGTGTGCGGCGGTCAAGACGCCATAGGCGCAGCAACGCTTTATCAAGGTCACCCTTGAGCGAGCTATGTTCTGCGCTGCTTTCATCAAGGGTCGCTAAATGCGCGATATCTGCGTCAATCTGGTTAAGCTGTGCTTCATTGAGCGTAATCGGGCGGAAACGCGCACCGGGATTATTCTCGATGCCAGCGTAGTAATTATCCCAACCATTCGTTGGAACAAATGTTTCCGGATTAAGATCAGTTTTATTCAGGATGAATGCAGGGTTGCCGAGGTAGTAATTGTTGGCGTGCACTTCTGCGCCTTTTGGCACGGAAACGCCGGGGCCGATATATGCGCCGTCTTGCACAGTGATGGGTTGTTCGGCTGTGCCGTTTAATGTGGGCGCGATATTGGCGAATGACCATGCGCCCCATGTGGCGTATTCAGAAACGGCACCATGCGCAAAGCCTGCGCCTTCTTTTAAAGTGCTGCCTTTGGTTCTGGTGTAATCCATCGCCAATGAAAATTGTTCGAACACGGTAGGGTGTTCCCGCGTGCCGCTGATTTCGGAAACGCGGCGGATGGTGACATCGTCGGCGATTTCAACGTTGCCATCGATGCGTACTTCACGCGCAATGAGTTTGCTAAGCACAAAGGGGATGGCGCCGTCCTTGGCGATCACAAGGGTGCCCACAGCATCTTCAAGCGCAGCATTGGGTTTATTATGACCCCAGATGCCATGCTGGTTCAGCGGGTTGAATGATTTTTTTAAGTTCGTTAGTTCGCTCATAGCACTTCCACAAAGAATAAAAATGGGTTTGCTGACAAACAACAAATCAACATCAGCGCGCAAAGCAGCGCGTTTGAACATTGTGGGGTTATCTAAAGGAAAAGATGCACCCATGCTGTATATCACATCTCGCAAACAACATGGGCAAATGAGACCCGCTGGGCGAATGAAACCCAAAATGGTGTTCGGAGGGACTACAGCTGAGCTTGAAAAGGCGTTTCACAAACGGCGTTTTCAAATGAGAGGGTTCACAAAATCCCTCCAGCTATAGCGCTTTAGCACTTGATGACGCGGTTGCAAGCAAGCCCTCAAATCCCGCGATACTGTTTTAAAGTATGATCTGAATGTAAGGTTGAAAGCATTGATTGTCAACTAAATTAATAGGGATTAATAGGCATAAAAACTCCCTGCAATTAAAAGGGTTAGATAATGTTTTAACACGTGCCCGATAATAAAATAGGCTGCCTCGTTTCCAAGGCAGCCTTCTTATTATTTATGTATTCACGCCTTAATTAAAGTCGAGCGGGAAAACGAAATTGATGCCAGGGGATGGCCGTGGCGGCGGCGCAACCACCACGGGCGGTGCATAGACCACTTCCGATGCGTAAGGGTTTACCGGGTAAGGATAGACGGGCGCGTTATAGTAACGCCAATCATTTCCAACAACCCACCACCAGCCATAACGACCGTTATAACGCGTCTGCATCCAGCGGCCCTGCCGCCAACGGCGGTCATCAACCGCATTGTAATGCGGCGCGGCCCTGCGTTCCCAGCCGCGATTACGGCTATTGTCATAGCGACCATTGTCATAACGACCATTGTCATGACGGTTGTTGTTATAACGGTTGCTGTCATAACGGTTGCTGTTCCAGTTAATATCCCTATCCTGTGGCGCTGCCTGTACCGGCATTGCGAAAGAAGAACCCAATGCCGTTGCAAGTGCAATGGCAAGCGGAATGTTCTTCAGGCTTAAGTTAGTCATGGTGATCTCCTTATACTGATGGCTTTACTTAACTTTCACGGCATCGTTGGGGATGGTTGGTGATGCCTTGGCCGGCGTTGCCTTCATGCCAGGCTTGCCTGCTGCGCGCATGCGCTCATGGCGGAAATTGCGGAAATAGGCATCGGCCCGTTCTTTTTGTCCGGCAGACAAATCATCATAGAATGGTTCGAATGCATCGACGAATTTCGACATATTATCGGCGTGGGCTTGTGAAATCGCCTGATAGGATTTGATATCATCAATTGCGTTCGTGCTTTCAGCATGGCTGCGGCGGGCGCGAATTAATTCGCCAACCCCGGATTCGCTGTCACGCATGGCTTGTGCCACATCGTGCCATTCGGATTCCTGATCAGGCGTTACGCCAATCGCATCATGCAAATCGGCGATGCGCGCTTCCACGCGGTCACGCGTGCTGAATTCCCGATGCTTGGTTTCATTGCGCATGATTCCGCCATGACGCGAATGATGCTGCTTTTGCGCGGTTGCTTCAGGAACGCGTGCGCCTTTGTTCACAACGGCATGCGCAGGAAGTGATGCCAGCGTGCTGGTGCCAAGCAATAAGGCGAGTGCGGAGTATTGAACGAAGCGAGGAAGTGCAAGCATGGTATGAACCCTTTGTTGATGTGGCTCCGATAGGATAGGTATCGGATGATTTTGAATCTGGGCTGGCAATTCGGCTGAAATAAGGCAAGCGGGCGGTATTTTTACAGAATCTGTCATAAGCCTTTGCCCATATCACAGGCATATTTATGTAGCGCTTATACTGATTAAGATTGCCAGCATGTCACTGGTAACGAAGCGCATCAATCGGCTTGAGCCGCGCGGCTTTTCGTGCGGGGTAATAGCCAAAGAAAATCCCAACCGCCGCTGCAACGACAAATGACAGGATGATGGAAACCAGACTGACATCGGTTTGCACCTTCAATGTCCATGTCGCAATAAATGAGCCAGCGCAGCCCAGCAGCATGCCGACAATTCCGCCGGTTAGCGAAATCATCACCGCTTCCAACAGGAATTGCAGAAGGATATCGCTTTCATGCGCGCCGATGGCTTTGCGAATGCCAATCTCGCGCGTGCGTTCGGTAACGGAGACAAGCATGATGTTCATAATGCCAATACCGCCCACCAACAATGAAATGGATGCGATGGAACCAAGCAACAGCGACATGGCTTCGCCGGTGGTTTGTGCGCTTTCTGCAACGGCCGTGAGGTTGCGGATATTAAAATCATCTTCGCTGCGTTCAGCCAGGTGATGCGCTGCGCGCAGCGCATCGCGCATATCGTTTTCAAGCTTATCCATGACCTTTTCGGATTCCGCTTTCACCATAATCTGCCGCACGCTGTCGGGGAATTGGTTGCCGAACAGCTTGCGCTGTGCGGTCGTCAATGGAATGAATATGGCATCATCCTGATCGCGCCCTTCAAGGCTTTGGCCTTTGCTTTCCAGAATGCCAATGACTTCAAACGGAATGTTTTTGATGCGGATGATGCTGCCAATCGCTTCATCCGGGCTTGGAAACAGGTTTTCAACCGTGGTGGTGCCTAATACCGCCACGCGCGTTGCGCCGCGCACATCGGCATCATTGATGTTCGCGCCGGACAGCAAATGCCATTCGCGCACTTTCAGGTAATCGGGCGTGATGCCGGTGATTTGCGTGGCCCAGTTGCTGGCATTGAACACGACTTGCGCATTGCCGGGAAGGGCAGGCGCTGCTGCCACCACGCCGTTCAATGCGGCGATTTCCTGTGCATCCGATGTTTTCAAGGTGGGCGAGCTGCCCGAACCCATGCGAATGCCGCCCGTGCTGGCCGAACCCGACAGCACAATGAACAGATTGCTGCCCATCGAATTGATGGAATCCTGGATTTTGTTCTGAACGCCCTGGCCAATCGAAAGCATCAGCACAACCGATGCAACGCCAATGATGATGCCCAGCATGGTAAGGAAGCTGCGCATCTTGTTCGCGCCCAGCGATACCCATGCTTCGCCCAAAATGGCTTGCTTGGTCATGCTCATGCGTTAATCCCCGCATCATTCACGGTGCCATCATACACCAATACGCCGTCGCGGAATTTAATCAGGCGTTTGGCGTAGGCGGCAATATCGGGTTCATGGGTCACCACAATAATGGTGATGCCTTCTTTTTCATTCAGCTCGCGAAAAAGATTCATGATGTCGTTGCTGGTAGTTGAATCAAGATTGCCCGTGGGTTCATCGGCCAGCACTACGTGCGGGTAGTTTGCCATTGCCCGGGCAATCGCCACGCGTTGCTGCTGCCCGCCCGATAATTCATTGGGCATGGAATGCAGGCGTTCCGATAGGCCGACTTTTTTCAAGAGTTCAATCGCGCGCGGTTCCCATTCCACCTTTTCCTTGCCCGCACAAATCAGCGGCATGGCCACATTATGAACGGCGGTGCGGCGCGGCAGTAAATTAAAGCCCTGAAACACGAAGCCCAGCACGCGGTTGCGCAGCTCCGCTGCTTGCTCGTTATTCAAGCGGCGCACATCCTGGCCGGATAAAATATAATCGCCATCCGTCTGCACATCGAGACAGCCCAGCACATTCATAAAGGTCGATTTGCCGGAACCTGACGGCCCCATAATCGCGACAAATTCTCCTTCATGGATGGTGAGGTTCACGTCTTTTAATACGGGGGTTACCACGCCCGCATCGCTTTCATATTGCTTGTACAGATGATTGACGACAACGAGTGGCGATGGGGATTGCTGCATCAGCTTTGCCTGCGATAAACCTGTTAAAATAACCGGGGCGGGCCGCCACGCATGCCGCCTGGTGATTGGTTGGTTTTTGGTTTTTTATCGGGTGATGATTCATCGGTAATCACCAAATCACCTTCTTTCAGCTCGCCATCGTTTGATTCACTGGCGACAATTTCGGTGAATTTGCCATTGCTCATGCCGGTTTTGACGGAAATGCGTTTGGGCTTATTATCCACCAATATAAAGACGGCACCTTTGGTTTCATCCTTCACGCGTTTTTCTGCCGTGCGCGCTGCGCCGGGGTCAACCGGCTTTTTCGCGCCTTCGGCATATTTGGCTTTCCAATCCGATTTGGAATCGCTGGGACGATAGGTCAGCGCGCCATTGGGCACGCGCAGCGCATTCGCCTTTTCATCCTCAATAATGGTTACAAAGGCGGTCATACCGGGAAGCAGCGATAAATCATCATTATTGACATCAATCACCACATTATAGGTCACGACATTCTGCACGGTGGTGGGGTTTAGGCGAACTTGGCGAACCTGGCCTTCAAAATTCCTGCCCTGAAAGGCATCGACGGTGAATTTGACCTTCATCGCTTCTTTCACATCGCCGACATCGGCTTCGGAAAGGTTTGTATCAATCTGCATCTTTTTCAAATCCTGCGCGATTTTGAAAAGGGTGGGGGTTTGAAAGCTTGCAGCAACGGTTTGGCCAACATCCACATCGCGTGAAACCACCACGCCTGATACGGGAGAGCGGATGACGGTATAGCTAAGATTGACCTTGTCGCGTTCCACTTGCCCTTCGGCAATTTTGACTTGCGCGGCGGCGGTTGCCAAATCCTGCTCGGCTTTCTCAAGATCGGCACGCGCGATATAATCTTTTTTGAACAGCGCTTGCGTGCGCGCCAGATTTGCGTTGGCCTGCTTCAGGCTGGCCTGCGCGCTGGCCAGGTTGCCCTGGCTTTGCTGCGATTGCGCCAATAAAAGCGATTGATCAAGCCCCAGCAATACCTGGCCTTCGGTCACATGGTCATTAAAATCGGCATGTATTTCGCGCACCACGCCGGAAACCTGCGTGCCCACACTGACCAAGGTAACGGGGTTTAATGTGCCGCTTGATGAAACGGTTTGCTGTAAATCAGCCCGGTCAACAAGGGCGGTTGTGTATTGCGTGCGCGTATCCTTGCCAACCATTTGCACGCCAATGATGCCGGCAATGGCAATCAGAAAAATCGCGCTGCCCCAGATGATGCGCTTATGCTGTTTCATGGAATGCTTTTCTTATCCGAAAGCTCGCTGACTGATTGCTCATCCAACTGCCCTAATGCGCGCAGCAGGTCTGCTTTTGCGATCATCGTCGAGTATTCTGCTGTCACATGCTGCTGACGGGCATCGGCCAGTTGCGCTTGCGCGCTCAGCAAATCGGTAATGGTGCCCGCACCAGCCTTATAACGGCCAAGGGCAACCTGTTCGGATTTGCGCGCAGAAGTGATTAATGTATCGGTCATGCTAAGAGTATGCTTGGCGGTGTCGTAATTATTATAGCTCGTCCACACATCCAATAGAACCTTATTTTCAATGGTTTCACGCGCGGCCGCTTGCGCGTTGGCCTGCTGCTTGGCGGCTTTAATCTGGTAATCGCGGTCAAAACCGGTAAAAAGCGGCACGCGCATGGTTACGCCAACGACCGAGCCATCATTGTTGATGCCTGTGCCTTCAAGGATGCGGTTGAATTGCTGGCCAGCGGTGAACGTGAAAGTGGGCAGTGCCTGCGCGCGCTGATAATCAATGTTTGCTTTGCCGGCTTCGGCCTGTGCGGCAGCGGCGGCCAAATCAGGGCGCTGTTTTTTTGCGGTATCCAGCATGCTGGATACCGTCTGGCTGAAATCGGCATGCAGCATATCGGGCGCGGTGGCGGGCATTGCGAAATCAATATCGGGGCGAAGGCCAAGCGCATTGGCAAGCGTGCCTTTGGCAATTTCACGCGTATTGCGCGCTTGCTCCATCTTCAGCACGGCTTGTGCATATGCTGTTTCGGCCAATAATTGGTCGGCAATCGCTGCTGCGCCAGCCTTGTAACGGAAGGTTGCGGCATCCGCGCTTGATTTGGTAGAAACAACAGATTCGTTGGCGGCGGCAACCGATGCGCCGGCTGAGTAAAGCTGGTAATAGGCACGAATGGTTGAAAACAGAACGTTCTGCAACGTGCTGTTATGCGTGTAATCCGTTGCCAGCAGGCTTTTTTGCGTTACATCGGTATTGGCTTCGCGCGCACCAAAATCATACAGCAGATAACTAAGCGATAAGGATGGATTAAGCGTCGAGCTGATGCTGTTTGCGGTATTCGCAATATCGCGGTTTAAGCTGACATTGCCATTTATATCCGGAAGGTATGCCGAACGCGCGCTGCCCAGCCGCGCGGATTGCGTTAAAACATTCGCCCAGCTTTCGCGTGTTTGCGGGTTGTGGCACAGCGCCAAGCGAACAGCATCGGCCAATGTCAGCATAGTGGCTTTTTCGATATTTGCATCGCAGCCTTTAAGTGGCGTGCTTTTGATTTCTTCCTTGGTGGCAAGGGGGTCGCCCCAAAAGCCGTCGTAATCGTCTTCGGCATGAACAGGGCCACTCATGAGAAGCAAGAAAAGGGTGGCTGCTGCTGCAAAATGGGGTGAAGCGTTTCTATGCATTATTTCAAAAGTGACTGAAGCCGTGAATTCATAACCTACCTTATTAATTTTGAGCGCAGTTTAAGACATAATTGTGACGCGCGCCTTTATGCTTTCTTTATGCCGGTCATTCGACAAGAAAATGCGCCTAATCATGCGTCAGCGGGCCCAATGGTGCGCTGAACCGCGTCTTTCCAGCCAGCCCATTTTTGGTTGCGAAGGCGTGCTTCCATCCTTGGCTCAAATCGCTTGTCGCGTTGCCAGTTCACGGCAAATGTTTGCAAGTCCGGCATTAATCCCGCTTTGCGTCCTGCAAGATATGCAGCGCCCCGCGCCGTTGTTTCCATCACAACCGGGCGGTCAACCGGCGCATTTAAAATATCGGCAAGAAATTGCATCGTCATTTCGCTTTTTGTCATGCCGCCATCCACGCGCAGCACGGTGCTTGCATTAGCCGGCCAATCGGCGTGCATGGCTTCCAGTAAATCGCGGGTTTGATACCCAACGGCTTCCAATGCCGCGCGCGTGATTTCCGGCACGCCGGAATTGCGCGTAAGGCCAGTGATGCTGGCGCGCGCATTGGCATTCCACCACGGCGCGCCAAGCCCGACGAATGCCGGAACCAGGTAAACCTGTTCAGCGCTGTTTGCCTGGATGGCAAGCGCATCGGCATCACTGGCGTGCTTGATGATTTTCAACCCATCACGCAGCCATTGCACGGTTGCGCCCGCCATGAAGATCGAGCCTTCCAGCGCATAGGTGCGTCTTCCATCCAATTGATAGGCAATGGTGGTCAGCAATCTGTTCTTGGATTGAATGGCTTTTTCGCCTGTATTCAATAATGCAAAACAACCTGTGCCATACGTGGCTTTCATCATGCCGGGGGTGAAGCAGCCCTGGCCAATCGTGGCGGCCTGCTGGTCACCCGCCATGCCCAAAATGGGAATAGGCACGCCGAATAAATCGGACGTTGTTGTTCCAAAATCAGCGCAGCAATCGCGCACTTCGGGTAAAATATTTTTTGGAATGTTGAATAACTTTAATAATTCATCATCCCAAGTACCTGTGTGAATGTCCAGCAGCATGGTGCGCGATGCATTGGTGGCATCGGTTGCGTGAACCTTGCCGCCCGTTAATCGCCACAGCAAAAAGCAGTCCATCGTGCCAAAGGCAAGCTTGCCTGCATTCGCGCCATCGCGCGCGCCAAATACATTATCGAGTATCCACGCTATTTTGGTGGCGGAAAAATACGGGTCGAGCAGCAAACCGGTTTTTTTATTGATCAGCGCTTCATGCCCTTGCCGGCGAAGCGTCTGGCATGCATCGGCCGTGCGCCTGTCTTGCCAGACAATCGCGTTATGAATGGGCTTGCCGGTTGTCTTATCCCATATCACCGTTGTTTCGCGCTGGTTGGTAATGCCAATGCCCGCGATGTGTTTGGCGTTGACATTAGCTTGCGATAACGCGCTTTTGGCGGTTTCAACAACTGTGTTCCAGATTTCTTCCGCATCATGCTCGACAAACCCGGGGGAAGGGAAGTGCTGCTTGAATTCTTTTTGGGATGCGGCGATTGGCGATAACGTCTTATCAAATACCATCGCGCGGGATGATGTGGTGCCTTGGTCGATGGCTAGGATAACGTTGCTCATGGTGTCTCGCTCATCATAAACTTGGAAAGGGCCTCTTTTTGCGCTTCAGTGAAACGTAATCCCAGCTTGCTGCGCAGCCATAATACGTCATCGGCTGTTTGCGCCCATTCATGCTGCATGAGATAACGAACTTCATTTGCTGTCAAATCCGCGCCAAAGCATTCGCCCATCCCCGCCATGCTGGCGGCATTGCCGATGATGTTCGTGATGCGCGTGCCGTATGCACGTACCATACGTTCCGCATGGCGCTCAGTTAAAAAATTCCATTTTTTACGGGCGTTTTTGACTGTTCGCGCAAATCCATCCCATGCAAAATCCCCGCCGGGAAGGGATGAATTGGCAGTCCACGGTTTAGTGTTGGGCATAAAAGGCGCAAGACGTTCCAGCGCAACTTCGGCAAGATGCCGTGCGGCTGTCAGCTTGCCGCCATAAACGGAAAGCAGCGGCGGTTTGGCTGCATCGCCATCCAGTTGCAATAAATAATCGCGTGATAAATCCTTGGCTTTCAATGTACGATCATCATAAAGCGCGCGAATGCCTGCAAAATGCCACGCCACATCCTTTCGGGTGATGCTGGTTTTGAAATAGCCGCTTGCCAGCGTGCAAAGATAATCTATTTCCTCATCTGAAATGGCGGCCGCGGCCGGATCGCCCGCCACGGTGACATCGGTGGTGCCAATCAATGTGAAATCGGCCTGGTATGGAATGGCAAATACAATCCGCCCATCGGTGTTTTGAAAAATATAGGCTTTGTCGTGATTAAACAGCTTTGGCACCACAATGTGGCTGCCTTTGATTTGCTTGATAGGGTCACGCGGGATTTCCGGCGGCATCATCGCATTGACTTCTTCAATCCACGGGCCGGATGCGTTGATGAGAATGCGCGATGTAATGCTGCTTGGCGTGCCTGCGCTGTTCAATTGAATTTGCCATTCATTGCCTTGGCGCGCCGCTTTTTCAAAACGGGTACGGGTGCGAATGTCGGCCCCGCGCTCTGCCGCATCAACCGCATTCAATACCACTAGCCGTGCGTCATCCACGCAGCAATCGGAATATTCAAAGCCTGTGTGATATTGTGATTGTAAAGACCCGCCTGCTTCATCTTTTGTTAAATCAACACCGCGTGCACCGGGCAATAAATTTTTTCCCGCCAGTAAATCATAAATGAATAACCCGATACGCAGCATCCAAGCAGGGCGCAATCCGGAATGATGCGGCAGAATAAACCGCGCTGGCCAAATAATATGCGGTGCCATTTTCAAAAGAATGCTGCGTTCGCGCAGGCCTTCCTGCACCAAACGAAACGCACCTTGCTCCACATAACGCAGGCCGCCATGAATAAGTTTTGATGATGTCCATGATGTGCCGGAACTTAAATCGTTTTGTTCAACCAGCACCACGCGCAAACCACGTCCCGCTGCATCACGCGCAATCGCGGTGCCATTAATGCCGCCGCCAATAATCGTGATGTCAAAATCGGCCATGCTGAAAGAGATTCTCCGGTGATCGCGTCACCAAGAGTTGCCGTTGCAGGATACGCTGTCAAGCGGTGAGCACGCAGCACGACGGCTTAATCCCGTGCAGGATTAAGCCGTTGCGATGACTGCGGGCAATTATTTTATTTCTTAAGTTCGTCCTTGACCTTATCGCCAATTTTTTCAGCCGGGGTTTTATCGTTCAGCTCTTTGGCGGCGCGGTCGACACCGTTTGGAAGATTGCTGATGGCATCGCCAACATGCTCTGCGGTGGTGCGTTGATCGGTGCCGTTGAAGGCATAGTAACCAAGGCCAGCAAGAATGATGACTGCCGCGATAACAAGAACGGTTTGACTGCCAGTTGGGTAATTCATGGGATGTTCCTTTTTTGTTGTTTAAGGTGGGTGGTTAAGCTGCTTGTTTCAATTCGTCGGTTTCCGAATGCATGACGCTGTCTTTGGTCAGGCATTGATCTTTCAGCGATGCGTAAAACGTCGCTTCTTCGATTTCACTGGGAGTGAGCAGGGTAAGTTTCATCTCATCAAATAACGACATGCGTCGATTTTTTTTGAGATAGTCGTGAATTTTCATAAATACTCTCCTTGAACTTTGCAGCCATACTCTGCTTGGTTTAAGGTGCCAATCTCCATATGGAGATGCCAATCGTTTCATAAAGCGAGCATAAAAAGTAATATTCACAAGATGCACACAATTATCGCTGCATTTATCCACAAATTTATCCACTGAACAGTTCACATCATTTATCCACCGCCTTATCCACCATGAAGTGAAGGGCAGGGAGGAGGTCTGATTGACCCTTCTTAATGTGTCATTTAGCGTGATATGTCCTCAGATTCGTATGCTTATGGCTTAATGCGGTTTCGTGAATTGTATAAATGGATGTTGATTTTTGCCTTCGCTGTGTTCGGCGCAGGGCAAGCATGGGCACAAACCCATGATGTATCGCAGCCGCGCGTCCCGGGCCCTGCTGATCCATCGCGCATCGAGCGCAGCATCCCGCTATCAACCGATGACATCTTAAAAAAAGCGCCACCGCCGGTTAAAATTACGCCCGCGCCAAAGAATAATGCTCCAACGGGTGCAGAGCAGAAACGCTTTATCCTGAACAAGGTTGTTTTTGAAGGCGCAACTGCATTCACGCAGGACGAATTGCGCGAACCATTCGCAGACCGTTTGGGTAAAACCGTAACGCTGAAAGAAGCCTATGCGATGGCTGATGCGGTGAGCGCGCGTTACCGTGAAGCCGGATATTTTTTATCACGCGCAACGGTTGATACCGACACCATCAAAGGCGATACGGTTTGCATTTGCGTGCGCGAAGGGTACATCAAGGAAGTGGTGCTGACCGATGCCAGCCAGAGCAATTATGTCGTGCGCAGTTATATCGAGCGCATTAAGAATGAAAAACCGCTCACCTCTGCTACCTTGGAAAGCGTGTTGTTGCGCCTTAACGACCTGCCCGGACAAAGCTTCAGAGCAGTATTATCAGCGCTTCCCGGCGCAGAAGACGGCGCGAGCATGCTCACGCTCATCCCTCAAGACACATCCATCGCTGCGTCGATCGGATTTGATAATTCAGGCTCGCGATTCCTGGGGCCGCATGCAGGAAGCATGTCGGTTAGCGGAAGCATGGCACCGCTTAATCAAACAAGTTTTTATGGGCTGACCAGCGTTGATCCGTCGCTGCTCAATTACGGCTCCATCCGTAATTCATTCACCGCGCTGCCGGATACAATTGTAAATCTTGATGCGGGCGTGACGCGGGCGCATCCGGCTTACACGCTTGAACCGCTCGACATCGACAGCTTGGCGCTGAATGTCAGCGTTGGCGTGAAGTATCAATGGATACGCCAGCGGCAGGAAAACCTTGCGCTGATGATAGCGCTGGATGGCCGCAATGTGACGAGTGATATTCTGGGAACGCCATTGACGCGCGAGCAGGTGCGTGCCCTGCGTGTTGGTTTTTCCTATGACCGTTCCGATGACTGGCATGGATCGAATGTCGTGAATTTTAAATTAAGCCAGGGGCTTGATTGGCTCGGCGCAAGCCAGCCGGGTGAATTGAATTTATCGCGCGGCCAGGCGACGCCCGATTTTACGAAGGCAGAAATTTCAATCGCGCGCTTGCAGGAAATTACTGATGACTGGTCTGGGTTGATTAAGTTTTCAGGTCAATTGGCTTCGGGCCCGCTTTATTCATCCGAGGAGTTTGGCTATGGGGGAGAGGGGTTCGGAAGAGCCTTTGATTCCTCCGAATTGGTTGGCGATAATGGTTTCGCAACCGGATTGGAAGTTCGTTATGGAGGGGTGCGTTCGTTAAGGCCCATTAACCTCGAACCCTATGCTTTTATTGATTACGGTGCCGTATTTAACGATGATATTAGCCAAGTTAAGAGCGATTCCGCGTCTTCAGCAGGGCTAGGTATGCGATTTGCCACGGAATGGGGGCAAAGTGCCAATCTTGGCTTCGCCATGCCGATTAACCATTCCCAACTCGCACCATTGTATGGGAATGACCGTTATTTCCCTCGAATAATGATGCAGTTCAACCAAAAATTTTAACCTTTTCCGCTTATCCTAAAGGCTTGTTTTCTCGAAATAAAACGCCTTTTCATGAGCGGATTTTTCTGTGGCTAAATCGAATCGGAATTCCTGGTGGAGAAATCCATTCTGGAATAAATTTTTGCGATGCCTTTGCGCGTGGTTGATTTTCACCCACGCAATACCCTTGCGTGCAAATCCGCAGGGCGGTGTTGTTAGTGCCGGTTCGGCAACAATCAGCAGTAATGCATCGACGGTGCGCATCAATCAACACACGGATCGCGCGGTTATTGACTGGCGTGGTTTCGACATTGCGCCCAATGAACGCACGGAATTCCAACAGCCAAATACCGGTTCAATTGCGCTGAACCGCGTGAATAGCGGCGGTGCCAGCCGTATCGATGGCCAGTTAAGCGCAAACGGTAATATTGTTATCGTCAACCAGAACGGCGTGGTGTTTGGCCGCGGCGCACAGGTTGACGTTAACAGCCTTATCGCAACAACATCCGATATCCGTAACGAACAGTTCATGGCAGGCGGCAAGCTGGTGTTTGATAAACCCAGCAGCAACCCCAATGCGCAAATTATCAATGAAGGCACGATTACCGCAAAAGATGCGGGTTTAGTTGGCTTTGTTGCAC
The DNA here is from genome assembly GCA_021732145.1 of Alphaproteobacteria bacterium. Lineage (GTDB taxonomy): Bacteria > Pseudomonadota > Alphaproteobacteria > UBA9219 > RGZA01 > RGZA01. Next base: position 30,974 of record JAKFVN010000027.1, read on the forward strand.
CCCGTGTTGAAAACCGCGGTGTCATTGCGGCGCGTTTGGGCCGTGTGCATCTGGCTTCCGGCGATACGGCAACGGTAGATTTCTATGGCGACGGTCTTTTGGAAGTTGCGGTCAGTGACAATGTAACCAAGCAACTCGTCAGCAATACAGGCGTAATCAACGCCGATGGTGGTCTGGTTGCAATGACGGCCGCCGCCGGTAAAAATATTATCGATAGCGTGATTAACGGCAAGGGAACCATCTCTGCCAAAACAATTCCGCTGCAACACAATAACGGCCCTAGCAGCGGCAAAATTTTAATCGCCGGCAACAATGTCAGCGATGTGATTATCGATGGGTTGATTGACGCATCCGGCCTTGCCACAGGTCAAACCGGCGGCGCGATCCACATCATCGGCAACCGCATCGCGCTTATGAACAGCACGCGCGTGGATGTTTCGGGCAATGCGGGCGCTGGCGAAATTCTGGTTGGCGGCGATTATCGTGGCGGCGCGTATCGCGGCATGCTTGATAAGCCCGTAACGGCCGTTGAATGGGGCAATACGGCTGGCGGTTATTCCGCACTCAACAAATCGCCAACGGCTGCGTTCTTTGCGGCGTATTACGCGGGTATGTCGCCAAACGGAAATGTGCCAACGGCATCCCGCGTGTTCATCGACAAGAACGTGATGATGGTTGCAAGTTCCGATGCGGGTAACGCTGGCCGCATCATCACATGGTCGAATAACGGTACGGCGTTTTATGGCCATGCCGATGTCAGCGCGACAGGCATTCGCGGCAATGGCGGCTTCATCGAAATTTCCGGTAAGGACTGGCTGGGCTTCAACGGTACCGTGAACACCCATGCAAGCCATGGGGCCAACGGTATGCTGCTCCTTGATCCAACGGATGTCACTATCAGCACCGCGATGGATGCCGACATCACGGCATCCTCGCCATTCGATTCAACGGGCAATGGCGCATCGAACCTGAATGTCACCACGTTGCAAAATGCATTGGCAAGCGGTGCCGTCACCATCACCAGCGCGGCGGGTTCAGGGGGCACGGGAAATATCACCTTTGTTGATGCGGTGGCATGGAACAGTTCCAACGCGCTGACCGTTACGGCTTCGAATAACATCATCGTCAATAACACGATTACCAATGCGGGTACGGGTAACATCACGCTCAATGCGAATATCGCGGCAGCGGGTAGCATCACCATCGCGGCGAACGTTTCAACAGGCGGTTCCATCACCATGCTGGCGAACCGTGATATGACGTTGAACGCAACCCGCACATTGACGACGGGCGCAACCGGCACGATGGATTTGCGCGCAGCGAACGGCGTAGTAGGTGGCACGGGTAACTTGACTATCAACGGAAATCTTTCGGTGGGTTCCGGTGGGTTGACATTGGTATCCGGCATTAATGGCACGCGCCCGAATTATACCGCGAACAATACAACGCTGGTACAAAATGCCGGGTCGCTTGGCACGGTCAGCATCAGCGGTTTCCAGGATATCAGCATTGCGCGCGCCATTACCAGCAACGGCAATATTACCATCAGCCCGCAGCGTGATATTACGCTGACGGCAGCGGGCAGCTTGACCAGCACCGGCGCATCTTCGCTGATTTCGATTTTGGCGCAGCGTGATATTACGCTCAACGCCAGCTCCGGCATTACCACGGGCGCATCGGGCAGCATCAGCTTGCAGGCAGCCAATGGTTCAACCGCCGGCACGGGTAACCTGACGCTGAGCGGAAATCTTTCCATCGGCACAGGCACGCTGACGCTGCTTTCCGGCATTAACGGCACGCGCCCGAATATCACGCTGAGTTCCACCACGCTGACGCAGCAAGGCGCATCCATTGGCAATATCAGCGTCACCGGTTTCCAGGACGTAACCGTATCACGTGCGATTACCGCAAGCGGCACCATCAACCTGGCACCGCAGCGTGATTTCATCATCGCCGCAACCGGAAGCCTGACCAGCACCAACACGGGGTATGTTGTTACGGTTGCCGCGCCGCGCGACATTACCATCAATGCCAGCGGCAGCATCGTGACAACATCAACTGGCGGTTTGAACTTGCAAGCTGCCGGTGGATCAACCGCAGGCACGGGTAACCTGACGCTGAACGGAAATCTTTCCGTGGGCACGGGCGCACTGACATTGCTGTCGGGCGTGAATGGTACGCGCCCAAGCTTGACATTAAGCTCAACAACACTCACGCCGCTTGGTGCATCCATCGGTGCAACCAGCATCACTGGCTTTAACGACCTCACCATCTCACGCGCAATGACCGTTAGCGGTGCATTGACGATTACAACCGTGCGTGATTTGACATTGTCGGGTGTGGTGACCGCCGCAAGCACTATGGCGATTACATCGGGCCGTGATCTTATCATCAATTCCGGCGGCAGCCTGACCAGCACCAATGCCGGTTACACCCTTGCCATCACCACGCCGCGCGATTTCACCATCAACGCCGGCGGCAGCGTTGTATCCACCGCAACCGGTGGTTTGAATTTGCAAGCAGCGGGCGGTTCAACTGCCGGCACCGGTAACTTCACGCTGAGCGGCAGCATTTCAACAGGCACTGGCGCGCTTACGCTTCTATCCGGCATCAACGGCACGCGTCCGAACCTTACGCTCAGCTCGTCAACCTTCACGCAGCTTGGCGCGACGATTGGCACGATGACGCTTAGCGGTTTCCAGGACATCACGCTTTCAACCAGTATCGCAAGCAGCGCAGCAATGACCGTTGCGTCGATGCGTGATACGTTCATCAGCGGCAACGCGGTTATTTCATCAACCGGCGCAATGGCGATTAACCCGACACGCGATTTCATCACCAGCGGCACGGCAAGCATTACCGCTGGCGCAAACTTTTCATCCCTTGCGCAGCGCGATATTACCATTGGCGCGGGTACGCAGGTTTCATCCGGCAGTGCTGGCAGCATGACACTGCAAGCTGCGAATAACGCAGTTGCGGGTACGGGTAACCTTACCATCAGCGGTAAGGTTGTAGTGGGTTCAGGTACATTCACGCTGGTTTCCGGTGTTAACGGCACGCGCCCAAGCTTAACATTGAACAGCACAACCTATTCGCAACTTGGCGCGAATGTTGGCGTTGTCAGCATCACGGGTATGCAAGATGTAACCGTTGCAACCAACATGACCAGCAGCGGTAACGTGACCATTTCACCGCAGCGCGATTTCATTGTTAGCGCAGGCGCAGTGATAACCACGGGCGGTACGTTCTTGTCGCTCGCGCAGCGTGACATCACCATCAACGCAACGGGCGGCATTACCACCGGCGCAACAGGTTCGATTACGCTGCAAGCCGCGAATAACGCCATTGTGGGCACAGGTAATCTTACCATCAATGGCAACCTTTCGATTGGCACAGGCACGTTGACGCTTGTGTCCGGCATCAACGGCACGCGTCCATCGCTCACGCTCAATTCCACAACGCTCACGCCGCTTGGCGCAACCATTGGCGCCATCAGCATCACCGGCATGCTGGATGTAACGGTTGCGCGTAACATCACAGGCAGCGGCGCCATCACCATTTCACCGCAGCAAAGCTTCACGCTGAACAATTCCGCAACGCTGACCACGACGGCTGCATCCAATATCACCATTTTGGCGCTGCGTGACATTACCGTTGCATCCGGCGCGACCATTTCAGGTGGCAATACGGGTTCATTGATTTTACAAGCAGCGAATAATTCGGTTGCTGGCACCGGTAATCTGACGCTTAGCGGCAATGTGTCGATGGGCACGGGCGTGCTCACGCTTACATCCGGCATCAATGGCACGCGCCCATCATGGACGATTGACAACACAACCTACACGCAATTGACAGGTTCGGTTGGCGTTGTGACCATCAACGGCTTCCAGGATGTGACCGTTTCCAAGAACTTCACGGGCAGCGGCAACATCACCATCAACCCGCAACGCGATTTCATCCTGTCATCTGGAAACGCCATAACGGTTGGCGGCGCAGGAGTGTTCACGGTATTGGCGCAGCGTGATGTGATTACAAATGCGACCAGCACCATCACAACCGGCGCAACGGGCGGCGTAAGCTTGCGCGCGGCCAACGCAGTTATAACGGGTACAGGCAACTTAACATTAGGCGGCACCATCAACATCGGAACGGGCGCGTTGACATTGCTATCGGGCATCAACGGCACGCGTCCAAGTTTGACGCTTGATAGCAGCAAGCTGGCATTGCTTGGCGCAACGGTGGGTGCCACCAGCATCACGGGCTACCAGGACGTAACCGTTGCGATGAGCTTCCCCGGCAACAGCACCATTACCATTTCACCGCAACGTGATTTCATATTGAACTCTGGCTTCACGCTTTCAACCAATTCGGCTTCTGCCATCACCATTTTGGCGCTGCGTGATATCACCACGGCTGCAACCAGCGTGATTAGCGCGGGCACAACCGGTTCCATTGCATTGCAGGCGGCGAACAACGTCGTAACGGGCACTGGTAACTTGAACCTTAGCGGTAATCTTGCGGTTGGTTCGGGCACGCTGACATTGCGCTCAGGTATCAATGGCACGCGCCCATCCTTCGTGATTGATAATACAACCTATACGCAAAACGGCGCGACCGTTGGCGTGGTTACCATCGACGGTTATCAGGATGTGACGGTTTCAAAGGCGATAACCGGCAGCGGTAACATCACCATCAACCCGCAGCGTGACTTTGTTCTCAGCTCCGGCCAGACCGTAACCGTTGGCGGCGCAGGGGTGTTCACGGTATTGGCGCAGCGTGATGTGATTACAAATGCGACCAGCACCATCACAACCGGCGCAACGGGCGGCGTAAGCTTGCGCGCGGCCAACGCAGTTATAACGGGTACAGGCAACTTAACATTAGGCGGCACCATCAACATCGGAACGGGCGCGTTGACATTGCTATCGGGCATCAACGGCACGCGTCCAAGTTTGACGCTTGATAGCAGCAAGCTGGCATTGCTTGGCGCAACGGTGGGTGCCACCAGCATCACGGGCTACCAGGACGTAACCGTTGCGATGA
>JAKFVN010000027.1:36116-40918 GCA_021732145.1 Alphaproteobacteria bacterium
ACATTGCTATCGGGCATCAACGGCACGCGTCCAAGTTTGACGCTTGATAGCAGCAAGCTGGCATTGCTTGGCGCAACGGTGGGTGCCACCAGCATCACGGGCTACCAGGACGTAACCGTTGCGATGAACATTCCGGGCAATGCAGGTATCACTATTCAAACGCAGCGCGATTTGACATTGAATGCATCACAAACCATTGCCACCGGCGCGGCTGGCGCGCTGATTTTAACCGCAGCCAACAATGTGGTGGGTGGCACGGGCAATTTGACGCTAAGCGGAAATCTGTCGGTGGGCACGGGCGGGCTGACACTGCTGTCCGGCATTAACGGCACGCGCCCATCCTACACCATGTCGTCCGCCAACTTCACGCAGCAAGGCGCGAACCTTGGCGTGATTTCCATTCAAGGCTTCCAGGATTTGACGATTGACAGAAGCCTGACGGCATCAGGTAACGTGACTATTATTTCCCAGCGTGATTTAACACTGAACGCCACGCGCCAGATTACCAGCGGCGCAGCAGGCGGCATCACGATGGGCGCTGCCAATAATACAACGGGCGGCACTGGTAATTTCTACATGAACGGCATTTTGTCGGTAGGTACGGGTGCGTTGTCGCTGACCTCCGGTATTAACGGCACGCGCCCCAGCTTAACGCTGGATAGCACCAACCTTATCCGCCAGGGCGCAACATTCGGTGCCATCACGGTTCAGGGCTTCAACAATCTTGTGATTGCACGCGATCTTAATTCATCAAGCACTGTCAGCATCCAGAATAATACCAGCACGTCTATGTCCGGTAATATCAGCGGCAATGGCGCGATGACATTCAGCAATGCGATTGTGATTACCGAAGGCCAGACGCTCAATGTTTCTACCACCAACGCGGCCATCACGTTCTCATCCACCATTAATGGCACAGCAGGCGGCGCAGGAGAAAACCTTGTCGTAAGCTCAGGCACCGGCGCTGTTACGTTCTCGGGCATTGTGGGCGGTGCGGCGGCGCTTAATAACCTGACAGTGAATGCGGACAATGTCACCGTTAGCGCAAACTTGAATGGTACGGGCACATTGACAATGGCACCGGTAACAGCCGCCCGCGCAGTGAATTTGAATACAGCGCAGACGGATGCTGCGACAGGCTCTGGCTTTAACCTCAGCACCGCAGAAGTCACGCGGATTGTGAATGGTTGGGGTTCGCTCGTATTCGGCAGCACGGGCGCAGGCGCTCTCACCAATTCCAAGGCGGCATGGAGTGACCCTGTGACCTTCATCACGGGTAATGATTTTGCATCCACCGTTGCAATGACCAGCGCAGATACAATTCTTATTAACGCAGGCCGCGACGTATTACTGACCAATACCATCGCCACCACTAATACCACATCGAATGCGATTATCATTTCAGCGGGCCGCAATTTCACCAACACCGCGGGTGCAAACCCGCTCTCCACTGGTGCGGGTGGCCGTTGGCTGGTTTACAGCACGAACCCGACCGATACCACGGGCGAAGAATCCATGAGCAATGCGTTCAACCGTTATACATGCACGCTTGGCGCCTGCCCAACCTTTGCGGGCACGGGCAATGGCTTGATGTATTCCTATACGCCAATGCTTGATGTGACGATTGACCCGCAAAGCTATAACTATGGTGACGCGATTATCCCGCCAACGGGCTATACGCTGCAAACATCGGGTTATTTGAATGCGCTGGATTCATCACAAGGTATCGTGGGCGGCGTGGGTAACTTCCAGACCAGCTATGTGCAGGGCAACAATGCGGGCACCGGCTTCACCATTACCAATAACGGCAGCACATTCTCATCCAACCTTGGTTATGGCTTTAATTACGTATCGCCAACAGGCCTGACCGTTGGCCAGCGTGCCATTGCATTGCAGGTGAGTGATCAAACCCGCACCTATGGCAACGCGCCATTGGGCAGCGCATATACGATTGCAAGCGGTTCGTTCTATGGCACGGATGCTGCCACGCTGAATTTGACAACCAATGCAACGCTTTCATCATCCGGTAATTACAATTACCGCGCAACGCCGTGGGCGCTGTCGGCGAATGGCGCAACTTTCACATCCGGCCTTGCAAGCAATTACAGCATCACGTATTTCGCTGCGCCAACGGGGCTTACGATTACGCAGCGCCCGCTGGCCATCAGTGCCGCAGGCGTTGACCGCGTCTATAATGGCTTAACGGCCGCGACCGTCAATCTGGGCGATAACCGCGTGTCGGGCGATATCCTCACCACATCATACACCACCGCAAGCTTCCTTGATAAGAATGTGGCCGCAGGCAAGGCTGTAAATGTAAGCGGCATTAATCTGACGAATACAGATGCTGGCAATTACACGTTTAACACAACCGCCAGCACCACGGCAGAAATCACGCCGCGCGCATTGACCATTACCGCAACAGGTATTGATAAGGTGTATAACGGCAATGCCGCTGCGGGCGTAAGCTTCAGCGATGACCGCGTGGCGGGCGACACATTCACCACCAGCTATGGCAGCGCCACCTTTGGCGACAAGAATGTGGGCACTGGCAAGGCGATTAGCGTCGCGGGCATTAGCCTCACAACAGGTGATGCGGGCAACTACACGTTCAATGCAACCGCCAGCGCATCAGCCGATATCACGCAGCGCGCACTGACCATCAGCGCAACCGGCGTAAACAAGATTTATAATGGCCTTGCCGCTGCGGCCGTAACCTTTGGCGATGACCGCGTGGCGGGTGACGTATTTACCATCAATTACACCGGTAATTTCGATAATAAGAATGTGGGTGTTGGCAAAGCCATCAGCGTTACAGGAATTAATCTGGCCGGAACCGATAGCGGTAATTATAGCTATGCAACAACAGCAAGCACCGCGGCCGATATCACGCAGCGCGCATTGACTATCAGCGCCGTTGGTATCAATAAAATATATGATGGCGTGACAACCGCGACCGCAAATCTTTCCGATGACCGCGTGGCGGGCGATGTGTTCAATACAACCTACACCGGGAATTTCACGAATAAAAATGTGGGTAACGGTAAGGCCATCAGCATTACGGGCATCAATATCACAACAGGCGATGCGGCGAACTATGCTTTTAATACAACGGCAAGTACCGCAGCCGATATCACGCAGCGCAGCCTGACCATTACCGCAACAGGTATTGATAAGGTGTATAACGGCAATGCCGCTGCGGGCGTAAGCTTCAGCGATGACCGCGTGGCGGGCGATGTATTCACCACCAGCTATGGCAGCGCTACCTTTGGCGACAAGAATGTGGGCATTGGCAAGGCCATCAGCATTGCTGGCATCAATATCGCATCGGGTGATGCCGCGAACTATAGTTTCAACACCACCGCGAATGCATCCGCCGATATTACGCAGCGCAGCCTGACCATTACCGCAACAGGCATTGATAAGGTGTATAACGGCAATGCCGCTGCGGGCGTAAGCTTCAGCGATGACCGCGTCGCGGGCGACACATTCACCACCAGCTATGGCGCGGCGAACTTCGCCAATAAGAATGTAGGCACTGGCAAGGCCATCAGCATTACTGGCATCAATATCGCATCGGGTGATGCAGGCAACTACACCTTCAATACAACGGCAAGTGCATCTGCAAACATTTCCCAGCGCGGCCTGACCATCAGCGCGACCGGCGCTGATAAGGTGTATAACGGTAATACGACCGCCGGCGTAAGCTTCAGCGATGACCGCGTGGCGGGCGACACATTCACCACCAGCTATAGCGCGGCGAACTTCGCCAATAAGAATGTAGGTGTTGGCAAGAGTATCAGCGTGACTGGCCTGAACATTACCGGCGGTGATGCAGCAAATTACTTGTTTAACACTACCGCTTCAACATCCGCCGATATCACGCAGCGCGCATTGACGGTTTCAGCGACCGGCGCTGATAAGGTGTATAATGGTAATACGACCGCCAGCGTAAGCTTCAGCGATGACCGCGTCGCGGGCGACACATTCACCACCAGCTATGGCACGGCGAACTTCGCCAATAAGAATGTGGGCATTGGCAAGGCGATTAGCGTAACGGGCATCAATATCGCATCGGGTGATGCCGCGAACTATAGCTTCAACACCACCGCGAATGCATCCGCCGATATTACGCAGCGCACGCTCACCATCAGCGCAACTGGTATTGATAAGGTGTATGATGGCTTGACAACCGCGACCGCAAATCTTTCCGATGACCGCGTGGCGGGCGATGTGTTCACCACAACCTATGCCGGCACCTTTGGTGATAAGAATGTGGGCAGTGGCAAGGCCATCAGCATTGCTGGCATCAATATCGCATCGGGTGATGCGGCGAATTATATTTTTAATACAACGGCAAGCGCCGCAGCCGATATCACGCAACGTGCATTGACCATCACCGCAACGAGTGCAGGTAAAGTGTATAACGGCCTGACAACCGCAGGCGTAACATTAAATGACAACCGCGTGGCGGGTGATGTATTCACCACAACCTATGGCAGCGCAGATTTTGCAGACAAGAATGTGGGCGTGGGCAAAAGCATCAGCGTATCGGGCATCAGTATTTCAACGGGCGATGCAGGCAACTACACCTTCAATACAACGGCAAGTGCATCTGCAAACATTTCCCAGCGCGGCCTGACCATCAGCGCGACCGGTGCTGATAAAGTGTATAATGGTAATACGACCGCCGGCGTAAGCTTCAGCGATGACCGCGTGGCGGGGGATGTGTTCACCACCAGCTATGGCGCGGCGAACTTCGCCAATAAGAATGTAGGTGTTGGCAAGAGTATCAGCGTGAC
>JAKFVN010000025.1 GCA_021732145.1 Alphaproteobacteria bacterium
CAGGGTTCCGCCCACCAAAATGCCAACGATAATTTTGAACAGGATGATGAAAGTCGTTTCAGACATTTTTATCCTTGTGCGCGGTGCAGCCGCATTAAGCCCATTTTCAAAAACCATGTAATCGTGCGCATGAAACGCGGCGTATCGTCAATGCCAATCCCTTGCTGAATTTCAAACAGCGACGGGTGCTTTTTTTCCTGCGTCGTGTGGTACAAGACCCCCATGATTTTGCTCATGGTTTCTTCGGGCAGCAGCATATCCATGCCAAACATGTTCATGCGGTGCCGTGCAATCAGCTCAATATCCGCTGTCTTGGCCAGAATTTCCAGACGGTCATTGGGCTGCAAATGCTGGCTCGGGAAGCCTGCAAACATGTTGGATGGGTCGGGGTATGCCGGATGCGCCGCTGGCCAGTAATTAGGAACGGGATTGCCCACATGCGCACTTTTACGTTTGCGCGCCTGTTCTTCCCATAAATCTTCATACGCGGGAATAATCGTCTTCCAGTCATAGTTTTCGGTTGCGCGTTTGCGGCCCGATGCACCCATTGCCAACCGTTTTTCCTTGTCATTAATCAGCAGCGCGAAGGCAGCCGCAGCTGCATCAATATCCACTGCAATCGTTTGGTTATTGCGGATAAGGTAGTCGCCGTAATTGCGCATGTTATAATAATGCGTCGCCACATCCAGGTTATTGCCCGGCGCAATGCTGATGGTTGGAATTAAAATGCCATCCACGCCATCGCGCACGCCGTCGCGGTATCCGTCAAAATCGCTGACCACGGCTGGAAGGCCGCAGGTCATCGCTTCAATTGGGGTAAAGCCAAAGCTTTCCTGAATATTGTCGATGAGGGATGAGAAAATATCACCGCATGCCCATAACCCATCCGGGAAGCGCTGGTCATTATTCAGCACAAAATCAACCTGCACGGTTTTGCAGATGTCGTTGGCCAGCGCATGGAATTCCGGCTCCATCAGTTCTGGTTTAAAGAACCCATACATCACCAGCCGCACTTTTTTGGGCGCGACTTTCTGCGCGGCAAGTTCGGCGGCTTTTAATAATGCAATCGGGTGTGCCTTGGTCGCGTAACTCAGGCGGCCAACGTAAAGAATAACCACTTCATCGTCGCTAATGCGCAACGCGGCGCGTTGCGCGGCGCGGTGCTGCGGCGTGGCGAAGCCCAAAAACTTTTGCGTATGAATGCCCAGCGGAATAACCGGCAAATCAACAGGGCAGGTGAAGTGTCCGCGGAAACGATGCTGCAAGTAATCATTCTGGATTTCCCACAATGCCTTGATGCTGTCGCGAATGGCACGTGATGGGCAAATAATCGCATCGCCCGCCTGCGTGGGCGCGGTTAAATACTGCATCGTCACATCGGCAATGCGTTCGCCCGACATGGTATGCACAATGGTTGAAACCGCATACCCTTTGCCCTGCATTTGAATGCGCCGCCAGATATGGTCGCCAATATTGGGGTCGGGGCGGAACACTACATCCACATCCTGCATCGCGTAAGATGGGTTGGCGGCCGGAACAAGCGCGCAGCGGCTGAAATCGATGCGCTCGCTGCGGGCGATATTTTTTAATTCTTCCGCGCTTTCATCGCTGCCGGGGAAAAAGAAAAATTCAGCGGCGCGTGAATAACGAAACAGCGCTTTCAGAAAGCTGGTGATGGCAACATCAATGCCGAAGATTTCCGAAGGCCCTGCGCCCGTTCCTGAGCCTGATTGCGCTTTAAGATAATTGATGACGGTTTTCATGTACCGATGAAGTTAGCCGGATGATTTGAGTTTCTTGATGGTATTAGTGGTGCTTTGGCCTTCGACCAGATTGGCAAGCACAACTTTCCCGCCCCAGCTTTGCACTTCCGTTGCGCCAACCACTTTATCAATCGTGTAATCCGCGCCCTTGACCAGCACGTTGGGGCGCAATGCCTTGATGAGCTCCAGCGGCGTGTCCTCGCCAAAAATCACGACCAGATCAACGGGGTTGAGGTTTGCCAAAACGGTTGCGCGCGCCTTTTCATTTTGCACAGGCCGTTCAAGACCCTTTAATCGCTTGACCGATGCATCGCTGTTCAGGCCAACCACCAAACGGTCACAGGCCTTGCGTGATTGCTGCAAGATGGAGATATGCCCCGGATGAATTAAATCGAAACAGCCATTGGTGAAGCCGACATTCAAACCCTGTCTGCGCCAACGTTCCACGAGTTCAATCGCCTTATTCTGGCTGAGCACTTTTTCATTGATATCGCGGTCTTCAATCTGGCGCAGATTGTTGATGAGTTCATCAACCGTAACCGTCGCCGTACCCACCTTGCTCACCACAATCGAACCCGCTTCATTCGCGATGTGCGCTGCCTGTTCCATGCTCATGCCCGCAGAAATCGCGGTAACAAAACCGGCAATCACGGTATCACCCGCACCCGATACGTCGAATACTTCGCGTGCCGTCGCCTTGATATGCATCGGGTCTTTGCCGTCCATCACCAGGCATACGCCGTCGCCGCCAAGTTTCGCCAGCACCGCGCCAAAACGGTATTTATTGATAAGCGCGCGGGATGCTTTTACGGCATCTTCAACCGTCTTAATCTCATTGCCCGTTGCTTCGGCCAATTCCTTGCGGTTTGGCGTGACCACATCGGCACCGGTGTAACGCGTATAATCGCGGCCCTTGGGGTCGATGATGACAGGCTTCTTGTGTTGTTTACCTAAGCTTATGCAATCCGAAATAATTTTGGATGTTAAAACGCCCTTCGCGTAATCGGATAAAATCACCGCAGCGACTTGCGGAACCGCGAGGCGCAGGCGCACCGCCACCTGTTCTTCAATTGCGGCATTCAGATTTTCGGCGCGTTCAACGTCGCAACGCAACACCTGCTGAATACCAGCCACAAAACGCGTTTTAATGGTGGTGGGGCGGTCTTTATCGGTCAGCAAATGGGGGGTAACAACTTCGTCTTGCGATAATTGCTTGGCAATTTCAAAGCCCGCTGGGTCTGCGCCAATCACCGCGATTAAATCGCAGCGTTGCTTCAAGCTAACCAAGTTGCGCACCACGTTGCCCGCGCCGCCAAGCATCGAGGTTTCGCGCACATACCGCATGACCGGAATGGGGGCTTCGGGCGAAATACGGTCAACCTGCCCATACATAAAGCGGTCAAGCATCACGTCGCCCACAACCAATATCGGGTTGCTGGGCAGGGTTTCAAGTTTTTGAATGATATCGTATTGCATGGGGTGATGTTAACAATAGGGGTCAGGTGTTGCGAGATATTCTTTCACATATGCGCCGATGCCATCTTCCAGCGAGGTGAAGGGTTTGGTGTACCCGGCAGCTTTCAATTTCGCCATGTGCGCTTGGGTGAAGTATTGGTAATGTTTGCGCAGTTCCTCCGGCATATCGCGGTAGATGATGTTGGGTTCCTTGCCGCACGCAATATAAACTGCCTGCGCCAAATCCACAAAGCTGCGCGATTCGCCCGTGCCCACATTGAACAGGCCATTCACGCGCGGATGGTGGTAAAGCCAAACCATCACATCCACGCAGTCTTGCACCCAAATAAAGTCGCGCAATTGCCCGCCATCCACGTAATCGGGGTTGTGCGATTTAAAGAGGGAGAAGGGTTCGCCCGCTTGCGCGACCGGAAAAATCTGGTGCACAACCGAACGCTGGCCTTCCTTATGATATTCATTTGGGCCGTACACATTGAAAAACTTTAATCCAACCGACTGCGCTGGGAATTTTTCGCCTTCCTCACGTGTCTGGGTAATAAACTGGTCAAACGCGTGCTTGCTCCAGCCATATGGATTTAATGGACGCAGTTTTTTCAAACTTGCCAGATCATCCTTGTCATCAAAGCCCTGTTTGCCATCGCCGTAAGTTGCGGCGGATGATGCATAGATAAGCCGCTTGCGCTTATCGCAGCACCACATAAATAAATCTTTCGACAGGCGGAAGTTGTTGGCAACGATCTTATCAACGTCCATTTCCGTCGTGCTGGAAATCGCGCCCATGTGGTAAATCATATCAATGCTTTTCTGGTTCGCATCCAAAAACGGGAAAAGCTGGTCGGGCGTGATGATGTCGTGCAAGGTGCGCTTGGCAATGTTGCGCCATTTCTGGCCATCCTTTTGCGCATGGCCTAACAGGTCGCAAATCACAATCGGGCCAAGCCCTGCTTTTTCGAGGGTAGCCGCCAAACATGAACCGATGAATCCAGCCCCGCCGGTAATGATTATCATGGTAGTTCCTTAAATAGCATATGCGGTTGGGCGAAGCCCGGAGCAGTCGCGCCAGCACCAAATATATATGTCATTAGACAGGCTTGACACAGGGTGCGCAAGTGACTTGATTAGCATGGTTTTTACACAAGGATTCACAACGAAAATGAAACGGGCTTTATTATTTCCAGGGCAGGGCAGTCAGGCCATCGGCATGGGCAAGGAACTGTGCGGCGCATTCCAATCCGCAAAGGATGTTTTTCAGGAAGTGGATGACGCGCTTTCCCAAAAACTCAGCCAGTTGATGTTCGAAGGCAATGATGCCGATTTGAAAATGACCGAAAATACCCAGCCCGCGCTTATGGCGGTCAGCATGGCCGTGGTGCGCGTCCTGGAAAAAGATGGCGGCAAGAAGATTTCCGGTTTGGCGAATTACGTGGCTGGCCATTCGTTGGGCGAATATGCGGCGCTTTGCGCGGCTGGTACATTCAGCATTGCGGATGCCGCGCGTTTATTGCGTAAGCGCGGCAGCGCAATGCAGGCGGCAGTGCCTGCTGGCATTGGTTCGATGGCGGCATTGCTGGGCGTTGATATGCAGCAGGCAGCGGAAATTGCAAAGGAAGCGGAGCAGGGTCAGGTCTGCGCGGCAGCCAATGATAATTCCGTTGGCCAAGTTGTGATTTCCGGCCACAAGGAAGCGATTGAGCGCGCGGTGGCCATCGCCGCAACCAAGGGCTTTAAGCGTTCGGTTATTTTGCCCGTTAGCGCGCCATTCCATTGCTCGTTGATGCAGCCCGCCGCAGATGTTATGAGCCAAGCGTTGGCTGAAGTGAAAATGAACGCGCCTGTTGTGCCGGTTATTGCGAACGTGACTGCATCGGAGCAAACCGATGTGAACGAAATCCGCAAATTATTGGTCGCGCAGGTAACGGGCGCGGTGCGTTGGCGCGAAAGCATGCTGGCCTTGAAGGAAAAAGGCGTTGCAAGCGCGATTGAAGCAGGTTCGGGCACTGTTCTCGCTGGCCTGATGAAACGCATTGATAAGGATGTAGCCGTGACATCCCTTCACACGCCGCAAGACATCGAAGCATTTTTGAAAACAGCTTAAGGGAGCACACATGTTTAATCTAACTGGCAAACGCGCATTGGTAACGGGTGCTTCAGGTGGTTTGGGTAAAGCCATCGCAACCGCACTTATCCAGCAGGGCGCGCAGGTTGCGCTTTCCGGCACCAAGGTTGATGCGCTCAAAGCATTGCAAGCGGAACTTGGCGAAAAATCATATGTCACGCCAGCCAATCTTGCTGACCCCGCCGCGCCAATTGAATTGGTGAAGCAAGCCGAAGAAGCGATGGGCGGCGGTATTGATATTTTGGTGAATAACGCAGGCTTAACGCGCGATGGTTTGTCAATGCGTATGAAGGATGAAGATTGGCAGCAGGTGATGGACGTAAATCTCACTTCCGCATTCCGTCTTATCCGCACCGTGACCAAGGGCATGATGGGTCGCCGTACGGGTCGCATCATCAACATCACTTCCATCGTGGGCGTAACGGGTAATGCGGGTCAGGCAAACTACGCCGCATCAAAGGCAGCTTTGATTGGTATGAGCAAATCATTGGCCCAAGAACTTGCAGGCCGCGGCATCACCGTGAACTGCATTGCGCCAGGCTTCATCGTTTCCAACATGACCGATGGCTTGCCAGATAATGTGAAGGAAAAAATTCTTGGCTCCATTCCACAAGGCCGTATGGGCGAAGGCAAAGACATCGCTGCCGGTGTTGTCTATTTGGCAAGTGCCGAAGGTGCTTACGTCACTGGCCAAACGCTGCACATCAATGGCGGGATGGCGATGATTTAATCGCCAATAACGGTATGGCTGACAAGAATTCCCTTTCTGGTCGTATGAAGCGGCACGCGAATGTGGCGGGTGCCATGTCCGGCGTGGCGGTGCAGGCGGCGGGGAAGCGTTTGCTTGGCATTGAAATCAATCACGCCAAACATGCGGTTGAATTGCGTCATGCGCTTGGCGGGTTAAAAGGCCCGCTCATGAAAATTGCGCAGATTATTTCAACTATTCCTGATGCGGTGCCGCCGGAATACACGAAGGAACTGGCGCAGTTGCAATCCGATGCACCATCGATGGGTTGGGCATTCGTCAAACGCCGCATGATGGGTGAATTAGGCGCCGATTGGCAAACGAAGTTTAAATCCTTTGATCAAACCGCATCCGCCGCAGCGTCGTTGGGCCAAGTGCACAAAGCTGTTACGCAAAAAAACGTCAATGTCGCGTGCAAGCTGCAATACCCCGATATGAATTCGGCCGTGGAAGCTGACCTTAAACAGCTTTCGATTATCTTCAGCGTGTTTGAAATGTGGGATAGGGCGGTTTCAACCGGCGATATTCAAAAAGAAATCGCTGACCGCCTGCGCGAAGAACTGGATTACGTGCGCGAAGCAAAACACATCGCGCTTTATGCCGAAATGCTATCCGCCATTAAAACCGTGTATGTGCCCGAAGTGCTGCACGACCTTTCCACTAGCCGTTTGCTGACCATGACCTGGCTGGAAGGCGAACGCATGGCCAGTGTTGCCGAAACCCGCAATTTAGAAGCACGAAATGAAATCGCCATGAACATGTTTCATGCGTGGTATGTACCATTTTATAATGCGGGCATCATTCACGGCGACCCGCATTTGGGTAATTATTCGGTGCGCAAGGATAATTCCATCAACCTGCTTGATTTCGGCTGCATCCGCATTTTTCGCCCCGCGATGGTGGGCGGGGTGATTGAACTGTATCACGCGCTGGTCGCCAATGACCATGACCGCGCGGTTGAAGCGTATAAGGAATGGGGTTTTAAACATCCATCCAAGGCACTGATTGATACGCTGAACATTTGGGCGCGGTTTATTTATGCGCCGCTGCTGGAAGACCGCAAACGCCTGATTGAAGAAACCAATACGGGTTTATATGGCCGTGAAATTGCTGCCAAGGTGCATGAAGAGCTTCGTAAAATCGGCGGTGTTACCGTGCCGCGCGAATTTGTATTCATGGATAGGGCGGCGATTGGCCTTGGTTCCGTATTCTTGCGTCTGAAAGCTGAAATCAACTGGTACGAAATGTTCCATAATCTGACCCATGATTTTGATGTAGCAAAGGTTACAAAAAGCCAGGAAAAGCTGTTGAAGAAGCATAAGCTAACCGCATAAATGCTTGACTTGGGCGGCTGTTTTCCCTGTTATCACCTTCCAACCTTTTAAAGTCTTTTATTTCATGAAAATTGCCATCCTTAAAGAACACCAAGCTTACGAAAAGCGCGTTGCCGCCACACCCGAAACCGTGCGCAAGTTAAAGGGCATGAATATCGATGTGGTGGTTGAAAAGGATGCGGGTTTAAATGCCAGCTATACCGATGCATCATATATCGATGCAGGTGCAACCATTGCCAATGACAGCAAAGCCGCCGCAGGTGATGCCGATATTGTGTTGAAGGTTGTTCGCCCCGATGGCGAAATTGCGAATATGAAGCGCGGCGCAAAACTGATTGCGATGCTTAGCCCTTATAACAACAAAGATGCCATTAAAACCTATGCCGATAAGGGCGTGGATGCGTTTTCACTGGAACTGGTGCCGCGCATTACCCGCGCGCAAAGCATGGACGTATTATCCAGCCAATCCAACCTTGCGGGTTACCGTGCAGTCATTGATGCAGCCGCCGAATTTGGCCGCGCTTTCCCCATGATGATGACGGCGGCGGGTACGGTCGCGCCCGCGCGTGTATTGGTGATGGGCGCTGGCGTTGCAGGGCTGCAAGCGATTGCAACCGCCAAGCGTTTAGGCGCGGTCGTCAGCGCAACCGATGTGCGCATGGCCGCAAAGGAACAAGTGCAAAGCCTTGGCGGCACATTCGTGATGGTGGAAGACGAAGAAACCAAGCAAGCTGAAACCAGCGGCGGCTATGCCAAGGAAATGAGCGATGCATATAAAGCCAAGCAAGCCGCGCTGATTGCTGAGACGATTAAAAAACAGGACATTGTGATTTGCACCGCGCTCATTCCGGGCCGCCAAGCACCGCGTTTGGTCAGCGATGCAATGCTCAAGACCATGAAGCAAGGTTCCGTCGTAATCGATTTAGCTGCGGAACAAGGCGGCAATTGCGAAGGTTCCGTGCTGGGCAAAACCGTGCAACTGCATGGCGTAAGGGTGGTTAGCCCTGCTAACATCGCATCCAGCGTTGCGGTTGATGCATCGGCCCTTTACGCTAAGAACGTGCTGCAATTCCTGACCTTGATTGTGGATGCCAAAACAGGCCAATTGGCAATCAACTGGGAAGACGAAATTATCAAAGCAACCGCGCTAACCAAAGACGGTGCGGTCATTCATCCGAACTTTAAAGCCTAACCAAAAGGGAGACACTTCATGTCCGATAACGATCTTAAAAATTCCGTTCAGCCCTGGATTGTAAGCCTTGGAATTTCCGTGTTCTGCTGCGCATTGTTTTTTGCGTTCATGTCGAACTATGTTGGCTCCATCAACAAATCACTCGCGCAAATTGATGAACGCTTGGCGGGTATGGAAGCGCGCGCTGCCGCTGCGGCTTCTGCGCCAGCACCGGTTCCTGCGGTTGCCGTTCCCGTGGTTGTCCCAGCCGTGCCAGCGCCATCACCTGCCGTTGATGCGCCTTCAGGCGTAACAGGTTCGGGCGCTGTGGAAAGCGGCGCGCCAACCCCATTGGTTGCGCCTGCGGTTGCTGTGCCATCGGCTGCGCCAGCACCGGAAGCGCTTGCGCCGGTATTGCCATCCGTTCCGCCATCAGCAGCGCCAATTCCACCAGAACCAGAACAGCAATAATGTAAACAAACATAATATCCCTGCCAGAAATGCCCGGGGATATTTTTTATGGAAACTATATGCCAGAAAAAATTTTAAACCAGCCTGTTTTAACTGAAGCCGCTACGCAAGCAGCGCAACACGCAGCTACCAGTGATTTCTTCATCACCGGTCTCACCGTTTTCGTGCTCGCATGCTTTGTGGGGTATTACGTGGTGTGGCGCGTGACGCCTGCGCTGCATTCTCCTCTCATGGCTGTTACCAACGCCGTGTCATCCGTGATTATCGTGGGCGCGCTGATTGCGGCGGGGCCTGCACTCATTAACACATCAACCATTCTTGGTTTCCTTGCAGTTGTATTGGCCAGCATCAATATCTTCGGCGGCTTTATCGTCACGCGCCGAATGCTTCAGATGTATAAGAAAAAGGAGAAGAAGGCATGACCGCGCTTCTTTCCTTCGCATATCTCGTTTCCGGTATTTGCTTCATCATGGCGCTGCGCGGGCTTTCATCGCCTGAAACCGCGAAGTCTGGCAATATGTATGGCATGTTCGGCATGGCGCTGGCGATTGTCACTACGCTGTTCCTTCTTCCCAACATCATTCCGCAGATTTCCTATAATCTGATTATTGCGGGCGTTGTTATTGGCGGCGCCATCGGCACCTTCATTGCCTACCGCATTCAAATGACGGCATTGCCGCAACTTGTGGCTGCGTTCCATTCCCTTGTGGGTTTGGCGGCGGTGTTTGTGGCGATTGCGGCGTATCTATCGCCCGAAGCTTATGGCATCGGCGTTGCGGGCAATATTCATGGCGGCAGCCTTGTGGAAATGGGCCTTGGCCTCGCGATTGGTGCGATTACCTTTACGGGTTCCATCATCGCATTCGGTAAATTGCAGGGGCTGATTTCAGGTAAGCCCGTGACTTTCCCAATGCAGCATCCGCTCAACGCCTTGCTGGGTATTTCGATTGTGGGTTTGATTGTCATGCTGGTTGTGCAGCAAGACGTTAGCATCGTTATGGCGCTGACCGTTGTGTCATTGCTGCTCGGTATCTTGCTGATTATCCCGATTGGCGGCGCGGATATGCCTGTTGTTATCTCCATGCTCAATTCCTATTCGGGTTGGGCGGCATGCGGCATCGGCTTTACGCTGCAAAACCCGTTGCTGATTATCACCGGCGCATTGGTGGGCGCCAGCGGTGCCATTCTTTCCTACATCATGTGCAAGGGCATGAACCGTTCCATTTTCAACGTCATCCTTGGCGGCTTTGGCGCGGAGGCGGGCGGTGCATCTGCTGGCGGCAGTGCGGTTGACAGACCCGTTAAATCAGGTTCCGCCGAAGATGCAGCCTTTATTTTAAAGAACGCATCCAGCGTCATCATCGTGCCGGGTTACGGTATGGCAGTTGCGCAGGCCCAGCATGCTTTGCGCGAAATGTGTGACTTGCTGAAAAAGGAAGGCGTATCCGTTCGTTATGCCATTCACCCTGTGGCGGGCCGCATGCCGGGCCATATGAACGTGCTGCTTGCCGAAGCCAATGTGCCGTATGATGAAGTATTTGAACTGGATGAAATCAACCGCGATTTCGGCATGAGCGATGTGGCGTTTGTGATTGGCGCGAATGACGTGACCAACCCCGCCGCGAAGACCGATCCCAAATCACCCATTTTCGGCATGCCCATTCTGGATGTTGAAAAGGCAAAGACAGTGCTGTTCATCAAACGCTCCATGGCATCAGGCTATGCGGGCGTTGAGAACGAATTGTTCTACCGCGCCAATACCATGATGCTGTTTGGTGATGCGAAGAAAATGTGCGAGTTGATTGTGAAATCAATTGGCGGGGGACATTAATTCAAGGCCACTAATTTAGGCCAGCATTGCCTTGGTGGTGGCGGCGACATCATTGGATTTGAGCAGGTTTTCGCCGATTAAGAAGCAGGAAACCCCTGATTTCTTCAGGTAATCAATATCGCTGTGATTGCGAATACCGCTTTCGCTCACGAATAAATGCGGGGCTTTGGCTGCGGTTGCGCGGCTAATCAAACGGCCCGTCGTTGCCAAATCAATTTGCAAGGTTTTCAGATTACGGTTGTTGATGCCAATCATGGTGTTGGTGATGCCGTGCGCTAAAGGCAGCGCTCTATCCAGTTCTTCCTCATCATGCACTTCGATCAGAATGCTAAGGTCATAGGCGCTGGCGGTTGCAATCAGTTCTTTGGCTTGTTCATTCGATAAGCACGCCATGATGAGGAGGACGCAATCTGCGCCCAGCGCACGGCTTTCCACAATCTGGTATGGCTCAATCATAAAATCCTTGCGCAGCACGGGCAGCGTGCATGCGGCGCGCGCGGTCTTCAAATGCGCATCTTCGCCTTGGAAAAACGGCGTATCTGTTAAAATGGAAAGGCAGGTTGCACCCGCCTGTTCGTAGGTTTTGGCGATTTTGGCGGGATCAAAATCCTTTACAATCAGGCCAGCGCTGGGCGATGCTTTCTTCACTTCGGTAATCAGCGCGGTTTTTCCGGCCGCATGTTTGGCAGCAAGGCTGCGGTAAAACGGGCGTAAGCTTGGCGCGTTTTCTGCATCCGCTTCCACCGCGGATAGCGATTTTTTGGCCTTGCAGGCGGCAACGTGTTTTTTCTTGTCAGCAATAATTTTGGTCAGAACATTATCAGTCATTATGCTTCATTCGTAATTTGAATTAGTTTTTCAAGCGCAGCCTTGGCCTTGCCGCTATCAATCGTTTCCGCGGCAATTCCCACGCCGTCTTTTAAGTTCTTGGCCTTGCCGCCAATAATCAACCCTGCGGCAGCGTTCAGGCACACAATGTCGCGGTACGCCCCTTTTTCGCCTGTCAGCATGCGTTTGAAATGCGCGGCATTGGTTTTGGCATCGCCGCCCTTAAGCTGCTCCAGCGTTGCGTTTTTAACACCTTCCTTGGCGGGCATGATGTCAAAGCTGCGCAGACTTTCGCGCGCCTGTTCTACCACATAGGTATCGGTTGTGGTGGTGATTTCATCCATGCCATCGCCGCCATGCACAACCCAGACATGTTCGCTGCCCAGGGTTTGCAGAATGCGCGCCATCGGATCGCACCAGTTTTTATCAAACACGCCAATCACCTGTCGGCGCACGCGCGCGGGGTTGGTGAGCGGCCCAATCAGGTTGAAGATGGTGCGAAAACCCAGCTCCGCACGAATGGCTGAAACATTCTTCATCGCCGCATGATAAATCGGCGCATGAAGGAAGCAGACATTGGATGCGTCCAGCGCTTTGCGCATGCGGTTGGCCGCCACGTCAATCTTAATGCCGAGTTCGGATAGAATATCGGAAGAGCCGCTGCGGCTGGAAACCGCGCGGTTACCGTGCTTGGCAACCTTTACGCCGGCGCCCGCCAATACAAACGCCACAGCGGTTGAAACATTCACTGTGCCGTGCTGGTCGCCGCCGGTGCCGCATACATCCACCGCGTCTTCCGCGCCGGGGAATATGGTCATGCGAATGCGCAATGCGCGCACCGCGCCCAATACTTCATCGCTGGTTTCGCCGCGCTGGTGCAGGGATGTAAGAAACGCCGCCGCCAAAATCGGCGAAACATCGCCGTTCAAAATGGCATTGAACGCATCCTGGCTTTCCTGCGCGGTCAGCGTTCCGCCATCGGCGGTTTTCTTGGTTAGTTCTTTAAAGCTCATTTGGCCAAACTCACTTGGAAAGCCCCACAAAATTCTTCAGCATCGCGTGTCCATGTTCGGAAACGATGCTTTCAGGATGAAATTGCACGCCGTGTATCGGCAAAGTCTTGTGTTGCAGGCCCATAATCAGGCCTTCCGCATTCTCCGCAGTCACCATCAAATCAGTTGGCAACGTGTTTTTTTCAACAATCAGCGAATGATAACGCGTGGCTTTCAATGGTGATGCAATGGTTTTAAAAACACCTTTGCCGTTATGCGTAATCACATCGGTTTTGCCGTGAACGGGCAGGGGCGCGCGAATAACCTTGCCGCCAAAGGCTTGGCCAATCGCCTGATGGCCTAAGCAAACGCCCAGCAATGGCAGTGATTGCTTTGCTGCAAGTGCGATAACATCCAGACAAATGCCGGCTTCGCTTGGGCTGCAAGGCCCCGGTGATAAAATGATGCCAGAGGGTTTTAATGCGAGTGCTTGCGCTGCGCTCAATGCGTCGTTGCGGTGCACTTGCACCTCTGCGCCAACCTCACTCAAGTAATGGAAGAGATTATACGTGAACGAGTCGTAGTTATCGATGAGCAAGAGCATAAATTATTTTATGAGAGCGGGTTAATTTTTCATAGGTAAATATCGCAACATTCATAGTGGATTAGCCGAACTTGTTCATGTTAAAAACCAAATTGATTACAATAGCGGAATAATATCGTTTACCATTTTTCTCTTGAATTTTGCTCATAATTGTTGCATTCTTGCATCGTTAGTTGATTAGTCAATTCGTTAATTTTACATACGATTGCACTAAGTAGCCAAGTTGTTAAGTCCCCCGTTGGTGTTGTGGTTTCAACCCTTAAACCTGAGGCTCAGATGGCAAAAATATATCGAGTAAGCGGTCTACAAACATCCGGTTCTGCCAGCACGCTGGCACGCGCCATTACGGCTATCGAAAAGGGCCTGCGTGTCAGGGTAGATGCCGAACACGGCATCGTCGATGTACGCGGCTCGGTCAGCGACTTTATGGTGGCTGACACCGTGAAGAAAGTTGGCTGCACCTATCTTGGCCTTCAAGAACTTCCAGAGTAAATCCAGAAGTCCTCAATTAAACCCCAGACTATTTAGCTTCCTGTAATGCTTGCTCTGCCGCTTTAATCAATGCGCGGGCCTTGGCTTCGCTTTCATTGTATTCATAGGCGGGGTCGCTATCGGCCACCACGCCGCCACCTGCCTGAATGTACATAGTACCATCTTTAACAAGCGCGGTGCGCAGGGCAATGCAGGTATCCATGCTGCCATTGGCGCCGAAATACCCCACGCAACCGGCATAAGGCCCGCGGCGCGATGCTTCCAATTCATCAATAATCTGCATGGCGCGAACCTTTGGCGCGCCTGAAACGGTTCCGGCTGGGAAGCCCGCAAACATGGCATCCAGCGCGTCATACGTATCGGCAATTGTGCCCTCCACATTAGACACAATATGCATCACGTGCGAATAAAGTTCGATTTGGAATTGCTCGGTCACCTTCACGCTGCCCACCTTGGCAACACGGCCCACATCATTGCGGCCCAAATCCAGCAGCATCAAATGCTCCGCGCGTTCCTTGGGGTCGGCCAATAAATCGGCTGATAATTCTGCATCGCTGCGGTTGCCGCTGCCACGTGGACGCGTGCCCGCAATGGGGCGAATGGTCACTTTGTTATCGCGAAGGCGCACAAGGATTTCAGGGCTGGAACCCACCAATTGAAAATTGCCCAAATTCAAAAAAAACAGGAATGGAGAAGGGTTCAAGCGGCGCAGCGAACGGTATAATGCAAAGGGCGGCAAGCCAAACGGCATCGAAAAACGCTGCGATAGCACCACCTGAAAAATATCACCGGCGTGGATATATTCCTTGGCGCGTTCGACCATTTTATAAAATGTGTCGCGCGGCGTATTGGAAACGGGTGGTTTGATTTCAATCTTGGCTGGCTTTGCTTCAACGGGCAGTGCACCTGAAAGCGCCTTCATCGCATTGTTCAAACGCGCTTGCGCAGCCGCATAGGCATCAGCCGCCGACACGCTTTTATCAGGATAAACCGGAGTGATGAGTGTGATGCGGTTATCAATGCTATCAAACGCCGCGATTAAAGATGGGCGCATTAGAATCGCATCATCCAGATTCAAATCATCCGGATTTTCATCCGGTATGGCTTCAATCTGGCGGATCATGTCATAGCCCAGATAGCCGAACAGCCCAGCGCTCATGGGAATGCTTGGGAACCCAAGAGGCATATCAATGCGGCTTTCATTCAGCAAGGCGCGCACGGCTTCAACGGGTTTGATGCGTTGCTTTTCAAACGCATCAGGTTTCGACAATGCGCTACGGTTGATGCTGCAATCATTGCGTTTACACTTCCAGATGATATCCGGATTTAAACCGATGAAGGAGTAGCGGTCTTTACGCGAACCGCTGACAACGGATTCCAGCAGGAAGCTATACGGCTTATTATCCGCCAGTTTCAGGTAAGCAGAAATGGGCGTTTCCAGATCGCTGACCATGCTGGCCCAGACAATTTGCGCCTTGCCGTTTTGATAAAGGTTATGGAAGGCTTCGGGGGTTGGTTTGTCGCCCATGTGCCAGCTACATCGTGCCGTCGTTTGTGCCAACCAGTCGGTCTAGCCCGGCCTTGTCCTTTTCAACCGGATAGGCTTGGCGCAACGCTGCGGTATAAGCATCCAGATAGCCTGCAACAGCATCCTGCTCCAGCTTTTGCGCCAGCGGCTTTTTGCGTTCTTCGATTTCCTTTTCGGTTCCAGGAATAATATCCTTCACGCGCACAACCAGTTCGCCGTCTGCGGTTGATACCACAGCAACTTCACCCTTCTTCAAATCGAACAGCGGCGCAAGCGCTTCGCGCGGTACGTCCTTTTGCTTCTTGTCATCCGCCACCAATGGGCTTGATGTCTTTTTGCTCACGGCACTATCGCCGGCAATGCTGGAAAGCGGCTTGCCTTCCTTCAACTCCTTGGAGATGCGTTCAGCCAATTGCGCGGCCTTTTTGGTTTTGGCATTTGCAATCCAATCCTGCTTAACGCGGTCTTTCACCGCATCAAATTCCATCACATGGCTTGGCACAACCTTATTGACGTGCACTAGCGCATAGCCGCCCGCCTTGCTTTCCAGCAATGGGGACGATTCCCCTTCATTATACTGGAACGCGGCTTTCAAAACTTCCGCCTTGAACGGAATTTCGGTTTTTGCGTTATCGCCGGAAGCATCAAGGAGTTCAAACTTGGCAAGCGCCAGGCCTTGCGCGCTGGCGATTTCCTGCAATGGCTTGCCTGCGCCCAGCATGTCATCCACCTTATTGGCGATTTGTACCATGTGCTCGGATGCCTGGTCTTTCTTCAATTGCTCAATCACCTGGTCTTTGATTTCTGCAAATTCAGGTGATTTTCCTGCAATAACTTTTTCAACCACAAATACGTGATAACCCATATTGGATTTAATCGGGCCAACCAGCTTGCCAGTTGCCGCGCCAAACACCGCGTCATTCAAGATGGGCGGCAAATCATTGCGTGTGATGCTGTCAACGGGAACCGCGTTTTCGCCCTGTGCTTTGGCCACGTATTTCAGCGTGGCGGGGTTGGCGGCATCGGCAATTTCCTTGGCCTTGGCTTCATCGCTCACCACCACTTGCAGCAAGTCGCGCTTTTCGGGGATTTCGAATTCGGCTTTGCGCTCATCAAATGCCTTTTGCGCATCCTCAACGCTGACACGAACATCCTTGCTCGCGTCAGCCGGGGTAATGGTCAGCACTTCAAAGCTGCGGGTTTCTGCAGCCTTATAGCTTTCCTTGTTTTCATCGTAATGCTTTTTAAGCTCCGCCTCATCCGGCGCGTCAGGCGCGGAAACTTTCCTGGGGTCAATCAGCACGGTTTCGGCGACGCGCTTTTGCGCATAGCCTGTCGCCAAATCATTCAGCAGCAGGGCAGGGGTTGTCACCGCGCCCGATAACGCGCGCACAATGATATTGCGCGCGGCGATCTGCTTTTGCGTATCAATAAACATCGCCTCGTTCATGCCTTGGCTGGCCAGCACCTGCTGGAACATTTCCTTGTTAAAGGTGCCATCGGCATTGCGCAGTTGCGGGGTTGCTTCCAGCGTGCGCACGATTTCGCTGCGCGGAATGTGAAAGCCCAGACGGTTGGTTTCAAGGTTCACGATGGTCAGCGCCACCAGCTTATCAATGCTGCGGTCAAGAAGGCCAAGTTCCTTGGCTTTCTGGGCGGTGAAATCGGGGCCGAGCAAGCCGCGCATTTGCGTGACCTGATTATCAAATTCGCGCTTTAACACATTGGCGCTTAATTTGGCATCGCCAACTTTAACAACCCAGTCTTTGCTGGCACCGCCGCGGAAAATGTCGCCAATTCCCCAAATACCGAAGCTGATGACCAAAAGGATAAGCAAGGTCGATGAAACGAATGATTTGGATTTATCGCGGAGTTGTTGCAGCATGGGGGAGTTCGCTCTAAGTTATGGAAGTCATTCAGGAAGGCGGACTATAAAGTCCTTTCGCTTTAAGAGCAATCCCAAGGAAGGCCAAGAGTAAACGCATGCCTAAACGAAAGCTGGTCGCAGGTAATTGGAAAATGAACGGAAACCGGGCAATGGCGGATAGCCTTGTCAGCGGCGTTCGCATGGTGCTGGCGGCAAGCCCGGTTGAAGTCGATGTGGCCTTTTGCCCGCCGTATCATTTGCTGGCGGATGTGGGCGCGGCTTTGTCCGGCGCAGCCTTGAAGCTGGGCGCGCAGGATTGCAGCGCGGTGGCGGATGGCGCGTTTACGGGCGATGTGTCGGCAACCCAGCTGCGCGACATGGTATGCGATTACGTTATTCTTGGCCATTCCGAACGCCGCGAGATTCACAAAGAAACAAGTGAACAGGTTGCGGCCAAAATGCTCGCCGCACATAAGGCGGGGTTGATCGTGATTGTCTGCGTGGGTGAAAAAGACGCGAAGATGGATGCGCAGGCGCGCAACGGCATTGTCAAAGACCAGATTGCGAAATCACTGGCCGCAACGGCGGATGCAAAAAATACCATCGTCGCGTATGAGCCCGTTTGGGCAATCGGCACGGGTTTAACGCCAACCCCTGATGACATCACCACCATGCATCGTTTGATTGCGGGCGCGCTGCCGGAAAAAATGAAAGGCGCACGGATTCTCTATGGCGGTTCGGTAAAGGCCGATAACGCTGAAACCATATTGAAACTGCCGGAGGTTGATGGCGCTCTGGTTGGCGGCGCAAGCCTCAAAAAAGATGATTTTATCAGCATTATAAAGGCCGCCGCGCCGTAAAAGGTTAAGTTAAAGATTATACTGGAAAAACAGCGGCCAAACGGCTATCAATTCGTCCCGTCTTACATTCAAAGGAATAACCCATGACAGCCACTCTGCTGGTCATCCATATCTTATTGGCGATTGCGCTTATCGCCGTGATCTTAGTTCAACGTACCACATCCGATGGCGGTGGGTTAATGGGCGGCAGCGGTGGCTCGAATATGGGCGGTATGCTTTCCGTTCGTGGCACAGCCAATTTACTGACCCGCGTAACGGGCGTTCTTGCAACCGCATTCATCGCCACCAGCATTGTGCTGACCATCTTTGCGGGTAGCCATAACCGCGTGCGTTCCATCACTGACCAGATTAAACCAGCGCCCGTTGAGCAGAAAGCGCCGGAACAACCAGCAACGGGCACAACCGATAAGCCCGCGCAATCAACACCCAATACGTCGACACCTGCTGTACCCGTTTCACAGTAGTAAGTTAAGCAAGGACAGTAGTAAGTTAAGCAAGGAGAGAGACTTGGCCATTACGCGTACCTTCCTAACGGGGGGCAGATGACACGGTTTATATTCGTCACTGGCGGCGTAGTATCGTCTCTTGGTAAAGGCATCGCCTCCGCATCGCTCGCCGCATTGTTGCAGGCGCGCGGCTACAAGGTTCGCTGCCGCAAGCTTGACCCATACCTCAACGTTGATCCCGGCACCATGTCGCCCATCCAGCATGGCGAAGTCTATGTAACCGATGATGGCGCGGAAACCGATCTTGATTTGGGCCATTATGAACGTTTCACCGGCGTATCCGCCAAGCAATCCGATAACGTGACCACAGGCCGCA
Organism: Alphaproteobacteria bacterium; assembly: GCA_021732145.1. Lineage (GTDB taxonomy): Bacteria > Pseudomonadota > Alphaproteobacteria > UBA9219 > RGZA01 > RGZA01. The sequence continues at coordinate 18,904 of JAKFVN010000025.1, forward strand.
TTTATTCCGATGTCATTGCAAGGGAACGTCGCGGCGATTATCTGGGCGGCACCGTTCAGGTGATTCCGCATGTGACCGATGCGATTAAAAACTTCCTGCGCAGCGATATTACGGATGAAGATTTCATCCTGTGTGAAATTGGCGGCACCGTGGGCGATATTGAAGGCCTGCCGTTCCTGGAAGCCATTCGCCAATTCCGCAATGAAGTCGGCGCGCATAATGCCATGTTCATCCACTTAACATTGCTGCCTTATATCCCGACATCCGGCGAATTGAAAACCAAGCCTACGCAGCATTCCGTGAAAGAACTGCTCAGCGTTGGCATTCAGCCGGATGTGCTGGTGTGCCGCGCCGACCGCGATATTCCCGAAGGTGAGCGCCGCAAGATTGCGCTGTTCTGCAATGTGCCGGAAAGCAATGTGATTGCCGCGCTGGATGTTGACACCATTTACCAGGTGCCCATCAGCTATCACGCGCAAGGCTTTGATAAGGTTGTGCTGAACCACTTCAAGATGGAAATCAAGGGTGAGCCGGATTTAAGCAAGTGGCGCGAGATTGTGAACCGCATCCGCCATCCCGAAAGCGTCATTAAAATCGCGATTGTTGGCAAATACACAACCATGCTCGATAGCTATAAATCCCTGTCCGAAGCGCTTATTCACGGCGGCATTGCCAATAACGTAAAGGTCAAGCTGGAATGGATGGACAGCGAAATCTTCGAAAGCGAAGATGCCGTGCATCATCTGGAAGGCGTGAGCGCCATTCTGGTTCCCGGCGGCTTTGGCGAGAGGGGTGCCCAAGGTAAAATCCGCGCGGCGCAATTCGCGCGGGAGCATAAGGTGCCGTATTTCGGTATCTGCTTTGGCATGCAGATGGCGGTTGTGGAAGTCGCGCGTCATCTGGCAAATCTGCCAAAAGCCAATTCCACCGAATTCACCCCGCACGAAAATCCCGTTGTCGGTATCATGACCGAATGGGTAAAGGCGGGCGAAGTCCAAATCCGCAAAGCCGATGGCGATAAGGGCGGCACGATGCGCCTTGGCGCATATCCATGCAAGCTGGCCAAGGGCAGCAAGGTGGCAGGCATCTATGGCCAAAGCGATATTCAGGAACGCCACCGCCACCGCTATGAAGTAAATATCGGGTATAAGGAAAAGCTGGAAAAAGCGGGCCTGTTATTCTCCGGCATGTCACCTGATGCGAAGCTGCCGGAAATCGTAGAACTGCAAGGCCATCCGTGGTTTATCGGGGTGCAGTTCCATCCGGAATTAAAGTCCAAGCCGTTTGAACCGCATCCGCTATTCACATCGTTTGTGGCTGCTGCCGTTGAACGCAGCCGCCTGGTTTAAAATCCAGCTTAAAGTCCGGTTAATACTTTCAGGGTTATAGCCTATTCTTCGCCTTGTATATTGAAACAGGCATTTTTTAGTCATGACACGCATTTACAGTCCGCGCTATGCGATTGATATCGACCAGCCTACGGGAAGCAATGTGTACATTCTTTCCGAACCGGCCAATGAACGCACCATCCCGTTCTTGTTTGAAGCAGCGCGCTTCATTCGCGACAGGCCCAATACCACGATAGCAGTTGTAAAATTACGTAACGGCGAGACGATGGATTTCGGCCCATGCGGTATGGAATTGGGTCATGCCTTGTATAACGTCTATGGATTCTTTGTGGTCAATAAGCGCGACCAGTTTTTATCAACGGTTGAAACATCAAAGCTTGATGCCGATGGCAATCTGGAAATCACCATCAATCCAAAAAATCTTGATCGCGGTGAATCTATTCCTCAATTAACAGACAGCAATGTGATTGCCTATCACCTGGAAGAGCTCCGCATTTATTTCGACATCTTTGTTACGCGCCATATGCTGCCCGAATTTATTCCGATGATTAATGGCAATGTGAAAGATGCGCGCCGTGCCACGTCGGTTAAGATGCAGGAACGGATTGGCAGCATGCCTATCCGTTTCGTCACGCCGGATGGCAAGCGTGTGAAGGTTAAAACCAAAAATCATCCTTCATTGGGCAGCATTCCTGACCTTGATTTTGGCTAGTGTCCCAGTTTTGAAATTCATTCAATTTTTGTGCAGAGGTGTTGAACTTCAAAATCAATAAGGACACTAGTAAACGCTAATTGCTTACCCTATGATGGCAGGGCTTCTCCCCTCCAACCATCATCGTTCATCATGCAAATCACATTACTCGGCCTTGTGCGCCGTCTGGGTCTTTGGCTTGGCGTTTTAGTCATTGCAGGCCTGTTCTTCTATTACATCGTGCTGGGCCTCGCGGTTTATCAAAAGGTGGATGATGATCCGAATTTTCAGGCAACCCAAATCACCACGGGCGGAAGCGCCGCGGTGGATATGGCGGCCGCACTGATCACGCGCGAGGTCGATGACCATAGCTGGGTTGCTAATGACCCGTGGTTTGTTCCGTCATCGTGGCTCACGCGCACGCCCGCATTCCAGCAAGGCATCATTTACGCGCTCAGCCGTTTTTCCATTTCGATGACGGATAACCTTGCGCGCCAGCGCGGATCCAGCGCCGTTGACCCTGATTTGGATAAAGCGTCCGGCTTTCTAAAATATGCGGGCGATGTGTGGGTGTTCCATGACAGCGTCATTCCAACCACGACCAGCGAACAGCAATACCGCAATGCGCGCAAATCGTTGCTCGCATTCAATGAACGGCTGGCAACAGGGAAGGCGACCTTTGACCGCCGTGCCGATAATCTCCAGGCCGCCATTGAAAGCATCGCCGCTGATTTGGGGTCGCAATCCGCCATCATCAGCGATGCTATTGAAAAGAACGGCGGCGGCTTTCTGGAATTCAAGAGCAATGCGATTTACTTCACTGCCAAGGGTCGTCTTTACGCCTATTACTTAATATTGCGCGAATTGGGTAAGGATTTTGCGCCGATTATTAAAGAAAAGGGCATGCAGAACGTCTGGGACAACGCCGTTGCAAGCCTGAAAGACGCGTCCAGCCTGTTTCCACTGATTATTTTTAACGGCAGGGGTGACAGCCAGTTCCTTCCATGTCATCTTTGCGGCCAAGGTTTCTGGTTGTTGCGTGCCCGTACGCAGCTCTACGAAGTCAGTAACATTATCACCAAGTAATAATCCCCCCTTTGACTAGTCTAACCAAACTACAGGAGACCACTTATGACCAAGCGCTTCCTTTCGTTGATTGCGGTTCTCGCAATCTCCCTGCTCACGGCGTGTGCGCAAGTTTCATCCCACCCAACATGCAAGAGCTGCCCGGCATGGGTTGATGATTGCTGTGGTGCATGCCCATGCAGCGCGCCAGTGGTTGAAAGCTCGCAAGGCAAGATGTGCGATCCTGCAACCAAGAAAAAGCATCACCGCAAGCATCACGTGAAATCAGAAGCAAAAGCGGAAAGCAAGGGAACGATTCCGTTGAAAGCTGAACCAGCCAAAAAAGCTGATGCTACAAAAAAGGACGCTAAAAAAACGGAACCCGAAGCTAAAAAGGTGGATGTTCTCGAAGGCGTAAAGAAAATCATCCAGGATGTAACGCCAAAAGACGCAAAAGATACAAAAAAGCCGTAATAAATAATTGATATTTAAACACCATCCCTGCCTTAATTGGCGGTGATGGTGTTTTTTATTTGAAGGACGTATGCAACCTTTCTTCTTATTCGATGAAATCTCGGTGTTCTTGCGCGGGCTCGTGCTTGGCGTGGTGATTGCCGCGCCGGTCGGGCCTGTTGGAATCCTGTGCATCCGCCGCACGCTGGAGCGCGGGATTTTTGCGGGCCTGGCGACAGGGTTTGGTGCCGCCGTTGCCGATGCGATTTTTGCGGCGATTGCCGCATTCGGCGTGACCGCTGCCTTATCACTGCTTACCGGCTTGGAAAAAGAAATCCGCCTATTCGGCGGATTTTTCCTTATGGTCATGGCCATCCGCATGTTCTTTCAAAAAATTGAGCTGGCGCGCGCGCATGTTGTTTCCGCAGCTGGCCTTATCAAAGCCTTTATCGCTGGATTTATTATTACGATTACTAACCCGCTCACCATCATCGGTATTCTTGCTGTCATCGCTACATTCGCGGGTCATCTCAGCTATGTTCAGGCTGCGACTCTGACCGGGGGCATTTTCTGCGGCTCGCTGGCGTGGTGGCTGATGTTGGGCGGCGGCGTGTTCCTTATCCGCCACCATTTTACCGATGGCGCGCTCAACTGGGTCAACCGCGGAACCGCCATTTTGCTGCTGATTTTGGCGATTTGGGCAATTTTTACAGGGGTTGTTGCCTTTTTGGGCATGCCGGTGCCGGGCCTGCTGCCTAAGTAGAACCGTCCTGAAAACGCATAAAAACAGCCATAAAACTAAAAAGAACCTTGCGTGTGCAGTGCTGCATATATAAACAATCGCAGCAAGAGAGTGGGGCATTTGGCCCCCTAAATAGTTGACCCCTGAAAGTTAGTAAAATGCAGTTACGTAACGTCGCCATCATCGCCCACGTTGATCATGGGAAAACCACGCTGGTGGACGCATTGCTGCGCCAGAGCGGCAGCTTCCGTGAAAACCAGCAAGTCGCCGAATGCGTAATGGACAGCAACGATCAGGAACGTGAACGCGGCATTACCATTCTTGCGAAATGCACTTCCATCGTTTGGAAAGATACGCGCATCAACATCGTGGATACACCGGGCCACGCCGATTTTGGCGGTGAAGTTGAACGTATTATGTCGATGGTGGATGGCGTGGTGCTGCTGGTTGACGCCGCCGAGGGCCCGTTGCCACAAACCAAATTCGTGTTGAACAAGGCGTTGGGTTTGGGGCTGCGCCCCATCGTGGTTATCAATAAAGTCGACCGCAGCGATGCCCGCGCGCACGAAGTACTCGATGAAGTATTCGACTTGTTCCTTGCATTGGATGCAAACGGCGAACAATTGGATTTCCCGACGCTTTACGCATCGGGCCGTGCAGGCTGGGCAAGTCTATCGCTTGAAAACAAGATGCCGGATTTGACAACCCTCTATGAAACCATCATCGCGCACGTACCAGCACCAAACGTGAAGCCAGATGCGCCATTCAGCATGTTGTCATCGCTGATTGAGTATAACCCGTATCTGGGCCGCTTGCTCACTGGCCGTATAGAATCCGGTACTGTTAAAACCAACATGAACGTGAAGTCGCTGACCCGTGATGGCAAGTTGATTGAAAACGCGCGTATCACCAAAATTCTGGCATTCCGTGGTATTGAACGCACCGTAGTTGAAGAAGCAGTGGCGGGCGATATCGTATCCATCGCTGGTTTCACCAAGGCAACCGTTGCCGATACGCTTTGCGATGTTGCTGTTGAAAACGCAATTCCTGCACAGCCAATCGACCCTCCAACCTTGGCAATGACGTTCTCCGTGAACGACAGTCCGCTTGCTGGCACCGAAGGCAGCAAGGTTACATCCCGTATGATTTTAGACCGCCTGGAAAAAGAAGCAGAAGGCAATGTTGCGATTAAGATTACCACCTCGGCTGAGAAAGACTCCTTCGAAGTTGCCGGTCGCGGTGAATTGCAATTGGGCGTTCTGATTGAAAACATGCGCCGCGAAGGGTTCGAGCTCACCATTTCACGCCCACGCGTATTGTTCCAAAACGATGAGCAAGGCAACAAGCTGGAACCCATCGAAGAAGTGCAAGTGGATGTGGATGAAGAATACTCAGGCACCGTTGTGCAAAAGATTTCTGAACGCAAGGGTGAACTCGTTGGCATGAAGCCATCGGGCGTTGGCAAAACCCGTATCACCTTCCACGTGCCATCCCGTGGCTTAATCGGTTACTTTGCGGAATTCCTTACCGATACACGCGGCACCGGTTTGATGAACCGTTTGTTCAAGGGCTATGAACCGTTCAAAGGCCCCATTGCTGGCCGCCGCACCGGCGTGTTGATTTCCAACGGCACTGGCGTTTCGGTTGCCTATGCCATGTGGTATCTGGAAGAACGCGGCCCGATGTTGATTGAATCCGGCGTAAAAGTTTATGAAGGCATGATTATCGGCGAGCATTCCAAGAACAACGATTTGGATGTGAACGTATTGGAAGGCAAGAAGCTCACCAATATGCGCGCTGCGGGTAAGGATGATGCTATTCGCCTAACCCCGCCCATCAAGATGACTTTGGAACGCGCGATGTCCTATATTCAGGATGATGAATTGGTGGAAGTAACGCCAAAGAATGTACGCCTTCGCAAGCGCTACCTTGACCCGAACATGCGCAAACGCGCTGCCCGTTCCGGTACAGACGGCTAATCCCTGAAATAGCTGGTTTTTTTCTGTTTTTACTTTCGGCATTTGGCCGATACCTTGGTACGTGACTTATTTAAAGGCATTTTTTAAGCAATATTGGCTTTAAGTGATATGACCGAGAACAGATTTAAAAGCACCGAATTCCGCGCAGCCATTCAAGAAGTTGTTGCAAAGCACCTTGAAGGCGTGACGCATATTCCATCAGCCGATAGGCTTCTGGAATTAGCGGCAGAAGGTGTGCAGGCAGCAATTGATGCCGCCATTGATGAAGGTGATTTCAAGCCAGCCAAGGGTTTGGAACATGTTGCATTCACCGAATTTGCAAAATTATCGGTACTGGTTCCGCAAAAATTTCCGCAACGCGAAAATATCGGCCTGAAAGCATATCCGCTGCTGTCGGATAATTTTCTGGCAGAACCGTTTTTCAAGCAATTCCCGACCATCGCAGCGGTGCGCAAATACATGGTTGATAGTAACACAGGCCTCGATGGGTTGAATTCGGTGCGTTACGAAGGCCAGCCCAAGGGCCTTCGCTATGATCGCCGCGCAGAGCTGGCGCAGCTTATTCACCGCACCGGTCTTGAATTATTGCCGGGCATGGTGCCGTTTATGGAAATGGGCAAGGGTTCGATGGTGTGGGACAGAGATAATCTACGCGCCTTGCTTGCGCAAATCGCATCCCCGCAGACACGCGACATGATCAACGACCTGCTGCGTGACGGCGAAGGGGATATAAACTATCTCTATAACCACACGCCGATTACCCGAAACCTTATTATGAAGCATCTGAAGTTGGGCGAGAATGAAGGGGTGCTTGATAATGCCGTTGGCTTCCGCAATTCAGGTTCGCAAGTTGCGGCGCATTTGCGCTTCCTTTTGGATTTCCAGCATATCGGCCTTCGTGGCGGCAAGCCTTATCTGATGCCATCCGCGCCAAAAGGCGGCAGCGCACGCGCGGAAATGATTTCCAAAAAGTTATAGGGCCTTGGCCTTATCCAGCAATTCAAGGATAAGCGCGGGATCTTTTTGCCCGCGCGCCATTTCAACGCCCGATGCCACATCCACCATGCGTGTGCCGGATTCAGCAACGGCCTTTTTCAAATTGCTGGAATTAATCCCGCCCGCCAGCATCCAGGGCAGGGGCGATGCGTAATCCTTCATGATATTCCAATCGAACACTTCAGCATTGCCGCCGGGCAAATCGGAATCCTTGGGCGGGCGCGCATCAAACAAAAACCAGCTCACCAGGGTTTCATAAGCAACGGTTTCTTCAATGTCATCGACATGCGAAACGGCAAACGCCTTGATAATGGGCTTGCCGTAAATGCGCTTGATTTCAGTCACGCGGGTGGGGGATTCCATGCCGTGCAATTGAATAATATCGGCATCAAACATCGCCAGCGTGTCTTCCAATTGCGCATCGCTTGGGTCAACAAACAGCGCAACCTTTGGAATCGTTGGCGGCACCAGCGGCGCAAGCTGCGCGGCAGATTCCGGCGTGACAAAGCGCGGTGATTTTTCAAAAAAATTAAATCCTAAAAACGCCGCGCCGCCTTTAACGGCAGCGTTCACTGCATCATCGCTTTTTAATCCGCAAATTTTTACTGAAATGCTCATGTGGCGATTGCCTGTACGTTAATTGCCTTTGCCATCGCCGCCGGGTCTGGCGACCCGGTAATCGGCCTTCCGATAACAACATAGGTCGCTCCGGCCGCAACGGCATCCTTTGGTGTCATGACGCGTTTTTGATCGCCCAAATCCGCGCCTACTGGGCGAATACCCGGCACCATCAGAATAAAGTCAGGGCCCAGCGCCGCGCGTAGCATGGCAACTTCGGCGGGGGAGCATACGCAGCCATCCACGCCGGATTGGCTGGCGAGTTGCGCAAGGCGTAATACCTGCGATGTTGGTTCAGCATCCTGTCCTACCGCATTTAAATCATTGGCATTCAGGGATGTGAGCACGGTCACTGCCAGAATCTTCGGGCGATTTGGGCCACCTTTGGCGGCCGCTTCGGCGGCTGCTTTCATCATCGCCGCGCCGCCGCTGGCGTGAATGGTCATGAATTGCGGCTTGAGCGGCAATAAGGATGCCACGGTCGCCGCAACAGTGTTTGGAATATCGTGCAGTTTCAAATCCAGAAAAATCGGCGCGCCCATTCCCGAAATGGCCTTGTACCCTTGTGGGCCATGCGCGGTAAAGAATTCCAGCCCCAATTTCAAACCTGCCACATGGGGCTTCAAGGAGCGCGCCAAATGCTTGGCTGCATTTAAATCGGTTGTATCAATGGCGCAAAAAATCCGCGATGACATATGATTTCCTAAATCGGTTTATCTTCATTCAGTTTGGTTTTCAGCTTGTCTACTTCCTTGCTCAGCTTCCGCTTTTCCAAATGCGTGCGCAAACTGCCAAACCACACCCATGCCGCGCCCACCATTATGCCCAGAAGCAATGCGCCAAGGGTAACGATGAACAGGGGCGTTTTAATATCGTAATCAAAGGGCCAGCAATCAATCGTGACTTCCTGACGGTTATTGACGGCAAACAGCACACAAACAACCAGAAAGGGCAGGGAGATTAGCCAGGATAAAAACTTCATAAGTCTATAAAGGACTAAAGGTTGCGAAGCGCAGGAATACGAATAGCTTAATCGTCGTCGCCGTCGCTCGCATCTTTGCCGTTCAAGCGGTCACGAAGCTGCTTGCCGGTTTTGAAAAATGGAACGGTCTTGCCAGCAACGGAAACGGTTTCACCGGTGCGCGGGTTGCGGCCGGAGCGCGCTTCACGTTTCTTAATCGAGAATGCACCAAACCCGCGAAGCTCCACGCGGTCACCGCGCGTGAGAGCAACCGTAATTTCTTCGAATATCGTGTTTACGATACGCTCGACATCTTTCTGCATCAGATGCGGGTTCTTCTCGGCGAGTTTTTGAACCAAATCAGAACGTGTCATGGGCAGCTCATCGGTTTAAACAGCGGTTGTAAACAGCATTATTTTACGCATAGGGGAATTTTTCCCTATACTTCAATAGTTTAAACCGATTATGGCATGCCCCGCAAGCCCTGTTTTCGCAAGGTTTAAGCCGATTCAATAGCTTAGACCGCTTTTAGGCGACGTCTGTGGCGCGTTTTGGAGCGTCCACGCCACCTGTCAGTGTGCCTCGTGCGCTATCGCCATTTGGTCCGCGTGTTTCAATCGCAGGGTATGGGCGTTGCTCTGGGCCAGTGTAGTTCTGACGTGGGCGGCCAATGGTCAGTTTTGGTGCATTCACCATTTCCTGCCATTGCGCAATCCAGCCAGAGGTACGCGCAAGCGCGAACAACGGCGTAAACATCTGCACAGGGAACTTCATCGCAGAGAGAATAATGCCCGAATAGAAATCCACGTTTGGATAAAGCTTTCTATCCTTGAAGTACGGGTCGCTTAACGCAATACGTTCCAACTCCTTGGCAACTTCCAACAACGGGTTGGACACACCAAGACCAGCCAGCACGCTATCGCAATCGGCTTTAATAATATTGGCGCGCGGGTCAAAGTTTTTATAAACGCGGTGACCAAAGCCCATGAGCTTGGTTTCGCCGCCTTTAACTTTAACTGCTGCGATAAATTCTGGAATTTTATCAACGGTGCCAATGCCTTTAAGCATCTTGAGCACAGCTTCGTTCGCGCCGCCATGGGCGGGGCCCCATAATGCAGCAACACCGGCAGATAGCGCCGCATAAGGCTCGGTTCCTGTGGAGCCCGCCAAGCGTACGGTTGATGTGGATGCGTTTTGCTCATGGTCAGCGTGCAGGATGAATACGCGGTCCATTGCCTTGGTTAGCACATCGTTTTGTACGTAATGGCCTGATGCATCAGCAAAGCACATGCGCAGGAAGTTTTCCGAGTAACCCAATTGGCTGCTTGGGCGGATAACAGGCTTACCTTGCGAATAACGCTGCGCAGCGGCAACGATGGTTGGAATTTTCGCAATCAGGTTGAGTGCAACTTCATAACGGCCTTCGGGCTTGCTGGTATCAATATCGCTATGAAAGCCGCTAAGGTCGGTGACCATGCTGCTGACCAATGCCATCGGATGCGTATCGCGCTTATGGCGGTCAAGAATGCTGAGCAATTGTTCGTGAACAGGCATACGTGAAACAATATCTGCTTCAAATGCTTTAAGCTGTTCGGATGTTGGCAACTCGCCCTTAAGCAATAAGTAAGCGGTTTCCATATAGCTGCCATTGGCAATTTCTTCGATAGGGTAGCCGCGATACAGCAGAATGCCTTTATCGCCATCAATATAAGTAATCGCGGATTCAGTTCCTGCGGTGGATGTATAACCCACGTCATAGGTCATTACGCCAGCGCGTTGAAAAAGGCCGGTAATATCAACAATGCGCGCATCACCAATGCTGTCGCGGCGAATGGGCAAATCAAAAACTTCATTGCCAATCTGCAAACGGGCAGTGCCGGGATTTACATTATCTTGTGATGGGGCGGGCTGTTTTGGATCGGCCATTTGAAATACTCCTAAAAAATACTGTTACGTTTTCGGAACAGAAAGAATATGTTCAAAAGGAATAGAGTCAATATTGAAAAGTGCTAATTACTGCGGTGCAGCAATTTATTCTGCTTTCACGCCGTAGCGGTTGCGCACATAGCCTTTGCTGGTGATTTTGCGGATTATATTAAGTGCAGCATCACTGGCTAAATTGCCTTCCTTGGGCAAATCGCCTTCGCGGTGGCCTTTACCAAGGCTATCGGGGTGTAAATCGGTTTCATGCACCTGCGCCAAATCTTCACGGCCCAAATATGAAATCGCCAATTCACGGAACATGTAATCCAGTACAGAAGTGGAGGCGGTAATCATATCATTGCCTTCCACCATGCCGGATGGCTCAAAGCGCGTAAACGTAAACGCTTCCACGAATTCTTCCAATGGCACGCCATATTGCAGGCCGATGGAAACAGCAATCGCGAAGTTGTTGATGAGGGAGCGGAACGCCGCGCCTTCCTTATGCATGTCGATGAAGATTTCACCAATGCGGCCATCTTCATATTCACCGGTGCGCAAATACAGCTTATGCCCGCCAATCACGGCGCGCTGCGTATATCCTTTGCGGCGGTCGGGCATTTTGTTGCGGCTGACGCGGCGCGGCGCAACAGGTTGCGGTGCTGATTTGGGTTGCGTGGTTGCTGCTTGCGGCGCGGCTTCTTCAATAGTGCGCCATGCAGGGTCTAAGAGCCATGTGATACGACGAATGCCTTTTTCCTGAACAGCGATATGCAGGCTGGATAATTCCTGCGCCGATGTATCAACGGGCAAATGCAATTGATAATCGCATGCGCCAAGCAGGAATGGCTGTGCAGCATGCAGTAAATCGATTTGGCATTGCACAGACAGCGCGGCGTTATCATCGCCATTCGGCTTTGATGTTGCGAACAGGCTTTCATGTTCTTTCTTTAACTGCGCGCAACCCGTAATACGCTGTGTGCCGCACACATGCTGGTTCGCGAGCTTAATCTCATCTTCGCTAAAGCCAAGGAAGGTGAGTAAATCAAAAGCGGGGTCACGAATAGCATCGGGGGTTAAGCCCAGCTTTCTAATGCAGAAACTTTCCCCAACCACCCACGGGCTGAATGCATGGCGGATGTGTTGCGCTTTCGATAATGCTTCTTCCAAACGTGTAATCGCCGCCGCATCAAAGCCGCGCACATGCAGCGCTGCTGGATTAATTACAGGAGCATCATGTAATCCATGATGGCCAGCGGCATAACGTTCAATTTGTGCGATGTCATCGGGGTCATAGCCAAGCTTGGAAAGCCCTTCGATAATCACGGGACGAACGCGTTGTTCCAAACGGCCATCCATCGTCCAGATGGTAATGACGTGGGAGGTGAGAGGATTGATGCTGGAGCTATCGCTATCAAACCATTCATCGGCTTCGCGCATCGGCAAAATGCCGTTCAGGTACACATTGCGCATGCCGGTTTTTTCAATCAGGCTTAACGCTTCATCCCAAATCTTGCGGCTTTCTGCCACCAACGGTAATTCCGGTGCTTCACCGGGCTCCAGCGTGAAAATGTTCAACGCATTCTTCGTGCCATGAATGGCGATTTCCTGATTATCAAACAATTCCATCAGCGCATCCTGGCGCTGCGTATAATCTGCTGATGCGCCTTTTTCCTGCGCAACCATTGCGGTGGTTTGCAATGCGCATGCGCTGATTTGCGCCATGATGCCGGCAATGTAATGCTTGGCCGCCACGCTGTTATAGGCAATGCCTTGGCATGCCAAAAGGCTTGCGAAATTCGTCACGGTAATTCCGCCGCATGTGCCTTCATGCGTTGCGGTCAGAATATGCAGCGCAAGTGACCAGATGCGCGTTGCATGGCGCAGCAATTGCACATTTAAAAAACCATCATCGCGGCGGAAGGCGAGGAGGTTAAACGTAACGATAAAATCCGCCTTGGCATTTAATGCGCCATCCAGTGACCATAAATTATCCGCAACCTTGTTGATGATAATAGGCAAGTCGGTGGAATTTTCAGCTTCCAAACGCTGGGTTTGAATGCCATAGGCCCAATGCGCGCCAAAGCTTGCTAATAATGACAAATTTGGCACGGCAATCTGGCTGGCCAGCATCATGCGCAATTCGTCATAAAACGCGCGCGCATCATTTTCGCGGTTAAAGAAACTTTGCTTCCACCCTTCATAGGTCAGCGCGCCAACAAAACGATCAAAGCTGCTTTTCGCGCTATGTTCGGTTGTAATATCTTTTTCAGCCGGGTTTGCAACCTTGGGCCACAGCCATGATGGAACGGTATTTTCTTCAACCGTTTTCAAGGTGCGAGAGAAGGGAGAATTTAAAAATCCGTATTGCTTTAATGCGGTGACGCTGCGGCGGCTCCAATTCGCGGGAATTTCCAGAATGCCAGCCAGATTTCCATCTTCTTCATCGGGCGCATTGGCATCAAACGCCAGCGTAATAAATTCAAGACCCTGATAGGCGTCTTGATCTTTTTTAGTGAGCAGGCGCTCAATTCGCATCGGGAATGGCCTTTAACAGATTGGGTGATGTAAGCACTTGATATGCTTGCCACATATTCGGGAGCTTAAGTACAAAAGACTGAAAAGTATCCCCAACATTTATGAATTTGATAACTACGGCAAATATCGCTAAAAAGGTGGCCTCATTCAGTTTCGAATCCAAGTATAGAACCCTATGCAAGAACCTTATTCATGGATTGCCCGCTTTTCCCATTTGGGCACGCAGCTTTTTACAATGTTTTCCGGAGAGCTGGTCGGCAAGGATAGCCACGGCAACCGCTACTTCCGCCAAAAGAAGCAAAAGGGTGCCCGCAACAATACTCATGTGCGCGAAAAGCGCTGGGTGATGTATAACGGTCGTCCCGAAGCATCATTGGTTCCGCCCGAATGGCATGGCTGGCTGCATTACACGCTTGATGAACCGCTGCCCGAAGAAAGTGATTTCCATCAGGCATGGGTAAAGCAACACCATGCGAACCTGACTTTTTCTGATAAAGCCTATCGTCCCCCTGTTTTTGACGGCGGGAAACGTGATAAAGCAACGGGCGATTATCAAGCATGGCAGCCCCAAAATAAATAACGAGTAATAAAAACTGATAAGGAAGTTAAACGATGAACCGTAATGTCATTGAAACCGTGCTTGGCGCAGTTGTTCTCCTGACTGCCGTGATGTTTTTAAGCTTTGCATACAGCAGCGCCGATTTGGGCAAGAAGGAAGGCTATACGGTTCGCGCCGATTTTGAACGTATTGACGGCTTGAAGCCCGGCAGCGATGTGCGCATGAACGGCGTTATGGTTGGCTCTATTCTCAACATTTCACTCGATAAAGAAAACTTCCGCGCTACCGCAAATTTCAGTGTTGATAAGAAAATCAAACTGCCGCGCGATACCATCGCAATGATTGCCAGCGAAAGCTTGCTCGGCGGCAAATATCTTTCATTGGAAGTTGGCGTGGAAGACGAGAACATCGCGACCGATGGCACCGGCAAGTTAACCCGCACCACGCCGCCCATGCGTCTTGATGATTTAATCGGCCACATGATTTTCAAGGAAGATGACAAGAAGAAAGGCCCGCCACCGCCAGGCGCACCAAATGACAAGACATCATCCGGTGCATCGCTGCGTGATACCATTCCGCTTTTGGCGGCCGAACCCGTTCCAGAACCAGACACAAAGCCAGCCGTTAAATAATGAACCGTTTTTGTGCATGGCTAGTATTGATGTTGTCTGCATTGCCGCTTGCGGCCCATGCCCAGCATCATTTCGAAGAATATGATACCGCCGTGATGCAGGCATTGGATAAACCCAATGCGCGCGTGCAGACCTTTAATGTGCAGGTGGGGCACAGCGCGACCTTTGGCCCGTTAAGCGTCAAAATCCGTTCCTGCAAAAAGACTCCACCGGAAGAAACACCGGAAGCCGTCGCGTTTGTTGAAATTGATGATCCGCGCGTAAAAGAAATGGCGCGCCAGAATTTATACCGCGGCTGGATGTTTGCATCATCGCCCGCGTTATCGGCGCTGGAGCATCCGATTTATGATGTCTGGGTTCTGGATTGCAAGAATTCCAAGGCGCCATCGCCGCCAGCGGATTCAAAAGCTGCCGCGCCAGCCAAGGCCAAGCGCAAGAAGCCATGATATTCCTCGCGCGGGATTTCGATGATTCCAAACTGCTTTAAATGGTCGTTGATAAACTGCGCATCCAGCAGCGTGTAGCCTTGCTTTACTAACCTTGCCACCAAATGCACCAGCGCAACTTTGCTGGCATCACGCGCGGTTGAAAACATGCTCTCGCCAAAAAATGCGCGGCCAAGTGAAATGCCGTAAAGCCCGCCAACTAACTTGTCGCCTTCCCATACTTCCACCGAATGTGCATGACCCATATGATGCAGGCGGGTGGTGTTGGCAATAATCATTTCATTAATCCATGTCTTGCCATCTCTGCGTTTTATTTCCGCGCAGGCTCTAATCACATCTTCAAAACAGGTGTTGATGGTGACGCGGTAGCGGCCAGAACGCACGGTGCGCGCAAGGCGTTTGGGTACGTGGAATGTATCCAGTGGAATAATGCCGCGATGCTTGGGGTTGACCCAATAAATGGCATCGCTGGCCGCGTCATCCGACATGGGGAATACCCCAATCGAATAGGCTTCCAGCAGCAATTCAGGCGTTAATTCGCGGTTTGACATAAAGTTAAGCCCTTAAAAATGCACGTTCATGGGCATGAAAGCATTAAGCGCATTGTAGCGCGTTTTGCTAAAAACTACTATCCAGCCATATCGTTAATTTTGCACGAATTTTTGAGTTATATTTATAAGGATATTCATGCCTGCCTCCCGTCGCCGTAAGATTAGAAAAAAAGCCGCAACAGGCGCTGTTGTTAAAATGCCCAGCGCTGGTGAACGCGTTTCTGCGTTATGGAAAAATGCAAGTGTCGCGCAAAAGCGCGGCGCAATGCTGGTCGCTGTTTTGTTAAGCGGCGGCGCGGTTGCAACGTTTGCCATCCGCACGGCGCGGTTGCCTGCGGTGTGCTATAAATCCGCAAGCCCATTGCCGGCAAAAACCAGCATTTTCTCCGGCCTGTATGATGGTGGCAATCAACTATCCGCATCCGAAAGCCTTATGCTTATCCAGCAAGGGCTCAATACCGAATTGGCGCGCGTGCAGAACCTTGATGTGGGCACATTATTTGACCGCAATGGCAAGATGGTTGGACGTTTTCAGGGCGTATCCGCTGCACTTCAAAGCTCAGTGCCAGCACCAACATTGCCAACCCAATACCGCCTGACCATCAACGGCAAGGAAGTTGATATTCATCCCGGCGATGAATTCAGCGTGTCCACAACAGGCGTGAGCATTGGGGAGCATCGTTTCAAAATTACCGATGTGGTTTTATTCCAATCAATACCAGGCGCGCATGGGGCCTCTGCTGCGATTGTGCCGGAAGGCCGCATCATGTATCACTTGATTGGCAAAGACAAACGCTATACCTGCGAATAATTGGTTTGAACTAGTATAGGCCGCCTGTGCCAACATCCGAACCGGGCGGGCGTTCCTGCTGTGCAGGCGGCAAAACAGGGGCGAGCGGGTTGACGCCCGGCGGCGGCGTGCCAGTGCCGGGGATTAGATTTCCATCTTCATCAAATTGCGGTTCATCCATCGGCATCGGGTCGCTGCCGCCCAATACGGTTGTTTGCGCGCTTTCGGGGTCGGTACCGACCAAGAACGGCTCGTAAATCGCTTCTTCGCCGCTCATCGCACGCTTACCTGTATACGGGTCAACGCGAACCAATTGCACGCCGGGCGGAACGCGGAATGGCATATCGGGTTTATCCGCCAATGCCTTTTCCATGAATTCCTTGAAGATGGGGAGCGACATCGTGCCGCCGGTTTCTTTTTCGCCCAGCGGTGTCGGGTCATCAAAGCCAACGAATACACCCGCCGCCAGGTTGGGAGAAAAACCAACAAACCACAAATCCTTGCTGTCATTGGTAGTACCTGTCTTACCTGCCAATGTTTTGCCAAGCGACCGCAAGGACGCAGCGGTGCCGCGTGTTGCAACGCCTTCCAGCAATGAAACGATTTGGTAAGTCGTGCGCGGGTCATTCACCTGTTCGCGTGTATCGGGCAAATCGGGCACAGTTACCTTGTCATTCCATAATACATTGGCGCAGCCTTCGCATGGGCGGCGGTCATGCTTCCAAATCGTCTTGCCTTCGTTATCCTGAATGCGGTCAATAAAGCTTGGCAGGATTTTTTTGCCGCCATTCACCAGCATCGCATAGGCGGTGGTTAAACGCAGCAGACTGGTTTCTTTCGCGCCCAATGCAAACGCCAGATAAGGCGGCATATCATCCACAATGCCGAATTTCTTGGCGTATTCGATGACCTTTTCCATGCCGATTTGCTGCGCCAATCGCACGGTCACAATATTGCGTGATTTTTCCAGTGCGCGGCGCATGGTCATCACGCCCATGTAATCGCCGTCAAAGTTTTGCGGCTCCCAAATGGGCATGCCCGGGCCTTGCGATGCTTGCAATGGCGCATCGTTAATCAGGCTGGATGGGGTAAAGCCGTTATCCAGCGCCGCCAGATACACGAATGGCTTGAAGGATGAACCTTCCTGGCGCATCGCTTGCGTTGCGCGGTTGAATGAACTTAAACGCGCGCTGAACCCGCCCACCAGTGCCAGCACGCGGCCCGTATGCGGGTCAACCGCCACAAATGCACCTTGAATTTTTGGAACCTGCATGAGCCGATAGAGCGGCGATGAAGGCTTTGCTTCAACCTTCTTTTCATCTTTCTTCTTATCGTCATTCGCAGGCGATGCTTCATCGACCAAAATCACATCGCCCACATTCACAACATCCGCCACGCGGCGCGGGGCAGGGCCATACCGCTTATCCTTATATTGCGGGCGTGCCCAGCGCATAGTGGTGAATGGCAGCAAACCGCGTCCGCCCCCTTCAAAGCCCAGTAATGCTTGGTCATCGCGCACTTCCAGCACAACACCCATCTTCCAGTCTTCGCCGCCGGGCGGAACTTCCACCGCTTCCAATTGGCGCGACCAATCGGTCATATTGGCAAACTTGGTCACGGGGCCGCGGTAACCGGTGCGGCTTTGGTCAAAATTGATCAGCGCGCGGCGCAGCGCGTTATCGGCGATGATTTGCAATTTGGGGTCAAGGCTGGTGCGCACCGCATAGCCATCCTTTAGAACGCTGGTGCTGCCATAGGCATCCACCAATTCGCGGCGGACTTCTTCGGCATAGTATTCGGCGCGCACGTTTTCATTTTCACCGCGGCCGCGCATTTCCAAGCGCTCGCCCATCGCCAGCTTGGCATCGCCATCGCTAATCTTGCCATCATCGCGCATGCGGGAAATAACCCAGTTGCGGCGTTCCAATGCGCGTTGCGCATCCTTGGTGGGGTGATAATTATTTGGCGCTTTCGGCAATGCGCCTAAATAGGCTGCTTCGGCAATCGTCAATTCATCCAGTGATTTATTGAAGTAATTAAGCGCCGCCGCCGCCACGCCATATGAATGCTGGCCAAGGAAAATCTGGTTTAGGTAAATTTCCAGGATCCGGTCTTTGCTGAGCACGCTTTCAATGCGGAAGGCTAAAATCGCTTCCTTGATTTTACGGGCAAATGAAACTTCATTGCCCAGCAACATGTTCTTTGCAACCTGCTGGGTAATCGTTGATGCACCCATAGGGCGTTTTGCGCCTATCGTTTGAAGATTGCTTAAAATCGCGCGGCCAATGCCAAAAATATCAACGCCGGGATGGGTATAGAAATCTTTATCTTCGGCTGAAAGGAACGCATCCTTCACGCGCTGCGGAATGTCCTTAATCGGAATGAAAATACGCTGCTCCGCGGCAAAGGTCGCCAGCAAGCGGCCATCGCCCGCATAAACTCGGGAAAGGATGGCGGGTTCATAATTTTTAAGAACCTGAAAATCAGGCAGGTTTTTGCTGAATTGGTGCAGTACATAAAACCCAGACCCGATACCCAGCATGACCAGAAGCACCGATATAGAGAAAAGCCATGAAATAAAGCGCATAAGCCGGGTTTTCTTAAATGTTAAGGTATCGGATTTGATTCCGCTGGTTGCGGGCTGATTTAACTAGCATTTTAGGCGGTACAAAGGCAAAGCAGAATTCTTATTGCTAAACGGCTTAACCTCTGACTATGATAGGTTCGCGATAGTTACCAAGGTCGCGCACGTTATGGCCTCCTTAATTTGTTCATTCGTGCTTTGCCGTTTTGTTTATTCACAGAATACTTCATTGAAGTATAAGCTTTTTCAGTTGCTCTGTGGATTTATTTGGCAGTTTTGCCTTGGTAATTTTTTTAACAGTTTTGCCTTTATGCGCATGGCTTCAGCTTTTTCTCCTGAACCGCGCAAACAGGGCAATGTTTGGGTGCGCCGCGCCTGATGTTTTGTTCTATCGCCAAAACGAAGGATGCTGGCTTGTCGCCCAGGGGTCTTTTATTGACCACCTGCGCTTAATCATTTTAGCGCAACCAGTGGCAGATAAAAGCTCCCGTCAGGGAGTTATAC
>JAKFVN010000041.1:0-23732 GCA_021732145.1 Alphaproteobacteria bacterium
GAGCAGCATCACTTTATAAAGAGCCGGTTTTTTGGTTTTCGGTTTTGTCTTGACAGCAATGCCAGTCTGGAAGCCGGGGTCGCCGCCGTCTTCTTTCTCGCCATTTGCTGTGATTTGCGCGTTGGTCATCTTATTAGTGATATAGGGTAAACCTAAATAAAAGCTAACCGATATTCGGGTAATAAAAAACCCCAGTGTTTCCACCGGGGTTTTCAATGTACTTTTTGGTAAATAATTAGGAAACAAGCGAATTATGCGGCGCGGCTTGCACGGCTGCTTGCTTTTTCCACAACTTCCGATACGCGGGCGCTGATGGGTTCAGCCGCTTGGCTACCACAACGCACTGCGATTTCGGAGATTTTGGTGGTGTCGGACATGATGCTGTCAAACGCAGTACGCATGTACTGGGTTTGCAGTTCCATCAGGTCACGCAGGTTTTTAACGCCCATCATTGCCTTACCGGTGCTCATTGCGGTTTGCATGGTTTGCTGGATGGAGTTGATAACGGTTTCGTTTACATCCTTGATGCCTTCTGCAATTACGTTAACTGCCTGTACGGTTGCATCAAGGTTATTGCGGCTGAAATGAGCCGCTTCTTCAAGGCGGGTAGAAATTTCGCGGTTAGCTTTTTCAATATGTTCGGCTGCGTTCTGCATTTTACTCTCCATTGTTCTGGCCATTGTTGTGACCATAGTATCGGTCATATTATTGGCAACGTTGCGTCTCACTTTATCAAATGTTGCTGCATTACTTGCGGGCAGCACTGATTTAATCGTTTTCTTTGTTGATGTTTTGGATGACATTCAATTAATCCTCAATAAAACGGCAAATCATCGAAATTGTACAAATAAAAGGCATTTACCCGTTTTTTTGCACTACACCATTTTTAGACCTCTTAACCATACTAAGTCAACTGGAATATGGGCTAACTTGCATTAAGGAAGCATAAAAGGTTAAAGCAAAATTAACCATAATCGCCAGATACTTAACATCAAATCGGGAAACAAATCATTTGCAACCGCGCTGATTTGCTCCCTATTTTAACGATAGAAAAAAATTCAAAAACCAACGCTAACGAGCATATGAGTGCTATGAGCCGTCCATTTCATAAACATAACATTCTGTTGGTTGGTTTATTCGCTTTTACCCTTTTATTTGCAAACAATTCACACGCTGCCCCCGGTGCCGATTTAATCGCCGAAGCCGATACCGGCCGGATTTTATACGGCGAGAATATTTACAGCCTTCGTCATCCTGCATCGCTGACAAAAATCATGACCTTGTACATGGTGTTTGCCGCACTTGATCAAGGACGCTTGAGCCTTAGCGATACGCTCCCCGTTTCCGATTACGCTAGCACCATGCCGCCATCCAAGCTTGGCTTGAAACCAGGTGAGCGCATTCGCGTGCGCGATGCAATTTTGGGATTGGTTACGCAATCTGCAAATGATGTTGCCGTTGTATTGGCGGAAGGCGTGGGCGGAAGCGAATGGCGTTTTGGCGAGATGATGACGCAGCAAGCGCGCGCATTGGGCATGAAGCGCACGGTGTATCGCAACGCATCAGGCCTGCATGATGATGAACAGGTTACCACCGCGTTTGACCAAGCGATTTTGGCACGCGCGATGCTGTATCACTTCCCCAAATACTACAGCTTTTTCAAAACCCGCGCCTATACATGGGAAGGCGTAACGCATAAGAACCATAACCATTTGATGGGCCGTTACGAAGGCATGGATGGCATTAAAACAGGCTTCATCCGCCAATCCGGTTTCAATCTGGTGGCATCGGCGCGCCGTTATGGCAAACGTTTAATCGGCGTTGTGTTCGGCGGCAAGACAGCCAAGCTGCGCGACAATCGCATGGCGCAATTATTGGATAACGGATTTCAACGCGTCGTTGCCGAAGGCCGCGTGAGCACCCGCATGGCCGCCATCCCCGTTATTCAAAATGATGCGGATGCAGCAGATGTGAGTACCGATGGATCGGGTTCCGCAACACCCGTTGCGCAAGGTGATGATGAAAATGATGATGGCGCAACGGATACAGCGGCTCCATCCACTTCCGCGCTGATCAAGCAAACCCAAACCGTGATTGCACAAAAAACATGGGCTATTCAGGTTGGAGCCTATGACAGCAAAAAAAAAGGCTTGGCGGCCCTTAGCGCTGCAAAAAGCAAAGCGCCAAGCTCCCTTAAACAATCAAAGCCTTTAATCGTCAGCGCTAAAAACGGCCGCAAAACCATCTTCCGCGCACGGTTGACGGGCTTGAGCGAACAGGCGGCACGTTCAGCCTGCGGCACGCTGGGCAAGACCTGCATTGCATTGCCGCCGCGCAGCTAAGACTTCTTATTGTTTTTTTGGGCACACACCAGAAATTCCTTATTACCTTCCGCGCCGGTAATCGGGCTTTCAATCACGCCCATGACTTGCCATTTCATTTCTGTGGTCAGCCAGTTTTGAATATCAGCGCACACTTCGTCATGCAGTAACGGGTCGCGCACAATGCCGCCCTTGCCCACTAAGGTTTTGCCGACTTCAAATTGCGGTTTAATCAACGCAACCAGCAATGCATTCGGCCTGGCAAGATGTAGCGCAGCGGGCAGAACCGTTTTCAAACTGATAAAGCTGGCATCGCACACCACAAAATCTGGCACATCTGGAATTTGCGTTGCATCCAACGTGCGCGCGTTGGTTTTTTCCATAACAATGACGGATGGATTTTCGCGCAAAGAATAAGCAAGCTGGTTATGCCCGACATCCACCGCATAGACTTTGGCTGCGCCATTGCGCAATAACACATCGGTAAACCCGCCCGTGGATGCGCCCACATCAACACACACCCAACCTGTGGGATTGATTTTGAAGTGGGACAGCGCACCCGCCAGCTTTACGCCGCCGCGCGATACATAGGGATGGTCTTTGCCTTTAACATCAATTGCTGCGTCATCGTCAAACGACGCGCTGGATTTATCGATGCGTTTGGTGCCGACATAAACGAGACCCGCCATGACAAGCGCTTGCGCCTTGCTGCGTGTTTCAGCCAATCCCCTTTCAACAAGCAATTGGTCGATGCGTTTTTTCAACTAAAATTCACGCTCTACGACAAAGCGCGCCACTTGTTCCAGATGCTTTGCGCGGCCTTCAAACACGCCAAGGTGACGTGCTGCCTGGTCGGATAGCAAATTGGCCTGCGCGCGTGCGCGCTCTGCGCCCAAGATGGACACGAATGTTGCCTTGCCGGCCTTTTCATCGCGCTGAACGGGCTTGCCGGTTTTGGCTTCATTGCCTTCAGCATCCAGCAAATCGTCGATAATCTGGAATGCGAGGCCCAAATCATGCGCATAAGCACGCAGCGCGTTGCGTTGCGGCGGCGATGCCTTACCCAAAATCGCGCCCATTTCGCATGACACGGCAATCAGTTCACCTGTCTTCATGCGTTGCAAGCGCGTAATCGCACCGATATCGAGTGAAGTGGTTTCAGCAATCAGATCAAGCATCTGCCCGCCCACCATGCCGTTTGCGCCCGAAGCCTTCGCCAAAGCAGTTACCAATGAACAACGCACATTCGGATCTTCATGGGTTTCAGGGTTGGACAGAATTTCGAATGCATAGGTCAGCAATGCATCGCCCGCCAAAATCGCGGTCGCATCATCAAACTTTTTGTGCACAGTTGGGTAACCGCGACGCAAATCGGAATTATCCATCGCTGGCAAATCATCATGGATAAGCGAATAGCAATGCACGAATTCAACGGCCGATGCCGCGCGCAAGGCCGAACGGTCATTCACGCCAAACAAATACGCCGAACAGGTCAATAAAAACGGGCGCAACCGCTTGCCGCCGTTTAATGAACCATAGCGCATCGCATCAAACAGTTTGCGTTCGGCAATGCCTGCTTCCGGCAGCAGGAATGCCATCATTTTCTCGGTTTCGCTGGCTGCATCGGCCATTGCGTTTTTTAAATCTTGGCTTAACGAAGGCATGAAGGTTTCCTGTTCGTGGGGATTTGAAAAAGATTAATCGAGCTTGGCGGGTTCGCGTTTCAGACTGCCATCATCCGCGATGCTGATTTTTTCAACGGTTAGTTGCGCTTCTTTCAGTTTGTTTTCGCAGTGACGGCGAAGGGCAGCACCGCGTTCATACGCCGCGACCGATTCATCGAGCTTGGTTTTGCCATCTTCCAGATTGCGGACGATTTTTTCCAATTCCAGCATGGCATCTTCAAAGCTCAGCTCTGAAATGCCATCGGCCTTGGCGGGTTGTTTGGAGGAAGCTGTCATGACGTTGCGGGTGTTAGGTTTTTTGTGGAGCAGCGAACATAAACTAAAACTTCTGCCCGCCGCAATTTTTTAAACATGGGCTGGAAGCGCCCCTCCCTGTTTTTAGTGCGATTCCAGTGTGTTAAGCCAATCCAACGTCTATTTTAAGCAGAAATGACCAAAATACTTTGATTTTAGAAGCACATTATATATAGGTACCCGCCATTAGATGCTTGTATCAAGTGTACTAATTTGGTACACATTAAGTCATGGTTCGTCTCAGCAAAC
Organism: Alphaproteobacteria bacterium; assembly: GCA_021732145.1. GTDB lineage: Bacteria > Pseudomonadota > Alphaproteobacteria > UBA9219 > RGZA01 > RGZA01. Next base: position 4,550 of record JAKFVN010000041.1, read on the forward strand.
TCACCGATTACGCCGTTGTTCTTCTGACCCAGATGGTTCGCAGGGATGGGAAAATTGCAACTACCGCAAACCTGTCGGCAAGCACCGGTTTGCCGCACCCCACTGTTTCCAAAGTTTTGAAGCGTTTGACCAAAACCGGTTTGCTGGTTGCCCAGCGCGGTGCAACGGGCGGCTATTCGCTGGCACGTTCGGCCGAGAGCATTTCGGTTGCCGATGTGGTAACTGCATTGGATGGCCCGATTGCCGTGACGGATTGCGCGGAGGGTTCACACCATTCCTGCCAGATGGAAAAAAATTGCCCCATCAATGGCAGCTGGAACCGCGTGAATTTGGCAATTCGCAATGCGCTGCAAAGCGTGAGCCTGGCGGAGATGGCCAAGGACATTCGTCCCTTCATGAAGACATATGAAAAGCGCAGCCTAGCGCCGACGAAGTATCAATGAGATTAGATGAGATTTAGATGAGATTTAGATGACGATGGCCGAAGAACTTTCTGGTAAAGCCAGAACCCTTTCCGAATTAAAGCCGCTGACCGATAAGGGTTACAGCCAAGGCTTTGTCACGGATATTGAACAGGAATTTTCGCCAAAAGGCTTAAGCGAAGACACGGTGCGTTTTATTTCCGCCAAGAAGGAAGAGCCCGAATGGCTATTGGAATGGCGTTTAAAGGCCTATCGCCATTGGCTGACCATGAAGGAACCCGATTGGGCTAAGCTGAACCACCCGCCAATTGATTATCAGGCTGCGTATTATTACGCCGCGCCCAAGAAGAAAGATAAGCTGAAGAGCCTTGATGAGGTCGACCCGCAGCTTTTGGAAACTTATAAAAAGCTTGGCATCCCCATTCGTGAACAAGAATTGCTGGCAGGCGTTGAACCCACCATTGCCGTTGATGCGGTGTTTGACTCTGTGTCAGTTGCAACGACATTCAAGAAAAAGCTGGAAGATATCGGCGTGATTTTCTGCGCCATCAGCGAAGCGGTTCACAAATACCCTGATTTGGTAAAGCACTATCTGGGCAGCGTGGTTCCCTATTCCGATAATTATTTCGCAACCTTGAACTGCGCGGTATTTACCGATGGTTCGTTTGTTTACATTCCAAAGGGTGTACGTTGCCCGATGGAATTATCAACATACTTCCGCATCAATGCCGAAAACACAGGCCAGTTTGAACGCACATTAATTATCGCGGATGAAGGTTCATACGTATCGTATCTGGAAGGTTGCACCGCGCCAAAGCGCGATGAAAACCAATTGCATGCGGCCGTGGTTGAACTGGTTGCCCATGATCATGCGCAGATTAAATACTCCACCGTGCAAAACTGGTACCCCGGCGATGAAAACGGCAAAGGCGGCATTTACAATTTCGTGACCAAGCGCGGCGCATGCCGTGGCCATCATTCTAAAATTTCATGGACGCAGGTTGAAACCGGCAGCGCCATTACATGGAAATACCCAAGCTGCATTTTGCAAGGCGACCATTCGGTTGGTGAATTCTATTCCGTTGCGATGACCAACCATTATCAGCAAGCCGATACCGGCACGAAGATGATTCATATTGGCAAGAACACGCGTTCTACCATTGTCTCCAAGGGCATCTCGGCGGGTAAAGGCCAAAATACCTATCGCGGGCTTGTAAAAATTCTGCCAAAGGCGGAAGGCGCACGTAACCACACGCAATGTGATAGCTTGCTGATTGGCGATACCTGCGGCGCGCATACCATTCCCTACATCGAAAGCAAGAACCGCTCGGCGCGTCTGGAACATGAAGCAACCACGTCAAAGATTTCCGAAGACCAGCTCTTTTATTGCCGTCAACGCGGCCTATCTCAGGAAGATGCGGTTGGCATGATTGTGAACGGGTTCTGCAAGGAAGTATTGAACGAATTGCCCATGGAATTTGCCGTGGAAGCGCAAAAATTATTGAGTATCAGTTTAGAAGGAAGCGTTGGATGAGTACGGTTATTTTAGAAATTAAAGATCTTCATGCGCAGGTTGATAATAACGGCACGCCGCGTGAAATTTTGAAAGGCATCAATCTCACGATTAATGCAGGTGAAGTGCATGCCATTATGGGCCCCAATGGTTCGGGCAAAAGCACCCTTTCCTATATTCTTGCGGGCCGTGAAGGATATGAAGTCACCAAAGGCAGCATCGTGTTTAAGGGCAAGGACTTGCTGAGCTTGGAACCGGAAGAACGTGCAGCAGTTGGTGTATTCCTTGGCTTCCAATACCCGGTTGAAATTCCTGGCGTATCCAACATTGTGTTTTTAAAAACCTGCGTGAATTCAGTGCGCAAGGCACGCGGGCTTGATGAATATGACGCCATCAAATTTTTGCGCATCGTTCGCGAAAAAGCCAAGACATTGAACATGGATGAAGCGATGCTGAAGCGCAGCGTGAATGTTGGCTTCTCTGGCGGCGAAAAGAAACGCGCGGAAATCCTGCAAATGGCGTTGTTCGAGCCAAGCCTTGCGGTTCTGGATGAAACCGATAGCGGTTTGGATATTGATGCGCTCAAAGTTGTATCGGACGGCGTGAATGCTTTGCGTGCACCTGACCGCGCCATGCTGGTGATTACCCATTACCAGCGTTTATTAAACCACATTGTGCCGGATGTGGTGCATGTGATGGCCGCAGGAAAAATCCAGGAATCCGGCGGGCGTGAATTGGCGCAAAAACTGGAAACATCCGGTTACGCGCAATACATCAAGGCCGCATAGGGCAAGCAAACCATGCAAGCAACCGCAAAAATACCTGTGTTTTTATCAAAGCGCACGCCAAACGGCATTTTGCCGCAGGATTTGCCCGGACTGCATCACCCGTGGTTGTTACAAAAACGCGATGCGGCATTAAAGCGCTTTTTGAAAAACGGCCTGCCAACGCAGGATGATGAAGATTGGCGTTATACCAACCTTACTGCATTTGAAGCGCAGGCATTGCAACGTGCCGATAATTCATCCGATGTGCCAAGCAAAACGAATATGAGCGAAAAAGCCGCAGGCCGCGCGGTATTCGTCAACGGCATTCTCGATATGAATTTATCGGAGCTGGAACATTTGCCCAAAGGGCTGAAGGTTTCATCGCTGCGCGCAAAGCTTGGCGATAAGAACGCCATCTTGCATGACTTCTTTCCTGAAACCAAAGGCACCACCACATGGCATGATTTGAACATGGCGCTGTTTGATGATGGTGCAGTGATTGAAGTTGAAGCTGGCGCGATGATCGAACACCCGCTGGAAGTCATGACGCTTGGCACCCAGCAGCAACATGCGACCGCCTATCATGTGCGTAATTTTATTACGCTTGGTGAAGGCGCATCGCTTAAAATCTATAAATCGAAAGCATCGAATGCGACGACCACCAATTTTGCCACGCATTTAACGCATATCCGCCTTGGTAAAAACGCGCGCTTTGAACGCACCGTGTTCAGCCAGCATTCACCAACTGGCATTACGTTTAGCCATGATGATGTGGCGCTGGCTGAAGGCGCGGTATTCAAGAAAACCGCGATCAATATGGGTGGCAAAATCACCCGCCAGGAAACCCATGTGCATGTGAACGGCGAACAGGCATCGGCAACGGTGAATGCGCTGACCCACACATCGAACGATGCCGTTACCGATATCGTGATTGATATGAACCACAACGTGCCGCATACGCAAAGCCAGCAATTGGTGCGTTCATTGGCGGCCGATAAATCACGCGCGATTTTCCAGGGCAAGATTACCGTTGCGCAGGCCGCGCAGAAAACCAATGCAGGGCAGGATCACAAAGGCATGCTGCTTTCCGATACTGCGGAAATCAACGCCAAGCCATCACTGGAAATCTATGCCGATGATGTGAAGTGCAGCCACGGCAATACCTGCGGCGCGCTGGATGAAGACGCATTATTCTATCTGCAATCACGCGGCATTCCGCGCATTGAAGCGGAAAAATTATTACAAGAAGCATTCATCGCTGAATTATTCGAAGATTGCGATGAGCCACTTCGCGATACATTGATGACGCGCATTGGAAATGCGCTGCAAGGCAACGGCGAATGACCCTGTTTGCATGCGCCACACCCAAAAGCTTTGATGCAGAAAAATACCGCACGGATTTTCCTGCGCTTCATCAAAACATTAACGGCGTTCCGCTGGTATTTCTGGATAACGCCGCGAGTGCGCAAAAACCAAGGCAAGTCTTAGAAACCCTGACGCGGCTTTATTCCAATAATTATGCCAATATCCACCGCGGTGTTTATACACTCAGCCAGCGCGCAACCGATGCATTTGAACGTGCGCGTGAAACCGTGCGCCGTTTCATCAACGCCAAAAGCAGCGATGAAATTGTGTTCACGCGCGGCGCAACCGAAAGCATCAACCTCGTTGCGCATTCATGGGGCCGCACATTCCTGAAAAACGGTGATGAAGTTGTTATCACCGAACTGGAACACCACGCCAATATTGTGCCCTGGCAAATGCTGGAAAAAGAAATCGGCATTGTGTTAAAGCCTGTGCGCATCGAAGATAATGGCGATGTCAAAATTGAAAGCGTGAAGGCCGCCATTTCCCAGCACACCAAGCTGATTAGTGTTGCGCATGTTTCCAACGCGCTGGGCACTATTTTGCCCGTAGAAGCGATTATCGCCGAAGCCAAATCGAAAAATATTCCCGTATTACTTGATGGCTGCCAGGCCATTTCGCATTTGCCGGTTGATGTGCAAGCATTGGGCTGTGATTTCTATGTGTTTTCCAGCCACAAGCTTTATGGCCCGACGGGCGTTGGCGTGTTATGGGGCAAAAAAGAAATCCTGAACAAGATGCCGCCATACCAAACAGGCGGCGACATGATTGAAGTGGTGAGCTTTAAAGGCACCACGTTTAAAAACGCGCCCGGACGCTTTGAAGCTGGCACACCCGCCATTGCCGAAGTGGTGGGTTTGGGCTCCGCGATTGAATATGTATCAACGATTGGCCTATCGCGTATTGCAGAATACGAAAATGAATTGCTGGAATACGCAACGTCGCAATTATCCAAAATCAATTCGCTGCGCATCATCGGCACCGCGCCCAATAAGGCATCCATCATTTCGTTCGTAATGGAAAACGCCCACCCGCATGATATCGGCACGATTTTAGATGGCAGCGGCATTGCAGTGCGCGCGGGCCACCATTGCGCGCAGCCACTCATGGACCGCCTTGGTGTTCCGGCAACCACACGCGCATCCTTTGCATTTTATAATACCTTTGCCGAAGTGGATGCGCTGGTCGCTGGCATTAAAAAAGTGCAGGAGATTTTCGGATGAGCAGCAACGCAGCCGAACTCCGCGACCTGTATCAAGAATTGATTCTTGATCATGGGCGAACGCCGCGCAACCGCAGGAAGCCAGCCGATGCCAACCGCGAAGCATTGGGCCACAACCCCATGTGCGGCGATAAAATGACGATTTACCTCAAGCTGGGTGAGCATGACGGCTTGATTGAAGATGTTGCATTCGAAGGCCAAGGCTGCGCGATTTCAACCGCATCGGCATCGATGATGACTGAAATTTTAAAAGGCAAAACGGCAGCACAGGCGCAGGAGATTTTTGATTATTTCCACACGCTGTGCACCACCGATGATGCAACGCCGCCCAAAGATTTGAACGAAGATGATTTGGACAGGTTGGATGCGTTATCCGGCGTGCGCCAATTCCCCATCCGCGTGAAATGCGCAACCTTGGCATGGCATGCGATGCAAGCGGCATTATGCCCCGCAGGCATGCGCCAGAATGAAGTGAATTCAGAAAGCGATGAACGCACATGAGCGAAGCAGCAAACACCATGTCAGAAACCGGTGCGCCAAAAACGAAGGAAGATGAAATCCGCGCCGATATCGTGCGCGTGATTAAAACCGTGTTCGACCCGGAAATCCCGGTTGATATTTATGAACTGGGCTTGATTTACGGCATTGATTTGGAACCGCAGGATGATGGCCAGTTTAAAGCCCATATCCGCATGACGCTGACCACGCCGAACTGCCCTTCCGCCGCCGAACTGCCCGCCGCCGTGCAGCATGTGACCGACACGGTGGAAGGCGTAAAGGAAGCAAGCGTTGAACTGGTGTGGGAGCCCGCATGGGACCGCGACCGTATGAGCGAAGACGCGCGATTGAGCCTTGGTTTTTTCTAGGCTTGGTTTTTTCTAAAATCGCACTATTTTATGGGTTGAGGGTATTATGAGCAAACAAGCATTCACGATTACCGAAACGGCAGCCGCACGCATCAGAACCTTGCTTGACCAAAATCAGGCGAGCGGAAAAACACTGCTGGTGGGCGTGAAGACCAAGGGTTGCTCCGGCCTTAGCTATGATATGCGTTTTGCCGATAAATCGGAAATTCCGATGCTTGCCGAAACCGTAACCCAGCACGGCGTTAGCGTTGCGGTTGACCCGCAGGCTGCCATGTTCCTTTTCGGCACAACGATGGATTACACCGAAACGCCGCTCAAATCCGGCTTTGAATTCATCAATCCCAATGAAACGGGGCGTTGCGGTTGCGGCGAAAGCTTTACCGTTAAAGAACACTAATCCAAATCGTTATTGAGATTAAGGCCGTGGTAGTGAGATAATCTTATGCCTCATTCCTTTTGCCCTATCCTTATGCGCATTGTCCTTTTCCGTATTGATAAAATTGGTGACCTAATTGTCTCCTCGCCTGTTATTGCGGCGATAAAGGCAAGGCACCCATCCGCGCAAATCATGCTGGTGGCAGCGCCCTATAACGCCGTAGCCGCAAAGGGATTGGCAGGCGTTGATGAGCTGGTTTTACATGAAAAAGCACGCATGGCGGAAGTCTTGGAAAAAATCCGCGCATGGAAGCCAACGCATACGCTGGTGATGAGCCCCAAGGATGCGTGCTATACCCTTTCGCGCAAAGCGGGCGCAAAACAGCAGGGCTGGATTATTATGGAGTACCGCCCCTGGGTGCGGTTACTTGGCGCGCTGATTATTCCAAAAAAAAACCGGGAGATGATACCGCGCACACAACGCAGCCTGCATCACAGCGAGCATATTCTGAATTTGGCGAGGCGCATGGGGTTGGCCGCGCAAGGCCAATTCCCATACCTTATCCCGCACGATGCAACGGCGGCTGAAAAAATAAAAATATTGTTGAAAGATAAAGGTATCACCAAACCGATTATCGCGGTGCACCTCGTTGATAAATGGGTAGAAGAAAACTGGAGCGTGGATGACGTTAAAAACTTCCTGTTCATGCTGCGCGATAAATTAAAGGTAGATATTGTCGCCAGCGCCGGCCCCGCCGATAAAATCCTGTCTGCCGCACTTGAAAAGGACATGCTGGTTTTAAAAGGCTTAAGCTTCGGGGAATGGGTTGCGTTGCTTAACCAAAGCAGGCTGGTATTAACGCCCGATTGCGCAGCCGTGCATATTGCCTGCGCCTTGCAAAAGCCGCTTTTGGCGCTTTATCAACCTTCCAGATTTGAAACGGCTATGACAGAATATGGCCCGCGCCTGACCGATTACCGCGCTCATGCGTTACTGGAGCCAAAAAAAATCAACCCGTTCTTGTTCCGCGATATTTGCGACCTCTTAGGTATGAATCATGTTTAGGATAAACGATGACTGAAAACACCGCACAAACTTCACCAAATTCTCCGGCCCGCATATTCCTGAAGGATTATCAGGTGCCTGATTATCTGGTGGATAGCATCAACCTGTTTTTCGATATTCAGGATGACAAGACGGTTGTGATTGCAACATCGGTGGTCAGAAAAAATCCGGCAAGCCGCGGCAAAAAGCCGCTGGTACTCAACGGCGAAGAATTGAAACTGGTCAGCGTTTCAATTGATAGCCGCCAGTTGAATGACAAGGAATATTCGGTTGAACATGGCTACTTGACCATTCCAACGGTACCCGATGAATTCATGGTATCGATTGAAACGGAGATTAACCCAGCCGCGAACACGCATCTGGAAGGGCTTTATGCATCTGGCCCCATGCTGTGCACCCAATGCGAAGCCGAAGGCTTCCGCCGCATTACCTATTACCCCGACCGCCCCGATGTAATGGCGAAATTCACGACAACGATTGAAGCCGATAAAACCAAATACCCCGTTCTGTTATCGAACGGCAATTTGATGCTGACCGAACAGGTGGAAGGTGGCCGCCACCGTCTGACATGGCAAGACCCGTTTCCAAAACCATGCTATCTGTTCGCGCTTGTCGCAGGCAATTTGGTGAAGATTACTGACAAGTTCGTGACCGCATCTGGCCGGAATGTGTTGCTGGAAATGTATTGCGAAGCGGGCAAGGAAGATCAGTTGGGCCATGCGATGGACAGCCTGAAAAAATCCATGACGTGGGATGAGGTACGCTTTGGCCGTGAATATGATCTTGACCGGTTTATGATTGTCGCAACACCGTATTTCAACGCGGGCGCGATGGAAAACAAGGGCCTGAACATCTTCAACGATGCTTATGTGCTGGGCAAACCCGAAACCGCAACCGACCGCGATTTGTATAACATTGAATCCGTTGTGGCGCATGAATATTTCCATAACTGGAGCGGTGACCGCGTGACCTGCCGCGACTGGTTCCAGTTAAGCCTGAAGGAAGGATTCACCGTTTTCCGCGATCAGGAATTTTCATCCGACATGCATTCGCCGGCAACCGAACGCATTGGCAATGTGCGCGCGCTGCGTTCCAGCCAGTTTAGCGAGGATGCAGGGCCAATGGCGCATCCCGTGCGCCCTGATAGTTACATCACCATCGATAACTTCTATACGATGACGGTTTATGAAAAAGGCAGTGAAGTGGTGCGCATGCTGCAAACCATTTTCGGCCGCGACGGTTTCCGCAAAGGCAGTGATTTGTATTTCTCCCGCCATGACGGGCAAGCCGTGACGTGCGATGATTTTGCGGCGGCAATTTTCGAAGCAAACCCGGAACGCGCCAAATCAGTCGACATCAACCATTTTAAACTGTGGTATTCCCAAGCAGGCACGCCGCGCGTGACCGCAACCACCGAATATAATGAAAAGGAAAAAACCTATAAGGTCACGCTGAAGCAAACCGTGCCGCCCACTCCGCGCCAGCCTGAAAAGAAACCAATGATGATACCGGTATTAATTGGCTTACTGGACAAGAATGGCGCAGACATGCCTGCAAAATTTATCGGCAGCAGCACGCCCGCCAGCAAACAGAAAATCTGTTTATTGAAACAGGCCGAGCAAAGCTTCGTGTTTGAAAACATCACGGAAAAACCTGTTCCATCCATCCTGCGTGATTTTTCTGCACCGGTTATTCTGGATTACAATTATACCGATGCAGAATTGGCATTTTTAGCAGCGAATGATACCAACCAGTTCAACCGCTGGGATGCATTGCAAAAATTCGCAACCAATGAATTGGCAAAACTGATTGCCGATGCGCAAGCGGGCAAAGCATTACAGGCATCCAAACCGTTCCTAGCCGCGATTGGCACGGTCATTTACGCGGCACATGAAGATGCGGAATTTGCAGCGCTATGCCTACAATTGCCAGGCGAAACCGAAATGGGCCAGCATTTACTACGCAACGGCAAAAAAATCGATGTCGATGCCATTCACGCCGCACGTGATGCATTGCGCATCGCCATTGCCAATGAATACCGCGAACCTATCATGCAGCTTTATCTGGAAGGCATGAAAATCAGCGCCATCGCGTTTGACGGCAAGACAATGGGCGCGCGCCAATTGAAGAATATCTGCCTTGCCTATCTTGGCATATTGAACGATAGCAGTTTTGATGACATGGCCTTTGCCCAGGCAAGCAATGCCAAGAATATGACCGATGCGACAGCAGCGCTTGGCGTTTTGACCCACCGTGATACGCCATTGCGCCAGCCAGCCTTCGAAGCATTTTATGCAAAATGGAAAGATCACAAGCTGGTGCTTGATAAATGGTTTGCCTTGCAAGCCAGCGCAGACCGCAAAGATATTTTGCAGCAGGTGAAGGCGTTGATGGAGCATCCCGCGTTTGTCATCACCAACCCCAATATGGTCTATGCGGTTATCAGAACCTTTGCCGCCAACCTTGTTCATTTCCATGCCAAGGATGGTTCGGGCTATCGCCTGCTGGCCGATGCGGTGCTGAAGCTTGATGGGTTGAATGCGCAGATTGCCGGACGCATTCTTCCTCCGCTTATCCGATTCAATGACTATGATTCTGTCCGTGGTGGTCTTATGAAGAACGAAATCACCCGCATTCTTGCTAAACCAGAGTTATCTAAAAACGTGCGGGAAGTTGCAGAAGCAGGCATAAATATAACAAAGTCTGCCTAAAAAATAGGCACGCAGAAATAGGCTTAGACATGAGCCGGCTGCAATTGATACAAGTTTTGTCCTAACCTTCTTTTGAAAGAATCCTTCCATGCGCTTTACCAACATTGCCGCCCTTGCTGTATCGCTGGCTTGCCTCACTGCCCCAGCTTTTGCTGCAAGCACCCCTGTATTGAACGAGCCAGCAACGTTGGGCTTTGCAGCTGGTTACTATGATATTCTTGATAACAGCCCACGCAAGGAAGCCGCTGATTTTCGTTTGGAATACCGTTCAGCATTCGACATGCTGGGCTTGGCCAATGCGCATAACAGCGTAATCGCTATTCGCCCATTCGGCGGCATTGAAACCACCAGCGATGGCGCTCTCTACGGTCTTGGCGGCTTCATTTTTGACATGCCAATCGGTAAGCACTTCATATTCTCACCCAGCCTTGCAACGGGCCTGTACTTTGATGGCGATGGCAAGCGCCTTGGCTCCGTTATTGAATTCCGTTCAACCGTTGAACTGGGTTACAAGTTTGACAGCGGCACCCGTCTCACCGCCGCATTCGGTCACATTTCAAATGCAGGGATTGGTGACATCAACAGCGGTGTTGAAATCCTAAGCATTTATGCGCATGTGCCGGTTGATAAAATATTCACCAAATAACACTTAATAAACCGCGTTTCCCGTTTTATCATGCCCGCTGAGAAGCGGGCATGATTTTTTAAGGCTATCCCTTTTTAAGGCTATCCCTTGTCATTGATTGGGCAATACATTCCAAAAGACGCAAAACGCCGCGGCATCTTGTTTGCGCTGATTGCGATGATGCTGTTCTCCTGCATGGCGGCCATTGCCAAACATTTCGCCGATCATTATTCCGCGTTTCAAATTGCGTTCTTCCGTTTTTTCTTTGCGCTCTTCCCGCTTTTTCCGCTGATTGTCAGTTCCGGCGGATTTGACGTATTCAGAACCAAGCGGTTTTTTGGCCATGTATGGCGTTCGGTTGTGGGCACGGCTTCGCTCATTACCTATTTTTATTCGCTGCAACATTTGCCGCTGGCTGATGCGGTTGCGGTCTCATTCACTAACCCGATTTTCATTACGCTGCTTTCCATGCTTCTTTTAAAGGAAAAGGTTGGCCGCAACCGCTGGATAGCGATTGTGCTGGGCTTCATTGGGGTTATCATTATTGCGAAGCCCGATGGCCTAAACCTCAATATCGGCGTGTTTTTTGGACTTGCCAGTTCGCTGTTTTATGCGCTGGCGATGATTAGCCTTAGAACGCTGGGCGGCACGGAAAAAGTGCTAACCACCACGACTTATTTTACGGTGCTTGCCAGCCTGATGCTTGCGTTGCCCGCCGCCCTTAGCTGGACGGCTCCGCCCTTCCTCGATTTGATGATATTCATCTTGTGCGGCTTGCTGGCCGGAATTGGCCAGCTATTCCTGACCAGCGCTTATCAGAATGCACCGCCATCCGTTATCAGCCCGTTTAATTACAGCTCCATCCTTTGGGCGGTTGCCATCGGGTTCATCGTATGGGGGCAAATCCCCGCGCTGCATGTATGGATTGGCTCTGCCATTGTGATTGCAACAGGCGTTTATATCCTGCAACAAAACACTGTTGTCAAAAAAGACCAGCAAATCGAACCGCTATAAGCACATGCAGTGATGTGTGACGCGGTAATTTCTGTCAGCCTGGTGGGAAAAACGCGCGCATTTGCGCATCATTCCACTCCGTTCATATCCATGCAGACTCGGCGGTTTTTATAAAAAATCAATAAAATCAGCGTTTTATGTTTTTGGCATGCGGCTTGCTTTTACAGCCTCAAGGTTTGTTGTTTTTATTTTGAGGAGTCTCACATGTCATTGTTCAGCGCCCTTACCGTAGCCGTCGGTGGTCTTAATGCCCAATCGCGCTCAATCGGTCACATTTCGGATAACATCGCGAACGCCTCGACCACCGGTTACAAGCGCATTGATACGCAATTCCAATCATTGGTCACGCAGTCATCTGCTGGCCTTAGCGATCCAGGCGGCGTGCGCGCAACGCCAGCTTATCAAAACAACATTGCCGGTAACCTTATCCAATCACAAAGCCCGCTGGATTTGGCTATCTCCGGCAACGGCTTCTTCAACGTAAAGCAGCCGGTTGCGCAAACCAATGGCTCGGTCGTATTCAGCGGACAGGATTTGTACACGCGACGCGGTGACTTCACGCTTGATAAATCAGGCTATATGACCAATGGCGCAGGCTATGTGCTTGTGGCGCATCCAATTAACTCAACGGGCGTTGTCGATACATCGCAGGTCACGCCGGTATTGATTTCGGCGGCGCAGGATAATCCTGTTGCAACAACGCTTGTGACCTACTCGGCCAACTTGCCAGCCAGCGCTTCAACAACAACCACTTTCTCACCATCCGATATCCAGATTTATGACGCGCTCGGTACAAAGCACACTACCACATTCAACTGGACAAAACTGGGTACCAACTCATGGCGCCTGAGCGTAACCCCCGCGGGCGGTACGGCAACCTCAGGCTTTACCAACAATGCCAGTGCTGCCGTTGCAGCAGGCGCAAGCGTTGGCACACAAACACTGGATTTCACATTCCAGACTACAACCCCAGCCGGTACCATCGCGTCCATCATCAATAGCGGCACAGGTAACTTCTTCACTGTGAATGCGCCAACCACGGCTGGCAACCCTGCAACGGTAACGTTCCCGGTAACGTTCGCTGGCGCAGGCAGCCAGAACGTAACGCTGAACTTTGGTTCATACCAGACAGCAGACGGCGTGACCCAGTTTGACGCAACCGACCTGAACGTCAGCTCGATTGAACAGAACGGGGTGCCACAAGGTGCGTTCCGCGACTTGTCCATCGACAATAACGGCTTCCTGTCACTGAACTACGATAACGGTCGTTCACGCACCCTGTATCAAATCCCTATCACCACCTTTAACAGCCCAAATAACCTGGAACGCAAGGATGGCGGCGTGTTTGGCAGCACCACCGAAAGCGGTACCGCGAACCGACATCTGCCCAATAACAACGGCGCAGGTAAAATCGTAGCGAATTCGCTGGAAGGATCGAACGTGGATATTGCAGATGAATTTACCAAGATGATCCAGGCGCAGCGCATCTATTCCGCAAACGCCAAGACCATCACGACATCTGACAGCATGTTGCAGGAAGTCATCAACATCATTCGCTAACGTGATTAGCGATTAGTGGGTAATTAGGAAAGAGATACGGATGTCCCTTATTTCTGCCATTGATAACGCGAAATCGAGCATGCGCGCTATTCAAGCGGACATGCAGGTTGTTTCCGGCAATGTCAGCAATTCTGGTGTTGCGGGTTATACGCGCAAAACCCTGAATGTCGGGCCTGATATCAACGCCCCCGATGGCGCGGGCGGCATTCGCATTCTTGGGTATAGCCGCTCTACCTCTGATGCGGTCAGCAAACTGCTCAATGATGCAATAACCAGCGATGGCTTATACGGCACGCAGCAGGATTACCTGAGCCGCATTCAGGATTTGCTTGGCTCCACGCAAAGCAATCCCGGTCTTAGCCAGGCTTTAAGCGATTTTACTGCGTCATGGAAAAGCCTGGCCACATCACCCGAAGACACAACGGCAAAGCAGGACGTTGTCTATAAAGCGCAAAACCTGACGCGTGAAATTGCACGCCTTGCCAATGGCCTTGACAAAATCATGACGGATGCAAAATCCGATATGTCGGCATCGGTGACCAGCCTAAATGCAGCGCTTGTGCGCATCAACGAATTAAACAACCAGGTCACCGCCGCAGAAGCAGCCGGGCAATCATCAGCCGATTTGCAGGATCAGCGCGATTTGCAAATTCAAAACGTTTCCGCACTGCTTAAAATCACCGTTGTGGTGCGCCCAAATAACCGCGTTGCTATTTTTACGCCCGGCGGTTCATCGTTGCTTGATAATACGCCCAACACTTACACATGGAATGGCACAGCCATTTTCAGTAATGGTAGTGACGTGACCGCCTCATTAAAAGGCGGTAAGCTGGAAGCCTTGGCAGGGGTGCTGGATCAGGGCTCATCGCCTGCAACCCTGAATGACCCCGGCAAGGCATCCATTTACAAGCTCAATCAACAATTGGACAAGCTGGTTGATTTGCTGGCAAATCCAGCCGGTACTTTTGCAACCGCTTATGACACGCCAACCGCCAATACAGGTGAGCTTGCCGCCTCATTCTTTACCGGCACCACACGCTATAATTTTGCATTGAATACGGCGCTTACCAACGGCACCAGCACCATCAAGGCAGGCGCGGCAACCGCCGTGGCCGATGATTTAAATCTTGCGACACGCAGCGTCAGCGCCGGCAATCTTTCAACCACCAATGTCAGCTATACAACCTTTGCCAATGCGATGATTTCAACGCAAAACCAAAGCACGAAGCAAGTTGGCGATCAGGCTGATTCATTTTCAGCGCTGAAAGATAATTATACCAAGCGCCTTGCAGACGAAACAGGCGTGAATGTTGATGAAGAAATTGTGCGCCTTACCCAATTGCAAAACAACTATGCAGCCAGCGCGCGCGTAATTACCACCGTCAGGCAGATGTTTGACTTGCTTAATTCATTGTTTGTATAGAAGATTGAGGCTCTATGGTTAACATCAGCACATCCGGCTTAACCGCCCAAAGCATTCTGCAAATCAGGGATGCACAGGCAACGTTGAGCGATTTGTCAAACCAGCTGTCCACTGGCAAGAAATCATTGAACTATGCTGACTTCACGCTCACGCAAACAAGCACCCTGCTGGATAGCAGCACTGGCATTGATAAAAGCAATTCATATTTGAACGTCATCAGCGTGCTGACGCCGCGCCTGAAAATGTATGAGACATCACTGGTTAAATTAAGCGGTATCGCAAGCGATGCCTTGGCAAGCGTCAATACAAACGACTTCAATACCGCAACCAATGCAGCGCTTGGGCAACAGCTCACTGCATATTTGAGCGATGTAAATTATTACCTTAATCAAAAAGTTGGCGAGCGTTATATATATGCCGGCACGGGTACGCGCCTGACCACCCCACCCGTCATCGATTTAACAACATTGCCCGTACCACCCGTTGCGCCCGACACTGCGCCCGTTACATCCCCGACCCTGCCAACATCCGATACGGCTGCGCCAGGCAGTGATGCCCAAGCATATACCCGTGATTTAACCAATATTGATGATGGCTATAGCATTACTTACGGTATAACCAGCAACGATCAGGGCATGCAAAATCTTATCCTTGGGTTGCGCTGGGCCTATGCAGCGACCCAGGATTCCACCAATTTCACGAACTACATGAACACAGCGCGCTCACTGCTGACTAATGCGGTGACTCAGCTGCGCGATATTCAGGCACAGGTGGCATCCAACCAAAACCGTCTTTCCGACGTAACAACCACCCATAAAACCCTGATAAACGACCTGACCAATCGGGCAGGCGATATTCAAGGCATCGATTCGGCTGAGGTGGCAGCAAAAATCTCTTTTACCCAGTCTAAATTAGAGGCAAGTTATTCGGTAACTGCTAAAATTGCGCAGCTATCGATAACAAAGTACCTATAGGATCATCTGATACTTAGTCTTGAAAACCACCTTTAATTAAGAAAGAGGTTCGCCATGTTTGCGGCGAGTTCGTTGTTGCGTTTGCCATTTGACCCCGTCACCCTCAGCTACGTTATGGCGCTGCGCGGTGTTAAACCCAGACTCCCTAAAGAAGGTTTTACTTATGCCGAGCTTGGCTGCGGCACGGGCGAGCGCATTGTATTATTGGCCGCATGCAACCCTGAAGGCGTGTTTTTCGGTTTCGATTCAAATCTGGAAAAGCTCAACATCGCGGCACAAAAGGCCGAGGAACTTGGCATTCAAAACATTACCTTCAGCCAGGCCAACGCAGCCGAATTAAAAGAAGCGATTGATGGCGGCATTATTGGCAGCAAGAGCTTTAATTACCTTATATATAACGAACCGGATAATCCACAGCAGGAATCCGTTGCAACCTTGGGCGAATTGGCCAAGGGCCTTTTGCAGGAAAACGGTGTTTTTGCCTATCGTTATGCAACCTATAACGCCCCCAATGCTGATGAATTGCTGTTCAAAAGCCTGACCCGGCATATGCTTGCCGAGCAGCCCGATAAAGGCGAAGCGCTTGCCAAAGAGTGGCGCGCATTATGCGAAAGCTATTTTGCAAAACACCCTGCCAAGGCACAGGAATTTGACAAGGCGCTGGCTGAAGGCAAAGGTTTCCAATGGCTGCGCACGGCTTCGGATGGCGATACATCCACCAGCAAGACATTGCAAGTATCGCAAATCTTCTCTGGCCGCGATTTAACCTATTTGGGCAGCGCCAATCTTTCTGCCAATTATATGGAATTATCCGCGCCGGAAATATCGCATAAGGCACTGGAAGCAAAGCGTTTGCACCCGCTTTATGAATCCTTGAAGGATTTGGCCACCGACACTACGCAGCGCATTGATTTATGGGGCCGCGAAAAGCTGCAGCGCATCGATAACCTTATTCCGCTATTCAGCAACTTTACATTCGGCGTAACAGAACCCGCAGAACAGGTAGCGCGCACAGCGACCTTCCAAGGTAAAACCATTTCCTTTGATGGGCCGCTTTATGATGGCGTTATTTCCATGGCCAGCATCATGCCCATTACGATGGGTGATCTGGTGCATAATGACCGCCTGTCGGAAGTTGATGCCGTTACCATCTTAAACACTGTGCAACTGCTGGTTGCTTGCGGCATCTTATCGCCCATGCGCGCATCCTTTGAAGGCGGCATTGATTTAAGCAATCCAAAATTGGTGGGCAGCTATAACCAGTCGCTGCGCAAAATGCGTGCCGATATGCAGGATTATGCATTTGCCTCGGTGGTTACAGGTCGCCCGGTATTTTTCTCCGGCCTTGGCACCCTTGTTCTGCAAAACCTTGATAAGGGCGGCATGGAAGGCATTGCCGGTTTTATGAGCGATGATTTGATGCGCCTTGCACAGCATCCGTTCCTGCAGCCGCTGAACCTGAACAATCCGCAACGCGCAGCCGAAGAAGCGTATAACCAGATTGAAATCATGTTCCAGCAATCGATGGTGCGCTGGTTCAGCCTTGGTGTTATCGATACGCAAAAAATCGCCTAACCCTTAAAGTCTTATCTTGGAAACTGCGCAGGAAAAATTCGACAAAGCCGTCGCACTGCATCAAGCCGGGAAGATAGGCGACGCAGCCGCACTTTATCGCGATATTTTAATAGCCGACCCCAATAATGTGATGGTCATTCACCTGCTGTGTCTGGTGGCGATGCAGTTTGACAATGCACAAATGGTTCTGGATTTATCGGAACAGGGTCTGCGCGTTGAACCCCGATTCGCCGTACTGCATCAAGATAAAGCCACCGCGCTGCGCCGCATGGGCCTTAAAGAAAAGGCGATGGAAGCGATTGATACCGCGCTGCGCCTTGAAAAAAGCGCTGATTTTTATGATACGCGCTCATCCATCTTGCGGGATATGCGCAGATACCCCGAAGCAGTGACGTGCCTTGAAACTGCCATTCGCATCGAAACGGGCAATCCAAAATATTATAACAATCTGGGCATCGTGCTGGGCCGCATGGGCCGCAATGAAGAAGCCATTTGTTATTTTGATGCCTTCATCACCATGCGCCCGAACGCATCGGAAGGATATAACAACAAGGCGAATGTCCTGAAAGCACTTGCGCGCTACAAGGAAGCGATTGTGTTTTATGACAAGGCGCTTGCCATCGACCCCAATATTTTTATGGGCAAGGCAAATAAAGCCATTTCGCATTTGGTATTGGGTGAATGGGAAGCCGGCTGGGAAAACTTTGAAGACAGAAAGCCCGGCAATAAACCGCCGGAAGGCAACCGGTTTGATGCTGGCAAACGCTGGCAAGGCCAAACCGATAAAGCCGCCACCATCATTATCTATAATGAGCAAGGGTTGGGCGATAGCATTCAGTTCGTACGGTATATCGCGCAGGTGCAGGAACGCGTAGGGCGCGTCATTCTGCAAATCCAGCCTGCCTTGAAAAAACTGGTCAATTTGAATTGGCCGGGTTTGGAAACCATCTCACCCGAAGATGAATTGCCAGCGCATAATTACCAATGCCCGCTGATGAGCCTGCCTTACGTCTTTAAAACACGTATTGATAATGTGCCCGTCGCGGCGGGTTATATGAAAGCGCCAGATGCCAGTATCGCCGAATGGAAAGAAAAACTGGGCAATACCGGCAAAAAGAAAATCGGCCTTGTATGGGCAGGAAACCCTGACCATTTGAATGACCATATCCGTTCTATTTCCTTAAAGCTGCTGGAACCCATTTTATCGCTCGACCAGTTTGATTTTTACTCATTGCAAAAAGGTGATGCGGCGGCCGCGCAACTGGCAGAACTGCCTAAAACCATTACGGTTCAATCGCTCGGCAATCAGCTTAATGACTTTACCGATACCGCCGGATTATTGATGAATCTGGATTTGCTGATTTGCGTTGATACCAGCGTGCTGCATCTGGCTGGCGCGCTGGGCGTTCCGGCATGGGGCTTGTTCCAATATGACCCCGATTGGCGCTGGCTTTTAGAACGCAGCGATACGCCCTGGTATGACAGCATGCGGTTATTCCGGCAGAAAAGCTATGGCAACTGGCCAAACGCTGTCAAAGAACTGCGCGCAGCGCTTAAATCCTTTTAGCAGGCCCAGACATAAAAAAGGGGGCGCAGTAAAGCGCCCCCTAATGTTATTAGTTGCCCAACAATTAGAACAATTTGAGAATTGCCTGTTGGAGCTGACCGGAGATACCCAAGGAGGTGATACCCAAGGAGTTGCGTG
>JAKFVN010000041.1:23832-34944 GCA_021732145.1 Alphaproteobacteria bacterium
ATAAAAAAGGGGGCGCAGTAAAGCGCCCCCTAATGTTATTAGTTGCCCAACAATTAGAACAATTTGAGAATTGCCTGTTGGAGCTGACCGGAGATACCCAAGGAGGTGATACCCAAGGAGTTGCGTGCTTGCAGAGCTTGCAAGTTCGCGCCTTCTTCGTTGGTATCAGCCAGCGTCAGGTTATCTGAAGCGGTCTGCAGGGTGTTGATCAAGTTAGCGGTAAAGTCTTGGCGTGTGGTAATAACGGTGGTGTTGTTACCGAAGCTTGAAGACGTGGTACGCAACTTGGTCAAAGCAGTGGTCAACTGCGACACTGCCGTGTTGATGTTGCTGTCAGAGATAAAGCCTGCAGCAGCTGCACCTACGCTGAGACCAGCTGCCGTATCGATCGACAGGTTGGTGTTGGTAATCGTCAGTTTAGATGTGTTGTTTTCGTTGAAATACACAACCAAGCTAACGGATGTTTGACCAATAAGATTGGTGCCGTTGAACGTTGCGTCGTTTACAAGTGCGTTGACCTGTACGAGCAAATCGTTGAACTGAACAGCCAGACCGGAACGGGTATCACTATCGGTTGTCTGCAATGCAGAGGTCGTGAGACCTTGGGCTTGCTGAATAATCTTCGTGATACTGTCAATCGCGCCCGATGCCGACTTAACGGTTTGCAGGGCGTTTGACAGCCCGTCTTTAACGTTGGACAAGTCGTTTGCACGATTTAAAAAGCCAACGCTGGCAAAGTAAGCCGTTGCGCCATCAAGTGCTGATGCAACTTTCTTACCTGTTGACAGGCGGTTTTGGGTTACGTTTAACAAATTAGCAGTTTGTTGCAACGACAACAAATTTGCGCGCGCGCCTGCTGTAAGGGATACCTTGGAAATGGCCATTGATGAAATCCTTTCAGATAGTCAAGGCGCAACTCCTTTGCACCCCATTCCTGGCAAAATTGCCGATGTCTATATACATACCCTTGTACTACTTAAAAATTTCTTTCCACAAAATAAATAACCCATATGGAAATCCAGCCAGAATTTTTATTTTTCGGCTAGTTTGCAGCAATTAGAATAAGACTCAAAAAATAGAACAGGGACAACGCCGCAAGGCATTGCCCCCTTCTATAAGGATTTAGATAGCTGGTTTTAGCTTACGCAGGCACCGCTTGCGATTCAGCACCTGGCGTTACGCTCAGGCCTGCTGCAATTTGCTTGTTGATATCAATCAAGCTGTTGAGCAAGTCAGGATTGTATTCGGCTGATGCACGAAGGCTTACCTTGTCCACATAGCGGCTGAGGTTCAGCAAGGTGATTTTCAAATCACGTGGCAACGGGTTTTGCGGATCAGCAAGCATGACCTGGAACAGGGTCCACAGTTCCTGATTATGCTTGATTGCATCAATGTAATATTCATAGCCATTATTGATGTCTTGTGCGGCCACCAAACGGCTGGCGCAGTTAATCAATGCGCGAGCTTCGGTTTCACGTACGGTTTCGGTTTCTTTCTGGTTTTGGGTGTAAGCACCAACTTGTTTTGCAGTAGTGGACATATAATCCTCCTTATAGTGTGGTTAGAGACGTAAGTGTGATGGTCTTGTTCTGCGTAGCCAGTATTTCATGGCCAAGCCGAAGCGCTTTGAAGGCTTCACCAGCCTCCAGGTGTTGAATAATATTGTCAATCTGCCCGGTAAGGGATGGGTAAATCGATGCGAAGTTACGAATGGTTTGAATAACCAGCCCATCCAGCGGCTGTCCTTTGCCTTTGAACAGATACAGAATTTGCAAAAGGAAATATACTTCGGCTGCATCGGATGCGCCGCGATCTTCAGTGTTCATCAAATAGTCATCACGCAATACAGGGCTGTCTGATAAAATCAGCAGATCAGCGGAGTGCTTGCCGACATTCTTAAGTACGGCACCACCAGCGTAGAACTTTTCTTCGGGTCTTACCCTGATCTTTAGGGGCATAACTTAAGGACTCCTTCCCTATCCATGCCTTTTTGCAACACTTGTGCCAAACTGTTCGCTCGGCGTAATTATGGTGGATCATTTTTGGGGTCTTGTCACGTGCAAAGCGCGACGCGAGGAAACCGGAGCTAGCATGTGGCGACATACATAAGCATAGCTCAATATGGTGATTAATAAATAAACAGGCTGCATATTTGTGGTCAGAATAAATGACCAATAAAAAAGGGGGCGCAGTAAAGCGCCCCCTAATGTTATTAGTTGCCCAACAATTAGAACAATTTGAGAATTGCCTGTTGGAGCTGACCGGAGATACCCAAGGAGGTGATACCCAAGGAGTTGCGTGCTTGCAGAGCTTGCAAGTTCGCGCCTTCTTCGTTGGTATCAGCCAGCGTCAGGTTATCTGAAGCGGTCTGCAGGGTGTTGATCAAGTTAGCGGTAAAGTCTTGGCGTGTGGTAATAACGGTGGTGTTGTTACCGAAGCTTGAAGACGTGGTACGCAACTTGGTCAAAGCAGTGGTCAACTGCGACACTGCCGTGTTGATGTTGCTGTCAGAGATAAAGCCTGCAGCAGCTGCACCTACGCTGAGACCAGCTGCCGTATCGATCGACAGGTTGGTGTTGGTAATCGTCAGTTTAGATGTGTTGTTTTCGTTGAAATACACAACCAAGCTAACGGATGTTTGACCAATAAGATTGGTGCCGTTGAACGTTGCGTCGTTTACAAGTGCGTTGACCTGTACGAGCAAATCGTTGAACTGAACAGCCAGACCGGAACGGGTATCACTATCGGTTGTCTGCAATGCAGAGGTCGTGAGACCTTGGGCTTGCTGAATAATCTTCGTGATACTGTCAATCGCGCCCGATGCCGACTTAACGGTTTGCAGGGCGTTTGACAGCCCGTCTTTAACGTTGGACAAGTCGTTTGCACGATTTAAAAAGCCAACGCTGGCAAAGTAAGCCGTTGCGCCATCAAGTGCTGATGCAACTTTCTTACCTGTTGACAGGCGGTTTTGGGTTACGTTTAACAAATTAGCAGTTTGTTGCAACGACAACAAATTTGCGCGCGCGCCTGCTGTAAGGGATACGTTTGAAATAGCCATGAGTAAGAACTCCTTTCGATCAACCTGGATACGACTCCTTCATATCCACACCTTCTAATGGATCACCCAATAGAAGGTGAGATACTCTATGCGAAACGGGTGCCAAAATTCAATAAAAAAATGCATTCTGAATCAATCATTTGCGGATAAGTTCGAATGACTTTAGTCGGCAAATTTTTCCTAGCAGGAAAAATCTACCGATGCAGAAACTGCCCTTATCACGATTTCGAAACAATAACCCAAAAGGTAAGAAATTGTTAATCTTGTGGGAATAATATCTTGTTATATGTACGAATGGGTTTTCCAACGGCGCAACCACAATCGTCTGCGCAAACATGAAACCCGAATGTCCATAAAGTTAGCCTGATCAACTTCATAATGAAGACGATAGGCAGGAGCTTAAAATGGTTGAAGCAATTACAGGTAAGACCATCGCGAGTATCAAACCGAATGCGACAGAATCGTCTGCCAGCATCGCCGTTGCACAAGCTGAAACAGCCAGCGCGAAAATCGCCGCTACCCAGCAGCCTTTAAACCCGCGCCTTCGCTATGACAGGCTGGCCGGCGTTGTAATCACCGAATTCCTGAACCAATCCGGCACCGTGCAATTGCAAACCCCTTCCAGCGCGGTGCTTGCTTACCTTCGGGTAGGGCTTGGCGCAGATGGCCATTCAAAATACCAGCCTGTGGAAGATAAAAAGGAAATCGCGCAGCGCGAAGCTGAAATTAAAGCCCAGAACGAAGTCTTCGACTCGTAAAGCATTTGGCAGTCACGGCCAGCTGTGACAGATTTAGGAAGCTTTCAGGAAACAGTCTGAAAGCTTTTTTTATACCCTCAGTATTTGTTTTTTCCTGGCCGGTCTTCCCTTGAACGACAGCAGCATTATCCAAGAGGCACGAAGCCTATGCAAAAACGGCAAAGCGCAAGATGCGCTGGCGGTGCTGGATAAAGCGCGCACGCAGCATAAAAGCGCAGGAATTTTAATTGAAATGGCGAATGTGCTGAACGGCATGAACATGCCGGATGCCGCCGGTGCTATTCTGGATGAAGGATGGCATAGCTTTGCCAATAACCAGTCGATGATTATTGCCTACGCCAATCATGCCTATACAACCAACCAAGCCGCGATGGGATTGAATGCGACAAACGCATTTGCAAATGCGCCGGGTTGTTCGGTTGAGCTGTTGCTGACCCATGCGCACTTACTGAAAGCAAATGGTAATGCGAAGGAAGCAGAAGCTTTTTATAAGAAAGTGCTGGCAGCGGATAAAAAAAACAGCATTGCCTTGGCAAGTCTTGGAAGCATTGAGCTCGATCATTCAAATTACGCAGCCGCCCTCACCCATTTCCGTGCGGGATTATCAGCCAGCCCAAATAATGCGCATATCAAAACTCAATTGGCCTATACGGAATTCCGCAGCGGTGATTTGGCGCATGGCTGGCAACATTATGATGCGCGGTTTGAAACCATTGTGAAGCGCAGGCCATTTACCGCCCCGCAATGGAATGGCAAAGCGATAAAAAGCGGAAAGCTATTGGTGTGGGGCGAACAAGGCGCAGGCGAGGAAATTTTATATTCCAGCATGCTGAATGATGCGCGCAAACTATGCGCGGATGGGCTGATTGTTGAATGCGATGAACGGTTGAAGGCGCTGTTTGAACGTAGCTTTCATGGCATCACCTTCATCACGCGCTGCGACCCGCCGGATAGCGCCCTCACCCACGCATCGGTTGCTGCGCAATGTTCGTCCGGGCAATTGGGGCAATTCCTGCGCAGCAATTTTGATACGTTCTCAAAGCAGGCAAAGCTATTAACGGCAGATGCCGCACAGGTTACGCAGCTTAAAGCGCGGTATGCCGATTTGAAAAAACAGCATGGCAAAAGTGGCCGCGTTATCGGGGTTTCATGGAAAAGCAAGCCATTGCGCCAGGGCGACCCGAAAAGCAGTTCACTGACGGATTGGTCACCTCTCTTTGAAAACTCCCCGCATGTATTCATCAACCTGCAATATGGGGATATTGCGGATGATGTGGCGCTCGCCAAGAAAAGCAACTGGGCGCTGATTGATGATACCGCGATCAATCAGCGCGTGTCGCTGGATGATTTTGCAGCGCAAATTAGCGCCGTCGATGAAGTGATAACGGTCAGCAACACGACAGCGCACATGGCCGGTGCATGCGGCGTAAAGACCAGCGTATTATTACCTCGTGCGCGTGGATTGATGTGGCACTGGTTTGATGTAAAGGAAGGTCAGTCACTTACCACATCGCCGTGGTATCCATCCGTCACGCTGCTGCGTCAGCAGCAAGATGGCGCATGGGCGGATGTGATTGCAAAGGCCAGGAATTCCCTAGAATAGATCATCAAGCAATCCACTGCTTTCCTTGGGTGGCGGCGGTGGTGGGGGTGGCGGCGCTGGCTCTTCAGGCGCGACCTGTTGCACCGGCTTTGCGCGGCGGCGTAGCTGTTTTGCCTTACGTGCTTTCTTATTCAACAACGCGCGTTGCTTGGCTGTAATCGGGGTTTGTTTTTGATTTGCCACATCTGGCGCGGCGCTTTTCGGTGCGGTATCTTGCGGGCGCTGTTCATTGCTTTCCAATGTTTCATGCCCCGCAACACCCTTACCCAAATTCAACTTGTTTTCCAGGCCAAGTTCTTTCACGGCTTGCCTTAATGCGCCAAGCGTTTCTTCATCCGGCGATAACGGGCGCTGCTTTGGGGCGGCCTGTTTCGGGGGAGCGTTTATCTTGCCGGCTTTTTCCAGCTTGCTTTCTGCGGTTTCTTTTGTGCTGGCCGGCAATGGCGGCACATTGGGTTCAGGCGGCGGCGGGCCGGGGATAATCGGCGCGCTATCATTTTTTAAAATATCATCGGCTTTTGGCTTGTTTAAATCGGCAAACAACGACCGCGCATCCGCATTATCTTTTCTATCGAGATCAATCGCGCGCGGCTTGATTTGAAAGCCCGGAAAGAAGGTTGGTCGCACCGTATCAATATAAATTGATGAGGTCAGGCTTGGCGCTGCCGCACCTTCGGCACCTTCATCATCCGCATCATCGTCCATGCGTAGGCTGGCAGGGCGCGATGAATCTTCAGGGTCAAACAGCGCTTCAATCACGAAGAGATAATCATCATCCTCGTCTTCCAAATCATCAAAGTTATCGACCATCGCTTCGTATAATTCGGTATCCGCTTTGGCTTTTTCGGCATCCTCTGCGGTTGGCGGGCCAGCAACGGCAAACAATGCCGTATCATCAAAGGCCTTGATGTTTTGCCACGAACCTGGATTTTGCGTGAACACTTCAGGTGCCACCTGCACGGCCGATTGTTCTTCTGCAGGGCCTTCTGCAATGCATGGCGAGGCCATTAAAATGGCTGAGAGGCAAAATGTAAGAGAAACACGGTTCATGGGCGACGAGTGGCTCATTCCAGAGACGAAGTTTATTTTACCTGCTTATTAACTAACAAAAACTAAACAAAACAAAGTATTAGCTGCACTAACCGGATGGTCTAACCCCTTTGATTAATTACCTTTTCATGCAGCAGGGCGTTGCGCGTTAATCCTCTGTTTTGATATATTGTGTATGGTCTCGTTCCGCCCATCCATACTATTATATGCTTGGGTATTTTGTTGCTTGGTTCTTTGTGTAAAGGGTGCGTCGTTTGTCTCGTTATGATCAGGGTTCTGCCATGCCCGCCGGTGAAGGCGTTCAGGCTGATGGCATCGTAAAATGGTTCAATGGAAGCAAAGGGTTTGGGTTTGTTGCCATCAACAACAATTCTTCTGATGCGTTTCTCCACATTTCAGTTGTAACACGCGCAGGCCTGCAAAGCCTTGCAGAAAATACGCGCCTGCGCTGCATGGTAGTGCCATCACAGCGCGGTATGCAAGTTACCCACATTCTGGAAGTCATGGGCATTGACCCCAATGCACCACAACCCGTAGCAGGCAGTGGACAGCGCCGTGAACGTAACGATTTTGATGCGCGCGACAGCCGCGGCGATTCAGGCAGAAGCGATTTCAGCGGCGGCTTTGTAGACCGTCAGCCGATTGGCCCTGAGGTGGAAGTCACTGGCAGCATTAAATGGTACAAAACCGATAAAGGCTTTGGCTTTGCAATGCCCGAAGATGGTACCAAGGATGTATTCATCCATCGCTCCGTTCTGGAACGCGCCGGTCTTAACAACATTGATCCGGGCCGCAAAATCCGCATGATGGTTACGACCTCGCAAAAAGGCCGTGAAGCTTCGAAAATCGAGCTACTGGACTAATATATAACGGGCGGATTCCCCAGCATTTAAAGATTTGGTAAGGTTAGAACACTATCGTTCTGGCCACGTTACTGCGTGCCCGCCTACTCTCAATCAAGGAACATCTCATGGCTAAAATCAAAGTTGCAAATCCCATCGTTGAGCTGGATGGCGATGAAATGGCGCGCATCATGTGGGGCTGGATTAAGGAAATGCTCCTTCTTCCGCATCTTGATATCGATATCAAGTATTTCGACCTTGCCATGCAAAAGCGCGATGCAACGGATGATAAAATCACCCTCGATGCGGCAGAAGCCATCAAGCAATACAGCATTGGCGTAAAATGCGCGACGATTACCCCGGATGAAGGCCGCGTGAAGGAATTCAACCTCAAGAAAATGTGGAAATCACCAAACGGCACTATTCGCAACATTCTGGATGGCACCATTTTCCGTGAGCCGATTGTTGTAAAAAACATTCCGCGCTATGTGCAGGGCTGGAAAGAACCCATCATCGTGGCACGTCACGGTTTTGGTGATGTGTATAAGGCAACCGATTTCAAGGTACCAGGCGCAGGTACGCTCACCATCACCTTCCAACCAAAGGATGGCAGCGCGCCAATCTCCCACAAGGTGCATGAATTCCCCGGCGCTGGCGTTGCGCTTGGCATGTTCAACGAAGATAATTCCATCCGCAACTTTGCGCATAGCACCTTCCGCTATGGCTTGAACCGCAAGGTTCCGGTTTATCTTTCAACCAAGAACACCATTTTGAAGGCCTATGACGGCCGTTTCATGGATATCTTTGCTGAAATCTATGACAAGGATTACAAGGCGCAGTATGAAGCCGCCGGCATTTCATATCGCCACCTGCTCATCGACAGCATGGTGGCCAAGGCCGTGAGCACCAGCACCAGCTTTTTATGGGCATGCAAGAATTACGACGGCGACGTGCAGTCAGACATGGTGGCGCAGGGTTATGGCTCCTTGGGCCTGATGACCTCCGTGCTGCTCGCCCCCGATGGCAAGACTGTTCTGACCGAAGCGGCCCATGGCACCGTGACCGACCATTACCGTCAATACCAAAAGGGCGAAGAAACATCGACCAACCCGACTGCCTCCATCTTTGCATGGACGCAGGCGTTGATTAACCGCGGCAAGACCGATAACACGCCGGCTGTGACCAAGTTCGGGGAAGCATTGGAAAAGGCATGCATCCAGACCATTGAAGAAGGCCATATGACCAAAGACCTGGCCATTCTGGTTGGGCCAAACCAAAAATGGCTCAAGACCAAGGATTACATGCAGGAAATCAGCAACCGTCTTGTTAAGTTGATTTAAGCCTAACCCAATCTCAGATACAAAAAAGGCGCCTCAAACGAGGCGCCTTTTCTGTTTGGGGAACAAAAAGGATTAGCTGTTGTTGACCGCGCCGAATTGGGCGTTGTCACCTTCGGCTGCTGCTGGCGCATCTTCGCGCGGAGCGGCTGGAACTTTCTTCTTCGAGCCTTGGTACGCCATGCATGCATGGTCATAGCAATAGGGCAGGCCAGGAATGGACATGCTATCGCAGAAATGGAAACCGGCCTTTAATGGGTCGCCAACCGGCCAACGGCATTGCTGGGCCTGGGCCTGAACGGCTGGCTGGGAATTCTTGAACAAACGGGGGGAATAATTGCCCACATCGGCGGAAGAACGCATGCGGCGGGCTTCGCTGTCTTCGTTGCGGTCATTGCGCATATCGCTGCGAGCTGCATCGGCGGAACGGTACGCACCGCTGCCAACCATAACGTCACGGCGAAGGCCCATCGCCTTTGGAGCGGATAAGCGGGTTTTCATAACAGCACCACCAGCATGACCTGCTGGCTTGCCATCAACGCGTTTAATAGGAGATGGACGGGATGAAAGACCAAGGCGATGCGCCTTGCCAATTACAGCATTGCGGGTAATGCCACCGCCAAGACGGGCGGCGATTTCCTTGGCAGACAGACCGCTGCCCCACAATTCCTGCAAGACCCCAATGCGCGCGGGAGTCCACGTATTATTCTGTTCCGCCATGTTACCTAACCCCTTTTAGTTTTTGTTTTTTTGTTTTTTGAACTGAACGGAAAAGAAATGTGCTGTTGCGTACAAGCGTATTACTAAATTCTTCGTTTAGTTTTTCGCTGTGTTTTTGGGCGCAAACCATAGAATTCCAACCGTTAATGTCGTTGCTTTAACCACTAGATTTAGTGGTTACACTGATGTGACCTGTCTATATGTGCGCCATGCACGAGTCGTTTGGCAAGGAAGGAAACATGGAAAAGACAACTTTCCTGTGGGTAAATTTTTATCACCCACCATCGCACTGCAACGCGTAAAAAATCCATTCGGTGTTTCGTTCAACTAACACCATGAATTGACTCTATTTTTCGCGGGAAGGGTGCGGCGATTTTTAAATTATGTCATCCGGCGGATGGATAAAATTTGTGCCAAAAAAGTTTTATCAACTGATTTTGTAGGATTAGATTTGGGTCAAAGCTTTTGGGTATTGACACGATCTTCATCGCTCAACCCCTTGGCCAAATCGGTGATGCTTTTTCCCGATTGCGGATGCCTCCAGTCCGGTGCAATTTCCAAAAGCGGAAGCACAATGAACGCGCGTGATGCCAAACGCGGATGCGGAATTTCCAATCCATCATCCAGAAAAACTTTTCCGTCAAAATCGATGATATCCAAATCGAGCGTGCGCGCCGCATTTTTTACCGCATTGTTTTTCGGGCGTAGACGTCCGAATTTTTCTTCAATCGAAAGAAGCGCGCGCAACAATTCTTGCGGTGAACGATTTGTGCTGCATGAAACCACCGCATTAAAAAACCACGGCTGATCAGATGCGGGCACAGGCTTGGAATGATAGAATGACGAGCGTTGCTCGATGCGAATCCCATAGGCAGGAAACGCGTCCAGCGCAGCATTTAGCGTAGCTGGTACGGACATGGAACCAAATGGAAGATTGCCGCCAATGCCAATGATAATCATGTAAAAATTATTGTTTTGCAGATAAGGAAGGAGTCAATAAATAATCCTGCGATTGCATTTCCATCAACCGGCTTTCGGTGCGTTCAAACTGCGCGCGTGATGCACTGCTGGCATCCAATATTTCCTTCAGCGGCTTTGCGGCACTGAGCGCGATGCGCACATGATTGTCATAGAGCACATCAATCAGATGAATGAACCGAAGCGTGCTGTTTTTTTCCGTGTCGTTCAGTTGCGGTACATTTTCCAGAATAATGGTGTGAAAATTCTTGGCAATCGCCAGAAAATCCGGTGTGCCCTTGGCATCGCGGCACAGTTCTTCGAAGGTGAACCATGCGACACCGTGCGCCGTTTTGGAAACATGAAGTTCCCTTCCTTGATCCACCATGATGTTCATTGGATGCGCTTCATCCCCATCGGTGAGTTTGGAAAAGAATTCGGATAATCCCTGCGCCGCCCGTGCATCCAGCGGGGATAAATAAACCGGCAAACCCTTGATGCGGTCTTGGCGGTAATCGCGCCCATCATCCAGATGCAAAACCTGCAAACGCTTTTTGATAAGGTCGATGAATGGCAAGAACAACACACGCTGCAACCCGCCTGCATATAGGTTATCGGGCGCTGTGTTGGACGTTGCCACCACCACCACGCCGCGGCGGAACAGCTCGCGGAAAAAGCGGCTTAAAATCATCGCATCGGCGATGTTATGCACCTGAAACTCGTCAAAGCATAACAGCTTGGCCTCTTTGGCCAAATCAATTGCCACATGCACAACCGCATTATCACG
>JAKFVN010000010.1 GCA_021732145.1 Alphaproteobacteria bacterium
GCCGCTATTGCGGCCTTTGCCTGTATTCGCATCGCGTTTGGTTGGCGCGGCAGGTGCGGCGGCAACCTTGCCAGCTGTGCGGCGCTTATTGGCGCGCGGCGCATCATCTTCGTCATCATCCTGCGTGCGCTTCATGCCCTTTGGCAGGATTTGCGCGCGCGCGGGTTCTTCCTTCTTGCGCTTGCTTTCGTCTTCGACGCGCTTTGCTTCAATATCTTTGGCTTGCTGCTTTTCAAATTCCTGAATTTGACGCAGTTCTTCCAATTCACGTGCACGAAGCGTATCGGCGGAAATGCCGGATGGTTTTTCGCGGGTTACAATATCGCCGGGGCGCGGGCCGGTTTGCGTGGTCGGCGGCGCATTGCGCATTTCTTCTTCACGGCGTGATTCATCATCAATCGCGCCGCGCAGGGCTTGAACGCGAGCTGCGCGTTCTTCGTTGGTGAGTGTGCGGATAACCGCGCTGCGCGAGCGGCCCTGTTCGCTTAACCCCACCAGGGTCTGACCGTTGGACGTTGTGGATGTAGTGGTAGGTGCAGTGGTTTGCGTTGGTTTGGCTTCGCCCGGTGCCGGGTCGCGCTTGCGCTTGATTTCCACGGCAACAGTCTTGCTGCGGCCATGCGTGAAGCTTTGCTTCACAGTACCCACAACCGCCGCCGGTTCAACCGGAGCAGCAGCACCTTTGAGCTGAAGCTTGCCGCCAAGGCTCAGCTTCTTTCCTTCTTTAGGTTTTTCGTCTTTGGCTTCGTTGCTCATGTGTGTTTTTGTTTTCTTTTGGCGGTTAGGTTACATGGTGTTAATTCGTCATTTGTGGTTATGAACTATGCGATGTAGTGGGCGATTACTTCTTCACTTCACCGTTCTCATCAAACCAGTGCGCACGTGCCGCCATGATGATGTCATTGGCCTGGCGTTCATTGAGGTTGGTTTCGCCCACAAGTTCGCGCAGTTCATCGCTGGCCAAATCGGCCAGATCGTCACGGGTTTTAACGCCGCCTTCGCCCAGCTTGACCTTCATTTCAAGGGTCAGGCCGTTCAATGACAGCAGGCTTTCATCAATGCCGAGTTCCTTGATGCGTGCATTCATTTGTGCCGCCTTTTCGGTTAGCCAGTTTTTTGCGCGGCTTTGCAATTCGGCCGCAACATCGGCATCAAAGCCTTCAATGCCAGCCAATTCGCCATCGGGAGCTTCTGCGATGTGTTCAACCTTGGTATAGCCTTCAGCAACCAGCAAATGCGCAATCACATCATCTACATCGAGTGCTTCGATGAAGAGGGTGGAGCGAACACGCAGTTCTTCCTGACGGCGTTCGGATTCTTCTTTTTCGGTGAGGATATCAATCGCCCAGCCGGTGAGCATGGATGCCAGGCGAACATTTTGTCCGCGGCGGCCAATCGCCTGTGACAATTGTTCATCAGGAACCACAACTTCGATACGTTGGTTTTCTTCATCCAAAACAACTTTGGAAACTTCGGCGGGTGCCAGTGAGTTTACAACGAAGGTTGCTGGTTCAGGTGACCAGGGAATGATGTCGATTTTTTCGCCGCCCAGTTCAGCAACAACCGCTTGAACGCGGCTGCCGCGCATACCCACGCAAGCGCCCACAGGGTCAATGGAGTTGTCGTTGGAAATAACGGCAATCTTTGCACGGCTGCCGGGATCACGGGCAACGGATTTAATCTCAATCACGCCGTCATAAATTTCCGGAACTTCAGCAGTAAACAGTTTTGCCATGAACAATGGATGAGTACGTGACAGGAAAATTTGCGGGCCACGTGTTTCTTCGCGCACGTCGTAGATATAGGCGCGAACGCGGTCACCATTTTTGAGGTGTTCGCGCGGCAATAATTCATCGCGGCGAACGACGGCTTCTGCTCTACCAAGGTCAACGGTCACGTTGCCGAATTCAACACGCTTCACGATGCCGTTTACCACTTCGCCAATACGGTCGCGGTATTCACGGAATTGACGGGCGCGTTCAGCGTCGCGAACCTTTTGCACGATAACCTGCTTTGCGGTTTGCGCAGCGATGCGGCCGAAATCAATCGGGGGAAGGGTATCCACGAGGAAATCACCAACCTTCACATCCTGCTTAATCTTGCGCGCTGCATCGACCAGAATTTGGGTGAATTCGTTTTCAATGGCTTCGGATACCTGCAAATAGCGCATCAGCTGGATTTCGCCGGTTTTGCGGTCGATGCTGGCACGGATATCGTGCTCGGCGCCGTATTTGGAGCGACCAGCCTTTTGAATGGCCTGTTCCATGGCGGACAGCACTTCATCGCGGTCGATGCTTTTTTCACGTGCTACGGCATCGGCTACTTGCAAAATCTCGGTCATCGTATTCCTCTCTCGTTACTTCAACTGACTCAATTAAATTTTTGTTTCTAAACAGTTTCCCGTTGTTCTTGGTTTTTCCCAGTTTTTGAATCCAGGGCTGCGCGCATCAATTCATCGGTCATAATCAACTTCGCTTGATCGATGGCATCAAACGGCAGGGTCACCTTTGCAGGTGCTTCGCCTTTTTTCTCAGGCATGATTTCAATGGCGACATCTTTGCCTTCAACGCCCAGCACAATCCCACGGAAATTACGGCGGCCATCGCGCGGCGCGGTTAGCTGAACTTTTGCTTCAAAGCCAGCAAAACGCTGGAAATCCTTTAAGCGCGTCAGCGGGCGGTCGATACCGGGCGAGCTGACTTCGAGGCTGTAGGCCGATGAAATCGGGTCTGCGACATCAAGCTGCGCAGAAACAGTGTGGCTGATGGTTTCGCAATCATCCACGGTAATCGTCGCGCCATCTTGGCGTTCCGCCATGATTTGCAGCGTTTGATTAGCCTTGCCGCCGGAGATATGCACGCGCACCAATTCATACCCCATTGATAGAAGGGTAGGCGTAATAAGCTCTGCAATTTTTTCGGTTACAGCCATGTCATTTCTCAAAAACCGTTTAGGCAATAAAAAAGGCGGGCTCTTTTGAAGCCCACCTCATCATTTCTATGACGGGTATTTATATGTTGATGCGACATTATCAGGCGTGAATGGCGTTTGCAAGAGGGGATATGCTGTTTAAGCCATTGAACTAGCGTGTATTTCAACTTTTTTGGCAGTTTTTTAGGTGATTCCGGAAAATGCGGCCATCACCAGAAATATTTTATACTTTTTATGGTGAGATATGCGGCGCACGGATTTGGGGCAATCCTTCCATGCTAAGCGGTTTGAACGGGGTGCGGTTGGCGTTGTATTTCGAATAAACCGTCCATGTAATGTTACCCGTATCAGGGTCGCAAATCATGTTGATGCCCTTTGCGCCATGTTCGTTGGTGGCATTGGCCAGCGTTGCCTGAATAAGCAAACCGCGTGTTGCGGGATTATCAAAAAAGCTCAGGAATTTTTCAGATGCAGCATTGCGGCCAGTCGCGTTTGCATAATCGCCTGCGGGCACATCAATAATAATCTGGTCTTTGCGCTCGCACAAATTCAGCGCCGCGATATGGATCGCAAGGCCGTCATTGTAATTGCTGCTTTTGATTGCTGCGTCGCTCATGAAAAAAACCGTAGCAGTTTTTTACGACCCTGGTTTTACGTTTTTAGTTTCATGCCTATTTACGAATGAAAACGTAATACTCCGGCCCTTTCCAGTTGGGGCGTTTTTTGGCTAGTTCCTTAATTTCATAACGCGTAGCTGGCCAATCATCGAGCCGCGTTTTGCGCATGCCGTGTTCGGTATCGGGCGCTGGTTTGAAATCAGGCGATGCACGCAAATGTTCCAGCATGTATTCCTGCAATGTTGGATCATCGCTGGCAACGCGCAATTGCGCGCCGGATTTCATGATGCGCGCCAGCTTGGGCAGATTTTCAGGCCCGATGAAACGGCGATTGGCGTGGCGGTTTTTTGGCCAAGGGTCGGGGAATAAAACAAACGCACGGGAAATGGAATTATCGGGCAAGGCGTCAATCACAATGCGCGCATCATCGTCCCAGACGCGGATGTTTTGAAGCGCGCCTTCATCAATGTGTTTCAATAAACTGGCAACTGCATTCACGTAAGGCTCGCAGCCAATCATGCCGACATTCGGATTTTCTTTGGCTTGCCATGCCAGATGTTCGCCGCCGCCAAAGCCAACTTCCAGCCAGATATCCTTACCGCTGAAATAATCGGCGGGGTTGGATTGCTGTTCGAGATTGATTTCGATGCGCGGCAGCAGCGTTTGCATCAATGCGGTCTTGCCGGTGCGAAGCGGGCGGCCTTTACGCCGCCCGTGTAGAATGTAGCTCGCCTTTTCGAAGAAGGACGGCATTAAAGCTTAAATGCGCGTTTCAAATCCGCTGCGATATCGGTTTTTTCCCAGCTGAATGAACCATCTTCGCCGGGTGTGCGGCCAAAGTGACCATACGCAGCGGTCTTTGCGTAAATCGGGCGGTTGAGGTTCAAGTATTCGCGAATACGGCGCGGGGTAAGGGGCACGATTTCCTGCAATACCTTGGAAATCTGCGCTTCATCGGCTTTGCCTGTGCCGTGCGTGTTGATATACACCGCAATCGGGTGGGACACGCCAATCGCGTAAGCGATTTGAATGGTGCATTTATCAGCCAGACCGGCAGCGACCACGTTCTTTGCAAGATAGCGTGCAACATAAGCAGCTGAGCGATCCACCTTGGTGGGATCCTTGCCGGAGAATGCGCCGCCGCCATGGGGCGCTGCGCCGCCATAGGTATCAACGATAATCTTGCGGCCTGTTAAGCCGGTATCGCCATCCGGGCCGCCAATGACGAAGCGGCCGGTTGGGTTGACGTAGAAATTCTTGTCATCGCACATCCAGCCAGCGGGAAGAACTTTTTCAACATAAGGGCGGATGATTTGGCGAACCGCATCGGTATCCACCTTTTCGCTGTGCTGGTGTGACACAACGATGGAGTGCGCGCGCACGGGCTTGCCATCAACATATTCCAGCGTGACTTGGCTTTTCGCATCGGGGCCCAGCATGGGCACTTTGCCGGCATGGCGTGCATCGGCAAGGCCGCGCAGAATGTTATGCGCATACATGATTGGCGCGGGCATTAATTCAGGTGTTTCATTGCACGCATAACCAAACATGATGCCTTGGTCGCCTGCGCCTTCATCCTTGTTGTCTTTGGCATCAACGCCAACCGCGATGTCTTCCGATTGCGCGTGAACCAATACGTCGATGTTGACCCATTGCCAGTGAAAGCCGCGCTGCGCGTAACCAATATCGCGAATGGCTTCGCGCGCCACGTTTTGCATATCAAGCGGCGTTACGCTTTCCGGCCCGCGCACTTCGCCGGCCAAGGTGACGTGATTGGTGGTTGCCAAGGTTTCAACAGCGATGCGTGAATAGGGGTCAGCCTTGAGCAGCAAATCAACGATGGTATCGGAAATGCGGTCGCATACCTTATCGGGATGGCCTTCGGAAACGGATTCACTGGTAAAGAGGTAATTTTTCATAGGTCTCGAATGCTCAAAAAGTAAGGAACAGGAAGGGGGAGTGGCAGGGCGCTGATATTAGAAAACCCAGCTAAAAGCGCAAGAAAAGAATAAAACCACACCTCGTATGCCTTCATCCGTCATGGCGCGGATTAAATCGAGGATTTTTTTGCGTTTCCTGGGGTCTTCGATGCGGTAATAGGCACGCACCAGATCGGCGGTTTCGCGGCTGGCCATGTCGATTTTTGCGGCATCGTCCAAGCCTTCAATTGCGTCCTGGCCGGATTCTGCCATGCCGGGAACCGATGGCTGTTCAATACCCAATTGCTCGAAGAAGTAATTTACGGGAACTTTCAATGCCTGCGCGATTTCATGCAGGCGGCTGGCGCTGATGCGGTTGGCACCGTGTTCGTATTTCTGCACTTGCTGGAATGTTAAGCCCACAAGGCCAGCCAATTTTTCCTGTGTTAAATTCAGGCTTAAGCGGCGCATGCGCAACCGGTTGCCCACATGCAAATCGGTCGGGTGAATATCGTTATTCTGTTCCTGGCGCAGCGGCGAAGCCATTTTGGTGGAAACCTGCTTAAAAAAACGTGGTTACAATAGTATGCAGTCGTGAGATGCATAAAACATATATTCGTATGCAACCGTAATTGCAACGAATTAGCAAGGCTTAAATTATTTTCATTGTGAAGCGCTTAGAAAATAGCGTGTTGAAGTTTTATGAAAGTGGGCGCGGTTTCAAGCGCCTTGGGCAATGCGCTGTCGATAATACCGCTTTTGTTTAAATCGAGTGATGTGATGATGCGCCCCAGCGGGTCAACAATTGCACTGATACCGGAATTGGCGGCGCGGATAAGCGGAATGCCTTCTTCAATGGCGCGCACACGTGCCATTGCAAAATGTTGATAGGGCCCTGATGTATCGCCAAACCATGCATCATTGGTAATTTGTAAAAGCGCTTCGGGGCGATCGGTTTCATCCACCACCTGCCCGCTGAAAATCGCTTCGTAGCAAATCATAGTGCTAAACGGCGGTAAGCCTGGTGCGCGCAATGTTTTAGCGCCAGCGCCCGGCGTGAAGTCACCGGAACCAATCACATCAACCGCAACGGGCATGGTTTGCAGAATGCTGCGCAGCGGCACGAATTCACCAAACGGAACAAGGTGCGATTTATCATAGCTGCCGATGATGCTGCCTTTGTCATTCATCACTACCAGTGAATTGAAATAGGTGCGCCGCCCGTTTTCAATGACACGTGATGCGCTGCCCGTTAAAATGGCACCGTCCTTTGGTACGATGTGTTTTAAAATGGCGCGGGCTTCCGCATCTTCATTCAGGAAAAACGGTGATGCGGTTTCAGGCCAGATGATATGCGTGATCGGTGTTTCAGCCTTTTGCTGCGACATAGCGATGGTTTTGGTCAGGGCCGCGACGCGCTGGTCGTGGGTGCGGCGCTCGGATTGCTCAATGGCGGGCTGGACAAGGCGCAGCATCACTTTATCGTGATACGCAATCGGCGTTGCTTCCAAACGCTGCATGCCCCAAAGGGCGATGCCTGAGAATAGAATGCCAATACAGGCCAGTGTGATAATGGCGGGTTTATCAAGCGGCTTGAAAAGGAAGCTGAATGCAGCGGCCGCCAGAAGTGTGAGGAAGGTAAGCCCTTCTATTCCAAATACGCTCACGCTCTGGATAACCGGCAAGGTATCAGCCCAGATATAGCCGAATAGATTCCACGGGAAACCGCCCCACAGCCAGCCGCGATTATGTTCACACAAGGACAGCAAGACAGATAAAGCGATGATATGCAAAACAGGGTTGCCGCGCAGCTTGTGAACCACGCAACATGCCGCGCCAAAAATCAAACCAAGATAAGCGGGAAGGGCGAGTAGTGAAAACGGCAACACCCATACATAACGCGCAATGTCGATGAACAGGGATGCGGATATCCAGTATAGCCCCGCCAGATGAAAGCCGACCGCCCAGCACCAGCCAGCGATAAAGCAGTGCTTAAAGCTGGCGGTGGAGGTAAGTAATACAACAAAGCCGCCAAAGCCAATTAGGAAAAGGATTGGCCATGACAACGGTGGCAACGCGAAGGCGCTGAGAATGCCCAATGCAACGCACAGAATGTTTTTATGAAGCGGGCGAAGCTGCGTGAGCTTGGTTACAAGCTGATAGGATTGCTCCAGCACGCTACACGCTTGCCTTTAATGGCGCGGCTGCGTCATCGGGTGTGTATTCGTTTTTAGGCACATTGTGCACGCGAAGACGCTTGATACGGCGCGTATCGGCGTCAAGCACTTCAAATGAAATGCCAGAGGCGTGGCGCAGCGTTTCACCCTTTAACGGCACGCGGCCAGCCAGCGTGAACACCAGACCGCCCAGCGTATCAATCGCCTGCCGTTCGTCTTCTTTCAGGATATTTCCAATTTGCTCTTCAAACGCATCAACGGGCATGCGCGCATCGACCACAATGCTGCCATCCGCTCTGCGTTGCAGTTGAATGACGTTGGCCGGATCATCATGCTCATCATCAATATCGCCAACGATTTCCTCAACCACGTCTTCAATGGTCACCAGGCCGTCAATGCCGCCGAATTCATCCACCACCAATGCCATGTGCTGGCGCTTTTGGCGCATTTGTAATAAAAGACGCGTGACCGGCATCGAGGGTGGGACAAATAGCAGTTTGCGCAGAATATCAGGAATTAAAACCGGCTTATCATCCACCAGCCCCGCCGTTACGTCCTTGATGTGCACAAAGCCAATGACATCATCCAGTGTTTTGCGGAAAACGGGCACGCGGCTATGGCCGCTTTTTGCCATCATCGCGGCGAGTTTTTTAAGCGTGGTCGTTTCATCGGCCGCAAAAATATCAGCGCGCGGTATCATAATATCGGAAATGCGGCGTTCGCGCGCATTGAGCAAATTGGTGAGTAGTTCTTTTTCACCGGTGTTGGAACCGGGCGCGCCTTCTGGCTCCTCCATGATTTCTTCAACGGCTTCGATAATTGCTACTTCCTCGCGCTTTTTGGAGATGAAGGAGCGGATGCTTTCAAATGCCGCGCCCAGCCATGACGGGTGTGCTTCGTCGGGTTCGTGAGCTGCTTCTGGCCGTGGAGAAGGGGAAGAATTAGGCGGGTTACCATCAATCATATTTATTTCTTCTTGCGCTCTCTTTTCGGCTCATCAATCACGTAAGGATCTTTAATGCCAAGGCCGGCCAGAATAACTTTTTCAAGTGTTTCCATGCGAAGGCTTTCAGCATTGTTCATGTGATCATACCCTAACAGATGCAGGACGCCATGCACAACCAGATGAATAAGATGATGATTTAGTGGCTTTTTTAGCTTTAACGTTTCGCTAACAATAACTGTTTTGCATAAAATGATATCGCCCAAATAAATCGTTTGTTTTGCAGATGGTTTCAGCTTTTTTAATTCAGCAGTCGTGAATTGCGGAAATGACAAAACATTGGTCGGTTTGTTCTTGCCGCGGAAATCATGGTTCAGCGACTGTATGGTTTTGGGCGGTACAAACGCCAATGCCGCTTCGAATGATTTTTTTTCAAACCCCAGATGCGTTGAGCAATGCGCGGCAATTTTTTTGAGCATGGCGGGCGGGAGCAGTTTTTTGTCAGCGCCCGATGCGTTCAGCGATAGCACAAGCATTAAACGATAACCCCTTCAAGGCTATTGGTGGTGACTTTCTCAATTTTTACATGCGCCGTTTGGCCAAACATGTCTTTGCCGTTTTGTACATACAGCGATTGCATATGGGGGGTGCGGCCCAATAGCTGGCCGTCCAGCTTACCGTGGCGGTCGAATAGCACGGGGATGGTTTGGCCGATAAAGCCTTCATTAAAGCTGCGTTGCTGGGCAAACAGCAGTTCCTGCAAGGCGGCGAGGCGCGCGGTCTTCACATCTTCCGGAATTTGGCCAGCCATATTGGCGGCGGGGGTGCCGGGGCGTTCGCTGTATTTGAATGAATAGGCCTGCGCAAAATTCACGTCGCGGATGAGTTGCAGCGTACTTTCAAAATCCTTATCGCTTTCATTGGGAAAGCCCACGATGAAATCGGATGAGAATGCGATATCCGGGGAGGCCGCGCGCGTTTTTTCAATGATGCGCATGTAATCATCGCGCGTATGCTTGCGGTTCATGGCTTCCAGCATGATGTTGCTGCCGCTTTGCACCGGCAGGTGCATGAAGGGCATCAATTGCGGAATGTCGCGGTGCGCGGCAATTAATGCATCATCCATATCGCGCGGGTGCGATGTGGTGTAACGAATGCGTTCCACGTTTAATGTTGCAACCGCTGCAATCAATTGGCCCAAGCCCCAGGTGGAGCCATCATCGGCGATGCCGTGATAGGCATTTACATTCTGGCCTAGCAGGGAGATTTCTTTCGCGCCGCTGTCAATCAGGCGTTGCGCTTCGGCAAGAATGGCGTTCACTGGCCGCGAATATTCCGCGCCGCGCGTATAGGGCACCACGCAGAAGGTGCAGAATTTATCGCAGCCTTCCTGCACCGATAAAAACGCCGATGGGCCTTGGCCGGCAGTTTGCGCAGGCAGATGGTCAAATTTGGATTCCGCCGGAAAATCGGTATCAATCACGCCGCCACCTATTTGACCGCCTTTGGCGCGCATGGCTTTGGCCACCATTTCCGGCAGGCGGTGATAGGTTTGCGGGCCAAACACCATATCGACATAGGGGGCGCGCGCCAGAATTTGCTCGCCTTCGGCCTGTGCAACGCAGCCTGCAACGCCAATCATCTTCGGGCCGGCAGCATTGGCTTCTTTTTGCTGCTTATGCAAACGGCCAAGTTCAGAGAAAATCTTTTCCGATGCTTTTTCGCGGATATGGCAGGTGTTAAGGATGACTAAATCCGCGCCTTCGGCATCATCGCTCAGACCAAAGCCAAGCGGGCTGAGCAGGTCAGCCATTTTGGCGCTGTCATAGACATTCATCTGGCAGCCCCATGTCATGATATGGAGCTTCTTGTCTTTTTTAGCAGGTGATGGAACAGGTGCAGTCACGTTAATCATCATGGGCAATGGTTTAGCCGACCATATTTAGTTGGGAAAGGGCTTTGATTTCCTATTCGCTTAATATGCCGTAAGGGCCGTTTTTAACTTGGCTATGGGCAAATTCGGCCAGCTGCTTGCGGTCGGTAAAGCGGCTGGCCTTGAACGCTTCATGGAAGGTAACCACCACATGCAAGCCACTGGTTTCAAACACCGTCCATAAATGCGGCATTAATGTCATGTCGCCATACCATGCATACCGGTTTTGAATTCCGTTGCTGCCAAAGCATGCGATGGACACAGGCTGGATAACTAAATCCAAATCCTTCACATTCATGAAGGATTGCAATAATCCGCTTTTAAACGGCTTTACGTCGCTGCCATCGGTCGATGTTCCTTCAGGGAATAGCATGATGTTTTTTTCTTCGCGCATCACATTGATGATGGCTTCGGCTTGTTCGGTTGCGCCGCGCTTATTATTGCGGTCGATAAATACCGTGCCTTGCAGCTTCGTCAGATAGCCGAATATGGGCCAATCGGCAACCTCGGCTTTGGCCACAAAATCGGTTGGGATAATGCTGGCGAGGGTAATGGTGTCGAGATATGAAAGGTGATTGGATAGAAATAAGGTAGGCACGCTGGTTGACATGGTGCCGCGGGTTTCAATGCGCATGCCCAGAATAGCCTGTGTCAGTACCTTGTGGAAATAAATCGGCAGAATGTTTTGAATGCGCCAGTTAAAAAACTTCACCACAATTTGAATGGGCACGCACAAGGCAAGCCAGCCCGCAAACATCACGAAACGCAGCGCAGCAAGTGTGGCGAATAGGAGCTTCATTAAATGATAGGGTCGCGGTTCTTGAGTTCATAATGACGCGAGTATTTTTGCGCAATCAAATCGGTCTTCACAATCACGCACACATCGGTGGTGTTGAATTGTTCATCAACCACTGCGCCATCGCCCACAAAGCCGCCAAGGCGCAGATAGCCTTTTAGCAGCGGCGGCAGCAGGTTTAACGGCGCCATTTGCGCAAGGCCCTTTTCAGGGTCAACGTCGCCGGGATCCATCAGGCGCATATCGACATAGCGGTGCGGCAATGCGGTGGTGCGCAGATAAGGCGCGGCAAGATGGTAGTAATAAAGATAGGTGAGGGGAACCGCCAAAGCTTTCGGGTCGGTTCCCGGCAGGCTGGCGCAGCCAAACAAAATATCAATGCCGTAGGCCGCGATGTAATCGGCAATGCCGCGCCACAGTAATTGCATGGTAGGGCGGTTACGGAAATCAACCGCAACACAGGAACGCCCCACTTCCAGAATTTCACCGGGGTAGGCGATAAGGCGCGAGATGTCATATTCGCTGCTGGAATAGAAACCGCCATGACGCTGCGCCGCGCCGCGGCGCACCAGGCGATAGGTTCCAATCACGGCAGGCGGTAAATCACCGGTGCCGTGGTCAATCACAATCAGGTGGTCGCAGAATTTATCAAGGCTGTCGAAATCGACCTTGCCTGCCGCCATTTCAGCGGTCGCTTTGGCGCCCATTTCCTCGTAAAACACCTTATAGCGCAGGTGCTGCGCGGCCAATACTTCCTTGCTGTCTTGCGCAATGCGCACTTCAAGGCGGCCAAGGCGAAGCCCGTGCGGGCCAAGTACAGATTGTTCATCAGGGTTCATTGCTTAATCCTATCGCAGGCGCGCATCATATGTGAAGTGCGTTTTAGAAGCAAATCACGGCTTTATTCAGGCATTGCCTTTGGTTTTGGTGCCAAGCCCGATGTCTTTGGCAAGTTTGCTGCGCTCCTTGGCGTAGCTTGGCGCGGTCATTGGATAATCAGAAGGAAGATT
The DNA here is from genome assembly GCA_021732145.1 of Alphaproteobacteria bacterium. Taxonomy (GTDB): domain Bacteria; phylum Pseudomonadota; class Alphaproteobacteria; order UBA9219; family RGZA01; genus RGZA01. The sequence goes on from JAKFVN010000010.1 coordinate 12,327, forward strand.
CCAGCGTTCGCGGTATTGTTCCGGCGTCATGTTATACGATGTTTGCAAATGACGTTTCAGCATCTTCAGTTTTTTGCCATCTTCCAAACAAATAATATATTCGGGTGTGACGGATTTTTTAATAGCTACGGCTGGTTCTGGTCTATCAATTGAGGACACTGCACCGCTGGTTACGCCATCAAGTCGCAGGAAGCTATGATACACCTGCTGCACCAAATTCGGCAATTCGCTCATCTCAACTTTGTTATTGGAAACATAGGATGCAACAACATCCGCAACTAGGCGTGCTAAGTCTGGTTTTTGATTAATCATTTGGTTCTAAGAAAATGCGCAACGCCCATGCGATGCAGATGGCAAATTAATAACGCGTTTTTTTTCAAAAGCAATCACAAAAAAATTAAGGTGATTTATGAATGTGTTGAGATGTGGGCAACTTTTTGTTCATCACATATCCATCCATCGCTTTTTGCGCGTGACCTGCGGGCATCTGATAATAATTTGCACGTTTTGAAATTACTTCGAAGCCGTGCGCTTTATAAAAATCGATTGCAGGTTGGTTCGTCACCATCACTTCAAGAAACAGACTTTGCAGATTATGCGTTGTTTCTTTTTCAATGAAGGCGTGCAGCAATCGTGATGCGATGCCATTGCGGCGGTAATCGGGGTGCACGGCCAGCGTTAGAATCTCCCCTTCGCCTGCCACATTGCGCGCCATGATAAATCCAGCGGGGATGCCATGAATGCTGATGCCAATTGCACGGGTGAGCGGTTGCCGCAATAAGCCCGCCATCGCGCTGGCGCTCCAGCGTTGCAGTTCATCAAAGCATTGCGCATGCATGCCCGCCATCCATGCGCTGTCGGCCGCATTCAGTTCATGCGCATCAGGCAACTTGCTTGGGAATGTTGACATCGGCGTTGCGGAGATAAAGGGGCTGGGGCGGCGTGCTCGTATCGCCTGTTTCGTTTTGTGTGAGTTCGCAAAGGCTTTGCATGAACGCGCTGTCAGACACATCAAGCATATTGTTTTTTAATGCAGCGTTGATGTGCGTCAGCATCGGCGCGCCATTGCCCGTGATGGCAAAAGGTTTATCCTTGGGAAGGCTTTCAATCAAACCATGCGCAGGGCTAAGAAAATAATCACCCAGCTTGCCGTTTTCAAGCCATGCGCAGAATAAATCCTCACGCTTTGACTCGCGGATAATCAGGATAGGCTGCTGTTGCGCTGCTAATGCGCCAGCGATGATTTTGAAATGATCAAAGCCATAGGTGTGTTTACCGCTTGCCAGCGCAAGGCCGCGAATAAAGGCCAAACCCACACGAAGCCCTGTAAAACTGCCAGGCCCAATGGCGATGGCGAAGCGGTCAATATCGCTGACCTGCAATGTTTGGGCGGATAATAATTCCGATGTCAGCGGCGCAAGGATTTTGGCCTGGTCGCGCTGCGTTTGAATTATTTTTTCTGCGGCAATCTTCCCGTTTATTTGCAGGGTGACGGCGCATGTATCGCCGCCTGTATCAATTGCCAGAATTTTCATTACATTCCGCCATTACATACCGTTGGCGAATTCCGGATTATCCAGACCCGCAGCGCGAATGGTTTTGAAGCTTTCGGTATAGGCAAATAATGTCTTCAAGCTGAAATCGATGCGGCGACGAATATAACCATCATTCTTATCGGCTTCGGTTTCACCGTTCAGCACATCCTTCACTGTCTGCACCAAGACGTGGTCAGGCGTATAAACAAGGCGCGTATTCTTATATCCGCTGGTGCGCAGTTCATTGTTGGGATAAGAGCCACCGCGGCTGGCCGAAACCCCAACAATCATCGCGGGCTTATGGCCCATTTCCTTCGGGCTGCAATGCAGAAGAAAATTCTTGAGGCCCGGGGGCGCCATGCCCGCCCATTCAGGCGATACGATGACGAAGCCATCTGCTTTTTCCACGCGGGGCTGAATGGGTTGCCAAGCCGCCGCTTTGCCCGGCACAAATCCGCCATCGCCTTCCCATAAGGGCAGTTTTAATTCGAACAAATCAATTAAATCGACAGTCATCGATTTATCAAGTTTTGCAATCGCGCCAGCAATGTAATCGGAAACTTTGCGCGATTGGGATTGCGGGCGGTGCGAACCGCAGATGATAACAATATGGCTCATGCGACTTGTCTCACTTCCTTCACTTCGGGGATGTAGTGTTTCAGCATGTTTTCAATGCCGGATTTCAGCGTAGCGGTGGAAGAAGGGCAGCCCGCGCATGAACCTTGCAAATTCAAATACACAACGCCTTCTTCAAAGCGGTTAAAGGTAATATCACCGCCATCTTGCGCAACTGCTGGGCGTACGCGGGTTTCAATCAATTCGCGGATTTGTTTGATGACGTCGCTATCGCCTTCATTGCTGGCGGCAGCGGCAACGGGCGCGTTATCGCTAACGGCGGGAAGGCCGGATAAAAAGAAATCCATAATCGCGGCAAGCACATGGGGTTTTAATGTTGCCCAATCCTTATCCGCTTTTTTGGTGATGGTGATGAAATCGGAACCCAAAAACACGCCCGCTACACCTTCCACTGCAAACAGGCCCTTCGCCAATGGCGATGTTGCCGCCTTGGCTGCATCGGTGAAATCGGCAACGCCGGATGCGAGCACGGCTTGGCCAGGCAAAAATTTCAAGGTTGCGGGGTTGGGTGTTTGTTCGGTTTGGATGAACATATGTTACTCCAGTGGGCTGCTCCGGTTTATGGCAAATCAGTCAGTAAACTGGTGCGAACAGCATCAAGCGTCAAGCGGCTTTGATGGTCTTTTTACGTATTCTTGATGCGGCCGTTTTCAATGCTTAAAAACTGTGCCTTTTGCTTGAAAGCGGTAAAGAAACTGTCATCCGTCCCGGAAAGCCATGCTTGCCCGCCTAACGCTAAAAGCTGCTGGGCAAGCGCATCGCGCCGCATTTCATCCAGATGCGCGGTAATATCATCCAGCAAAATCAGCGGCGTGGATTGGTGAATGGATGACAAAAGCCGCGCTTGTGCCAACACCAGACTAATCAGCAATGCTTTTTGTTCGCCCGTTGAACATAAATGTGCAGGCATGTCTTTCGTCACATGGTGCACTTCCAAATCGGAACGGTGCGTTCCGGTAGTGGTTGTGCCGCTGGCGGCATCGGTTTCGCGGTTTTGCTTGAGCATGGTTTTGAAAAGCTGTTCGGCATCCAGCGCGTCATGCGTTTCCAGATATTTTTCAAGAAAGCCGTTGATGGTGACAAAAACGCGCGGGAAGGGGTGGGGGTCATCGTTCAGATGATGGCAAATATGCGTCACCCAATCATTGCGCGCGGCGGCAATGGCAATGCCATCATGTGCCATGCTGGTTTCCAAAGCATTCAGCCACGCATCGTCCATCATATTATCGCGCAATAAACGCGCGCGGGAACGCATGGCTTCTTCATAGCGATTAATGCGCGTTGAATGCGTGGAGTCGAGCGCGAAGGCAAGACGGTCAGCAAAGCGGCGGCGTTCGCCCGCGCTTTCGGCCAGCAGCCTATCCATTTCCGGTGTCACCCAAATAACATTGGCGTGGTCGGCAAGGGCCGTTTGGCTTTTGGCTGTTTTGCCATCAATGCGCAGCAGCCTGCGTTCTTTTTCTAAGCTGCTTTCGGGGTCGCGCCCCATGCCGATATTGACGCTGCCTTGCTTGCCGTGTAGTTCAAAAAAGGCTGACCACGGTTTTTCAGGCGGGATATGGGTGTTGTGCAATTCCGCAATCGCGGCGCGGCGCAAACCGCGGCCGGGGCTGAGCAAGCTGATGGCTTCCAGGACATTGGTTTTGCCAGCGCCATTTTCGCCAACCAGAATGACGGGCGCAGCGCCCAATTCAAGATTGAGGAAGTCATAATTACGGAATGCTTCAAGATGGAGGCGGTGTATCGCCTGCGCGGTCATTGCGCCTTATACACGCATCGGCATCAGCACATAAAGCGCGCTGGCATCCGACACATCCTGGACAATGGTGGGGGATGCTGCATCGGCCATGCTGAAACGTGCGCCTTCGCCTTCAATCTGCGAAAGGATGTCGAGCAGGTAACGGGCATTAAACCCAATTTCAATCGCTTCGCCCTTGTAGGAAACTTCCAGTTCTTCCACGGCGCTGCCGGCTTCCGGGCTGCTTGCGGAAAGCGTAAGCAAGTTTTTGGAAAGGGCGATTTTAATGGCGCGTGATTTTTCAGATGAAATGGTCGCAACGCGGTCAACGGCATTTGCCAATACTTTGGCTGGAACTTCCAGAACCTTGTCATTCCCCGTTGGGATAACGCGTTCGTAATCAGGGAAGGTTCCGTCAATCAGCTTCGATGTCATAACCACATTGTCAAAGCTGACGCGCGCCTTGCTGGCGGAAAGGGCAATGGTGATGTCTGCCGTGGTTTCATCCAGCAATTTGCGGATTTCGGCAACGGCCTTGCGTGGCAGAATAACGCCGGACATCGCGCCCGCTTCGCGCGGCGCAGGCATTTCAAGACGTGCCAGGCGGTGACCATCGGTTGCAACGGCCCGCAATACAGCAAGGTCGCCTTTGGTTTTGGTGGTATGAATATAAATGCCGTTTAAGTAATAACGGGTTTCTTCCACCGACATCGCAAAGCGCGTGCGGTCAATCAATGTTTTGAAATCAGCGGATGAAAGGGTGAAGCGGTGCTGCAAATCGCCTTCCGACATGGTCGGGAAATCATCAACCGGCAAGCAGCCCAGTTTGAAGTTGGAGCGGCCCGATGACAGCGACATTTGATTGCCGCTATCGGTTGCAGAGAGTTCCACCTGCGCGCCTTCGGGAAGTTTGCGCACGATGTCATAAAGAGTGTGGGCGGGAGCGGTTTTGGAACCCGGCTTGCTGACTTGCGCCGCGACCTTTTCGGTCATTTCCAAATCCATGTCGGTGGCGACGAATGAAACGCCGTCCTTATCCGCGCGGATCAGAACATTAGCCAGAATGGGGATGGTATTGCGCCGTTCCACCACACTTTGCACGTGACCGAGTGTTTTAAGGAGAACGTTACGTTCCAGAACAACCTTCATGAGGGAATCCGAATAGGTGAGAGGCGAGAAATACTTCTTCTTTCGTAACAAGACTTTAGCCGATTGGCAAGGGCTTATGCCCGTTTAAAAAAAGCTTATGCCCAGTCAAAAGTAATAGGTATCTGCACATCAGGATGCATGCTTTTATGCACAGGGCAGGCATGGGCGGCGGCTTCCAGCTTTTGTCTGTCGGTATCGCTGACTTTCACCGGAATACGGATATGAACCGCAAGCTTGCCAATTTTGCGCGTGGGTTGTGTGGCCATTTCCTTGATGACACTAGCGGTTGCGCCATCGAGCGCCAGGTTCATGCGTCGCGCCATGATTTCCATCGTGGTCAAAATGCAGGTGCCCAGCGCGGTTGCGACCAAATCGGTTGGCGAGAAGCTGGCCGCCATGCCCTGATTATCCTTGGGCGCGTCGGTGACCAGCGTGGTGCCGGATGGCTCATGCGTTGCTTCGCAGCGAAGCTGGTTTTTATAAACGATATTGATTTGGACCATAAAAGCCCCTTTAGGCGCTTATTGTTGGAGCCTATTGTTGTAAGAGGCGCTTCAACAATTCTACGTCTTCAGAAAGGGTCGCATCGCCGCCGCGTAGTTCTTCGATTTTGCGAACAGCATGGATAACGGTGGTGTGGTCGCGGCCACCGAATTTACGGCCAATTTCAGGAAGTGAACGGGTGGTGAGCTGCTTGGCGAGATACATCGCAACCTGACGTGGACGGGCAACCGCGCGCGCGCGGCGAGGGGAGTGCATGTCAGCGAGCTTAACATTGTAATGTTCGGCAACCTTCTTCTGGATTTCTTCAATCGTCACGCGGCGTGATGTTGCGCGCAGCAAATCTTGCAGCAATTCTTGCGTGGTTTCCAGGGTGATGGGGCGGCCAATCAATTGCGAATGGGCGATAATGCGGTTTAATGCGCCTTCGAGTTCGCGCACGTTGGAGGTAATGCGGTGGCCCAAGAATTCCAGAACCTTTTCCGGAACCTGGCATTTCATTGCTTCGGCTTTGGTGTGCAGGATGCCAAGGCGTAATTCATAGCTGGTCGGGTGAAGGTCAGCGCATAGACCCCAGCCAAGGCGGGAGCGAAGACGTTCTTCAATCTTTTCCAGATCGTGCGGGGATTTGTCGGCCGACACAATTACCTGACGGTTCTGGTCAACCAATGTATTAAAGGTATGGAAGAATTCTTCCTGCGTTGAATCCTTGCCGCTGATGAATTGAATATCATCAATCATCAATACGTCGATGGAGCGGAACTGTTCCTTAAACGCCATCGTGTCTTTAAAGCGCAGGGCGCGCACGAACTGATACATGAACTTTTCAGCCGATAGATACATCACGCGGCGGGCAGGGTTGCTCTTGCGGATATGCCATGCAATTGCATGCATCAAATGGGTTTTACCCAGACCAACGCCGCCATAGAGGAAGAGTGGGTTGAAGCTAACTTGGTTTGCTTCGGCAACGCGGCGCGCCGCTGCGTATGCAAGTTCGTTGGGCTTGCCAACGACGAAGCTTTCGAAGGTGAAGCGTGGATCAAGCGGGGAAGAAATATCATCACGGTCGCCAGTGAAACCACCAGCAGCGTTTGAAAGACCAGATTGTGCAATGGAAGATGAGCGGGAATTTTTATCATCGCTGCGAATGGGAAGAACATTGGTGGCAGCGGGACGGGAATTGTCAGAAGTGCTAAGCGGGCTTTCGACGGTGACCTGAATTTCCTTGACCGAAGCATCGACTTCCTGGAACAGGGTCTTGAGCTTGTCGAGATAGTGGGTGTCCACCCAATCCTTCATGAAGCGGGTTGGCAGGGTTAGCTGCGTTTCAGCGCCCCATTGCTTGCAGGACAAGGGTTCCAGCCAGCGCTTGAAGATTGTATCACCGAATTGCTCACGGATTTTGCCCTTTACCATCTCCCAGGATGGTGAAGCAGAAACGGAGCTTGGTGATGTAAACGATGAGGACATATTTAATTTCTTTCAACCAGAAGCAAACATAAAAACCAGACCCAGCATTGGGCGCAAGCGAGCGTTATTCGATTAACGTCTTTTTATTAGTGCGAAGGGGTTGCTGATGAAACAGGAGATGACAACGGTGATGCATCTTTAGGTTCAGCGCGTCCCGTCTTGAATGAAGGGAAAAAACAAATTTGCTGAACACGTTGCATCATAGTGACCTCATTTAAAATTAAAACGCGGGCTTCCAACGTTGTCCTTTGTTTCCATCAGGGGGAGCGCTTCAAGTGAAGGTCCAAAAGGTCAAATTGTAAAAACGTTTTAAATGGTTGGTTTCAAATAGCAGTGTGTCGAAGGAGGGATTGTTAGAAGCAACAAGCGAGGTGATTTTTTCAAACCATTTTCCGTCTTTTTGCTCCGCCAAAAAACAAACTGCATCGAGAGATGCGCGATTATTTTTTCTGACAAACCGTCTTAACAAAAACACCTTAGACCACTCGAAAGCCAGCCCGCAAGAGGATAAAAGCGGAACAAAAATTTTTATTTAAAACAGCATTTTTGGAAACATTTCACGTTGACAGAAATGCAAAAATCTTCATCACCCCGTGAAACGCGCGTGTGATGATTGCAGAAATTTTTCTGTTAGACTTTTTGATTAGTTTTGCTGCAACGGTTTTTTGCGGCGAATTATTTTTTAATTCGGTTCTGAAAAATAAGCATAAAAAAACACCGCTGTGAAGCAGCAGTGTTTTTAAACGTATCGAATTCTACTTGGGCGTGCAAGCTTACGCGTGTTTCAATTTTTTCACGCGAGCAGAGAGGCGTGACATTTTGCGCGCTGCGCGTTTTTTCGGGATGATGCCCTTGCTGGCTGCGCGTGCAAGTTCTGGTTGCGCCAAACGAAGCGCTTCGTGCGCTGCCTTGTAGTCTTTCTTTGCAACGGCTTCATCGATTTTGCGTGTTGCCGTGTGAACGCGTGACTTGCGTGCTTTGTTGCGAGCAGTGCGGACGATGGATTGGCGTGCGCGTTTCTCTGCGGATTTATGGGTAGCCATTGGTGTCTTTCTTTCCGTTTAACTGTACAAGACCGTTTTGTATAAAGGGGGCGCGTGGGGCCGTCAACAGCTATATGCGCCACCGCTTAGCGCAACTATTAATATGAAGTTGGGCTTGGCGGAAGCAAGCTGGAATGCTACAAGATGAGAGGTAATTCACACCTATATATATGAGTGCCTATGAAGCTGATTGCAGGTAATAGTAACCGTGTTCTAGCCGAAGCGATTGCCAGCCATCTGGGCATGGCCCTGACCAAGGCCGTTGTCCGCCGCTTTGCGGATATGGAAGTCTTTGTTGAAATCCTTGAAAATGTTCGCGGCGAAGATGTGTTTGTTATCCAGCCTACGTCATTCCCGACCAACGATAATTTAATGGAATTGCTGATTACGATGGATGCGTTAAAGCGCGGGTCAGCCCGCCGCATTACCGCCGTGGTTCCGTATTACGGTTATGCGCGCCAAGACCGCAAGACGGGGCCGCGTTCCCCCATTTCCGCAAAGCTGGTTGCAAACCTTTTAACCGTTGCCGGCGCTGACCGCATGCTGACGATGGATTTGCATGCCGGCCAAATCCAGGGCTTTTTTGATATTCCATTGGATAATCTTCACGCGGCCCCTGTGTTCATCAAACACATTAAGCAGACGATGAAAGACCAGAATATTGTTGTGGTTTCGCCGGATGTTGGCGGCGTGGTGCGCGCGCGTTCGCTTGCAAAGCGCATTGATGCCGACCTTGCGATTATTGATAAACGCCGCGAGCAAGCTGGCGTTTCGGAAGTCATGAACATTATCGGCGAAGTAAAAGGCAAGGCCTGCATTCTGGTCGATGACATTGCCGACAGCGCCGGAACCCTTTGCAACGCCGCTGTCGCTTTGATGGATGCCGGGGCAAAATCGGTAAAATCCTATATAACTCATGGGGTTCTGTCCGGTGAGGCCGTAACCCGCGTTAATAAATCTCCGCTGGAAAAGCTGGTAATTACTGATAGTATCCTCGCCACTCCCGAGGTGAAAGCCTCTGGAAAAATTGAACAACTGAGCGTTGCTCCATTACTCGCCGAAGCCGTTTTACGGATCAGCGAGGAGCGTTCCGTTTCCAGCTTGTTCGAATAAACTAAATCGACAACACAATGTTTGTGATGTTGGTGCGATACATGCACCCCTGGAGGTATGGTCGCAAAGAAGTGCGTTTAATAGGAGAATAACATGTCAACGCAAGTTCAAAAACTAAAAGCAGAAGTACGCCAACGGGCCGGTAAGGGGAATGCTCGTGCGGTGCGTGCTGAGGGCCGTGTTCCAGCCGTTGTGTACGGTGGTAAGGAAACGCCTGTTATGATTTCCCTTGAAGAAAAAGTTATCGTTCAACTCAGCCAGAAAGCGGGTTTCTTTACCCACTTGATTGATATCGATGCAAACGGCAAGGCTATTCGCGCTATTCCGCGCGATGTGCAGTATGATCCGGTTACAGACCGCGTGGTGCACGTTGATTTCTTGCGCGTTACCGCAGGTACATTGGTGCGTGTATTCGTACCGGTTGTATTCATCAATCAGGATAAGTCACCTGGTTTGAAGCGCGGTGGTGCATTGAACGTTGTGCAGCATCAAATTCAATTGAGCTGTTCACCTGAAAAAATCCCTGAAAAAATCACCATCGATTTGGAAGGCAAGAACATTGGCGACACCATCCACTTGGAAGACATCAAGCTTCCAGCGGACGTAACCCCAATTCTTGGCGCGAAAGATACAACGATTGCTTCAGTTGCTGCTCCAACGGTTGTTAAGGAAGAAGAAACAACAACCGCTGCGGCTGCGACCGATGCGGCTGCAGCTCCTGCGGCTGGCGCTGCTGGTGCGGCTCCTGCTGCTGCGGCAGCTGGCGCGAAGCCAGGCGCGGCTCCGGCTGCGGCTGCGGGTGCGAAACCAGGCGCGGCTCCGGCTGCGGCTGCGAAAGCTCCGGCGAAGAAGTAAGACATCATGTGGCTATTGGTTGGCCTGGGTAATCCCGGTTCAAAGTACCAAGATAACCGCCACAATATCGGCTTCATGGCGGTGGATGAGATCCACCGCCATTTTGCTTTTGGCGTTTGGAAAAAAAAGTTCCAGGCGGAAATGGCCGAAGGAAGCATTAAGGGCATCGACGACAAGGTCGTTCTTCTAAAACCCCAAACCTATATGAATTTATCCGGCGGCAGCGTTCAGGCAGCCGCGCAGTTTTATAAAATCCCCTTATCCAATATTTTCGTGTTCCACGATGAACTGGATATTCCGCCCGCCAAGGTTAAAATCAAGCAAGGCGGCGGGGCAGGCGGGCATAACGGCATTAAGTCGATTGATGAGCATATGGGCCAGAATTACTGGCGCGTGCGTTTGGGTATTGGTCACCCCGATCCTCAAGCGCCCGATAAATCAGAAATCGTTTCCAATTATGTGTTATCGGATTTTTCCAAGGCAGACTGCGCGATTGTGGAGCCGCTGTTGGATAAATGCGCAGAGCATATTGCATTGTTGCTAAATGGTAAGGCGAGCGACTATATCAATAAGCTTGTCAGTAATAATCAGGAGTAGTTATGGGTTTTAATTGTGGAATTGTTGGATTGCCGAATGTCGGGAAATCCACCTTGTTTAATGCGCTGACCAGCACGCAAGCTGCGCAGGCTGCCAATTATCCATTCTGCACCATTGAACCGAATACTGGCCGCGTATCGGTTCCCGATGAACGCGTGGATCATCTGGCGAAGATTGCTGCATCCGTCAAGATCGTTCCAACGCAATTGGAATTTGTGGACATCGCCGGGCTTGTGCGCGGCGCAAGCAAGGGCGAAGGATTGGGCAATCAGTTCCTTGGCAATATCCGTGAAGTGGATGCAATCATCCACGTATTGCGCTGCTTTGAAGATGGGGATATTACCCATGTTGAAGGCTCGGTTGATCCCATCCGCGATGCGGAAACCGTTGATACCGAATTGATGATTTCCGATATGGATAATTTGGAAAAGCGTTTAACCGCCATTGCCAAGAAAGCCAAAGGCGGCGATATGGAAGCCAAAACTGCACAGGAAGTCATGGAAGCAGCGTTAAAGCTGCTGCAAGCAGGCGAGCCCGCGCGCAAAATGATTGGTACGCTAACGGTTGCGCAAGAACCGCATTTCCGTAACCTGCAACTGATTACCGCGAAGCCCGTATTATATGTATGCAATGTGGAAGAAAGCGCCGCCGCACATGGCAATGCCCATTCCGCCAAAGTGTTCGAACGCGCGAAAAATGAGAAAACCCAAGCAGTTGTAATCTCCGCCGCAATTGAAGCGGAAGTTGCGCAGTTGGGTTCAGATGAAGAAAAGAAAGAATATCTGGGCAGCATGGGTTTGAATGAACCCGGCCTTAACCGCATCATCCGCGCTGGTTATGCGTTGCTGAACCTGATTACGTTCTTCACGGTGGGGCCGAAAGAAACCCATGCGTGGACGCTGAAACGCAATTCCAAAGCGCCGCAGGCTGCAGGCGTGATTCATACCGATTTCGAAAAAGGTTTCATCAAAGCCGAAATCATCGACTATGACAGCTTTGTGAAGCTGGGCGGGGAAGCTGCCTGCCGTGACGCAGGCAAACTGCGCATGGAAGGCAAGGAATACGTTATGAATGATGGCGATATCTGCCATTTCCGCTTCAACGTCTAACACATATATATATGTGGGTAGCTTAAGGCCGCCTTACCCCTGACACCGCTCCGCCGCAATTTTTTGCTAAGCTCTACTAGTCAAAGAGGGCAGAGCTTGCTATACAAATCACGCTTCTTTTTCCCTAAACGAAATCCACCTTCAGGAGTTCTGAAATCATGGTTCTGTTAACATCATTTTCTCGCCGCGCGTTTTTTCTAACCTTGGTTGCAAGCTTGATTGCAATGCTAAGCTTTGGTGGCAATGCCCGCGCTGACCAAGCTGATAATGCGCGCAAGTTCATTCAAAATCTGGGCGATAAAGCCATTTCAACTCTGGCTGATAAAAGCGTAACCCCGGAAGCCGCGGCCAAAACATTCCATGATATGCTGGTGGATAGTTTTGATTTGGATTTGCTAGGCAAATTCGCCCTTGGCTCAAGCACATGGAAGTCGGCATCTGCTTCACAACGTCAAGAATACCTGAAGCTGTTTGAAAAACTGGTGGTTCAAATCTATTCCGACCGCTTCAGCCTTTATCATGGTGAAACATGGAAAGTGGCCGATGCAAAGGTAGAAAACGATACTGACAGCTATGTATCTGGCCTTATTATCAAGCCAAACCCATCAGCGCCTCCGGTCAAGGTTGACTGGCGTGTGCGCAATAAAGGCGGCAAACAGCAAGTCATTGACGTGATTGTGGAAGGCGTAAGCATGACCGTGACCCAGCGTTCCGAATTTGCAGCCGTTATCCAAAAGAACGGCGGCGACTTTGATGCATTCATTAAAACCTTGCAGGAACGCACGGCTCGCCCGCCTGTTGATCCCAAGGACTAAGCCGCGCAGGTCTGAAATTTAAGTTTTAAAGGGGCTGCCCGCAGTAAAAGCTGGCAGCCTCTTTTTTTTGATTTTTTTCGTGTTTCCCGTTTGACTCATATTCTAAATGCTTGTTAGTCTAGGAATTGGGTCACATTCCCCCAACGGAATGCTTCTATTCTGGAAGGAATAGCTACAATGTTAGATACGGCAAATACACTAGATACTAAACAAATGACGACTGTTAACAAACCAGCGCAAAAACCAAAGAACCCCGGGTTTTCCTGTGGGCCTACCGCCAAGCGTCCGGGTTGGACATTCGATGCAATTAAGGGCGCATTACTGGGCCGTTCCCACCGCGCCAAGGAAGCCAAAGTAAAGCTCCAGCAAATTATTGATTTGTCGCGCGAAACGCTCGGCATTCCGGCGGATTATAAGATCGCCATCACCGCTGCTTCCGATACCGGCGCAGTTGAACTTGCGATGTGGAATCTTTTGGGTGCGCGCCCCGTGGATGTCTTCGCATGGGAAGCATTCGGCAAGGACTGGGTTGTCGATATTATTGACGAATTGAAAATTCCAAATGCCCGCAAATTTGTGCCTGCATACGGCCAATTGCCGGACATGAAGCAGGCAAACCCTGCGCATGACATCGTGTTCACATGGAACGGCACGGCTTCCGGCGTGAAGGTTGCGAATGCTGACTGGATTTCGGATAACCGCGAAGGCCTGACCATTTGCGATGCGACATCTGCAGTTTACGCAATGCCGTTGCCGTGGGATAAGCTGGATGTCGTGACCTACTCATGGCAAAAGGTTCTGGGCAGCGAAGCGGCGCATGGCATGGTGGTGATGAGCCCACGCGCGATTAAGCGCCTTGAAACCCACACGCCAACATGGCCGGTTCCAAAAATCTTCCGCATCACCAAAAAGGGCAAGGTCAATGAGGCCTTCTTTACCGGTGAAGTGATTAACACCCCATCCATGATGTGCGTTGAAGACGTGATTGACGCGCTGAACTGGGTTAAATCCATTGGCGGCGCGGCAGGCATGGTTCAACGCAACCAGGCCAATTACAAAGTGTTGGCTGACTGGATTGAACGCACCCCGTGGGTTGATTTCCTTGCACAAGACCCAGCCACGCGTTCCACCACATCGGTATGCTTTGTGTTTACCGATCCCGATTATCTGAAGTTGAACGATGAAGGCCGCGCGGCTTTTGCAAAACGTATCAACAGCCTGCTTGAAAAAGAAGGCGCAGCGTTGGATGCAAACTCGTACCGCGATGCTCCTCCGGGCTTGCGCATCTGGGTTGGCAGCACAGTTGAAACATCAGACGTTCAGGCGTTGTTGCCGTGGATTGACTGGGCATTTGCCACAGCCAAGTCCGAGCTTCGCGCCGCTGCTTAAAGAACCTGCCAGAACATTCATCGGCAGCTTTCTTCCGTTTCTCAAAATTCCAATCTGTAAACTTATACATTCTGTAAACTTATACATAAGGTGATCCCATGACTGCTAACGCCAATAAACCAAAAGTGCTTATTTCCGATGAACTCTCCCCGCGTGCCGTTGAAATCTTCAAGGAACGCGGTGTGGATGTGGATGTGAAGACAGGCCTGAAGCCTGATGAACTGAACGCCATCATCAATGATTATGATGGTCTGGCCATTCGTTCCGCGACCAAGGTGACGAAGGCGATTTTATCGACCGCCAAGCGTTTGAAAGTGGTTGGCCGCGCAGGTATCGGCGTTGATAACGTGGATATTCCGGAAGCAACCGGCCGTGGCGTTGTTGTAATGAACACCCCGTTTGGCAATTCCATCACCACCGCAGAACATGCGATTGCGATGATGTTTGCATTGGCGCGCGAATTGCCAGCAGCGAACGCATCGACCCATGCAGGCAAGTGGGAAAAGAACCGCTTTATGGGCGTGGAACTGTTCGGCAAGACCCTTGGCGTGATTGGTTGCGGTAACATCGGTTCCATCGTTGCCGATCGCGGCGTTGGCTTGAAGATGAAGGTGGTGGCGTTTGACCCCTATTTGTCGGAAGAACGCGCACGTGATCTGGGCGTTGAAAAGGTTGAACTGGATGCGCTGTTTGCCCGTGCCGATTTCATCACGCTGCACACGCCGCTTACTGAAACCACCAAGAACATTATTGATGCCAAATCCTTGGCGAAGTGCAAGAAGGGTATCCGCATCATTAACTGCGCACGCGGCGGTTTGGTGAACGAAGCCGATTTGAAGGCGGCGATTGATAGCGGTCATTGCGCAGGCGCGGCTTTGGACGTGTTCCCGGTTGAACCAGCCAAGGAAAACATCTTCTTTGGCAATGAAAAGGTTATCTGCACCCCGCATTTGGGCGCATCAACCACCGAAGCGCAAGAAAACGTTGCGCTGCAAATTGCAGAACAAATGTCGGATTATCTGGTCAGCGGCGCGGTTGTAAATGCGCTCAATATGCCATCCCTTTCGGCGGAAGACGCTGTGAAGCTGCGCCCATACATGCGCCTTGCGGAATTCCTTGGCAGCTATTGCGGCCAGGTGATTGAAAACGGCATCAAGGAAATCGCGATTGACTATGAAGGTCATGCGGCCAGCCTGAATACCAAGCCGATGACCGCGCTGATCCTCATGTCCATCCTGCGCCCGCAATTGGACAGCGTGAACATGATCAACGCACCAGTGGTTGCACGTGAACGCAACATCCAGATTTCGGAAACGAAGCGTGAAGTAAACCGCGATTACCCGACCTTGCTGCGCATTACGCTGACAACAGAACAGGGCAAATACAAGATTGCCGGTTCATTGATTGGCGCGGAACGCCCGCGCATCGTTGCATTGGGCGATTTCAACGTGGAGGTTGAGCCATCGGCGCACATGCTGTATGTGCGCAACGAAGATAAGCCGGGTCTTATTGGCCGTTTGGGCACCTTCCTTGGCGATAACAAAATTAATATCGCGAACTTCAACCTTGGCCGCACGGGCGACCAGGCCCTGGCGCTGATTGCGGTTGACCAGCCTGTTGGCCCTGAATTGATTGAGAAAATCAGCAAGTTGCAGGGTGTTCTCAAGGCGCGCGAACTGAAGTTCACGTTTGCCAAGTAATCGCGCCGTTAGGTGATTTGCCCATCGTCTGGACACGAATCCAAAAATCCTGCACCTTGAATGCGGGATTTTTGATTGATGTGGGGATGATGAATTCCAACGCGTTAGACAAGTTAAGCAAGGTATTGGCGCTCGCCGATAGCGGGCATGATGGCGAAGCCATTGCCGCATTGCGCGCCGCGCGTTCCATGCTGCACAGCGACGGCTTAAACCTTTCCGGCGTGCTGCAGACAGCGATTGCCGAGCGTCGCAATGAAGTGGTGCAGCAGCGCGGTGGCGTGGTGACATCGCTGCAAAAGGAAGTCGTGCAATTGCAGTTCCAGATTGCCAAGTTGCAGCGCGATTTACGCGAGCAGCAGGCCGAGACCCAGCATTGGAAAAAGCAGGCGGAGGAGGGCAGCCGCAAGTTCAAAAAGCTGACCGTGGATGTGGATTTGCGCCAGCGGCGCTTGGCACAAGCAGCAGCGAATTTGGCCGATATTGCTAAAGGGCTGGAAGAACAAGGTTAAAAGCTGTTAGAGGTCTGCTATCCCCTTCCAATTATGTCAAAATTGGCTATTCGAACTTTGTTAACCGTTTAAAAATATACTGGTTTTATTGGCGTTTTTCTCTTTTGGGCGGGTGTTGGACATGGTGCGCTTATCGGGCTTTTTTATCGCTGCACTCATGGTGATGGGCATCACCTGCGGCGCAAGCGCTTGGGCGCAATCAACCCCGCCATCTGAAATCAAATGCGCGTTGGATGAAGCGCCAGTAAAAGAAGGCACAGTGACCATTTGCCGTAAGGTTCCATCGTGCAATAAGAAAGATGAAGCCATTTCCTATGACACGGCCACGCAGAAATTCATGTGCAAGAAACTGGTGCTGTGTGACCCTAAGCGCCAGCAGGCCGCTTATGTGGATGGCAAGAATGTGTGCATTGATATTCCGAATTGCGAAGCACAGGGCCGTTCCTATGCATTCGATGGCGTTAGAATGGTTTGTAAATAACCATCCTGCTTAACGCATAAAAAAAGCCGCCTTCTGCAAGGCGGCTTTTTTGTTGAGCGGCTAAAGCATTAGCCAACCTTATGCATCGCAACGGCTGTATCCGCCATGCGGTTGGAAAAGCCCCATTCATTGTCGTACCAGGTTAAAATACGCACCAGATTGCCTTCAATCACCTTGGTTTCATGCAAGGCAAAAGTGGAGGAGTGCGGGTCGTGGTTGAAGTCGGTTGATACCAACGGAACATCATAGGTGCCCAGAATGCCCTTCAGGCTGCCAGTGGCGGCCTTGGTAATCGCAGCGTTTACTTCTTCGACGGTGGTTGGTTTCTTGGTAATGAACTTGAAATCCACAACCGATACATTGGCCGTTGGCACGCGGATGGATGTGCCATCCAGCTTGCCTTTCAGCTCCGGCAATACCTTGCCAACCGCTTTGGCCGCGCCAGTGGAGGTTGGAATCATGTTCAATGCTGCCGCGCGTGCACGGGCATAATCCTTGTGCATCGTATCCACCGTGCGTTGGTCACCCGTATAGGAGTGGATGGTGGTCATGAAGCCTTTTTCAATACCGATGGCCTGGTGCAGTACATGCACAACTGGCGCAAGGCAATTGGTGGTGCATGATGCGTTGGACACAACCGTGTGTTCCGGCTTCAGCAAGTGGTGGTTCACGCCATATACAACTGTAATATCTTCTTCTTCGGCGGGCGCTGAAATCAGCACTTTTTTTGCGCCTGCGGTGATGTGTTTCGCGGCGTCGGCGCGCTTGGTAAAAATGCCGGAGCATTCCAGGGCGATATCAATCTTGTGATCTTTCCACGGCAAAGCTGCCGGGTCTTTGACATTTAAAACCTTTACGGGCTTGCCGTTCACGGTCATTACATCGCCCGAAACGGTCACCTCGCCGGGGAAGCGGCCATGCACGGAATCATATTTCAAAAGATGGGCGTTGGTTTCTGCATCTGCCAAATCATTAATCGCAACCACTTCAATATCCTTGCGGCCCGATTCAAAAATTGCACGAAATACCAGACGGCCAATGCGGCCGAAACCATTAATAGCTACGCGAACGGTCATACCATTTATTCCTTAAAGCTTGGGTTGTCGTTTGAACGGCTATTTAAGCAAAGCCACGTTATTTAAGCAAGCTGTGGGCCGTGCTGACAATAGCATCATCGGTAATGCCGAAATGCTTATACAAGGTGGGCGCTGGCGCTGACTCCCCGAAGCTGCTCATGCCAATAAAGGCATCCGTGCTACGCAAATATCTGTCCCAGCTCATGCGAATGCCCGCTTCAATCGCGATGCGTGGCGCGTTGCCCAGAACCGAATTGCGGTAGCCTTCGCTTTGCTGGTTGAAGATTTCCATGCATGGCATCGACACAACAGCGGCTGATATGCCAGCGGCTTTCAGTTTTTCATGCGCCGCAACGGCAATGGATAGTTCAGAGCCAGTAGAAATCAACGTGACCTGGCGTTTCGTGCTATCGCCGCACAGAACATAACCGCCCTTGGCGGACAGGTTTTCATCGCCCGTTTCGCTGCGCAGGGTTGGCAAGTTTTGGCGGCACAGCGCCAAAAGGGAAGGGCCTGTTTTGTAATTCAGCGCAAGTTCCCAGCATTCTGCGGTTTCAATGCTGTCGCATGGACGCATGGTGAGCAAATTTGGAATTGCGCGCAGGGATGATAAATGTTCAACCGGTTGGTGCGTTGGGCCATCTTCGCCCAGGCCAATGCTGTCATGCGTCATAATATGAATGACTTGCTGTTTCATCAGCGCGCCAAGACGAATGGCAGGGCGCGAGTAATCAGCAAACTGAAGGAAGGTGCCGCTGTACGGAATAATGCCGCCATGCAACGCTAAACCGTTCATCGCAGCCGCCATGCCATGTTCACGCACGCCGTAATGGATATAACGGCCTTTAAAATCGGGCATGATGTTGCCAAAGCCCTTCACCAGCGTGTTGACCGAACCCGTTAAATCGGCTGAACCGCCAACCAGTTCCGGCACGTTCGGTAGCAATGCTTCCAGCGTGTTGCCGGAACATACGCGTGTGGCGAGGGTTGGCTTGTCTTGTTTTGCTTTTGCCTTGAATGCTTTTAATGCGTCCTTCGCGGCGCTGCTGATATCGCCCTTAATGGCGGTATCAAATGCTGCGCGGTTGGCGGATGCCTGATGGCGTTTCGTCCATGCCTGATATTCAGCTTGTGAACGCGTACCAAAGCTGCGCCATGCGGCCAATACATCATCCGGAACTACGAAAGCGGGTGATGACCAGCCAAGCTTTTCACGTGTACCGGCAATTTCTTCCGCGCCAAGCGGGGAGCCATGCACGCTATGCGTACCTGCCTTTTTCGGTGCGCCAAAACCAATAACGGTGCGGCATGAAATAATCGTTGGGCGCGGGTCGCGCTGCGCGGCGGCAATGGCGGCTTCAATCGCGGCATGGTCGTGACCATCGCAGCGCAGAGTTTGCCAGCCATAGGCTTCAAAGCGTTTCGCGGTATCTTCGGTAAAGGCGAGGGATGTCGCGCCATCAATTGAAATCAGATTATCATCATATAATACGATGAGTTTGCCGAGCTTCATATGGCCAGCCAATGACGCTGCTTCGTGGCTGATGCCTTCCATCAAATCGCCATCGCCGCACATGACATAGGTGGTGTGGTTCACCAGCTCATCACCAAAGCGCGCATGCATCAGGCGTTCGGCAATGGCATAACCAACGGATGTGGCAATGCCTTGACCCAATGGGCCTGTGGTCATTTCAATGCCTGCGCTTGGCATAACTTCCGGATGGCCAGCGGTAATCGCGTGCAACTGGCGGAATTTTTTCAATTCCTCAATCGTCATTTTTTCATAGCCCGTGAGATAGTTCACGGCATAAAGCAGCATGGAACCATGACCACCCGATAAAATAAAACGGTCGCGGTCAGGCCATGTAGGATCTTTCGGATTAAATTTTAAAAACTTGCCCCACAGCACCGCGGCAACATCGGCCATGCCCATCGGCATGCCGGGGTGACCGGATTTGGCAGCTTCCACGGCATCCATCGCAAGGACGCGGATGGCATTTGCAAGCGTGAGGAGGGCAGGTGAATTTGCCGTGTTTTGAGACATATCTTTTGGGGCTGTGTTGTTTTGCATGTATTCTTTTTAGCATGCGAAACCACGTTGGCAAGGGCTGCTATGAGCCTTGTTAAAGCCCATATAAAACGAGGCGAAATAAGGGTTTTTTTACCCGCCAACTTCTGCTAACAAAGTGCCTTCCAGTTAAGGAGGGGTGGCCGGGCGTAAGCGGTTGCGCGGTGCGTAGAGCAAAGCCAATTAAACCACGAGGCCTTATCGGATTTTGGTGTGGAGGGGTGGCCGAGTGGTTGAAGGCGCACGCCTGGAAAGTGTGTAAACGGGAAACTGTTTCGTGAGTTCGAATCTCATCCCCTCCGCCAACAAGGCTCTTTTCCATTTTACAAATCAGGGGATTAAGGCATGAACGCTTTTGCCAAAGTTTTTGCGCGTCTGGTTTTTGTATATTGTGTAGTAGCGGCTATTCCTGCATGGGCGCTTGATGATGCGCCGACTGCTGAGGTTCTGGCTAGACCGCAAAATCCTGTCTGATATAATTTGACATAACGGTGATCTAATGGCCACGGCGTTCTGGCTAGACCGCAAAATCCTGTCTGATATAATGAATGTGTGGGGCGTTCAGCTTACACCAGAGTTCTGGCTAGACCGCAAAATCCTGTCTGATATAATCAAGTCGGTATTAATTGGAACGTGCGCGGCGTTCTGGCTAGACCGCAAAATCCTGTCTGATATAATTAGAAGGTCGCCCGATCAAGGAAGTCATGGGTTCTGGCTAGACCGCAAAATCCTGTCTGATATAATGTTCGTTAAAATATCTTGCAAACGTTGAATGTTCTGGCTAGACCGCAAAATCCTGTCTGATATAATAATCGAAAAATTTATGTCTACATACCGGAGGTTCTGGCTAGACCGCAAAATCCTGTCTGATATAATAACGATTGCGCGGGATCACATACCAGCGAAGTTCTGGCTAGACCGCAAAATCCTGTCTGATATAATGTTGGACTTGTATATGCCACAAGCATTTTAGTTCTGGCTAGACCGCAAAATCCTGTCTGATATAATCCATACCTTGGTGGGTAGCATGTCCTTGCGGTTCTGGCTAGACCGCAAAATCCTGTCTGATATAATAGTGCTCAAATCCGTTCAATCCACTGTGGCGTTCTGGCTAGACCGCAAAATCCTGTCTGATATAATTGGTTTGCGGACAAGGCGGCTAATTACTTTGTTCTGGCTAGACCGCAAAATCCTGTCTGATATAATGGATGGCAATACGATACCAACTGCCACCGTGTTCTGGCTAGACCGCAAAATCCTGTCTGATATAATTGAACGCTAATTGTTTTGAATTGCTGAATGGTTCTGGCTAGACCGCAAAATCCTGTCTGATATAATCGGTATTCGTGAACTTGAGCAGCGCAATGGTTCTGGCTAGACCGCAAAATCCTGTCTGATATAATTTCGAAAGATTGTTGTTCTGCGTTGCGTAGTTCTGGCTAGACCGCAAAATCCTGTCTGATATAATTTGTCTTGTTTCCTTGTCTCTTGTGGGTTGGTTCTGGCTAGACCGCAAAATCCTGTCTGATATAATCGGTTGAGCGTTGGAACACGAAATTATAGAGTTCTGGCTAGACCGCAAAATCCTGTCTGATATAATAGCGCCTTCTTTTTCATCATCGCCAGCCCGGTTCTGGCTAGACCGCAAAATCCTGTCTGATATAATAAAACCGGTTTAATACCGCTGACACAAACAGTTCTGGCTAGACCGCAAAATCCTGTCTGATATAATACCATGACCACGCACCCCGCGCCTGAGTTGGTTCTGGCTAGACCGCAAAATCCTGTCTGATATAATTTTGATTGGATGAAGGCCAATAACACGCAGGTTCTGGCTAGACCGCAAAATCCTGTCTGATATAATCCGGGAATGTTTGTGCTGCCATCAACCGGTTCTGGCTAGACCGCAAAATCCTGTCTGATATAATTGATCTTGCTACCGGGGAAATAGCTGAACAGTTCTGGCTAGACCGCAAAATCCTGTCTGATATAATGTGAGGCCGGCGCGGGCGTTCGGGCCAATGGTTCTGGCTAGACCGCAAAATCCTGTCTGATATAATTTGAAGCCCTCCACTGTTGCGCTTTAGAGAGTTCTGGCTAGACCGCAAAATCCTGTCTGATATAATATCACCCAAGACGGAATCAGCGATAATGAGGTTCTGGCTAGACCGCAAAATCCTGTCTGATATAATCATCGCGCTTTAATAACGCATGGGGTGGATGTTCTGGCTAGACCGCAAAATCCTGTCTGATATAATTAGATGCCCTTTTCTTCGTTGTAAGTTGGGGTTCTGGCTATACCGCAAAATCCTGTCTGATATAATCACCTGCCAAGCCGAACCAAGGTTCCACAAGTTCTGGCTAGACCGCAAAATCCTGTCTGATATAATGTGATGGCCGATTTGATGTAGTCTTGGTTGGTTCTGGCTAGACCGCAAAATCCTGTCTGATATAATACAATCAGACCAGAAGAAGAACAACGGCTAGTTCTGGCTAGACCGCAAAATCCTGTCTGATATAATTGGTTACTTGTTGCACCATTGTTGCGGTAGGTTCTGGCTAGACCGCAAAATCCTGTCTGATATAATCGCACGTTGATGAATGGGCGTGTAGCATCGGTTCTGGCTAGACCGCAAAATCCTGTCTGATATAATTCAGGTTTCAACTGCGTAGCGTTGGCAACGGTTCTGGCTAGACCGCAAAATCCTGTCTGATATAATATTTTAGGGATCGAACGATATATAGTTACGGTTCTGGCTAGACCGCAAAATCCTGTCTGATATAATAATTTGAATATTTGGTTACACACCCTAATGGTTCTGGCTAG
>JAKFVN010000045.1 GCA_021732145.1 Alphaproteobacteria bacterium
TGGAGCTGCTTTGGCGATAATGGCGGCGTAACCGCGCAATGCGTTGTCTATACGCTTGTCAGCGGTGCATGCGGCCCTGCCAATCATATTGCAACGGGTTCCGCGCCAACAACGGGCTTATGCAAATCTGGCCATGAAACGGCAGTGATCGGCGATGGCCCCTGGAGCTGGAGTTGCACGGGTTCCGGTGAAAACACAACCGTGAGCTGCACTGCGCCTGTTCTGAAGGAAGGCGCATGCGGTGAGGCGAATGGCATTGGCGCAGCATCTATGCCGCATTCAGGTCTTTGCGCATCCGGTAATGCAAGCGCGGTTAGCGGCACAAATGGTAATGGGGGCCCATGGAATTGGAAATGCACCGGTGAAAATGGCGGCGCATCGGTTAGCTGTTTCGCGCCTGTCTTATTGAACGCTGCGTGCGGCGCGGCGCATGGTGTGGGCGTTGCCGTTGCACCTGCTGAAAATCTTTGCGGTTCAGGCACAGCAAGCGCAGTTTCTGGCACTCAAGGTAATGATGGCCCGTGGAACTGGACATGCAATGGTGAAAATGGCGGCGCAATGGCCGATTGCATGGCACCCAAGAAACTGGATGGCGTGTGCGGCGCGGCGCATCAGGCTGGTTCATCCGATGCGCCAATAACAGGTTTATGCAATTCCGGAATGCCCAGCGCGGTTGCGGGCACGGGCCCGTGGCAATGGTCGTGCCAAGGCGCTGGCGGCGGCATCACGACGACATGTGTTTCGCAGCCGTTGGTTCATGCAGGGTGCGGTTCAGCGCATGGCGTGAGCGTAACCGCGCCGCCAACGGATCATCTCTGCGCAACCGGCACGCCAACCTCGGTGATTGGCAGCGGGCCGTTCATGTGGTCATGCCAGGGCGCGAATGGCGGCAGCGCGATTAACTGCATGGCCCCATTGCAGGTAAATGGCGCATGCGGCAGCGCCGACGGCGTTCCAGTGAACATTGCACCAACGGGTAACCTCTGCCGCAGTGGCACGGCATCCGCCGTTTCCGGCAATGGCCCATATGCATGGACATGCAGCGGCGCTGGCGGCGGTATCAGCACCACATGTCAGGCACCCATTATCACGGCAATGCCAGACCCCGTTCCGCCACCAGCTGCTACTGCGCCCGCGCCCGAAGTGCATGTGCCGGAAGCCACCGCGAAGGCGGGTAATGAATGCACGCCGTCGGTGAAGCGGTGGACGATTACCTGCCAGCAGGGCGGTTATCCATCGAATTACACCGGCGTGATTGTTGGCGAAACCCAAACGCTGTGCCCAACCGGCGTTGAGCGCGGCGTGTGGCTATCCAACAGCTGCGCGGCCGCGACGGATTCAGCGCCCGTGTCACCATCCCCCGGTAAATTGGAAACGCCCGCCAGCAATCATAAGGTAACGGATGTGCTGCCGCACATCGCGCCGATGCCGGCCAAGCAATTGGATGCGCCAAAAAAATTATACACGCCGCGTTACAAGCAAGCGCCATCTGCAACCGCCACCGAAGACATGACGACGATTTCCTTTGCGTCAACTTCGGAAGCGCTGGATAGCAGCGCAACCAATGCGCTGGACGGCGTGATGAATGAATTGAACGGTAACGATAAAAGCATCGTGACCTTGAACGCCTATGCCGCAACACCGGCGGATGGCGACCAGCAGGAATCCCGCCGCATGGCGCTGGCACGTGCCTTGGCCGTGCGCAGCTACTTAATGCGCAAGGGATTAGCCAGCAACCGCATTGACGTAAGAGCGGTTGGCCCAGCCAGCGATAATCGCGGCGATGACAGGGTTGATATTAAGGTCAAATAGTTCTAGAAAACCTCTCTCAAATTCCAACTGCGGCTTAGCCGCAGCGAATTTTAAATCGGTTCAAATCGTTCAAATATTATAAAAGGATTATCATGCCCGCTCAAACCAGCGCCATTAAGGTCAGTGCCGGAACAACCCCAGGCAATTTTGCAGGTGACCGCTTAAAAACACTGATTGAACGCATTGAGCGTCTGGAAGAAGAAAAAGCTGGCCTGGCCGAGGATGTGCGCGATGTGTTTGCCGAAGCAAAATCAGCGGGCTTTGATGTCAAAGTGATGCGTCAGGTTATTCGCCTGCGCAAGATTGACGGCAATGAACGCGCCGAGCAGGAAGAAATCCTGGAACTCTATAAAGCTGCCTTGGGCATGCTTTAAGGACACCCCTTAGAAAGCTGACATGGCTGAGTTTGCACCATTCTTTTTAAGAAGCATCTGGTACTACGCACTGCCATCGCAGACCCTTGCCAAAGGCAAGATGGTTGCCAAGACATTGCTCGGCGAACCGGTTTTGTTTGCACGCAAGGACGACGGAACTGTATTTGCCTTGCGCGATGTATGCCCGCACCGTGCCATGCCGCTGTCCTGCGGAAGGTTTGATGGCCGCGAGGTTGAATGCTGCTATCACGGCTGGAGATTCGATAAGGAAGGCGTGTGCCGCGATATTCCGTGGCTGACAGGGCATGAAGGCATTGACCCCGCCAACATCAAGGTGCGTACCTATCCCGTAATGGAAGTGCAGGGGAATATCTGGATTTTCATGTCTGATAAAAAAGAGGCAGAAAAAGCGGGCGCAAACCCTGATGCGTTTGCGCATAAGCCGCCCGTGCTGCCCGGCATTGCGATGGATGCACAAGCGGGGCTTTGGACCCATTCATTATTCCCGTGCCATATGGATCATGCGGTGATTGGATTGATGGACCCCGCGCATGGCCCGTTTGTGCATCAGGCATGGTGGTGGCGCGGTAAAACATCCATCCATGAAAAGGCCAAGGCCTTTGGCGCAGCGCCATTCGGGTTTGTGATGAAGAAGCACAGGCCATCCAGCAATTCATTTGGCTATAAAATTTTGGGCGGCGTGCCGGAAACAGAAATTGTCTTTGCGTTGCCTGGCGTGCGCATTGAGCATATTCAAATCGGCCAAGAAAAAAATAAGCATCACGTGATTAATTTGACCTGCGTTACGCCCATTAGCGAAACGCAAACGGAAATCACCCATTTGATTTACTGGACACAGCCCTGGCTGGCGCTGATTAAGCCATTTTTCCGCCCGTTCATGGAAGGGTTTATCGAGCAGGATAAGGATGTGGTGACGCGCCAGCAAATTGGCCTCAAGCACGAGAAATCCATGCTGTTATTAAAGGATGCCGATACGCAGGCGCGCTGGTATTTCCAGCTAAAACAGGAATATGCGAAGGCTTCGTCCGAGTCCCGCGCTTTTAATAACCCTGTACCTGACGTAACATTGCGCTGGCGGAGCTGACGTTAGATTCGCCTGACTGCCCCAAGGGTTCAATGCATAGTGGCGATGAATGGACAATATAGCGTTCTGGCTTAGCAAGGTTTTATGGGCAATTTTTTCGCCGGCGCATTTCGCCGTATTTTTGCTTCTTGCCAGTTTTATTATTCAGCAGCGGCTTATCAAGCTGGTTTTGCGCGGGCTGGTTACCGCGTTTTTTACCATCGCGCTGATATTCCCGATTGGCGATTGGGCGTTGCTGCCGCTGGAGCAATGCAATTCCGACCAGGGCATGCCGATGCGCGTGGATGGCGTGCTGGTGCTGGGGGGCGCAGTCAACATATCCGTTTCCAATGCACGAAATGCAATTGCATTTAATGATGCAGGCGAGCGGATTTTTGCGATGCTGAAGCTCATCAAGCAATATCCATCTGCGCAGTTCATCTATGCGGGCGGCAGCAATTCATTAAAGCGCGTCAATCTGGGTGAAGCCGATTATGTGCGCATGTTCCTGGAAGATATGGGCGCAAAGCCTGCCAATATGATATTTGAAAGCAAATCGCGGAACACTTATGAAGATGCGAAGGAAACCAGGGATGCGTATAGCCTTACGCCCAAGCAAAACTGGTTGCTTGTGACATCGGCATTCCATATGCCGCGTACCTTTGGGCTATTCCAGAAAATGGGCGAAAAATCGGAGACCGCCTTCTATCCCTATACCGTTGATTATAAAACGCCGGGCAAGTTCAAGTTTGAATTCAAGTTTGATTTCCTGCAAACCCTATTGAAATTAGATACGGCTGCGCATGAATATGTTGGGCTGTTGTTTAATTCCATGATGGGCCGCAGCAACAGCTTCATGCCATGCTCGGTCAACAAGCAAACACTCAACAAAGAAACGCTATGAAAAAGCTTATCCCACTTTTCCTGCTTATCGCACTGGCATTCCAGGCGCCTCTATTGCGTGCGCAAGAATACAGCAAGCCGGAATACAGCATCTGGCTTGGCGATTTGATTAAGGAAGCCATTCAGCACGGTGTCCGTCCTCAAACAGCATATAACGCGTTAGCCAATGTGGAATTTGACCCAAGCATTATCGAAAAAGACCGCAAGCAGCCCGAAAGCCAGCAAACGGCGCAGCAATACTGGAAAAAAATCATCACCAGCCAGCGCATGGAACGCGCCAAGAGCTTTTATAACGCCAACCGCGTATTGCTGAACCAGATTGGCGATACATACGGCGTGCAGCCGCGGTTTCTGGTGGCCATTTTAAGCCTTGAGAGCAATTTTGGCGATGTGCAGGGCGATGAACTTATCATTCCAGCGCTCACCTCGCTTTCCTATGACGGGCGGCGCACGGCGTTTTTCAAGGCCGAATTATTCAACGCGCTGAAGATTATTGATAAGGGACATATCGCGCAGGAGGAAATGGTAGGTTCATGGGCCGGTGCGATGGGCTGGTGCCAATTCATGCCATCCACATTCCTGAAATATGCCGTTGATTTTGATGGCGATGGCCGCACGGATATTTGGCATTCGGTTGCCGATGCTACGGCATCGGCCGCGAATTACATGCATGAAATCGGCTGGCGCAGCGATGAAACATGGGGCCGCCAGGTGCGGTTGACCAAACCCGTGCCTGAAGAATTCATGGGCCGCGATGTGCGCCGCCCGCTTAGCGAATGGTCAGCAATGGGCGTGCGCGGCATGAACGGCAAGGCCTTGCCGGAAAGCAAAAATATCGAAGCATCGCTGATTACGCCCGATGGTTCGGACGGGGTCAGCTTCCTTGTGTACAACAATTTCAACGTGATTATGCAGTGGAACAAATCCACCTATTTTGCGACTTCCATAGGCATGATTGCCGATAAACTAGGCAATAAATAAAATCTAACTGCGGCTTCAGCTTTTTGCGCTTTCCTCTGCTTCCGGTGCTCACGTACTTAAACGCACGCTCCGCGCCGGTTCTCGAAAAGCATCAAAAATCCTTTGCCACAGCGATTTTCTGCATAAGATTTAGGTCAATAATTAAGGCAAAAATTGTTTACGCTTTGGTAACCGAATCTGGAAGACTGTGAAAAACTCTAATACGTTTCGGCTAAAGGATTCGTCATGTCACCTCGTCATTTAACACGCCTCGCTCTCGCGCTGCTCATGCTGGTGGTTGTTGCCGCATGTTCCGACACGCGCGATTATGGAAAAGGCAGCGGCACACCCGGGCAATATAAAGTAGGTGAGCCCTATGAAATTGACGGCATACAATATGTGCCACGCGAAGATTTCAAATATTCGGAAACCGGGATTGCGTCATGGTATGGCCCTGGCTTTGAAGGCCGGCGCACCGCCAACGGCGAAACCTTTGATCCAGGCGAATTGACGGCGGCGCATCGCACATTGCCGATGCCGTCGCTTGCGCGCGTAACCAATCTGGACAACGGCAAGTCCGTTGTCGTTCGCATTAATGACCGCGGCCCGTTTGCCAACAACCGCATCATTGATATGTCGCAGCGTTCAGCTGAGTTACTTGGATTTGCAGGGCAGGGAACGGCAAAGGTGCGAGTGGACATCATGGAGATTGAAAGCCGCGCAATCGCCGATGCTGCTAAAAAACGCGGTTATATCGCCCCAAGACGCGGCGAAACGCAGTATGCTGCAAAGAGTTCTGCGCCTCGGCAAGAATTCATCATGCCAAAGGCTGAAATGCAGGATGGTGAAGGCATAACCGAAACCGCCAAGGTTGAGCATGTAGAAGCGGTTCCGCTCGATGCAACACCCTCTGGCCCGCAAGCAACCGATGCGGATGCGCAGATTAATACATCCGTGCAATCCGCTGAGCTGGACGCGCCAGCCGATTTAGCGCCCAAAGCCAAGACCGTTGATATTTCAAAGGTTGTTGCTGCGGGCAACACAAAAGCGGCGGCACCAAAGCAGGTGTTACATGCGCCCGTGCCATTGGTTCGCGACAAGGTGACGACGGTTCCTGGCCACACGGTGCAGGGCCGTTTCTACCCCGCGCCGCAAGTGAAGCAAATGAAGGTAACGGGCAAAGACCGCATCTTCATTCAAGCGGGTGCATTTGCGCAAAAAGACAATGCAACGCGTTTGCAATCATCGCTTGGCAAGATTGCCAAGGCCGATGTAAGCCTGATTACCGTAAAGGGTAAGAAGCTGTACCGCGTACGCCTTGGGCCGCTTAAGAACGTGAGTGAAGCTGACCGTGTGCTTGCCAAAGTACTGCCGCTCAGCAAGCAGGCGCGTATTACTGTTGAATAATATCTAAGAGCCGGAGTTTCCAACCCACATGCGTTTTTTAATCGCGCTGCTGCTTGCGCTTCTGCCATCCCATTCCTTTGCTGCTAAATCCGCGCCCAAGCCCGTTGCAGCACCGGTTGAAAAAGCAGCGCCGGAAATGGTGGGCGGTTCCATTGCCAAGCAGGCTTATCTGATTGATATGAATACCCACACCGTGCTGCTCGATAAGGGCGGCGAGGTGAAAATGCCGACATCCAGCATGAGCAAGATGATGACCGTCTATGTGATGTTTGAAGCATTAAAGGCGGGTAAGGTCGCGTTGAGCGATGAATATACGGTGAGCGAGAAAGCATGGCGCTCCACATACAAGGCGGAAGGTTCCAGTTCCTTCATGCCGCTGAACAGCAAGGTGAAGGTGGAAGATTTAATCCGCGGCATCATCATTCAATCCGGGAATGATGCGACGATTGTGATGGCCGAAGGGCTTGCGGGTTCCGAAAGCGCGTTTGTGGCGGCGATGAATGACAAGGCGCAGCAATTGGGTATGAAGAACAGCCATTTTGCAAATCCATCCGGCCTTCCAGAGCCGGAGCATTATTCAACCCCGCAGGATCTGGCGTTGCTGGCATGGCATCTCATTCATGATTTTCCGGAGTATTATCATTACTTCGCGGAAAAGGAATTCACCTTCAATAATATCAAGCAGGGCAATCGCAATCCGTTGCTGTATAAAAACCTTGGCGTGGATGGTTTGAAAACCGGCCATGCCGATGAAGCGGGATATGGCATCACGGCATCCGCCATTCGCAATGGGCGGCGCTTGATTTTGGTGGTGAACGGTCTTGGCAATATGCAGGAACGATCCGATGAAGCGCAGCGTTTGATTAATTACGGCTACGATGAATTCGCGCTGGTGAATGTTGCCAAAAAAGACGAGGCCATTCGCAACGTGAAGGTTGCCTTTGGCAAGGCCAAAACCGTTCCCGTTGCCATTACCAGTGATGCGTCCGTGACCGTGCGCAACACCGAGCGTTCAAAGGTGAAAACCAATGTTCAACTCAGCGAACCCATTGAAGCGCCCATTGCCAAGGGAACCGAAATTGGCAAATTCAACGTGTTGATGGGTGATGAAAAACTTGCAACTTATCCGCTGGTTGCAGGCGAAAGCGTGCCAAAGCTTGGCTTTTTCCCTTTAATGTGGGCAAAATTGCGCTTTATGATTACCGGGAAATATGACGAATAACGCGCTCAATAGTTACGGCACATTCATTACATTGGAAGGCGGCGAGGGCGCGGGCAAAACCACGCAAATTGCGCGCCTGAAAACACGCCTCGAGGCTTTAGGCAAGAAAGTCGTCATCACGCGCGAACCCGGCGGCAGTGTCGGCGCGGAAGCCATCCGCACATTATTGGTCGAAGGTGATACGCATCGCTGGGATGCGCTGACCGAAGCGATGCTGTTATTCGCCGCGCGCCGCGACCATGTTGAAAAACTGATTGCGCCTGCATTGGCACGCGGCGAATGGGTAATCAGCGATCGCTTCTTCGACAGCAGCTATGCCTACCAAGGGTATGGTCAGGGATTGGAACTCTCGAAGCTGGATGAACTGCGTAAGCTTTCCATCGGCGAATTAAAACCCGATGTGACGTTTATTCTGGATTTACCCGTTGATGTGGGCTTGAAGCGCGCTGCCGTGGAGCAGCGTTATGAACGTATGGGTACTGCTTTCCATGAAAAGCTACGGCAGGGTTTTCTAACCCTTGCAAAAGCAGAGAGCGGCCGCATCAAAGTGGTTGATGCCGGGCAAGCCGTGGAAGCCGTGGAAAACGCTATTTTTCAACATATTAGCAGCTTTATTTAACGTGGCTGGCCATGCTATTCTTGCGGCATGTCAAACCATCCGCAAACACATCCACGCCAACAACATGATTTTATCGGCCATGACGCTGCTGAACAGCAAATTGTTCAGGCAATGGCGGGTGGCCGTTTGCCGCATGCATGGCTAATCACGGGCGCGGAAGGTGTGGGCAAGGCAACATTGGCCTACCGTTTTGCGCGCGCGATTTTGGCAAATAAAAAAGGCGCGAAAGACTTATCGGTTTCGCCGGATGCTTCGGCTGCCAAGCTCATGGCCGCATCATCGCATCCTGACCTTTTGGTTTTGGAGCGCCCGTTTGATGAAAAGAAAGGCCGCTATCTGCAAAACATTCCCGTTGATGATGTGCGCAAGGTTGCGCCTTTCCTGCGTTTAACCGCCAGCCAAGGCGCTGCACGCGTGGTGATTGTCGATGGCGCGGGAACATTAGGCCGTGCAGGGCAAAACGCCATTTTGAAGATATTGGAAGAACCGCCTGAAAACGCGATTATTCTGCTTGCCGCCGAAAGCGCGGCGGTATTGCTGCCCACCATCCGGTCGCGTTGCCGTGTGTTGAAACTGGAACGCTTATCGGAAACGCATTTGCGCCAGATAGCAGCGCAGCATGATATTACCGAAAATCTGGATTTCATTTTGAAACTGGCGGATGGCAGCGCGGCGCGCATGGTGCGCTATGCGGCGTGTGAAGCGCATGAGCTTTACCAAAACTGGTGCGAATTCTTGAAAACACCGAATAGTTCGACGCTGCGCTTGAAACTTGCCGAAAGCTGGTCAGGCCGCAATAACGAAGATGTGTATTACACCGCGCAAGAAGTGATGTTTTCATGGTTGCAGCGGTTGATACAGGCAAAGGCGCGCGGAACCGCGCCGCAGCCGCTGCTACCATCGGAAATCGCGATGTTACAGGGGCTTTATCCGCAGCTACAGCTTGAAAGGCTGTTGCAGTTATGGGATGAGTTGTCCGGCCAAGCCAAGGATGCGGAGCATCATAATCTTGACCATAAAATGGTGTTACTAAACATGTTTGATAAGACAGCGAATTTACTCGCTGCGTAATTAGGAAGATAGATGTCAAAGCCCTATACCATCACCACCCCGATTTATTATGTGAATGACAGTCCGCATATTGGGCATGCCTATACGTCATTGGCTTGCGATGTGCTGGCGCGTTTCAAGCGCATGGATGGCTATGATGTGCATTTTTTAACGGGCACCGATGAACACGGGCAGAAAGTTGCGAAATCCGCCGAAGCGGCTGGCGTTGACCCATTAACATTCTGTGACCGCGTGTCGCAAAACTTCCGCGACCTTGGCACCGCAATGCAGTTCACGAATGATGATTTTATTCGTACCACTGAGCCGCGCCATGTAAAGGCTTGCCAGGCGTTATGGGCGGAATTGATAAAGCGTGGCGAGATTTATCTGGATAAATACGCAGGCTGGTATGCCGTGCGCGATGAAGCGTTTTATGCCGCTGATGAATTGAAGGATGGCCCGAACGGCAAAAAAATCGCTCCATCCGGCGCGGAATGCGAATGGGTGGAAGAGCCGAGCTATTTCTTCAAGCTCTCCGCATGGCAGGACAAGCTGCTGGCGTTTTATGAAAAAAATCCGGACTTCATTTTGCCTGCCAGCCGCCGCAATGAAGTGATTAGTTTTGTAAAAGGGGGCTTGCGCGATCTATCCGTTTCACGCACCACCTTCACATGGGGCATTTGCGTGCCGGGTGATGAAAAGCACATCATGTATGTGTGGCTGGATGCGTTGACCAATTATATCACGGCGCTGGGCTACCCCGATACCAACGCGCCGCTGTATAAAAAACACTGGCCTGCTGATGTGCATATGGTGGGTAAGGATATTTTGCGTTTCCATACCGTGTATTGGCCCGCATTCCTGATGGCAGCCGGGCTGGAACCGCCAAAGCGCGTATTTGCGCATGGCTGGTGGACAAATGAGGGGCAGAAAATTTCCAAATCGACGGGTAATGTGATTAATCCGCTGGAGCTCACGGCAACCTATGGCCTTGATCAGGTGCGTTACTTCCTGTTGCGCGAAGTGCCGTTTGGTCAGGATGGCGATTATGCCAAGGCCGCGATGATCCAGCGCATCAATTCTGATTTATCAAATAACTTCGGCAATCTGGCGCAGCGCACATTGTCCATCATTGCTAAAAACTGCAATGCAGCCGTGCCGAATGCTGGTGCCTTTACCGACGTTGATAAGGCATTATTGCAACGCGCCTATAATTTGCTGCCGCTGTGCCGCGGGCATCTGGATGTGCAGGCGTTTAACAAGGCGCTGGATGAAATCTGGGCGGTGTCGGGTGAAGCCAACCGTTACATTGATGAACAAGTGCCGTGGACATTAAAGAAGACTGACCCTGCGCGCATGGAAACCGTTTTATATGTGCTTGCAGAAACCATTCGCTGTCTTGCGCTCATCACGCTGCCATTCATGCCATCATCGATGCACAAGATGCTGAACCAATTGGCGGTGCCGGAAGATAAGCGCAATTATACGGAGCTGAATGCGCAACACGCATTAAAGGCCGGAACGGCATTGCCAGCGCCGCAGGGCATTTTCCCGCGCTTTGTGGAGGCGCCCGCCGCATGAACCTGTCATTGATTGATACCCACTGCCATCTGGATTTTCCGGAATTTAAAGAAGAACGCGATGCTGTGGTGCAACGCGCGCGCGATGCGGGCGTGAAGCGTATGATTACGATTTGCACCCATGCCAGCCGGTTTGCAGGCGTAAAGGAAGTTGCGGAAACATATGATGATGTCTATTGCAGCCTTGGCGTGCATCCACATCACAGCGGCGAAGACGGCGAATTGGTGGAAACCCAATGGCTGGTCGAACAAAGCAAATATAAAAAAGTCGTTGGGCTTGGTGAAACGGGATTGGATTACTATTACAATAACAGCCCCGCCGATGTGCAAAAGGAAAGCTTCAAGCGGCATATTCGTGCATCGCTGGAAACCGATTTACCGTTGATTGTGCATACCCGCGATGCGGATGCAGATACTTACGAAATTCTTAAACGCGAAGGGCAGGGGAGGCTGCGCGGGTTGCTGCACTGCTTCAGCAGTGGAGCGAAGCTGGCCGAACAAGCGGTTGAAATGGGTTTTTATTTATCGTTGTCAGGCATTGTGACGTTTAAGAAATCACAGGAACTACGCGATATCGTAAAAAACATTCCACTCGAAAAAATTCTCGTTGAAACCGATGCACCCTTTTTAGCGCCGATGCCGCATCGCGGCCGCACCAATGAACCGGCTTATGTCGTGCACACGGCAGCGGCGGTTGCGGAAGTGAAGGGCGTAAGTCTGGAAGAGCTTGGCAAAATCACCACGGCCAATGCGCTGCGCGTATTTAATTTAATGAGCGCGCCTAATTAAGCGCTGCTTGGGCAATTGCCGCACCGCCAGCCGCAACAGCTGGCCAGACAACGGTCTTAGCAGGCGTTGGATTTGGGCGAACAGCCACTGGCATCGGCTTATTCCGCGTTTGCGGGCAGCTGCGATGCAGGGTTGCGACAATCAATTCCGGCGTTACTTCAATATCCATAATCTTGGCAACTTGCGTGAGCGCGGCGTTGCGCTTGCCAACGCTGCGTGCTTCGCGGCCACATAGTTCCTTGGCGGACATGCCATGAATGGAAATATCATTCGCCGTAATGCCATAGGGGTTGGATGCAAGCAGTCCCTGGGAAATCGCCGCGCGTTCTTGCGTGACTTCCATCAACTTTTTATCGGAGACGATTTGCGAATAAAGGAATTTGACGATGCGTTCGGCCTGTGATTTCGAAATCTTGCCGCTGGCATTGCTGACCCGCACATGACGTTCATGCACGCGCACCACATCGGTTCCATTCACCATAAAAAAAACCACCAAAGTGTTTCCTTTGGTGGCTGCTGCCAGAACCTCTGTCCCTTGGGAGGAGGTGAGTGCTTCAATCTCCTTGGAGATTTTGTTTCGGAGTTTAGGGACGGGGGGTACGTCGTTGTTTTCGCTCATAAACATCCTTACAATATGCAAGCAACATGAGTAAATAGATGTCTCTTACTATGTAGCAGTTGTATTTGAAGTCAAGCCAGAATCTGTGAAAGTGCGCATATGAGCAATATGACAGTTACCATTTTGGGATGTGGGTCATCGGGCGGATTACCGCTGATTGGCAATGATTGGGGCGCGTGCGACGCCACAAACCCGAAAAACTGCCGCACGCGCGCATCCGTTTTAATCGAGCAGGATGACACAACGGTATTAATCGATACCAGCCCCGATATGCGCGAACAATTGCTGCGCGAAAATGTGCAAAAGCTGAGCGCGGTTTTATATACCCATGCGCATGCCGACCATTGCCACGGCATTGATGATTTGCGTTCAATGAACTGGCGCATGAAAACACCGATTGATATTTATGGTGATGCGCCAACCATCCAAAAATTAACATCGCGCTTTGATTATATTTTTAATCACCGCGTGGAAGGTGATGCGTATTACAAGCCATCGCTCACGCCGCATGTGATTGAAGCGGGAAAACCGCTGAGCTTTGGCCCGTTAACGGTTTTGCCGTTTGAACAAGACCACACCTATGTCAAAACCCTTGGTTTCCGTGTGGGAAGCTTTGCCTATACAACCGATGCAAAACAGCTGAATGACGCGGCTTTTAAGGCATTGGAAGGGGTGGAAGTTTGGGTCGTGGACTGCGTCTCCAAGAACCCGCATCCAACCCATTCGCATTTGCAGCAAACCGTGGATTGGGTCGCGCGCGTTAAGCCCAAAATGGCGTATTTAACGCATATGGGGCAGGGCATGGATTACGAAAGTATTTTGGGGGAATTGCCAAGCCATATTCGGCCTGCATATGATGGATTGAAGATTAGTTTATAGAATAATCCCAGTATTTTAGAGGATGTTATTAATGTTGAGCATGCTTAGCCGGATGTCATTGTCACACATGCCGGCATTATTCCGCCGCACGGCGCAAGATATTGAATTTACGCCCGATATGTTTGATGCCAAGCCAACATCAAGCGGCACATTGGTGCGCTTAACCTATGGCGATGTATTGAGATTGGAAGAACGCCGCCCGGGCTTTATCGCCAAGCTAGTGGATTATGAAGTGGTCGCGCCATATCCTGCAAATGGTCATTTGCATGATGAATTAAAGCGCCGCTTTGGCCATACCAACCAAGACCGTATCGTGTTTGCCATTCTGGATGATAAAGGCATGCCGGAAACGCATATCGGCGAGCCGCTCAGCATCATCTATGGCGCGTTTGGCCACAAGCTGGGCGATAGCCTTGCGGAAATCACATCCGAACAGCTTGGCCGCAGAAAAGGTTATGCGCCGACAGCCATCACGTTTTATAGCGCCATCAACATGGCGCATAAGGATGCCGATGAACGCCGCATCAAGCTCAGCGCTGGTATTGGCGGCCGCCAGGTTGAAGAAGCGCGCCGCTGGCTCAAGGAAAAATGCAAATCGCTGAAAATTGCCGCAACGCTGTCACCATTGATTGGGTTCGAGCAATGGCTACAGGACACCACGGATGAAAACGAGCTTGCTGCGTTAACGAAGTCGTTAAGCCAGATGGTACGCAAGATTTCCCTGGAAGATTTACGCAGCGCGCGCCGTGATGGTGGCAAGGCGTTGCTGAACCGCAGAGTGCTTGGTGGTACAGCTCGCGCCATAGCCGTATTCGTGATGCGTACGAAGCCCGGCAAAGACGGCAAGCCTGTGCCGCAGGATTTGGCGTTCCGCCTGCATGCCGGCAATGGCGGCAATGTTGCCGCGGCCTTATTGGCAGACCCAGCAGACCCGCGCATGCGTTATTATTACCCGATGAATGACGAGTTGCTGGCGGTGCATGCCGAACGTTTCAGGGAAACCGGAATGCCGACCGTACTAAGCCCGTTCTGGAACATCATGGATCCCGAAGCCGTGAAGCGCGTGTACGAAGTGACGCATCCGGAAGGCCGCCGTGGATGGCTGGGTCACGGAGTGCTTAGTCCGGTTCGGTCGGCAGTAAATCGCATGTATCTAGGCTTCTAGTCCTTCTTGGCCGCTTCTTTATTTAACATAATACATATTATACGACTATCATATATAAAACCAAGTTAGAAATGTCACTCTAGTGTCCCCTCCGGGCCTTTGGGCTTGGTGATTAATGCGTGTTATGAAGGCAATGCTCATGATGTGCGAGCACATCGATAATGCGGCACTCCGCAACAGTTCCTTTGGCGCATTGCCTAATCATGCGTGATACTTCGGTTTTGAGTGCCTTGAGCCGTTTTAGCCTGCTATTGATATCGGCCAGATGACGCTGCGCGATCGCATCCACCTCCCTGCACTCACGCTTGGGGTCAACCGACAATGTCAGTAGCTGTAGGATGTCTTCAATTTCAAATCCCAGCTCGCGTGCATGGCGAATGAAGCGCAAGCGTCGTATCGCATCCTCCCCGTAAAGACGGCGGTTTGCATCGGAACGCTCTGGGCTAGGTAAAAGGCCAATCGTTTCGTAATAGCGAATGGTTGGAATTTTAACCCCTGCTGCTTCAGCCAGTGCCCCGATGGCAAATGATTTGGTCATAAAAAATCCCTCTTGATGCTATAGTCACTAGAGGATGTAGTTTCTGTTTCAATAATTCAAGACCTTAAAATATGGAGCTCCCGCATGAGCAATATCATTCCCAGCCAAACCCGGTTCCGCGTGGGCGGAATGGATTGTGGTTCCTGTGCTATCAAAATTGAAACCGCTGTTCGCCGCATCAGCGGAGTCAGTAACGTGGCAGTGTCGGCGACGGCAGGCACAATGATCGTCACCCATGATGGCGGCGCCAATATCCAGAAGCCGGTCATCAAGGCTGTGACCGCGTTGGGCTATACGGCATCATCCAACTCGCCGGATGGCGAAGCCAATGCCAGCGGTTCCAGCGGCTCTGCGACCCACTCCCACGCGCACGGCAATGCCGCTCACTCGCACGGGCCGGACGATAAAGATCATGGCGATAAAAATCATGGTGCGCCGCATGATGGGCCGTGGTGGAAAAGTTCAAAGGCGCGCCTGACCATCGGTTGCGGCGCGGCGCTGGCGGTTGCTTATGTTGTCGCCAAAGCTTTTCCGGCAATTGGTTCGTGGGCATTCATCGCCGCCATGATGATTGGCCTTGTTCCAATCGCGCAGCGCGCTTTTCAGGCCGCGCGCGCAGGCACTCCCTTTAGCATCGAAATGCTCATGACCATCGCGGCTGTGGGTGCCGTTATTATCAACGCAGCCGAAGAAGCTGCGGCAGTCGTCTTTCTCTTTTTAATCGGCGAGCTGCTTGAAGGCGTTGCTGCCGGGCGTGCCCGTGCAAGCATCCAGTCGCTGACCATGCTTGTGCCAAAAACCGCGCAGATGGAACAGAACGGCATGGTTACAGAAGTTGCTGCGGACAGCCTTGCAATTGGAGCAATTGTGCTTGTGCGACCCGGCGACCGGATTCCTGCCGATGGCGAGATACTCAGTGGTGAAAGTTCCATCGATGAAGCGCCTGTGACGGGCGAGTCGGTACCTAAACGCAAAGGCACAGGTGACATGGTTTTTGCGGGTACCATCAATCTGGATGGTGCCCTGCGCGTTCGCGTCACAGCGGCGGCTAGCGACAACACCATTGCGCGCGTTGTGCGGCTTGTGGAAGAAGCGCAGGAATCCAAGGCCCCAACCGAGCGGTTCATTGACCGGTTCTCGAGCTATTATACACCGCTCGTGCTGGTTATCGGCGCATTAGTGGCTGTTATCCCTCCCCTGTTTTTTGGCGGCGAATGGAATGGCTGGGTTTATAAAGGCCTTGCCATTCTTTTGATTGGATGCCCTTGCGCGCTTGTCATTTCCACGCCGGCGGCAATTGCTGCCGGACTTTCATCCGGGGCGCGCCGCGGCCTGCTGATGAAAGGTGGCGCTATTCTGGAGGCTGCCCGCACAATCACCGTGGTCGCTTTTGATAAGACCGGCACATTGACCGAAGGGCGGCCCAAAGTCACGGACATCATCGCAATCAGCGCAAGCGAGCAGGAATTATTATCGCTTTGTGCGGCGCTTGAAACCGGGTCAAGCCATCCTCTTGCCAAGGCTATTCTCGATAAAGCAGCCGCCAATAAAGTGCAGGTTCCAGCCGCTTCGGGGCTGGCCGCGGTGGGCGGCAAGGGGATTGTCGGAACCATCAACGGCGTGGAGTATTTTTTGGGTTCCGCCAAGGCCAGCGCGGCGCGAGGCGCAAACCTGGACGCTGTGCGCGAACGCATCGATATGCTTAATGATGAAGGCAAGACGGTATCCATCCTGTTGGCTGGCACGAACCTTGTGGGTGGGATTGCGTTGCGCGATGAACCGCGCCCCGATGCAATCGCCGGGTTGAAATCGCTTTCGGATTCCGGCATCACGATGATGATGTTGACCGGTGATAACCGGCGCACCGCCACGGCCATCGGCAAGCAACTGGGCATAGAGGTGCGCGCGGAAATGCTGCCCGAGGACAAGCAGCGCGTTGTGAATGAATTGAAATCGTCGGGCAGTATCGTTGCCAAGGTTGGCGATGGCATTAATGATGCCCCTGCCCTTGCTGCAGCCGATATTGGCATTGCCATGGGTGGCGGCACGGATGTGGCGCTTGAGACGGCGGATGCCGCAATCCTGCATGGTCGTGTTGGCGATGTGGCGGCGATGATCGATTTATCGCGCCGGACGATGACGAATATTCAGCAGAATATCGTGATTGCATTAGGCCTGAAGGCCGTATTCCTCGTGACGACGGTTATGGGCATTACTGGCTTATGGCCAGCCATTCTTGCCGATACGGGTGCAACTGTGCTTGTCACGATTAACGCCCTGCGCCTTCTGCGGCCGGGTGCTTCGCCTTCGCGCGCGTGACAATCGGTTGAAGCGGGGGCTGTGGGGTATCGCTTAGAACAGCTTCAGAATGGCTTGCTGCAATTGGCCAGAGATGCCCAGCGATGTGATGCCAAGGGAGTTGCGCGCCTGCAATGCCTGCAAATTTGCGCCCTCCTCGTTCGTATCGGCCAGAATCAGATTATCGGAAGCGGTCTGCAAGGTGCTGATCAGGTTGGCGGTAAAATCCTGGCGCGTGGTAATAACAGTGGTGTTGTTGCCAAAGCTGGAGGCCGTAGTGCGCAGTTTCGTGAGCGCCGTGCCAAGCTGCGATACCGCCGTGAGGATGTTACTGTCGGATACGAAACCCGCGGCAGCTATCGCAATGCTCATGCCGTTGGTTGTATCGATGGACAGATTGGTATTGGTAATCGTGAGTTTCGAGGTGTTGTCTTCGTTAAAGTACACAACCAGGCTGATGGATGTCTGGCCAATCAGGTTTGTGCCATTGAACGATGCGTCATTTACAAGCGCGTTGACCTGAACGAGCAAGTCGTTGAATTGAACCGCGAGCACGGAACGCGTTGTGGCATCGGTTGTCTGCAATGCAGCGGTCGTGAGGCCTTGGGCTTGCTGAACAATCTTGGTGATGCTGTCAATCGCGCCATTCGCCGCTTTCACGGTTTGCAGCGCGTTGGATAGACCGTCTTTTACGTTCGATAAATCGTTGGCGCGGTTAATAAAGCCAATGCTGGCAAAATAGGCTGTTGCGCCATCCAGTGCGGATGAAATCTTTTTACCGGTCGCGAGGCGAGCTTGGGTTTGATTCAAAAGGCCGGCGGTTTGTTGCAGCGATAACAAATTGGCGCGTGCGCCTGCGGTCAGTGAAATATTGGAAATCGCCATCGGTTACTCTCCTTCATGCCCAGAGGTGCATGATTGCGAATGAATCATGCCGTTCAGTCATTTCAGCGGTAACACGCAGCGATGTTTATTATCAATGATAAAGGATTTGAGGAATCATGATTCCAAACGGCTATTTTTTAGTGTTTTTTGTTTCGTTGGGGTACAGCCAATCCTGCTTTTCCTGCTTTAAACGCAGGAATGTTTGGCTGTTTGGATTACGTTTCAGAACATCTTCCAGTATGGCGACTGCTTTGTCACGGTTCCACAAATAATGATATACAAAGAATAGCCACTCATAAAACCAATCGCCTTCGTAAATGGATTTATCATAGATGACATGCACATCGTCGGGCGGTATGGGTATTTCGGCTGCTATCAGCATCATCTTCAGCGCTTCCTTATAGCGCGCGGTATAGAAATAGACATGCGCGGTATAAAAAAACGGCTCTCTCCACAGCGGGTAATAGGCAATTGCTTTTCCGCCTGCTTCCAATGCTTCGTCATACCGCTGGAGCGTGATAAGCTTGCGCAGGTAATGCACCATCGTCTGGGAATGCCAGATTTTATCAACATTTCCGCACATGGTGTTGAGGATATGCTCGTAATAAACAGCGCCTTTTTGCGCATCGGATTCCTGCGCCAGATATGACCAGATACGCACATTGTTTTTGTATTCCTCGGTTTCAACTGCTTTTGACAATATGCGCAGATTGCGCGTAACGCTGGGTTCGCTAGCGACAATTTTGTTATGAATGATTTTAATATCATTCCTATGCTCGAATTTAAGCTCACCGACATATTTCAGGCATTCGTGAATGGGGAATTCAAATGCCAGCCCCTTATTGTTGCGGAATATGCGTTCACGCACTTGCGAAAGCGTGATCTGCCCTTCTGCATTGCGCGCATAGACGTATGGAAGATAAAGCACATCCCATTCAATGGGTTTTGATTTTAAATCGTTCAGCATTTCTGCTGTTTCTTTGGGTATCATGTCATCGGCATCAAGCCAGATGATGAAATCCGACGTGCATTTTTCAAGGCCAAAATTACGGGCTTTGGAAAAATCATCCACCCAACCAAAATCGAAAATTTTGTCGGTGTATTTGCGCGCTATTTCTTTGGTTTTATCGGTTGATCCCGTATCCACGATAACGATTTCATCCGCATAGATGCGCGCAGTTTCCATGAGTGTCGGCAAATGAACTTCTTCATTTTTGACAATTACGGCGAGCGATAAAGTATGATGTTTTTTTTGCATGGCGGAACGGTTTGAAGCGTTGCTCCCAATCTAACGTTAACAGTTTAC
Organism: Alphaproteobacteria bacterium; assembly: GCA_021732145.1. Classification (GTDB taxonomy): domain Bacteria; phylum Pseudomonadota; class Alphaproteobacteria; order UBA9219; family RGZA01; genus RGZA01. The sequence goes on from JAKFVN010000045.1 coordinate 19,491, forward strand.
AATCCTGTTAATGCAATCAATCCGTAGCCGGATTGCTCTTGCCGTAAAGCGTGTTAGAATCGGGATTACGCAATAAAATCGATGGAATGTAAGATAGCCGCATGAGCGCATATAAGACCAGGCCACGTTATGTGATGGAGCAAATCTCGGCAGTGAAAACACTGCCTGATCCCGAGCGTCCATTTGCCTTTGCTGAGCTGCAAATCGACGGAAAAATTTTACGTTATTGCATGTCGACGCCCCATTCGCGTTGGCGCGTGAACACGCTGTTTTTAAAGGAGCCCACCACCATTGAATGGCTGCACAGTTTTAAAGCGGGTGATGTGTTTGTGGATATTGGCGCGAATGTGGGGATTTATACATTATATGCGGGCGTGATTGCCGGCGCGGACGTTTACGCATTCGAACCTGAATCCCAAAATTATGCCGAGCTATGCCGCAGTATTTTATTAAATGCTGCGCATCAGAAAATTAGCGCGTTCTGCGCCGCGATGAGCGATAAGCCGCTGGAGATTTCCAATCTGATTTTAAGCGACCCGATGAAAACCGGTTCGTCGTTTAATGATTTTTCTGTACCCAGCCATGAATATGAAGCGGCATCGCGCTTTACCCAAGGGTGCATTGCGTTATCACTCGACCATGTGGTGGAAACGAAAGCTGTGCCCATGCCCAAGCACGTGAAAATCGATGTGGATGGGCACGAGAATAAGGTTGTTGCGGGGATGAAGAACGTGCTGCAAAGCCCTGAATTACGAACGCTTTTGCTGGAATGCGACCCCAAAACGCCAAGCTGCTATCACATTGTGAAGCATTTCATTAAATCCGGCTGGGTTTATAATATTGACCAGGCGCGGCTTTCACGTAATGGATTGGCGAGCAAAGAAGCAACCGTACAGGCAATTGAGCAATCAAGCTTCGCCGGCAATATTGTTTTTGCACGCGATGCGAATGATGTGGCGTTTGCGACAAAGACGCTGGAGCGTTTTAGCGCGGCCGATTTGGAAGCGATGAAGGTGGCGTAATGGACTTAGAAGGGCTGAACAGAGGATTACAAGACACTCTCACCCGCCTGAACCGCACACCTGTTAAGCGCGACCCGTTTTCATATCTTATCTCCGAAGAATTTTTTCCGCGCGAGATGTATGATTTCATCTTCGCCAATTTGCCAACGCAAGACCAGTTTGATGACAGCAAGGCCATTGGCCAGGCGGTGGATGAATATGCAAAATCTGGCGCGTTGGCGCGGCGCGAATTTCCCCTGCAACCAGCGTTTATTGAGCGTTTAAACCCGCAGCAACGCCCGATTTGGAGCGCGCTGGCTTCCTTCTTTTCCCATGAGATGTTCTTATCAGTGATGCTGAAGCAGTTATTGCCGCCCGAAATGCTGGAGACGTTGCAGCGCGAGAAATGGAAATTGGGCCCCAGCGCTAACCTGGTGCAAAGCACTAACGGGTATTATCTGGGCCCGCATACCGACAGCCCGCGCAAGATCCTGACCGGCATTTTGTATTTTGCCGAAGATGAGACCCAGCCCGATTTGGGAACGGAAGTTTACGCGGCCGATGATCCGGAACGGATTTCAACAGACGGCGTGCATTTGCCGTATGAAGGATTTCACAAGGTAGATTATTCGGCGTATCTGCCCAACCGTTTTTTTGCCTTTGCGCGCAGCGATAAAAGCTTCCACGGCTTTCACCGTTTGAATATCCGCAAGGGCCGCCGCATTATTCTGGATTTCAAATTATTCTGCGAAAATTAAAGCGGAAACTGCTTTTCCGCAAATTCCGGCACGGTTTTAATCAGCCCGCCCAAATCGCCGGATGTCAGGAACAGCACCACATCATCCGCCTTTAAATCGCTGGCAATACGCTTCAACGCTTCATCGGGCGCAGTTATCGCCACTGCATTGCAATTGGCGGCCTTTAACCGCGCCATGATATCCGCATGGCTGGCCTGGTTATGGGTGCCTGCTCCCTGTGATGCGGGCTGGTAGATATAGGTGCGCGCCGCGCCTTCAAATACATCATCATACCAATGCAGCGTGTCATGGCTGCGCCAGCTAAACGTGTGCGGTTCAAACACCACGACGAGATTGCGTTTGGGAAAGCCGCGCTTGACGGCGGCGATGGCAGAGCGCGCCTTGTCATAGGATGACCCAAAGCCTTCGTAAATGGGGATGGATGTTTTTTCCGATTTTTTATCAAGGCGGCGCATCACGCCCTTAAACCCATCAATCGCATGCGCAAAGGCATCAGGTAATACCAGTTTATTGGCAAACACAAAGGCCGCGCAGCCAAGGATGTTTTCAATGCTGTGCTCGCCCAATTGCGTGGTCGCAACCCGGCACAGTGTTTTTCCTTCATGCAGGATATCAAACTTGGTTTTATCGTTTTCGCCATAAGCGATAGTGGCCGCGCGATAATCCCCTTCATGCACGCCGTAAGTGATGACAGGGCGCTTGATGCTGCCCAGCAACTGCTTGCTAAGCGGCCCGCTGGTGGCGGCGATAAGCGGAGTTTCTTGCGGCAATAACGCCACCAACTGGCGGAATGGTGAAAGGTACGCATTAACTGTCGGGAAGATGTTCACATGGTCATGCGCCAGCGGCGTAAGCAGCAAATGCCGCGGTTTCAAATGCAGAAATTTGGAACGGTTATCGGTGTTGGATGACGGGTATTCATCGCCTTCAAACACAAACAAATCCCCCTTCCCTATTTGCGCAGGCGATGACGGGGTGAGTGGCACTGCGCCAATAAAAAACGATGGGTCTAAGCCAGCATCTTGCAAAATATGCGCAAGCAGCGCAGAGCAGGATGATTTGCCATAGCTGCCCGCAACGACAACCGATGCCTTGCTGGTTGATAATTCGCCAAGTATTTCGGGGAATGACGCAATGCGCTTGCCGGATTGATAGGCGGCGGCAACTTCGGCGTTGGTTTCGGGAACCAGCTTCGCGTTTTTGCCGATGACGATTAAATTGACATCTGGTGGAATGTTGCTGGCCGCATAGGGCGTGCGGCATTCCAGTTTTTCTTTTTCCAGCACGATTGAAATGGGCGGATAAACGGCTTCATCGCTGCCGGTCACGGCCCAGCCCGCATCGCGTAACAGCTTTGCGGTTGCCGACATTCCAACGCCGCCCAGCCCTATAAAATGTGCCTTTTGTTCCATTGCATTCTGCTTTAGTTTGAATCGCATCAGATTATAAGGAAGATTCCATGAATAGAAACGACCAAAAAGGCCCGCTCAAAGGCACCGAAAAGCTGCTGGCGGTTATGGCGCGATTACGCGACACCGAAAAGGGCTGCCCGTGGGATGTGGCGCAGGATTTTGCGACCATCACCAAATATACCCTCGAAGAAGTGTATGAGGTGGTGGAGGCGATTGAACGTCAGGACATGGCCGCGCTGAAAGAAGAACTGGGCGATTTGTTATTCCAAATCGTGTTCTATGCGCAAATCGGCACTGATAAAAAATTGTTCAGCTTTGATGAAATTGCCGATGCGGCAGCAGAAAAAATGATTGAACGTCACCCGCATGTGTTTGAAGACAAAAAACTGGATGACCACGCGGCACTGATGAAGATGTGGGAAGGCGATAAGCAGGCCAAGCGCGATGCCAAAACAGTTGCGCAAGGCGGCACGCCAAGCGCATTGGATGATGTGGCGCATGCCCTGCCCGCAGTTACAAGGGCGGTTAAACTGCAAAGCCGCGCCGCGCGTGTGGGTTTTGAATGGACGGATATCAAGGATATTTTCGCGAAACTGGATGAAGAAATCGCGGAATTAAAGGAAGTGGTTGCCGAACGCCAAACCAAAAAAGAACCGCTGGATTTGGAATTGGTTGATCGCCTGACGGAAGAATTGGGTGATGTGATGTTTGTGGTGGCCAATTTGGGTCGCAAGCTGCGCGTTGACCCTGAATACGCATTGCGCACCACCAACCGCAAATTCGAAAAACGCTTTCACAGCATTGAAGGCACATTGGCGCAACAGGGCAAAAAACCGCAGGATGTTGGTTTGGACGAGCTGGTTGCCATGTGGAACACCGTGCGCAAAGCGGGCGTAAAATAAAGTTACGTGAAGTAAGGCGCGTAACCTATTGGTTACCCATTACAATCCGGCGGATTTCTTCCAGCGTTGCCTTGTTCGGCGCAATCACCAAGCCGCCTGTGGTATCGCCCGGCACGTATGGGCTGCCATCATGCTTGCAATACACAAAGCCAAGCTGCGTCAACATCGCCAAGCCCGGCAAATGATCCCACGGCATGCATTTACCAAAGACAGCGAATTGCGCCTCCCCGCGCAGCATCATCGCATAGTCATGCCCAGCGCAAATGGAGGACGTGATTTTCCGGAATTTGTTTTCTTGCGCCTTTACATAATCACGGTGTTCCTTGCTGAGCAGTTTGTTGCCCAGCACGCCGGAAAATTCCTTGATCGAATTGAATGCGGGTGGATGCAGTTTCTGCGGCGTGCCGTTTTTTACAACACGCACTGCGCCGTTTTTATCGGCCATGATCATTTCATCATCAACGGGCGCATAAATCCAACCCGCGACCAATGTGGCGCCCTGAACCAGCGCCAGCATGACATCGAATTGCGGTTCACCGCTGGCAAACCCCATTGTGCCATCAATGGGATCGATGACCCAAATGGGCTGGTTTTGCTTGAATAAATCCATCTTTTTGGGGTCGGCTTCCACGCCTTCCTCTCCCACCACCACGGTGCCAGGGTAACGTGCGATGAGTTTTGCGGAGAGTGCTTTTTCGGCGGCCTGGTCGGCAATCGTCACCAAATCCTGCGGGCCGGTTTTTTGGTGGATCTCGCTTTTATCCAGATGACGCCAGCGCGGAAGAATTTCGGTTGCCGCCACTTCGCGGATGATATCGGCGATTTTATTTAAGTCAAAATTCATTTCTTTTTTCCGAATTGCGATTGGTAACGGCCCCAGTTCGCGGGGCTTAGCTCCACATCCAATATAATGTGCTTGGCGTTATCTTTGCGGTTGATAATGGTGCCATTTTCATAAAGCCAGGCTAAAGGTGCGCCCTCAGCATAGCTGAGTTTAATGGCATACGTTTTATGACCAAGCTTCAAGCGGTCATCAATCATATGCAGCATGTCATCAATGCCATCGCCGCTTAAGGCCGATATGGCAGCGCTGGCACCTTTTACCATATCGCCCTGGAATGACCATGCGCTCATCGTTTCACGGCCAGAGCGCCGCGATTGCTGGATGATGGTTTGCCTGTCTTCGGGCGCAATCGCGTCGATTTTATTTAAGGCTTCGATGACGCGCGGGTCGTCATGGTTAATCGCCAGCGTTTCCAGAACATTCTGCACGTCTTCCTTTTGGGCGCGGGTGTCTTCATGCGAAATATCGCGCACGTGAAGAATAATGTCGGCGTTTTCAACTTCTTCCAGCGTGGCATGGAATGCTTCGACCAAATGGGTTGGCAAATCGGAAATGAAACCCACGGTATCGGATAAAATCACCTGCTTGCCCGATGGCAGCGTGATTTGGCGCATGGTGGGGTCTAGCGTTGCGAATAAAAGGTTTTCGGCCATGACCCCTGCATCGGTCAGGCGGTTGAACAGGGTGGATTTACCAGCGTTGGTATAGCCCACCAGCGCAATCACGGGTTGTTCCGCGCGTTCGCGTTGCTTGCGGTGTAACCCTCGCATGCGGCGCACATCATCCAGTTCTTCTTTAATCTTGATGATGCGATTGCTGATTAAACGTCTATCCAATTCAAGTTGGGATTCACCAGGGCCACCAAGGAAGCCGAAGCCGCCGCGCTGCCGTTCTAGGTGAGTCCATGACCGCACAAGGCGCGAGCGCTGGTAGCTGAGCGCAGCAAGTTCAACTTGCAACTGGCCTTCCTTGGTGCGCGCGCGTGCACCGAAGATTTCCAGAATAAGACCCGTGCGGTCGATGACCTTCGCGTTCCATTCGCGTTCCAAATTGCGTTGCTGCGGCGGGGTGATGTTGTGGTTGACGAACACCAGTTCCACCTTGTTTTCCTTGCAGAACGCGCCAATATCGGCCATTTGCCCCTTTCCCATCAGGGTTGCGGGCGATGGGTTGGTGATATTGATGGTTTTGCTGCCGACCACATTGAGCTGGATGGCTTCGACAAGGCCAACGGCTTCTTCCAGTAACGCGTCGCTGCTGCGGCGCGCATTGGTAAAGCGGAACATGGGCTGAACGATAAAGGTTCGCGCCGGATCTACGGTTGTGAGGTGTTCGCGTTCAATCACGCTTGTTCGGCTTCTTGCGCTTCAAACAGCGATACAGGGCCGGATGGCATGATGGTGGAGATGGCGTGCTTATAGACCAGTTGGATATGGCTGTCGCGGCGCAGCAGCAGCGAGAAATTATCAAACCAGGTGATGATGCCCTGCAATTTCACGCCGTTCACCAGAAACACGGTGACGGGAACTTTGGCTTTGCGCACGGAATTGAGGAATACGTCTTGCACGTTTTGCTTGTCTGACATGGCGGTTTCTTTTTTTATTATTATTGGGACGTTACTTTGAGGATAGAAGCTGCTTCAATTCTGTCAAGAGCTCCCCTAGGTCATACACCCACACGGATGGCTGAAATTCAGGGTTTTCAAGGCTTGCACGGCCAATTCCGACGGTAAAGCAGCCGGATTTGGTGCCGCAAATCATGTCCGTTGCGGTATCGCCAATGAACCAGATGGTTTCATACTGCTTCAGATTATTGCTTTTCATAATTAGCTCCGCCGGTGCGGGGTCGGGCTTGTCTTTAGGGGCATCGGTTGCGCCGACAATGCTGGAGAAATAATGGTTCCAGTTGAGGTGCCTTACTTCACGGCGAAGCAAGTCGCCATTCTTGTTGCTGCATATGGTCAGCTTCACGCCGTGGGCGCAGAGAAGATTTAATATCTCCTCCGCATGTTTCAGTTTGTGAAGGCCGTTAAGATGATTGGCGCGGAAATGCCCATAAAAAATATCGCGTGCGCGGTGCCAGTCATCGCCGAAAATAACCGGAAAACTGTCGCGCATGCTGTATTTGGAATTTTCCATCATGCGTTCAACATTCCACAGCGGCAGGTTGAAGGCGTTGAGCGCAGCATTCACGCTGTCGGTCAGCGTTTGCCAGTTTTCAATAAGCGTATTGTCCCAGTCGAATAAAACGGCCTGCGGCAGGCTGTGAAGGGAATGCTGGGGCATAAGGCATGGGTGGCTGGTTGCAGAACTTTAGTTGACGTGGGTCGCCGCAATCATTTCTGGTTCTGGTACACCGTGACCGGAGCCATGAACGCCAAGCATCTTGAGCTTGCGGTGAAGCGCGGAGCGTTCCATGCCGATGAAGTTCGCGGTACGGGAAATATTGCCGCCAAAGCGCGTGACTTGCGCCAGCAGGTATTCACGTTCGAACATTTCGCGGGCATCACGAAGTGGCAACATCATGATTTCGCCGCCCTTTTCCCACTTCAGCACGTTTGGCGTGCTGGATGTGATTTCAGGTGGCAGCATATCGGCGCGGATGGGCTCATCCTTGCTATTATTATGGATAATCAAAATCCATTCCATCGCGTTGCGCAATTGGCGGATATTGCCCGGCCATTCGTAAGCCTGAAGGGCGGCAAGCGCATCTTCGCCTAACGTGCGTACTGGCAAGCCAGCATTTTCGGCCGCGCGGTTCAGGAAATGCTGCGCCAGCAAGGGGATATCATCGCGGCGTTCACGAAGCGCCGATACCTTAATCGGTACCACGTTCAAGCGGTAATAAAGGTCTTGGCGAAGGGAACCTTCGGCCATCAGCAAATCTAGGTTCTTGTTGCTGGACGCGATAACACGCACATCCACCTGTACCTTGGTGTTGCCGCCCACGCGAGTGAAGGATTGTTCCTGCAAGGCGCGTAAAATCTTGCCTTGGGTTTCCAATGGCATGTCAGCTACTTCATCTAATAATAAGGTGCCGTTGTGAGCTTGCTCAAGGAAGCCAATTTTACGGGATGCGCCATTGGCGCCCAGTTCCGTTCCGAACAATTCCACTTCCAAACGGTCAGGCTGCATGGTTGCGCAGTTGACGACCACAAACGGGCCTTCTTCACGGCGGGACATTTTATGGAGCTGACGTGCGATGATTTCTTTACCGGCACCTGCGGGGCCGGTAATCATCACGCGGCTGCCGGTTGGGGCAACTTTTTCAAGTGTCTTACGAATTTCCTGAACGGATGGGGATTTGCCAATCAGCTCCGAATCGCCCAGTTTCAGCTTCAATTCTTCATTTTCGCGTTTCAGCCGAAAGGCCTGTAGCGCTTTGTCGACCACCAATAGCAAGCGGTCAGATTTGAATGGCTTTTCGATAAAATCGAATGCGCCCTTCTTCACTGCTGCAACCGCGGTTTCGATATTACCGTGACCCGAAATCATAATAACCGGAAGTGTCGGGTAGGTTTTGGCGATGTGCTCCAGCAATTGCAAGCCATCCAGCTTGCTGCCCTGTAACCAGATGTCCAAAATCACCAGACTTGGAAGACGTTGTGCAATTTCATGGACAGCAAGTTCGGAAGAAGACGCTTCGCGCGTCTTGTAACCTTCATCGCTCAAGATGCCAGCGACCTGTAACCGGATGTCCGCTTCATCATCTACAATCAGAATATCGTGCGTCATGCTATCCTCGTTCAAATTTATATCATCAGCGCCTAATGCGCAGAATCAAAACTTATGTCCTATTGTGCGCGAGCCCCAACCGTTTTTCAACGGGCGTTTCTTCAACTGCTTCGGCAGAGTCTTTTTCGTTCTCTTCCATATGCAATATCGGGAAACGCAGCATGACTCGCGCGCCGCCTTCGATTCTATCTTCGAGGGTCAGCGAGCCGTGATGGTCTTCCATAATCTTCTTCACGATGGCAAGGCCCAAACCGGTTCCCTTGGCGCGCGTTGTCACATATGGCTCCGTCAAACGGTGACGTTGCTCTTTGGGCAAGCCTTTGCCGTTATCTTCAATCGTAATCACGGCTTCTTCGCCGATGTGTTTCAATGACACAACCACCAGACCACGTGGCGGGTTTTCAGCTTCCCTTCCTTCAATGGATTCCATGGCGTTCTTAATCAGATTGGAAATCGACTGGCTCAGCAAGCGGCCATCGCAGGTTGCCATCAGCACTTCATGCGGCAGATCTGTTTTTACATCGATGTCATTTCTGCCAGCGCTGCGCAGCAGAACAGCCTGACGGCATACATCGTTCAAATTGGTGGGTGTCATCACGGCAGTTGGCATGCGCGCAAAGCCGGAGAATTCATCGACCATGCGGCCAATGTCTTCGACCTGACGGATGATGGTATCGAGACACTGCACGAATACTTCCGGATCGCTGCTGATTTCCTTTAAATAGCGGCGGCGCAAGCGTTCTGCTGATAGCTGAATCGGCGTGAGCGGGTTCTTGATTTCATGCGCGATACGGCGGGCAACGTCACCCCATGCGGCTTTACGTTGCGCGGCAATCAAATCGGAAACGTCATCGAAGGTAACCACGTAACCCTGAACATCCTGCTCAACCTGTTCGAGCGATGCGCGCACGAAGAATGTTTTGGTCGATTGTTCATGACGATGAAGTTCGATTTCGCCTTCCACGAAACGCGCGACGGGGCGTTCGTAAATCTGCTGCATCAATTCCTGTAATTCGGGCAGCAAAGAGAGCAATGGTTTTTGCAGCCATTCTTGCGTATTCGGAATGCCGAGCAAAATGGCAGCCGAAGCATTCACCAGGGTGATGAGGCCGTGATTGTCGACGCCAATCACGCCCGATGAAACACCGGATAGTACGGCTTCAGTGAAGCGGCGGCGGGTATCCAGCTGGCGGTTGGCATCAATCAATTCGCTGCGCTGGCCTTCCAACTGGCCTGTCATGCGGTTAAAGGCGCGGCCCAATGAACCCAGTTCATCTTCGTATTTGAGAAATTTTTCCTGAATGCGGGCGGATAAATCCCCTGCCCGCACGCGTTCGGCCATATCCACCAGAACACTAAGCGGCATGCCCAGCTTGTTCGCGAAGTTCATGCCGAACCAGACCGCGACTAATAATAAGAGGAGCGCGACGACGGCGAAGGTAAGGAACAGCCTTCGCTGCAATTCCCCGCCGCGCTGTTTGATGGTGGCATATTCATTGACCGCGCCTTCGGCAGTTTCAACGTGTTCAAGCACCTTGGCTTCCACCTGCCGCCCGACCAATAGATAGGCGTCGAAGAGGGATGAAATTTTGGCAAGCGCCCTCACCTTGTCGTATTTCTGGCCGACCATCACGACGACTTCGCCCTGACGCGCGCGTTCCAGAATATCTTCGGTGACGGGTTCGAATTCCAACGAGAAGCTGAGTGCAGAACGGCCCAGAATGCGGCCCGTGCTGTCAAACACCAAAGCTTCGGATAGCGAACGCGCATTCGATTGCGCATCGATGAACTGGTTGAAGATGTGCTTGTTCAGCGCGAATTGCGGCGCTTCGCGATTGATATCGTTAATCATCGCCAGCGTATCGGCGCGGATGGTTTGTTGATGTTCGTGCAAATAGGACTTTGCAACCTCCATGGATTCATCAACGACCTTTTGCACACGGTCGGAGAACCAGCTTTGAACGCCTAAGTAAAAGAACAGGCCAGCAAAGAGCGCGACCACAACGGTTGGTGCAACGGCGAGCAAGCTGAACATGCCCACCATGCGCAGATGCAGCGTGGATTTTCCCTGCCCCTTCGCGCGGGTGAGCGTGATAACACGGATAAGGCGGTAAAGAATAAGCCCCGCCAGCGCCACAAGGCAGACAAGGCAAAGCGAGAGAAGCGTCTTAATGGTCGCATCGCCGCCCATGATGGGAACGCGCAGCGTAATCAGCGCGAAGGTGGTCAGCCCAATCAGAACGGATGCGATGGTCAGCCACAGCGCGATTTTCTTGAACGCCTTTTTACGACGCGCCCAATCCTTCGCCTGTTCCCAGAATGTGGGCGGCGTGACGGGTGGCGTCGTGTCTACTGGCGTTGGCAGTGCTGTCACTGAAAATACCGTTATCTATCGGTTACGCAGCTTTGCGGTAATTGTCGCGCGCTGTTGGAATAGATAGGTCACGGATTTTTTTGCGCAAGGTATTGCGGTTGATGCCGAGCATCTCTGCTGCGCGGAGCTGGTTACCTTTACATGCAGTCAGGCTGAGGATGATGAGCGGGCGTTCCACTTCGCGCATCACGCGGTCGTAAAGGCCATTGGCCGGCAATTGGAAGCTGTGCATCAGGAAGTAGCTGCGCAGGTGGTTTTCGACCGAGTTGGACAGGTTGGTTAGCGACATGTTCTTCTCCATTGTTAAGCTGCCAATAATGTTTGTTCGTAAGAGGTATCAAAAAACGTATGCAATAATTCCTGCACGGCGGGAACCGTGTGCAGGTTGTTGACTTCCGCGCGGAATTCCGCGCCGCCGCGAAGGCCTTTGCTGTACCAGCCAAGGTGCTTGCGTGCAACGCGCATCCCTGCATCAATGCCGTAATGGCGCAGCATTTCGTCGTAATGCTTCAGAATTATTTCTTTTTGGTGGTGCAATGCCGGTTCGGTTTGCGGCTTTCCTTCGCGCAAATAATCCATCACCTGGCGGATGAACCACGGGCGGCCATAAGAGCCGCGGCCAATCATCACGCCATCCGCGCCGGATTGTTGCAGCGCTTCATCCACTTTTGCAAAGCTGGTGATATCGCCGTTCACGATAATGGGGATGCTGACCGCTTCCTTCACATTGCGCACAAATGCCCAGTTGGCGTTGCCTTCATAGAACTGGCAGCGGGTGCGGCCATGCACGGTGACCATCTTAATTCCGCATTCCTGCGCAATACGCGCAAGGTTTGGCGCGTTTAAACTATTGGCATCCCAGCCCATGCGCATTTTCAGCGTTACGGGGATTTTTACGGCTTTCACCGTGGCTTCCAAAATCCTGGCGGCGTGCACTTCATCACGCATCAGCGATGAGCCCGCATGGCCATTCACGACTTTTTTAACGGGGCAGCCGAAATTGATGTCGATAATGTTGGCACCGAGGTCTTCATTCACCTTGGCGGCTTCGGCCATTACTTCCGGTTCACAGCCTGCAAGCTGAACCGCCATCGGGTATTCTTCGGCCTTATGTTCCATCATTTTGAAGGTTTTGCGATTTTCACGCACCACGGCAACGCTGGCAATCATTTCCGAAACAACCATGCCCGCGCCATAGGATTTTACGAGGCCACGAAACGGCATATCGGTCACGCCCGACATGGGCGCAAGAATAACCGGCTCGGCAATTTCGATATTGCCGATTTTAATGGGGCCGACTTTAATTGGCTTCAAGCGCGGTGTTGCAGCAGTGCTGTTCATTTTCTTCAGTAAAATCAGGACGTTAAATTCTGCCCAAAAATACAGCAGTTAAAAACCTCGCGCAAGCTAATAACTTGCGGTACACCCTATGCTTTAGCATTGAAAATGTTGGGTTTTAAAAGATATGAAAGATTGCGTTGCATTAATCGTGGCGGCTGGCACTGGCGAGCGCTTTGGCGGTGAAGTTCCCAAACAATACCAGGATTTGGCAGGCAGCACGATTTTGCGCCGCTCCATCCTCGCATTCCTCACCCATCCGCGCATTGGACAGGTGCAAGTTGTCATCAATCCGCAGCACCGCGATTTGTATGATGCGGCGGTTGATGGGCTGGATTTACCCGTGCCCGTGAATGGCGGTTCATCACGCCAAGAAAGCGTTCGCCTTGGTTTGGAAAGTTTGCAAAAAGATAAACCGAAGACGGTTCTTATTCATGATGCTGCGCGCCCATTGATTGATGAGCCGACCATCAGCGCGGTATGCGATGCACTATTGGAACATAAAGCCGTGATTGCGGCAAAGCCATTGGTGGATACATTAAAGCGCGGCGAAAACGGAATTGTACAGGCAACCATCAGCCGTGAGAATTTATGGCAAGCGCATACGCCGCAAGGTTTCCATTTTGATACGATTTTGGCTGCGCACCAAAAGGTGAAAGGCCAAGCCTTGACGGATGATGCAGCCGTTGCCGAACAAATTGGATTACCTGTTGCCCTCATCCATTCAAACCCAGATAACATGAAACTCACCAACCCAGATGATTTAGACCGCGCGCGGAGGCTGTTAGGAATGAATGCTTTATTAGATGTACGCACGGCGTCCGGCTTTGATGTGCACCGTTTAATTCCCGGCAATCAAATCACCATTTGCGGCCATACCTTTGCCCATGACCAATCATTGGAAGGCCATTCGGATGCGGATGTGGGCTTGCATGCCATTACCGATGCGATTTTGGGAACCTTTGGCGCGGGCGATATTGGCATGCACTTCCCGCCTTCCGACCCGAAATGGAAAGGCGCGGATAGCACGCGGTTTTTGCAGCATTCGGTTGATTTGCTGCAGCAACGCGGCGGCGCCATCAGCCATGTGGATGTGACGATTATGTGCGAGCGCCCGAAGATTGGCCCGCAGCGCGAAGCGATGCAAAAGCGTTTATGCGAATTGCTGAAACTTTCGCCTGACCGCGTGAGCGTGAAGGCAACCACAACCGAACGTCTGGGCTTTACCGGACGCGGCGAAGGCATTGCCGCGCAGGCGATTGTCACCGCGCGCTTCCCGTTTAAAGAAGAAGCGCATGCTGCCTGATGATTTGATCGCCCGCGCGGCGCGCGTTGTGCAGTTATTCACTGAAAAAAAGCAAACCCTAGCTCTCGCCGAAAGCTGCACGGGCGGTTTAATCGCGGGCTGCATCACGGCAATTTCTGGGGCATCCGCCGTGCTGGAACGCGGCTTTGTTACCTATTCCAACGCATCGAAAACGCAGGAAGTGGCAGTGCCCGCTGATTTGATTATTGAGCACGGCGCGGTCAGCGCGGAAGTTGCCAGCGCGATGGCCGTTGGCGCGCGTAAAATTGCGAATACCAATGTTGGGTTATCGGTTACCGGAATTGCCGGGCCAACGGGCGGCACGCCGGATAAGCCTGTGGGATTGGTTTTTATTGCGCTGGCAACCGAAAGCGATGTGGATGTGCGCCGCTTTGTATTTCAGGGCGAACGTGATGAAGTGCGCCG
>JAKFVN010000048.1 GCA_021732145.1 Alphaproteobacteria bacterium
TGGCGCAATGTAAAAGTTCCCGGCCATGTCGAAGAAGTCATGGAAGCCGTAAAAAAGCTTAAGTAAGAAATGGCATCACCCACCCTGCTCAACCTTCATGCTAGCGAGCCCGATAAAGAATTTATCGTGCGCGCGGCTGAAGTGTTGCGGGCGGGAAAACTGGTCGCCTTCCCCACGGAAACCGTTTACGGGCTTGGCGGCGATGCAACGAATGAGCAAGCAGTAGCAGCGATTTTTGCAGCAAAAGGCCGCCCCAGTTTTAATCCGCTCATTATCCATATGGCGGATTTTTCGCAGCTTTCGGCATATGTCGACATCACCCCGCTCGCTGAAAATCTCGCGGCGCATTTCATGCCGGGCGCGCTCACCCTTATCTTGCCACGCAAAAAAAATGCCGCTTTGTCGTGGCTGGTCAGTGCGGGCATGGATAGTCTGGCGATGCGCATTCCATCCCATGCGGTTGCGCGCGCATTGTTGCGTGAAGTTGGCCGCCCCATCGCCGCGCCCAGCGCCAATCGTTCAGGCAGCGTCAGCGCCACCACGCCATTGCATGTTTTAGAATCCCTTGGCGATAAAGTGGATTTGATTTTGGGCGCTGGCCGTTCGCCCATCGGTTTGGAATCCACCATTTTGGATATTACAGGCGAGATGCCAGTTATTTTGCGCCAAGGCGGTGTCACGCAGCAGGAAATCGAAGCAGTGATTGGCAAGGTGAATTTATTTACTGGCCACACCGAAACACCCACCGCGCCCGGCCAATTGCAAAGCCATTATGCGCCCAATGCACGCGTGCGCCTGAACGCAACCCATGCCGAAGAGGATGAGGCATTATTGGCCTTTGGCCCCGAAATGGGCATAAAAAGCGGCAAAACCAAGCTGAATTTGAGCGAGCGCGGCGATTTGCACGAGGCAGCCGCCAATCTTTTTGCTATGCTGCGCGAATTGGACAAACCCGAGATAAAAACAATCGCCGTGATGCACATTCCTGAAACTGGCCTTGGCCTTGCCATGAATGACCGCCTGCGCAGAGCAGCAGCGCCGCGATGAAGCACGTTTTAGAAAAACTTACCTCCCTGCTTGGTGCACCTGGCATTCTCACGGAACAATCAGATAAAGAGGCTTACCTGCATGAATGGCGCGGACGCATTACGTCGAACAGCCCTGCGGTATTGTTGCCAAAAAATGTGGCGGAAGTTTCCGAAATTGTAAAACTATGCGCGGCACACAACATTCCACTTGTTCCGCAAAGCGGGAATACGGGGCTGGTGGGGGCATCGGTTCCACCTGAAGATAATTCATCGCTCTGCCTCAGCCTAAAACGCCTTAATAAAATCCGCAGTTTTGATGCGGCTGATTTCAGCATGGTCGCCGAAGCTGGCTGCATTTTGCAGAATGTTCAGCAAGCGGCATCAGCCCAAAACCGCCTGTTTGCAATGACCTTGGCATCCGAAGGCTCCGCATGCATTGGCGGGCTTGCCGCCACCAATGCGGGCGGTTCATACACGCTGCGCTATGGCAATATGCGTGAACAGATTTTGGGAATTGAAGCCGTGCTGCCCGATGGCAGTATTTGGAATGGCCTGCGGTCGCTGCGCAAAAACAATTCAGGCTATGATTTAAAACAATTGCTGATTGGGTCGGAAGGCACGCTTGGCATCATCACCGCCGCGACGCTTAAATTATTGCCAAAACCGGAACGTGTTGAAACGGCGCTGATTGCGCTTGCTTCGCCGCAAGCGGCGATTGATGTATTGGGAAGATTACGCAGCGCATCGCAAGACATGCTTGCCGCGTTTGAACTGATGCCGCGCCTTGCGATTGATAGCGCGGTGAAACATTGCCAAGCGCGCAAGCCGTTTGATGCCCAAGAACATTACGAGTGGACAGCGCTGATTGAAACCCACGCCACATCGGCCAATGGCGAAGGCCTTTCCAGCATGCTGGAACCATTGCTGGAAAAGAAGCTTATCCAAAACGCGGCAATCGCTGACAGCATTGCGCAACACCGTGAGTTTTGGGCATTGCGCGAAGCGATTGTGGAAGCGCAAAACCGCATGGGCGCATCGCTGAAACACGATATTTCCATTCCCATCAGCAAGATTGCGGAATGCATTAGCGAGGGCAGCAAGATTGTCGCAAAATTAGCGCCCGGTGCCCGCCCCTATACCTTTGGCCATGTGGGCGATGGCAACATTCATTTCAATATCAGCCAGCCGGAAGGCCCAGATAAAAATAAGGATAAAGATGCGTTCATCGCCCAGCGTGAAATCGTGGCCAGCGCATTGCATGATTTGGTGATTAGCCTTGGCGGTTCCATCAGCGCGGAACACGGGATTGGCCGTTTCAAGAAGGCCGAATTCCACCGCACGATTTCACCCGTTGAATTGCACGCCATGCGCGCAATCAAGCACGCGCTTGATCCCAAGGGCATTATGAATCCAGGCGTGCTGTTCTAAATTGCCGTCGCGGTTGCGCCGAAGGCGCAGAGCAGTCGCGAAAACAATATTTAAGCTGCGAAGGATGATTGGTATTCCTGGCGCTTGGTGCCAACGCTGGTCAACGCATCATTCATGTGCATTTGCGCCAAAATCATCGTGTTGAACAATGTATCGGATGTGCCGTTGTTTTGCTTCAGCACCTGCTGCATCACATCCATATCCACGCTGGCATTGCCGGAATTACTGGCCATGCTTTGCTGGCTTGGACGCATGAATGACACCGGCGCGGCCAGCTGGCTGGAAGGAATAACAGGCGCAGCGGAAGCCATCATCGTTGCGCTGGCTGGCTCGCTGTCAAATTTCTTTGCAAAGCGATTATAGATTTCCTTCAGGCTTAATGGGCTGCCGGTTTTGGAATAAAACACGCCCGGGTTAGCATTCGCAGCTTCCGGCAGAATATCAGCGGCAACTGCATTCGGTGATGCATTCATCTTTTTCAAGAAGGTTGATGCACCGCCCGCCCCCAGGAAATGGGCCATGTATAATTCGGTGCTGCCAATTTTTCCGCCGACCGATGCATCAAGGTAATCTTTATTTTCCTTGGTGAATTCGGCCGCCATCGCGGATGATAAAACGGGGTCATTGCGCAGATTCAAAATCTTCTTGCGCATTTCGGGGTCACTAACACTTAACTGGCCATTCTTTTCGGTGATGGCCGCCGCTTCGTTTGAGAGGCCATATTCACTGCCATACTCCTTGACCATTTTCAGCCAGGTCGATTTGATGAATTGGAATAATCCGCTTGCGGAACTGGTGCTGGCCTTGGCATTTGGGTTCAAACTGCTCTCTTGGTCGGCCTTATTGAGCAGATAGGCAAAATCCACCCCCGTACGGGCGCTGGCCACCTGAATAGCCGCAACCACGCCGCTTTTACCAACAATCTGATTTTGCTGGGTTTTCGAAAGCTCTGCGATGGTATTTTGCAATATGTCGGTCATTCCGCACATTCCTTCCCTTAACCCTTTATTGGCAAAGACCGTGCCAAATTTTCAGGGCAGATCGCGATTAGAGAAAAATGACCAAAAACGTTTAATCGCGTGAATCTGCCCGACCATAATGAGTGCCCATGACATACACCCCGCCAATTAATGACATTCTTTTTGTTCTCACCCGTTTGATAGGCATCAAAAAGCTGGCCGCGCTTCCGGGTTTTGATTCGGTGAGTGATGACCTCACGCGCTCCATTTTGGAAGAAGCGGGAAAGCTGGCCGCGGGAACATTCGCGCCGCTTAACCATGCGGGCGATAAACAAGGCTTAAAATTTTCGAATGGCACCGTGAAAATGCCGGATGGTTTTGCGGCGGCGTATCAGGAATATGTGGATGGCGGCTGGAACGGCTTGTCCTTCGGTGAAGATATCGGCGGGCAAGGATTGCCCGCAACATTGGCCATGCCCGTGCAGGAAATGCTGCAAACCGCAAATCTTTCATTGGCCCTTTGCACATTACTGAACCAAGGCGCGATTGAATTGCTGAGCGTGCATGGAACCGAAGCACAGAAAAAATTATATCTGCCGAAAATGGTATCGGGCGCATGGTCTGGCACCATGAATTTAACGGAGCCGCAGGCCGGTTCCGATGTGGGCGCGGTGCGCTGCAAAGCCGTGAAAGACGGCAATCATTACACGATTTCAGGCCAGAAGATATTCATCAGCTATGGCGAGCACGACATGGCGGAAAACATCGTCCATCTGGTGCTGGCGCGCCTGCCGGATGCACCGGAAGGCACCAAAGGCCTATCGCTATTCCTTGTTCCAAAGTTTTTGGTGAACGCAGATGGCACGCTTGGCGCACGCAATGATGCGTTTGCGATTTCCATCGAACATAAACTTGGCCAGCATGCCAGCCCAACCTGCACGATGGCCTATGGCGATAAGGGCCATTGCTACGCCGAACTGGTTGCCAGCGAAAACCGCGGCATCGAAGCCATGTTCGTGATGATGAATAATGCGCGTATCGGCGTTGGCGTACAGGGCCTCGCATTGTGTGAACGTTCCATGCAGCACGCAGCCGAATTTGCCCGTACCCGTATTCAAAGCAAGCCCCTAAAAACAAATACACAAAAAGGCGCAGACAAGCCTGTAACGATTATTGCTCATCCAGACGTGCGCCGCATGCTGATGATGATGAAATCGCAAACCGAAGCGGCACGTGCGCTCGCCTACAGCGCAGCATTCGCCATTGATGCCGAAGCGCAAGAACGCGTGGAACTGCTCACGCCGATTGTAAAGGCATGGATTACCGATTTATCAAATGAACTAACCTCCACCGCCGTACAGGTATTTGGCGGCATGGGCTTTGTAGAAGAAACCGGCGCTGCGCAGCATATGCGTGATGCACGTGTGTTGGCAATTTACGAAGGCACCAATGGCATTCAGGCGAATGATTTGGTATTCCGCAAACTGGCCCGCGATGACGGCAAGGCATTTAACGCGTATGTCGCGGAAATGAAAGACATTGCCAGGGCGATTGCCGCCGAAAACGGCGATGATGCAGCGGCGATTGCTGCCAGCCTCAATGCTTCGCTTGACCATCTGGAAAAAGCGGCGGCGTATTTATTACCGCTGGCAAAGACCGATATGAATGCGGCCGCATTCGCGGCGGTGCCGTTCCTGCGTTTATTCGCGGTTACCGCTGGGGGTGCGCGTTTGGCGGAATCAGCACTGATTGCAAATAAGGAATTGAAGGCACCGCAGGATTTCTCGGTTGATTTTCTTGAAAGCAAACTGATTACCGCGCGCTTTTATGCCGAAAGCATTCTGCCGCAAACCGCCGGGTTGCTGCCTGTGATTATGGCAAAGCAGCACGGCGTGATGACCATGCCGGAAAACTGGTTCTAGCCCGTTTGACTTCTATCTCACGCATTTCTACACTGCTCCGCATGCCCACCGATACTCCCAAGCACATGATGTTTTCCGACAATAACCACTGGCGTTTCGGCTGGGGCAGAAAAAAACTTTATAACTTTGATGAACAAGGCCAACCGCTATGGGTCACATTCGGCCCGTGCAACGCAGCGCCGAAAGCGTTCAACATTGAAATGGCCAACGCGGCCAAAAAAATGGCCAACGCCGCAACCAAACCCATTTATGTGGCAATGAGCGGCGGCATTGACAGCGAGCTTGTTGCCCGCACCATGCTACAGGAAAAAATTCCCTTCACCCCGTTGATTTTGAAATACGACAACGATGTCAATAAAATGGACATCGCCTACGCGTTCGAGTTCTGCAAACAGCACAACCTGACACCGGAAGTGCCGACGCTGGATATCGTCGCATTTTTTCAGGACAGCGTGAACACGCCCTATATCCTCGCCAATTGCGCGCACATCATGCACATGCACATCATGCGCTATGCAGCAAAGCTTGGCGGCATGGCGGTGATTGGCGTTGGCGAGCAACGCTATGAAAAAAGCGACGGCAAAGTATTCATCCCAGTCCCCATTGAACGCATTGCGGTGACGCATTTCATGCAGGCCGAGCAGGTTGAAGGCGTTTCAGCATTTTATTGCTACACGCCGGAACTGATGCTCAGCATCTTGCTCGAAGCAAAAGCGCATGGATTTCAGAATATGGATAAATACGCGCACAACATCAAGGATGCGCTGTATCACAAATTCTGGCCCGACTTAACCAGGCGGCCAAAATACTCCGGCTTTGAATATGTCGAGGAGGAACGCCAGGAAGCGCAACGCAAGCTGATGAGAAAATACGGCTCGAAGACAGCTAAATACGCCATACCGTTATTCGAGCTGGAACATCAGCTCAGCGGCGGGATGAACGCATTCAGCATAAAATACTAGATTAAGAATGCCTGCCGTATTTGGTGGTTTGCCATGCGAAAAATGCAACGCCCGCAAGCACAAGAACAAGATCGATACCCATCAGAAACTCCAAATCAAAAGCTACACTGGTTTTTGCACGATGCAGCCATACCAGCCAAGCCCTTTATATGTCTCATAACCGGGGGTTAAAGCAAAGCCAATCGTATTTCCTTCGGTATCAGTGTAACTGCCAGCGCCCTTGCCTTCGGTTTGCAATGGAACGGTTTGCTGCAAAATGCCCTGGCCATCGGTTGACGCAATCACGCGGTAACGGCTATCCAGCAGCAGGCAGCGCGTGCGGGCGCGTTCATCATCAGTCAGGTTGATGGAGTTTACCACCGCCTGGCTTTGCGTTTGCCAGTCAAAGAAAATGCCCAGCACGCCAATAATCTCGCCCTTGCTGTCGCCGTCCTTGCGAATGGCGGCGGCATAGGTCGCCACCAGCCTGTCTTCAAGCAGCGGGTTTGATGCAATATCCACCACTGCATAATCATCGCCCGTCTGGGTGCGCATCGCTTGCTGGAACCAGCTCTCACCCGCAACGGACGAACCTTGCGCATTGCCATATTTTTCAGGGCGGCCCGACGCAATCACCTTGCCGTTCTTATCCGCCACCCATAAATCGAGGTATACGGTGTAAGCGCCCAAAATAACGCCCAAGCGGCGGCTGGCATGATCGCGCACGATGTCGGTCGGGTTTTGCGCGCAATCGACCACTGCGCTATCGGTTGCCCACCAGCGCACATCGCAGGAACGTTCGTATAAATTGCGGTCGATGATATCAATCATATTAAGCGATAAATCGGCCAAGCGCTGACCGCGCACATGGCTGACAAGGCGCTGGCCCAATTCATTGAGCTCGCCAACGCGTTCCGCCATTTCTTCAGTCAAGCTCTTGGAAATGGTGCGGATTTGTTCTGATATTTTGCGCACTTCTTCAGCAACAATCGAAAAACCCTTGCCTGCCTCACCTGCCCGTGCCGCTTCAATCATCGCATTTAATGCAAGGATTCGCGTGGTTGCAGTAATAACCTGGATTTCGCCTACCCGCTTGCTGGCAAGGTCTGAAACAGCTTGAGAAAGCTTGAGAATACGCTCTGGCATGGATTTATCCTCAGGTTGGGGATTATTTTATAATACACACCCATAACTAAGTAAAAATTATAAAATAATAATTAAGGTTGTAAAATCCTTTTTTTTTAGCCAGTGTTCGTTCCCGTGTCTATCAGGTGATGTTTTTCACAAAACCTGTCTTTGTCCATCCTCTACACGACATGGGAAATAAAAAATGGGAAATACAATAACAAATAAGCTGGCTGGCAGCTTGGCGGCACTTGCTGTGCTTGTCTTGACCCCACTACAGGCCTTTGCAGAAAGTGCAGCCCCTGCGAATCCACTCAATAGCGGCGACACGGCATGGATGCTGTGCGCAACCGCACTTGTGCTCATGATGACCATTCCGGCGCTTGCGCTGTTTTATGGCGGGCTGGTTCGCAAGCAAAACGCATTGGCGACCTCGATGCAATCGTTTGCAACCTGCTGCTTGGTTGCGGTGCTTTGGGTTGTCATTGGCTACAGCCTGGCTTTCACCAACGGCACGACAACCTTGCCCGACGGCTCAACCTTCATCGGTGATTTCACCCGCCTATTGTTTACTGGCGTTGACCACACCGTTGCATTCGTTCTTGGCGCGGGGCTTGATAATGCGGTGAAAACCACCATTCCTGAGCCAGTGTACATGATTTTCCAAATGACGTTTGCGATTATCACCCCGGCGCTGATTGCAGGCGCATTTTCTGACCGTATCAAATTTTCTGCGCTGCTCGTGTTCATGGGCGCATGGTCAATTCTGGTGTACGCACCAATTGCTCATTGGGTATGGTCACCTGCGGGTTGGCTGTTCAAGATGGGCGCGCTTGACTATGCAGGCGGTACCGTTGTGCATATCAACGCAGGTGTCGCCGGCCTGGTTGCGGCCATCATGATTGGCCGCCGTAATGCAAGCACCGCGCAACACGCTCCTTACAACGTCATCTTCAGCCTCATCGGCGCATGCTTGCTGTGGGTGGGGTGGCTTGGCTTTAACGCTGGTTCAGCGCTTGCTGCGGATGGCCGCGCCGCGATGGCGGCAACGGTTACCATCGTTGCTGCTGCAACTGCCGCGATTAGCTGGATGGCTGTGGAATGGTCAGACCGTGGCCGTCCCAGCATCTCCGGTAAAATCACCGGCGCGGTTGCAGGTCTTGTTGGCATTACCCCTGCTTCGGGTTTCGTTGACGTAACCGGCGCACTTGCCATTGGTTTCATCACTGGCGTTCTGTGCTACCTTTCTGCAACGCGCTTGAAGAACATCTTCAAATACGATGACAGCCTGGATTGCTTCGGCGTTCACGGCGTTGGCGGTATCATTGGCGCGATACTGACCGGTATCTTTGCATCGAAAGCCATCGGCGGCGTTGCAGGCGGCATGGATCAAGTGCTTATCCAGCTTGCCGCAATCGGCGCAACCATCGCTTGGTGCTCCATCGTTTCCTTCATCATTCTCAAGATTGTCGATATGACCATCGGCCTTCGCGTGGATGCTGAAACCGAACAGCGCGGTCTTGATGACGCGCTCCACGGTGAGCAAATCCACTAATTAGTCCTTATAAATCAAAGACTTTAGCGTTAAACCGGCCTCCCTCATCGGAGGCCGGTTTTTTGTTAAAAATGCCCCTAATTGCCCCCTAATCATTTGACTTTAAGGGCCTATTTTCAGTATGGTCTGCGCCTGAAATCAATTTAGGACAGTAATAAAATGGCAAAAGTTAAAAACGCAATTCAGATGGTTAGCTCCGAAGGCACCGGCTTCTTCTACACAACCAAGAAGAACCCACGCAAAGCTGAAAAATTAAAACTAAAGAAATATGATCCGGTAAAGCGCAAGCACGTTGAATTTACCGAAAGCAAGATTTCACGCGCGAAGAAGTAAGCTTCTTTCAGCCCTATGAACTACCGTCATCATTTTCATGCGGGTTCATTAGCTGACTTAGTAAAACACATTACCCTATCCCATCTTTTAAAACGGCTTCATCAAAAGCCCGCACCGTTTTGCGTGATGGATACGCATGCGGCGGCGGGCCTTTATGATATGCGAGCAGCGGACGCAGGTAAGACGGGCGAAGCCGAGGCTGGCATTATTCCCTACCTAAAGCTGCCACAAGCGCCATCCCATGCACCGTTTAACGATGTGCTGGCAAAGCATGGCAGCCATCTTTATCCCGGTTCCCCCGCCATCATTCAGCATTACCTGCGCGAGCAGGATAAGCTGGTGGCGATTGAAAAACACCCCGAAGAAGCATCAAAGCTGCAAAGCACGCTTGGTTATGATGCGCGGGTTACTATCCATACGCGCGATGCGTGGGATGCGATGAAAGCACTCATTCCAACGCCAGAGAAACGGTTATTGGTATTCATCGACCCACCTTATGAAAAGCCCGATGAAAACGAACAAGCCTTTGCAGCCATCAAAGCTGCACATGCGAAGATGAGCCATGCGATGTTTGCGCTGTGGTACCCACTTAAAGACGCAGTTGAAACAGGCGTATTGCAGGAACGCTTTGCCGCCAGCGGCATTAAAAAAATCCTGCGCGCCGATGTGCTGTTTTCAAACAAGGCATTGCCAAGCAAGATGAATGGCAGCGGGATGATTATCATCAACCCGCCCTTCCAAATCGAAGATGATTTGCGTGCAGCCTACAGCGCACTTGCGCCGCTATGCGCGCCAGATACCAAGCCAGCGATTATTGATTGGTTAGCTGGCGAGTAATTAAGGGAACATCGCCACCGCATCGATGCCTGCGGTTTCCGGCAAGCCGAACATCACATTCATATTCTGTACAGCCTGGCCCGATGCACCTTTCACAAGGTTATCTTCTGCGGCGATGATGATTGCTCTGCCTGAAATCCGGTCAGCCGCAACGCCAATCATGCACAAATTGCTGCCGCGCGTGTGACGCGTGGCTGGCACTGTGCCAAATGGCAGAACCTTCACGAATGCTTCGTTCTTATAGGTCTTTTCCAGCTCCGCATGCAAATCCTGCGCGGTTTTACCCGCAGCCAATTTCACATAGATGCTGGATAAAATGCCGCGGTTCATCGGCATGAGATGCGGCGTGAAGTTCACGGTCACAGCACTGCCCGCAGCATCGCTCAAACCCTGTTCGATTTCCGGCGTGTGGCGATGGTTTGCCAAGCCATACGCATGGATGCCTTCACCAACTTCAGCGTACAGACTGCCCTGCTTTGCTTCACGGCCAGCGCCCGTTACGCCTGACTTGCTGTCGATGATAATATCATCCTTGCTAATCAGCTTGGCTTTCAGCAATGGCATCAGCGGCAATTGCGCGGAGGTTGGATAGCAACCGGGGTTTGCCACCAGCCGCGCTTTCTTGACCTGCTCCCGATACATTTCGGTAAGACCATAGACAGCTTCTTTTTGTAATGCTGCAGCCTTATGCGCCTGACCATAGGTAGACGCGTAGGTATCCACATTCGCCAACCGGAAATCTGCCGATAGATCAACAATCTTCACATTCTTTGGCAATGCAGCGATGACTTCCTGCGTCGTGCCATGCGGCAGGCAGCAGAACACCAAATCAATCTTTGTAAAATCCACCGCGTCAATCTTCACGAGGGTCGGCAGGTTTTCAAATGCCAGATGCGGCAGAACCGCACTGATATTCTGACCAGCGTTCTTTTCAGCCGTAAGCGCTACGATGTCCGCATTGGGGTGGCGCACCAAAAAACGCAGCAGCTCTGCGCCCGTGTACCCACTTGCACCCAAGATTGCGATTTTGATTTTCTGTAAGTTTCCCATAGCCGTCTTCCACACAATATAATTTTGAATGCCCAAAAGAAAAGGGCGCCATTTCTGACGCCCTTTTTTCCAAATTTGAAAGCAAGGGCGGCGACCGCCGCCCCGCGAATTGATATGAGCGAAGCCTTGCGGCGTCTGAGCAGAACAACCTCAGCGTTTGCTGAACTGGTAGCGACGACGTGCTTTGGCACGGCCGTACTTCTTACGTTCAACCATACGGGAATCGCGGGTCAGTAATCCAGCCTTCTTCAGAACTGTGCGCAATTCTGGGTCAAGATAGGTCAATGCGCGGCTGATGCCGTGCTTAACCGCACCTGCTTGGCCTGAAAGACCACCGCCAGCAACCAATACTTCAACATCGTATTGACCAGTGCGGTTGGAAACGCCAAATGGCTGTTGCACAATCATCTGCAACACGGGGCGTGCGAAGTATACCTTCACGTCGCGGCCGTTGATGGTGATTTTGCCTTTACCTGGCTTTACCCATGTACGTGCGGTTGCGTCCTTGCGGCGGCCCGTTGCATATGCACGGCCCTTTGCATCAACGCGGATTTTAACGATCTTGGCTGGCTCTTCCTTCTTGGGGCGGAGCGCTTCGATTTCAGTGATAGCTTTAATAGCAGCGGTCATTTAGCGATCCTTTTGTTCTTTGGATTTGCAGCAGCAAAATTATACACGGTTGGCTGTTGTGCTTCATGGGTGTGCTTCGGGCCCTTGAACAAACGCAAATTGGTCATTTGCTTACGGCCAAGTGGGCCACGTGGCAGCATGCGTTCTACAGCTTTTTGAATAGCGCGTTCTGGGAAGCGGCTGGTTAAAATATAGCCCATAGTGCGTTCCTTGATACCGCCCGCATAGCCAGTGTGATAATAGAACACTTTCTTACGCAGCTTGTCGCCAGTCAGCTTCACCTTTTCAGCATTGATGATGATGACGTTATCGCCGCAATCAACGCTTGGGGAAAAGGTTGTCTTGTTCTTGCCGCGCAAGATGGTTGCAACTTCCGCAGCCAGACGACCGAGAACAACGCCATCCGCGTCGATCAAGATCCACTTTTTTTGCGCAGGCGCGTCTTCAACGCGCATCGCAAAAGATTTCATATCGTTTATTTTCATTTGTTTACACCTGTCATTTAAAACGTGCGGTGTTTATAGGGGATTGAACCTACATACGTCAATAAAAACATGCATTTTTTAATTGTGGTATTATAATACCACACATATATCCGCTTATTGCTGGATTTCGCCCAAAAGCCAGCTACGGTAAGCATCGTTAACATTGGCAATGTCCAGCGCGGCGATGCATGGTACATCATAGGAATGCAGCGATTTCACGGCCTCCTCCACCACCTTAAACTTGTCTTTCGTGGTCTTTAGAATAAGCACCGCTTCGCCATCCATGCGCAGTTGCCCTTCCCATTTATAAACCGATTTCATGGTGGGGAATATGTTAGCGCAGGCTGCCAGTTTTTTCTCCACCACCGCGCGCGCGATGGTTTCCGCTTCCCTGGTATCCTTGCATGTTACGTAAATGAAAATAATATCTGACATTTTAATGCTTTATTTATTAGGGCTTATCCTACTCGCCATTATAATCTATTGTGATTATTCAGGCCAGACCGTTTGCGGAGAAACCTCATGAAAAATGCCCTTCTGATTACAGCATTATTGATGGTGTGCGGATGCGCATCGCAGCCATCTGCCATTGATTGGGTGGATATCTGTTCCCGCCAGAATGCGAAGTTTGCCGATATCGTTGCCTGTGCGAAGGAAAACCGCAATGCAAGCTGCGCCAAGGATGACTACTGCTCCACCGACGAAGATGCCGTGATTGCCTATGCCGACAGCCTTGCGGCATCAGTGAAGAAACGCAACATGACCGAAGAAGAAGCCAAACGCAAATGGCTGGATTTCCGTTTCAACCGCCGCGATGCGCAGCAAAGCCGCATGTTACAGGAACGTGCCATCATGGCCACCCAGTACCCTATCACCTGTAGGCGCAACTGGCCTTACACGCATTGCCTTTAGCCCAGTTCAAGTAGTCGCTTTAGTTTAAATGGTCGGAACGACAGGATTTGAACCTGCGACCCCAAGTCCCCCAGACTTGTGCGCTACCAGGCTGCGCCACGTTCCGTATTCTCTGGTCTCAGTTTGGTAAGGCTTTTTATGTAAAGCGGGCCCAATGGAACAAGTCTTATAGCCAAAAGAACGGGTTCTGGCAAATGGCTATAAAACTGCTGTTTTAAGCCACGATACCGACATTCAGCATGTCGCGCAGCGCCATCATCTCGGCCAAGATGCCCAGCAATTCCTTCTTCTTTTCAGCGGAAATGGCTGGTGCTTCAATTTCTTCCGCATCAAGGCGCTTAACCGGGCCTTCATCATCGCCGTCATCCTGGCTGAAATCTTCTTCTTCAAACGCCTCGATGCTTTCAACAACTGGCGCTGCGGCCAGCACGGGTTGAATAACTGGCTGAACAACTTCCGGCAAGGTCAACATGGGCAACCCCTGCACTTGCGGTGGCTGCAAATCAAATTCCGGTGCCTTGGCCATCACTGCTTTGGCATCCGCGATCATGTCTTCCGCCATATCGTCCAGGCTTGGCGCGGCGGGATTGATGATGCGAATGGGTTGAACGTTCGCCGCAATCTCTTCATGGATTTGCGTTACCGCGAACAGACTCTTTTCCATTTGATCGCTCGACGTATTTTTGTCTTCTTCGATGCGAACTGTGCTTTGTTCAAACGCATCGCCAAAATGATGCTCGCCCATATTTTCAATGGCGCGTTCTGCAATTTGCCCGCCAATCGAACCATAAGCCATCGCCAAAGCTGACGGCGCAGCCGATGCAGCTTGCAGGAAGGATGTGATGGAAAGCGGTGCTGCGGCTTGCAGTGCTTGTTCAAACGGGAAGTTTGGCAGGCTGGCACCCGTATTATTATATTGGGGGCTTGCGTAAGGCACGAAATTGGCAACGGCAGCTGCGCGCTTTTCTTTCAATAAGCGCTGCACGCCTTTAATCGTGTAACCCTGATTATAAAGGTAGTTTTTGATGCGTTTTAACAGCTCGATATCTTCGGGGCGGTAATAACGGCGACCGCCGCCGCGCTTGAGCGGGCGGATCTGGCCGAATTTGCTTTCCCAGAAACGCAAGACGTGCTGCGGCACATCAATTTCTTCGGAGACTTCGCTAATGGTACGAAACGCGTGGGAAGATTTTCGTTCAGAATGCTCGTGACCATCATGGAGGACATCACCAAAATCGGTAGATGCTTCGTGTGCTGATGAACCCAAATCCATTGAACGACCTCCTTGAACTTTTTTGTACTTTTTTAAATTTTTTTAGGCTTTGGTTTCTGTATGCTTTTGATTGATGCGATCTTTCAAAACATGCGATGCGCGGAACACCAATACGCGGCGTGGCTTGATGGGCACTTCTTCGCCAGTCTTGGGGTTGCGGCCAACGCGTTCATTTTTCTGGCGCACGGCAAACGTGCCGAAGGATGACAGCTTCACCGTATCATCGGCAATCAGCGCAAGGCTGATTTCTTCAAGCACCGTTTCAACCAGCACAGCGGATTCATTGCGCGACAGGCCAACTTCCTGGTACACGGACTCGCTTAAATCCGCGCGCGTGATGGTACGTTCTGTTTGATGTTCGGTCATGTCAGCACCTCTCGATTCAGGTATATTTATCAAGATGGTAAACTGATTTGGGTGATTTGGAGAAGCAAAATCCGCGACGCGGTGGAAGCCGCATCAACGCTAGGGTTTACCAGCGGAGCAGCACGGCGCCCCAGGTGAATCCACCGCCCAAAGCTTCCAGAACGAGCAGCTGGCCGGGCTTGAACTTGCCCTCCTTCACTGCGCTGGCAATCGCCAAGGGAATGGATGCGGCAGAGGTATTGCCGTGCTTATCAACGGTTACGACCACTTTTTCCATCGGCATGGAAAGCTTTTCTGCGGTCGCATTTAAAATGCGCAAATTCGCTTGATGCGGCACCAACCAATCCAAATCGGTTACCGACATATTATTGGAGCCCAGCGCGTGCAGCACCACATCGGCCATATGGTCAACGGCATGGCGGAACACTTCGCGGCCCTGCATTTTAATGCTGCCCACATTCGTGCTGGTCGATGGGCCGCCATTCACATACAGCAAATCATGCTGACGCCCATCGGAGAATAAGTGGGATGATAAAATGCCGCGGTCGGTCGTATCACCCTTCCCGCTTTCGGCCTGCAAGACAACTGCGCCTGCGCCATCACCGAACAGAATGCAGGTGGTACGGTCATTCCAATCGAGCAAACGGCTCATGGTTTCCGCGCCAATCACCAGCGCCTTGCGTACCAGCCCGCCCTTAATCATCTGGTCAGCAACGGTGAGCGCGTAGATAAAGCCGGAGCAAACCGCCTGCACGTCAAACGCAAAACCGCGCGTCATGCCCAAATTCATTTGCACGCGCGTAGCCGTTGCGGGGAATGTTTCATCGGGCGTGGTGGTTGCCACAATAATCGCATCAATCGCGCTGATATCCAGCCCTGCATGGGCCAATGCTGCCTGCGCGGCTTTGGTAGCAAGATCTGATGTTTTTTCGCCTTCGGCGGCAACATGGCGCTGTTTAATGCCGGTGCGCTGGGTAATCCATTCATCATTCGTTTCAACGCGGGCTGCGATTTCCGCATTGGTCAGGATTTTTTCAGGAAGCGCCGAGCCAACGCCTTTAATGACTGAACGCAACACGGTCATGACAACACTTCACCTTCAACAGCTTGTGGCGCAGCACTCGTTCCGCCATTTGGCAGCGCGCCATATAATTTCGCGAATTCATCCTTGATGCGTTCGTTCAGCCCTTCTTCAATCAACTGCGCGGCAACCAATACTGAATTGGTGAAGCCGCGCGCATCGGTTCCGCCGTGGCTTTTCACGCATACGCCCTGCAACCCTACCAGCATCGCGCCGTTATAGGCGCGGGGATCCATGCGCGCCTTCATCTGCATGAATGCGCCGCGCGCCAGTAGCGCACCGAGCTTAGCCAGCGGTGATGATTGCAAGGCTTCTTTGAGGAAGTTGGAGCAAAGCTTGGCCGTGCCTTCAATCGTTTTCAATGTGATGTTACCTGTGAAACCATCCGTCACAACCACATCCACATCACCATGTGGAATTTGGTCGGCTTCAACATAGCCGATGAATTTTCCATGCAATGGCGTTTCGCGCAAAATGACAGCGGCGGCGCGCAATTCATCATGGCCTTTCATTTCTTCGCTGCCGATGTTCAGCAAGCCAACGCGCGGTGCTTGAATGCGCAGCGCGGCGCGCGCATACAGCGTGCCCATAATCGCAAACTGCACAAGGTTATCCGCGTCGCATTCCAAATTCGCGCCCATATCCAGCATCACGCAGCGGCCCGTCATGGTTGGCACGGTTGAAACAATTGCAGGGCGGTCAATCCCGGGAAGCGAGCCAAGCACAAGACGCGCCAGCGCCATCAATGCGCCGGTGTTTCCCGCGCTCACGATGCCTTGCGCCTGACCATCGGCAACGGCGTTAATCGCGAGGCGCATGCTGGAATTGCGTCCCTGGCGCAGCGCCGCGGATGGCTTCATGTCGCCAGGAATGCTGTCGGGCGTGTGGTGAAAAATGGCGTTGGCAAGACTGGCATGGCGCGCAACAAGCGGGCGAACGCGCGCTTCATCACCAAAGATGCGGAATTTGATATTGGGGTTAATAATCAGCGCTGCGGCGGCACCATCAATGACCGCATCCGGGGCTTTATCCCCGCCCATAGCATCAAGCGCAATGATTGTCGGTTGAGGCATAGATAATCCCAAATGTGGGAGACCAACAGAAAACTTGAAACGTACTGCTAATTAGGCAGCAGCCTTATCCTGCTTGCTGTTTACCTGACGGCTATCATAGTAACCGCATGAACCACACACATGGTGCGGGCGCTTGATTTCACCGCAATTGGCGCATTCGGATGTGCCCACGGCTTTCAATGCATGATGCGAGCGGCGCATGTTGCGCACGGACTTGCTGGTTTTTCTCTTTGGAACTGCCATATCGGGTACCTTTACTGTTTAAAATCGTGCTGTTTATTACCTAAGCAGCAGGGGAAAAGCAAGAACATCCTTCACATGCGCCGATATTAACATTTTTATTAATAAATACGCGGTTTTCTAATCAAGCCGCCGCGCCAAAACCGTCAACCAAAATCTTGGTTTTTCACTGTTTTCACCATATTTGATGTGTTTCACGTGAAACATTTTCGATAAGCGCTTGTTCTGCAAGCGCTTTTCAAAAACAGATTATTTGTCTTTCTTGTCGTTCTTTTTGGAACGGAATTCTGCCAATACCGCGAATGGATTCATCGGCTTTCCGCCCGCTTCGACTTTCGCATTTTTTGGAACTTCAAACGTTGCTCCGGGCTTGCGCGGATGCGGGTCAATCGCCAGCGCAAGATGCTGCGCGGTCAATTCACCCAGATCAATATCGCCATTGGCTGAAATGGGTTCGGGCGAATTATCATCATCAATCGCCATTTCTTCTTCTTTGGGAATGGTATCGGGGCGCGCGAAATACGCGGTGAATTCTTCTTCCACCAATGCCTCAAACGGTTCCAGCGTCACAACGCAATCCTGCACCACATTGGCTTCAAAATGCCCCTTCACTTCCACCATTTCGCCGGAATGAATGCGTTGCAGGCGCAACCGTGCCTCAAGGCTTTTTAACGCAACCAAACCCATGCGTTTCGCCAATGCCTCCAGCTCTTCTTCATTCGCTTCGATGCGTTCATCCATTTCATGGCTGCGCAATTTATCAACGGGAAATAACCGTGAAAATTCAATTTCATTATCGTGCATATTCAATCCTCAAAATGATTTAAACGAAATTTTTCCGTCTAATAGGTCTTGGGTTGGCTGCACCGCCAGCGCCCCTGTTTGCATGTCGATATAGTCACGCATCATGTCCAGTTTGGCAAGGTCTGTCGAGGTAGCGCCGTAAAGGTTGCGGTCAAGCGCGCGCAGGATTTCTTTTTTATCCACGCTGTTCAGCGCCGCATCATAGGCATGCATGCGGCCATAAAACCCTTCCATGAAATGTTTCATGCGTTTCACAACGCCGACATCCCCCACACCCATTTCGCGCAGCGTGCGGTCTAAATCGCTGACCATGAAATCCATCAGCGCCTGCTTCACTGGCTGCCCTTCCGTTCCTAAACGGCGCATCACCAGCAGCATGTGGAGGATTAAAGATTCAAACCGCGTCTCGAAATCATCGCTAAGCCCAAAACGAATGAAAAACTCCTTATTGCGCGCCTGCGCCATGATAGCGCCATAAAGCAGCGCGATTTTATGCGCATCCGGTTCGTTTCTTAGAAACAGTTTGAAAAAGCTTTTCATAAGGGTATGTTCTACCAAAATCATATCGACGTTTTCCATGTTTATCTTTCAATTCCTTACCACCACTGCCACCATCGTCATGCTGGGTTTAACCCTTGCATCCTGCACCCCCACGGTTGCCAAGCGCGGCAACACGATTGAGGACGACCAGTTGCAGCAAATCAAAGTCGGCGAAAGCACGCGTGAAGATGTGGCCAAGGTGCTGGGCACGCCAACGCAGATGGCCACCTTTGATGACAAGACGTGGTACTACATCGGCCAGCGCACGGAAAAAGAAGCGTTCTTTGACCCTGAATTAAAGGAACAAAAAATCGTCACGGTTGAATTCACGCCGGAAGGAAAAGTTTTATCCGTCAACAAAACCGGTGCGGAGCTTGCGCGCAACATCGACCCTGCTTCCGGCAAAACACCGACCTATGGAAAAGACATAACCATCTTGCAGCAATTGCTTGGCAACATTGGCCGCCCGACCATGCCCAAAGGCAAAGAAGGCAGATAATTATTCTGCTTTTTATTCTGCCGCCATTTGCTCTGGCTCGCAGCGCTGCGCAATCCACGATGTGATTTCCTGAATGACGGTCGCCAGATCGTGCGTGAGCGCGGCAAAATCCTTCGAACGCTCCAGCGTTTCTTCATCCATGTAAAGGGAGCGGTTTATTTCCAGCTGCACGCTGTGGAAATTGGCGCGCGGATGACCGTAGCGACGCACGATTTCAACGCCTTTATAGGGGTCGTTATGCGCAACCGTATAACCCAAGCGGCGCAGCGCATCCGCCAGCGTATAAATGAATTCCGGCTCTGATGATGCGCCATCACGGTCACCCAAAATAAAATCCGGCCGCGCCTTCACCATGATATGCGATGGCATGGAATGGCAATTGATATGCCATACCGCGCCGAATTGCTTGTGTGCATCATTGATAAGTTTTTTGAGCATTGCATGATATGGCGCATAGCATTCCTGCAAGCGTTTCTGAATTTCTTCCGCTGGAAGCTTGTTGGCATACACTGCCTGCCCGCGGCACAAATGACGGATAAGGCCATAACCCGCATAGCTGCGCTCGGTTGGCTCCAGTGCAAACGGCAACGCGCCGGAAATCATGGTCGGATCCAGATCATCCATCGCGCGGTTGACGTCGATGTAGCTGCGCGTGAAATTCGCCTTCATCAGCGTCACGCCGCACGATGGCGCAAAGGAAAACAATTCATCCACATAGCTGTCCTCGGTTTGGCGCAGCCAGAATTGCGGAATGATATAATGAAAATCATCAGGGTACATGCGGCCGCTATGCGGGCTGTCCAGAATGAGCGGCACGGAATTACCCTGCGGCACGCTTACATCAATCATCGCGGTCGACAACACGTTGCGCATTATGTGCCCCCGGTGCAGCCGGGGCTGGCGCAGGTTGCGTTTTTCACCATATAGGAGCCGCATTTGGGGCATTGCACGGTATCTTGCACCTGAATGAGTGGTGAAGCGGGCTTGGCATCCGGCATAACTTTTTTTGGCATGGCGGATGAAAACGGCGCGGTCACGGGCTTATTGTCACGCGCCATGCGGCGCACGCCGCTAACCACAATCATTGCCAATATGCCAAAGATAATCCATTGCATGGGGGTATTGTAAAACCATATTGCGAAACTGTCACGCGCCTTATACCGTTTACCAATGAACGACGGTGCGTCATCTTTTATAACGGTAGACACAAGGTATGGCAAATTCATGGTCAATCGCCATGATGTATTTGTTGGCAAATCGCTGATCCATTACGGTGAATACATCGAACATGAATGGCAATTGATGCAGCGTTTTATCAGCCAAGGCGATTGCGTTGTGGATGCGGGCGCGAATATTGGCGGGTTTTCGCTGCCTATGGCACGAAAAGTCGGCTCAGGCGGAAAGGTACACGCGTTTGAACCACAGCCCATTTTGTTTGACTGCCTGATGAAAAACACGCAAATGAACGGGCTATCACAGCTCATTCCCCATATCGAAGGGCTGGGTGAGACAGCAGCCGTGATTGAAACCGCTGTACCCGACTATGATTTGCAAAATAATCTTGGCGCGTTTTCGTTTGATACAACGGGCGATGATTTAAAAATTAATGTGATTACGCTGGACAGCCTAAACCTTCCCAAAATTTCATTTATCAAAATGGATATTGAAGGAATGGAGCTCAGCGCGTTAAAGGGTGCAGCAAAAACAATCGCTGCCCACCGCCCTGCGATGTATGTGGAAAACGACAAGCCGGATGGCGCATCCGCGCTGATTAAATGGCTGGAGCAACAGCGTTACCGTTTGTGGTGGCACACGGCACGGCTCTTTAATCCCGATAACTATAATAAAGTATCAGAAAATATTTTCCGCGGCTTTCGCACCGTGAATATGATTTGTGTGCCGATGGAACGCATTGATTTATTGCCGCTGGTGCCATCTGTTTTAAAACCAGTAGTCGACGGCGAAGATACAAAACTAATGTTAGACGGCACCATCGACAGCTATTGCTTTTAGCTATCTGCGGCCACGTTTTTTCGGTTCAAACCGTTTCGATGCGCGCGGCACAGGCGCGGCGATGCCCAGTTCTTTTGCTTCCAGCCTGTGAATTTCATCACGCAAACGCGCAGCTTCTTCAAATTCCAGATTACCTGCGGCTTCCAGCATTTGGTCGTTCAGCGCTTTCAAATGCGCCTTCATATTATTGCCGACCAGCGCGCCTTCTTCCACGCCCGTATCCACGCTTAAATAATCGCGTTCATAGGCGGAGTGCAGAATATCGCCAATCTGCTTCTTGATGGTTTCCGGCGTGATATTATGCGCGATATTGTATTCTTTTTGTTTTTCGCGCCGTCTGCCGGTTTCATCCATCGCGGCTTGCATGCTGCCCGTAACCGTATCGGCATATAATATTGCGCGGCCATCGACGTTACGCGCCGCACGGCCAATGGTTTGAATAAGTGATGTGCGCGAACGCAAATAGCCTTCCTTATCCGCATCCAAAATTGCAACCAGACCGCATTCCGGAATATCGAGGCCCTCACGCAGCAAGTTGATGCCTATCAGAATATCGTAAACGCCCAAGCGCAAATCGCGGATGATTTCGATGCGTTCCAGCGTTTCCACATCGCTGTGAATATAGCAAACCTTCAACCCCGCATCGCCCATATATTCCGTCAGCGCTTCCGCCATTTTTTTAGTGAGCGTGGTGACGAGCACGCGCAATCCTTTTTCAACCACGCGGCGGCATTCAGCCAATAAATCATCCACCTGATGTTCGGTGGGGCGAATGATTACCGGCGGGTCAGTAAGGCCGGTTGGGCGAACAATTTGCTCCGTGAACACGCCGCCCGTTTGGTTTAATTCCCACGGGCCGGGTGTTGCGGAAACATAAATAGTTTGCGGGCGGAATGCCTCCCACTCCTCAAACTTCAGCGGTCTGTTATCAACGCAGGATGGCAAGCGGAACCCGAATTCGGCGAGCGTGGATTTGCGCGCATAGTCGCCCTTATACATGGCCGATAACTGCGGCACCATCACATGGCTTTCATCCAAAATCAGCAGCGCATTTTTTGGCAAATATTCAAACAAGGTCGGCGGCGCTTCACCGGGCTTGCGACCCGTTAAATAACGTGAATAGTTTTCAATGCCCGCGCAGCTTCCGGTTGCCAGCATCATCTCCACGTCAAACTGCGTGCGCTCGCCGATGCGCTGCTCCTCGATAAATTTGCCTGCCTGATGGAAGACTTCCACCTGCAATTTCGCATCGCGCTTAATTTGCGTGATGGCCTGATTAATCGTCGGTTTGGGCGTTACGTAATGGCTGTTGGCATACAGTTTCACCAAATCAAGCGCGGCAATTTTCTCGCCCGTTAGCGGGTCAACTTCCGTGATGCTTTCTAATTCATCGCCAAAGAAAGACAAGCGCCATGCGCGGTCTTCCAGATGCGACGGGAAGATTTCAACGATATCACCGCGCACGCGGAAGAACCCGCGGCCAAAACTGTCATCATTGCGCTTGTAATGCATCTCCACCAAATGGCGCAGCACATCATCGCGCGACTTCGCCTGCCCTTTTTGCAAGACCAGCGTCATGTTGCTGTAGGATTCAACCGAGCCAATGCCGTAAATGCACGAAACCGATGCAACGATAATCACATCATCGCGCTCCAGCAGCGCGCGCGTGGCCGAATGGCGCATGCGGTCAATCTGTTCATTCACGCTGGATTCTTTTTCAATATAGGTATCGGTGCGTGGAACGTAAGCTTCGGGTTGGTAGTAATCGTAATAGGACACAAAATATTCAACCGCATTATTCGGGAAGAATGATTTCATTTCGCCATAAAGCTGCGCCGCCAATGTTTTATTGGGCGCCAGAATTAGCGTGGGGCGCTGCACGTTTTGAATGACATGCGCAATGGTGAATGTTTTACCCGAACCCGTAACGCCCAATAACACTTGGTCACGTGTTTCGGCCTTCAAGCCTTCCAATAGCTCCGCAATTGCCTGTGGCTGGTCACCGGCGGGCGTATAATCAGATACCAGCTCGAATTTCTTGCCGCTTTCGGGGCGAAATTCAGGCCGGATGACATCGGCCATGATGGGAAAAGGGCTTGGATTAGGCATAAGGCAGTTTACCTATATGAAATAGCTCTTGCAGCAATTTTATTAGGCTTCATATTGGTGTGACTGGTTGATTTCTCAAGTGTTTTCCCGAAAGTTTTCAAGGCCCATGTCTACACTCGTTCGTATTGCTCCCTCCCCCACCGGATTTTTGCATGTTGGCAATGTGCGCACCGCGCTCATGAACTGGCTATTCACGCGCAAGCAAGGCGGCAAATTCATGCTGCGGTTGGATGATACTGATATGGAACGCTCTACCCAGGCGTTTGCCGATGCGATTGAGCGGGATTTCAAATGGCTGGGCTTAAGCTGGGATATGTTCGCAAAACAGTCTGACCGCTTTGCGCGCTATAAGGAAGTGCTGGAACAATTCAAGGCAGTGGGTCGTGCCTATCCCTGTTTTGAAAATCAGGAAGAATTGGCGCTGAAGCGCAAATCCCAACTCAGCCGCGGATTGCCACCCATTTACAACCGCGACGCATTAAAGCTGACCAAGGACGAGATTGATGCGAAGATAGCCGCTGGCCAAAAACCGCATTGGCGCTTTAAATTAAACGATACGCCCGTTGTGTGGGATGATCTGGTGCAAGGCCATAAATCCTTTGCGGGCAGCGCGCTTAGCGATCCTGTTCTGGTGCGCGAAGATGGCGTGCCGCTTTATACGTTCTGTTCCGTGGTTGATGATGCGGATATGAAAATCACGCATGTTATTCGCGGCGAAGATCACGTGGCGAATACGGCCGTGCAAATCCAGATTTGGGAAGCGATGAACGCGCCCGTTCCAACCTTCGCGCATTTGCCGCTCATTACCTTGGCAAGCGGCGAAGAGCTTTCCAAACGTTTGGGCAGCATGAGCGTTGCGGGGCTTCGCGATGAAATGGGCGTGGAGCCACTCGCCATCGCCAGCCTTCTTGCCAAGACCGGAACATCCGATGCAATTGAAGCCGCAGACAGCATGGATGAATTGGTGAACAGTTTTGATTTCAAGAAAATCGGGCGTTCACCACCAAAGTTCGATACCAAGGATTTGATGCGCATTAATGCGCGCATCATTCATCATATGAGCTATGCGCAGGCCGCGCCGCGCCTTGCCGGAATGGGTTTGACCGCTGTTGATGAGAAATTCTGGAATGCCGTTCACCAGAACATGACCCAGTTTAACGAGATTAAAAACTGGTGGCTGATTGCAAATGAAAAACTCGCGCCAAAAATTGAAGACGCGGAACTCATCAAGCACGCCGCCGCAACCCTTCCCGCAGCGCCGTGGGATGATACCACTTGGGGCACATGGACAAAGGCACTGGGCACTGCAACGGGTAAATCAGGCAAGGCATTGTTCATGCCGCTGCGCCTTGCATTAACGGGCCAAGAACACGGGCCGGAAATGAAGATGATGCTGCCATTAATTGGCGAAGCACGCGCCAAGGCACGTCTGGCCGGGCAAACCGCATAAGGTTTCATGATGCAGCTTTACAACACCCTCACCCGTGCCAAAGAAAACTTCACGCCGCTGGATGCAAAAAACGTGCGCATGTATGTGTGCGGCCCAACCGTGTATGACTTCGCACATCTTGGCAATGCGCGGCCTGTGGTGGTGTTTGATACGCTGTACCGCATTTTAAAATCGCATTACCCAAAGGTGACTTACGTTCGCAACATCACCGATGTGGATGATAAAATCATGGCAAAAGCCAAGGAAACCGGCGAGCCGATTGACAGCATCACCACCCGCACCACCAAAGCATACCATGATGACATGGCGGCGCTGCTAGCATTGCCGCCGGATATTGAACCGCGCGCCACCGCGCATATTCCGCACATGCTGACGCTGATTGCACGGCTGATTGAAAAAGGCCACGCCTATGCCGTGGAAGGCCATGTGTTATTCAACGTGCCCTCCATGCCGAATTACGGCGAGCTATCGCGCCGTTCGCGCGATGAATTGATTGCAGGCGCGCGCGTGGAAGTTGCGCCGTATAAAAAAGACGCAGCCGATTTCGTATTATGGAAGCCATCTGCGCCCGACCAGGCGGGCTGGGACAGCCCCTATGGCCGTGGCCGCCCTGGCTGGCATATTGAATGCTCGGCAATGGCGAAGGAGCATTTGGGGGAAACATTCGATATTCATGGCGGTGGGCTGGATTTGATTTTCCCACACCATGAAAATGAAATCGCGCAAAGCCGCTGCGCGCACAACGACGCACCGCTGGCAAAACTATGGATGCATAACGGGTTCCTCACCATCCATAATGATAAAATGAGCAAGTCATTGGGGAACTTCTTCACTGTGCGTGATTTGCTTTCGATTGCACCCGGCGAAGCACTGCGCCTTGCCCTGCTCACCGCGCATTACCGCCAGCCGCTGGATTTCAGCGAAGATGCATTAAGGAAAGCCAAGCAAACGCTGGATGGCTGGTATGGCGCGTTGCGTAATGTAAAAGACATCTCAGTTGATAAAACCATTCCCGTGCCTGCGAATTTTCTCGCCGTGATGGATGATGATTTGAACACGCCGCAAGCTTTTGCGATTTTGCATGATCTTGCATCGCAGCTTAATAAAACGCCGGATAGCAAAACCAAATCGGCATTTATGAATGCAGCGAACCTGATTGGCTTTTTAACGCAGGATGCGGAAGGCTGGCTGCGTGGCAGCAGTGCAGGCAGCATGGATGAAGCAAAAATCCTTGCCCTTATCGCGGCGCGCAAGGAAGCGAAGGCCGCCAAGAACTTTGCCGAGGCTGACCGTATCCGCAAGGAATTGCTGGATGGTGGAATCATCCTTGAAGATAAAGCCCATGAAACGCTGTGGCGCAGAACGTAAATAACGCTTGGCTTAAACCACGTCTAAATCCCACTAGTATCGGCCGTTTTGTTTGTATAAGATTTGCCATCTTCATTAACCGGAGCATCCCATGCAATCCACCCGTCACGACAATCAACTTGGTTTCAACCTTATTGAAGCGGCCTTGGTGCTTGGCATTGTGGGGCTTATCATCGGCGGCATCTTCGCCGCGTGGGGCAATGTGGAGTCCCAGCAACGCGTTCGCCGCGCAGCCGATATGACCACCACCATCGTGCAGCAAATCCGCACCACTTATGCGTCGCGCACAACCTTTGATGCCACCGATACCACCAGCGGTGCAACCTTTACCCAGGCGCTGATTGCCGCAAACTTAATTCCTGTTGAATATCTTTCCGGCACCACGCTCAAAAACCCGTGGGGCGGCGACACGCTTATTACGCCAAACACCACGGGTATGAACGTAAGTTATAGCCTTGTGAAGAAAGCCGACTGCCTTAAGCTGGCGCAAGCCATGCTGAGCACCGGCAAAACCCAAGGCCTGACCGAGATTAGCGGCCAGGCAGTTACCAACACCACGCAGTTTACAACGATTTCAGCTGCGATTTGCACAACCAATCCGTCATCGCTCAATCTGTTCTTCCTTCTAAAGGCAAACTAAGCGTAACTGTCGCCCAACGTGAGCACGCCTGTCATCATTCTGGTTCGCCCGCAAATGGTCGAGAATATCGGCGCGACCGCGCGCGCGATGATGAATTGCAGCTTGGGCGATTTACGCCTTGTTGACCCGCGCGACCCTTGGCCGCTTTCCAATACCTTGCAGGAACGCATGGACGCAACGTCGGCAGGCGCAACTGATATCCTAAAAAACACAACGCTATACCCAACAACTGAAGCAGGCGTTGGTGATTTAAACAGCGTCTATGCCCTCACCGCGCGCACGCGCGACATGGCCAAGGAAATGCTCACGCCGCGCGCAGCGATTGCCGAAATCCATGCCAAGATACAGGCGGGCGAGAAAATCGGCCTGATGTTTGGGCCGGAACGCACCGGCCTGATTAACGAGGATTTGGCTTGCGCTGAAAAACTGATTGGCATTCCGGCGAACCCTGAATTTTCATCCTTCAACCTTGCGCAATCGGTTTTGATTATGGGCTATGAATGGTTCACCACAGCGCAGTCGCGGCCCAGCGAAGCCCAGAGCAGTCGCGCTTTAAACTATGGCAAGACCAGACCCGCAACCAAAGCCGAGGTCTTTCATTTATTTGAACATCTGGAACGCGAATTGGAAGAAGGCGGGTTCTTCACATCGCCTGAAATGAAGCCCGCCATGACGCAAAATTTGCGCAATGCCATTTTGCGCGCAGAGCTGACCGAACAGGAAGTGCGCACATGGCATGGCATGATTACGGCATTGGCCCAAGGCCCGAAAAAACCACGGAACCAACATGGGTAAGACCATTCTTATCACTGGCGCAGCGCGGCGCATCGGGCGGGCAATGGCCTTGCATTACGCTGCAAAAGGCTGGCACATTGCCGCGCATTACAGCGGTGCAGAGGCCGATGCCGAGCATTTGCGTGATGATATTGAAGCCAAGCGCGGCACAATAAGCCTGTTTCAGGCCGATTTTACAAAGCCGGATGCGGCGCAAAATCTTTTCGCGGATGTCGTGAATATCTGCGGCGCACCGAATGCGCTCATTAATAATGCCGCACGGTTTGAACGCGATGATGGCGGCATCACGCAAAAAAGTTTACAAGCGCACATGGCGGTGAATGCCGCTGCGCCCATTGCCCTGTCGCAATTGATGCGTACGGGGCATGGCAGCCCAAGCGACAGCCCGCGCTTTGTATTTAACATTCTTGATCGTTCGCTGGATTGGTCATGGCCGCTTCTTCCCGCCTATGTCTTAAGCAAGCTTGCGCTGGAAGAATGGACAAAAAAAAACGCAACCGCATACCAGCCGGATGTGTATGTGTTCGGCCTTCGCCTTGGCCCCACCTTACGCAACCCGCGTGAAAGCGAAGCCCATTTTGAAAAAGCCAGCGCCGCCCTCACCGCCACGACGATTGAGGATATTTTGAAAGGCATGGATGCGGCCATGAAAAACCCGGCAGCGCAGCCTAGCTTTGTGAATGTCTAGGCGCGTTTATCAACAACATTAAAAAGTTTTTACGTTTCATTAGGAAATTGTGGGCGTATTTCTGAATAAAATCGCTAAATGCCGACGTTACTGTAGTTCATTTGCTTTTTTGAATGCCTATTTTTTAGGCAAAGCGGTAAAAACATCGATTTCTTTGGTCATAATTGGCAAAAAACAAATTTCATCCCAAGACTTATCCACAGGAATCGGGGATATAATCCAGCCGAATGAGTAACGATGATCCCAACAATCCCAAACGCATTAGCCGCAGCGCGTCTTCGCTGCCCGGCGGCACGGATGATTTGCACTCTGTAATTAAGGGTGGTGGCTTTGCGCGCGGCGCAGAGGTGCTGAAGGAGTATTTAAAGAACGTGCCGTTCAGCCCCGGTGTGTACCGCATGGTTTCGGCCAAGGGCGATGTACTGTATGTGGGCAAGGCCAAAAGCCTGAAGAAGCGCGTGACGAGTTACACGCAGCTGGAGCGCAACACCAACCGCATTCAGCGCATGGTGGCGCAAACCCACCATTTGGAAATTGTGGTCACACATACCGAAGCCGAAGCGTTATTGCTGGAAGCCAATCTCATCCGCCATTACCAGCCGCCGTTTAACGTGCTGCTGCGCGATGATAAAAGTTACCCGTATATTTTAATCACCAAAGACCATGATTTCCCACAATTGGTAAAATATCGTGGCAGTAAAGACCGCGATGGCTGGTATTTCGGCCCCTTTGCCTCGGGCGAAGCGGTAACCGAAACCATGACCGTGCTAATGCGCGGATTTATGCTGCGCAATTGCACGGACAGCTTCTTTGCCGCGCGTAAGCGTCCTTGCCTGCAATATCATATTAAGCGCTGCTCCGCGCCATGCGTTGCCAAGGTGAGCGTGGATAATTACGCGC
The DNA here is from genome assembly GCA_021732145.1 of Alphaproteobacteria bacterium. Taxonomy (GTDB): domain Bacteria; phylum Pseudomonadota; class Alphaproteobacteria; order UBA9219; family RGZA01; genus RGZA01. The sequence goes on from JAKFVN010000048.1 coordinate 29,045, forward strand.
AGCAGGTGAAGGAAGCGCGCGAATTCCTGCTCGGTAAAAACGATGCGCTGCTCGAAGATTTGCAAAAAGATATGCAGCAAGCCAGCACGGATAAGGATTTTGAATATGCCGCGCATTTGCGCGACCGCATTAAAATTCTGGCCACCATTCAATCGAAACAAGCCATCAATATGAATAATATTGGCGATGCGGATGTGGTGGCGTTGGCCAGAGAAGCTGGGCAAATCTGTATTCAGGTATTTTTCATCCGCAATGACCGCAATTATGGTAACCGCGCATTTTTCCCGCAGGCCGATGACACCTTGGAAGATGGCGAAATTCTCTCCACCTTCCTTGCGCAATTCTATTCCGATAAACCTGCGCCAAAGCAGTTATTTATAAATACAGAACCCAATGATTTGGAATTGCTGGCGGAAGCGTTCAAAACCGATATTGCCGTTCCAAAACTGGGCGATAAAAAACGCCTGATTGATATGGCGGCACAAAATGCAAAGGAAGCGCTGGCGCGCCGTTTGGCTGAACGCAAAAGCCAGAACGTACTTTTGGAAGGCGTTGCAAAAACCTTTAGCCTTCCCGAAACCCCGCAGCGGATTGAGGTGTATGACAACAGCCATATCTCCGGCACACATGCGGTTGGCGCGATGATTGTCGCAGGGCCCGAAGGTTTTATTAAAAAGGCGTACCGCAAATTCAATATTAAAAGCACTGACCTCGCCAAAGGCGATGATTACGGCATGATGCGCGAAATGCTCAAACGTCGTTTCACGCGCATGAATGAAGAAGCGGATGCCAATAGCGAAAAATGGAGCCGCCCTGATTTGGTATTGATTGATGGCGGCCAAGGCCAGCTTAATGCAGCATTGGAAACACTGGCGGAATTGGGGCTAAACGATATTCCCGTGGTGGGCATTGCCAAAGGCCCAGATAGAAACGCAGGGCGTGAACGGTTCTTCATGCCAGGACGTGATGATTTTCAATTGGAGATGCGCGACCCGGTTTTATATTTCCTGCAACGCTTGCGCGATGAATCGCACCGTTTTGTCATTGGCAGCCACCGCGCGCGCCGCGTGAAAGCCATTAGCCAATCACCGCTGGACGGCATTGCAGGCATCGGCCCAACGCGCAAGAAAAAATTACTGCTGCATTTTGGTTCCGCGCAGGGCGTTTCAAAAGCCGGCATCAGCGATTTGCAGCGCGTGCCCGGCATCAACGCAGAACTCGCAAAGCTTATCTATGATTATTTCCACAGTGGATAATCAGTCTTTATGCGGGCGAAGCGTCGGGAACGCGATTACTTCGCGGATGGTCGGGCTATCGGTCATCAGCATCACCAGACGGTCGATGCCGATACCAAGACCGCCCATCGGCGGCATGCCGAATGACATGGCTTTCAAGAATTCTTCATCCACCGGATGCGCTTCGGCGTTGCCCGTATCACGCTGCGCTGATTGGTGTTCAAAATTCCTGCGCTGTTCGCGCGGGTCGTTCAATTCCGAGAACGCATTGGCGATTTCCCAGCCATTGACATAGGTTTCAAAGCGCTGCGCCACATGCGGCTTGTCAGGATAGGCCTTCGCGAGCGGTGAAATTTCCTTCGGCAAATCCATCACGTGCACGGGCTGAATAAGCTTTTCTTCTACCTTCGCGCCAAACACCGCTTCCACGATTTGACCCCAGTTGGATTTCGGGTCGGTTGGAACTTTCAGCTTCGAAGCTTGCGCGCGCGCGGTTTCCACGGTCGGGAATTGGTGGAAATCAACGCCCGTATGCTCCTTGATTAAATCGAAAATGGAAGCTCTACGGAATGGCGGCGTGAAATCCAATTCCATATCGTTGAACATGCATGTGGTGGAGCCGTGAATAAGACGGCATGCGCCGGCGACCAGATTTTCAGTCAGCGTCATCATTTCTTCGAAATCGACATAAGCCTGATAAATTTCAACCGATGTAAATTCAGGGTTATGGCGCGGGCTGATGCCTTCGTTGCGGAAAATGCGGCCGATTTCATAAACCTTTTCCGACAAGCCGCCAATAACCAACCGCTTTAAATGCAGTTCGGTGGCGATGCGCAGATAAAGCGGAATATCGAGCGCGTTATGGTGCGTGTTAAACGGCTTAGCGAGAGCCCCGCCCGCCACATTATGCAAAATGGGCGTTTCAACTTCCAAGAAGCCTGCATCATCTAATGTGCGGCGCATTGCTGAAATAATGCGGAAGCGATTGCGCAGCGTTTCGCGCGCCTTGTCATTCGCAACCAAATCCTGTTCGCGGTGGCGGTAACGGAATTCGGTGTCTTTCAGGCCGTGGTATTTTTCTGGGGGCGGTTCCAGCGCCTTTGCCAGCACAACCAGTTTGGTTGCATCCACGGTCAGCTCGCCGCGCGGGGTGCGGCGCATGATGCCTTCCACGCCGATGATATCACCCAAATCAAGCAGCTTGAGAAGCTTCAGCACAGGTTCCGGCGTTTCCTTTAAATTATGAAACACCTGAATGCGGCCACTATCGTCCAGCAAATCAATGAACATGCCATTGTTGCGCACGGCCATCGCGCGGCCCGCAATCTTCACCAGCGCTTCGGTCTTCTCGCCATTCGCCAGATGCTCGTACTGTTTCTTCAGCGCTGCCGCATGGTGCGTTTTATCAAAGCGCGTGACGTTGAACGGATTGCCGTATTCTTTCGTCATCTCCGCGAGCTTATGCGCGCGCTGCGCCAGCAAATCATGTTCCGCGGGCGGGAGGCTTGCGTCAGGCAAATCGTTCTTTTTTACTTCTGGCATCGTTGCTTCTTATTCATAAAAAACGTCATGCCTGCTTGCCACATGGCGCGGGCATGACGTTGCAAGGCGGGCTTAGTGTTTAACGACGTTCGGGTCGGCGGCCGGCGCTGCTTCCTTCCTGGATGTTTCTGCCTTATTCGTTTCCATCGCCTTCATCGCCTTGCGCGCGGCGCGATCCTTGCTGGCTTGCTGCTTAATCTTCGCCATCAGGATCGAGCGCTGTTCTTTGTTTAGCTTGCTGATTTCAGCCATGATGCCCTTGATATTGTCTTGCTCCGCCGTCTTTAGGCGATCATAGCGATCATTCAGGCGGCCCTCGGCCTTCTTCTTCATTTCATCTTTTTGTTCTGGCGTCATCTTCTTCCAGCGGTCGCGCATTTTGCCAAGCGCTGGCTTTGCTGCGGATTCAGTTTTCGCTGGCTCCGCTTTTGGCGCTTCGGCTGCGGGAGCTTCCGCTTTTGGCGCTTCAACCGCTGGCGCTGCGGCAGCAGGCGTTTCTACTTTTGGTGCTTCTGGTGTTGCAGGCGCAGGCGCGGCAGCGGGCGCTTCAGGGGCGGATGGAGCAGCCGCAGGCGCAGCAGCATGTGTTTCAGCAAAAGCTGGCACAGAAAGGAGCGCCAGAAGCGCCGCGAATGCGAGTGATTGAGATGCAGAGCGCAACATGGGGTGAACCTCTTGAATGGAAAGGAGCAAAAGACGACGCGCCAATCATAGTGAGGTGTTTTAGCCTTGTCTATTAGGAACAATCACTTCTTTTTCGGTAATGATAAGGTCTAACCGCTGGTCGAACGCGCCCACGGGAACAGCCTCCACCTCCTGCACGGCATAGCCAAGGCCAACGGCGATAATGGTTTTTTGGGCGCGAAGGCTTTGCAGCGTTGCATCGTAATAACCACCGCCATAACCAAGCCGCGCGCCGGTGCGGTCAAAAGCCAGCAAGGGACACAGCACCATATCAGGAACGCAGACGGGCTGCGATTCTGCCGGAACACCGATATTCCATACATGCGGCACCAGCGTATCGCCTGTTTTATAAGCGCGGAATTCCAGCGGCGTTGCGCGTTCATGGGTAATGGGCAGGCAAAGCTGGTGCCCCTTCTTCTCTAATGCCTGCATCAGCAGCATGGGGTTCATCTCGTTTTTAATGGAGGATGTGCCCGCCACCACTAACGCTGTGTCCAATTTCGGGAAGTGGCCAAAAAAGTGGTCACGGATTTTTTCTGCTGCATCGGGGGTGCCCATTCCTGCCTGCGTGCGCAAGGCCACATGAATATGTTCGCGGAATTTCTTTTTAAGGGCTTTTAAATCTGGCATGAACCTTGGCTGTAAAAATAAGCGGAAGCAGCCACACAATCGTTAGTACAGTGTATCCCTCACGGCCTGTAGGTACAGGTGGGAACCATATAACAAGACCACGGCCTTGCCAGAGACAGCTCCCTAGAGGTTTTAATTATGGGCCCTGGGGATGATTGACCTCTCGAAGAGCGCAGCATGCTTCCGTGCGGATAATACCCTATTCCGCATGAAAAGAGCAAATAATTGCATCAGGTTTTATTGGATTATTTTATCAATTAAGTGTTTTTTATTCATGCTCTGGAATGATGGGCCTTTAATCCATTGATTGAGGCTGGCATGACATTACTTGTTGATCATACGCACTGCGAAGACAACGCTTCAAAACCTGCACGCTCATCCATGAGCACCGCAATGCTGCTGGTTGCCATTTTGCTCGCTTCTGTTGTGCTGGGTCTCGGATTTTC
>JAKFVN010000050.1 GCA_021732145.1 Alphaproteobacteria bacterium
CTGTTGGCCAGAATATGTTTGCTGATTTCGGCCCCCCAAGCGGTTCCAGCGTTTCAGACCGCGTATTCCAATTGCGCGATGAAGCGATTGGCCTTCGCCAAGCGGTTGACCGCGATGTTGATGAATTCACCCAGCTTCGCGGCCGCGGCGCTGCGGGCGCTATCCAATTCCATTCCACCGTTGCGGCGATTACCGCACGCTTGGAAGCAGGCACCACGCGCGGCAATCCGATTTTGCAACGCCAATGGTCAGAAGCTGAGCAAAGCCTGACAGAAGTCAACTATTCCATCTCGAAGCTAAACTTGCTCTCCACCACCCTTTCCGCTTCATCATCACAAGCGGCATACATGCTGCAAGCGATTAAGGCTGCATTTGAACTTTCCGGCGCATTGGATGAAGATCATGACCAGCTCGCGATGATCCGCGATGAAGTGGCGAAAAGCACCGTAAACATCGACCGCGTACGCGGCGAAATCAATGATGATATCCGCCGTCAAAACACCTACCTCGCGACCGAACGCCAAAACCTGCAAGTGCTCGCACTGTCCATCAGCCGCGGCGAACTCATCCGTAACTCGCTCGCTGGCCAGACCGTTATTGTTGGCAACGAACCGATTTATGGAACCCTGCCCAACACCCATGTGGATGTAAGCGGCTTCCCAAGCATTCGCGAACCAACCAGCCTGTCACCCGATAATGGCGGCGTTTACAACCCGCCAGCCGTGCCGGTTGACCCTGTTCAATCCGCCCCGCTGGGCCGCAACCGCTCCGCCCTTCCGATGAAAACCGGCAGTGCGGCCACACGCGGCGCAACCCCTGTTAGCGCGATGATGGGCGATGAAGGTACCCTTGGCCAACTCCTCGTTCTCGTGCGCTTTAACGAGCCACAGGTGGATTACGAAGACCAGATGTACCAAGCAGTAAGCACCGCATTAGACCGCAAGCCAGATGCAGCCTTCACCGTTGTAGCCGTTAGCCCCAAGAGCAACGACCCCGCAGCAGTTGGCGGCGATGTAGAGCGCGCGGAACGCAATGCTGAAAATGTCAAAAGCTCGCTCATTCAGCTTGGCTTGCAACCCAACCGCATCTCCATGAGCAACATCAGCAGCGAAGCCGCACAATCACCGGAAGTGCACCTCTACATTCGCTAATCACTGATTATGTAAAACCCAGAACACCGCCCGCTTTGATGTGTGGCGGTGTTTTTATTATACGCAGGCGCGCTTGCGCCCACATTTTTAAATTGGGCGCAGAGCGTTCGCGTTTTAAATCAGCCGTATTTGTTCGATGGCAGCAATTCACCGCCGCGCCAGCTGCCGCGCCATTTCTGGCGCCATAATGGCTTTGCGTTATCGCGCGTAACAGATTCAATCTTTTGCTGCGGGTTACGGATGCTGGCAACGCTGCCTTGGGTAAAGAGGCCCGATTGCTCGGCCGCAAGGCTGATGCTTTGCACGACAAAAGCGACCATGTCGGCTGCTTCCGTGGTTTGGGCAACAGGCAATACAAGGCCAGCTTCACGCCAAATCAGCGGGTTATCCTGCTGGGTTCCATCCAAATCGGGCTTCAGCACAAAGGAGCCGCCCAGCGCCGCAATTTCTGCGCGGAAACGCTCAATGCGGTATTTGCCAGCGTATTCTTGGAAAATTACGGGGTAATCGCTTTCAGGGCCCATAATCCAGCCAGGGCCGATTTCGCCGTATACATCAACGGTTGAAGCAGTCCAGCGCGGATCAAAATCAAGTACAACAAGGCGAATAGCATGTGCTTCCGCGTCATGCGGGTCAGACTTCGTTGGTTGGGCTGAAGAATGAAGGGCCATCGATGCGCGACCTTATGGCACAAGAAACATGGCTTCGACAACCGATCTTGGGGCCCGATTCTCACGTAAAGGCACGCTGTGTTGTTTTGGCACTGGCCGTTTGATTTCAGCGTAACGATTGGGCGGAATGCGTTCCGAAAGGCCGATAACCCGAACCAGATTACTTAATGAAAACGTGGTTAGATGCGCTAATTCATCATGCTGTGGCATGGATTGCTCCTGCTGTTTGTCCAAAATGCAGATCGGTTGGCTGATGAAACCTAGCAATCTGTAGGGACTACAGCAGCGGTAATGAGATTACCGTTTAGGGGTGCACTTGCCCCTTCGCTATAGCGCTTTAGCACTTGGTAACGCGGTTGCAAGCAAGCCCTTCAAATCCCGCGATACACCGACAAATTGTTTTTGGCGATATGTCAATGAGTGAAAGGAATATATGAAACAAGGCGCTTATTGTCAAGTGTGTTTGTAGGAATTATATTATTTATAAACATGCCATGTTTTATTGGCTTTTTTGAAACATCATGAAACCAATACGGCGTTTAATAACCCGCGCACGGAATTGCCCAGATAAACCTGCTTGGCGGTTTCCAAATCATCGGGGAACAGGGTTTTCTCAATCACGCGGTTTTCTGCCATGAATTCGGCGCGGAAGGTGCCCGGTAATAATCCTGCTGAAACAGGCGGCGTTACATAGCTGCCATCCTCCTGTTCCAAGAAGAGATTCATGTAACTGCCTTGGGTCAACTCCCCCGCTTCGTTCACAAACACGACTTCATCGCAATCATGTTGCTGCTTGGCGCGCTTTAACGGTTCATCCAGAAAGGCACGCTGGGTTGTCTTATGATAAAGATGCACGTTGTTACGGTTGATGGGCGACGGCGCGATGATAAAGCGCATGGTTTTATTCAGCGTTTCAGCCGCCAAGGCTTCAATTTCCACGCGCACATCGCCATCCGGCAAAATCACCAGCCGCACGCGGCTATGCGCATCCTGTTGGCGTTTTTCCAAATCCTGCAAACCCCACATAATCGGGTCTTTATTGAACGGGATGCCGAAATACCGCGCGGATGCTTCAAGCCGTTCCAAATGCCTATCCAGCAGCACATACCCTTTGCCCTTATCAAGGCGCAGGGTTTCAATAAGGCCAAAAGGTTCTTGGGCCGCCGCGAAGAATTTGGCTTTCAGCAAGCATTCTTCATATTCGCTGGCAGCAACGGAATCATAGACAACGCCGCTGCCCACGCCCATCTCGCCCTGCCCGTTTGGATGCAAGATAATGCTGCGAATGGCGACGTTAAATACCTTCTCATCCTTGCCCATCATGCCAATCGCGCCGCAATAAACCCCGCGCGGTGATGTTTCAAGCTCACGAATAATCTTCATCGCCTGAATTTTGGGTGCACCCACAATGGAACCCGGCGCAAATAACGCCTTCAGTAATTCGGTTAGGCCTGTTTCTGGTTTCAGTTTGGCCTGCACGGTTGAAATCATCTGATGCAGGGTTTTGTAGGTTTCGGTTTCAAACAGCTTGGCAACCTTCACGCTTCCCGTTTCGGCAATGCGGCCAATATCATTGCGCATCAAATCAACAATCATCAGGTTTTCGGCCTGTGATTTCACATCTGCCGCCAGCGCCTGCGCTGCCTTCACATCATCTTGCGGCACATACGCTCGCGGCGCCGTGCCCTTCATGGGGCGGGTTTCGATTTGCGTACCAGTTTGACGAATGAATAATTCTGGCGACAACGACAGCACCTTGAATTCCGGCGCATCAATATAGGCACCGAATGAAACATGCTGCTGCTGGCGCAGTTTTAAATAAAGCGCGGCACCATCACCCTTGCATTCAAACGATGTTTTGAAAGTAAGATTAAGCTGGTATACATCGCCCGCGATAATGGCGTTGCGGGTTCTTTCAAACCGTTGCTTGTACTCCTCCAAATTCCATTCTGGTTTTAACGCTGAAACCTGCGCATCGCTTTTGCTTTTTTTCTTCAGGTAAGTTGTTGCTTCATCCGCCGAAAGCTTCTGTCGTGTTTTAAACACGCCGAACCACAGCAAGGGCACGTTATTTTTTTCTGGGCGCTTTTCCGGCATGAGCGGCGTAAGGCACGGCTCCAGCGCATAGGCCAGTTCAAACGCACAAAACCCAGCGGTATAAAGGCCGTTTTGATTGGCGGCTTCCAGCTTTTCCAGTGCAGATGCAACCTGTTCGGGCGTATCGGCTTTGATTATTTCATCAGGGTTTTCAAAGAGCCACGCCCCTTCATTCTTGTCTTTCGTATTATCGAGAAGAATGAAGGTCATAGCGTTTTGATATTACTCGGCAGCGTCGTGATAAATCTGGCTGCCCAATTTGCGGAACTCGGTTGATTTTTCCTGCATGCCCTTATCCGCCATATCGCGGATTTCGGCCGAGATTTTCATGGAGCAGAATTTAGGCCCGCACATGGAGCAGAAATGCGCAAGCTTCGCGCCTTCGGCTGGCAATGTTTCATCATGGAATGATGCCGCCGTATCGGGGTCTAACGCCAGATTAAACTGATCCTTCCAGCGGAATTCAAAGCGTGCACGCGAAAGCGCATCATCACGAAGGCGCGCGCCCGGATGGCCTTTTGCCAAATCGGCGGCATGCGCCGCGATTTTATAGGTGATTACGCCAACTTTTACGTCATCGCGGTTAGGCAGGCCAAGATGTTCCTTTGGTGTCACGTAACACAGCATGGCGGTACCGAACCAACCAATCATCGCCGCGCCGATGGCGGAGGTGATATGGTCGTAACCCGGCGCGATATCGGTGGTAAGCGGCCCAAGCGTATAGAACGGCGCTTCGCCGCACACTTCCAACTGCTTATCCATGTTTTCTTTAATCTTGTGCATGGGCACGTGACCGGGGCCTTCAATCATCACTTGGCAATCATGCTTCCATGCGATTTTTGTCAGCTCACCCAAGGTTTCCAATTCGCCAAACTGCGCGGCATCATTCGCATCAGCGGTTGAACCCGGGCGCAGACCATCACCCAATGAGAATGCAACGTCATATTGCTTCAGCAATGTGCAGATGTCCTCAAAGTGCGTGTAGAGGAAGTTCTCCTTATGATGCGCCAGGCACCACTTCGCCATGATGCTGCCGCCGCGCGATACAATGCCCGTTACGCGCTTTGCGGTAAGGGGAATGTATGCCAAACGCACACCGGCATGGATGGTGAAGTAATCCACGCCCTGCTCGCATTGTTCAATCAGCGTATCGCGGAAGATTTCCCATGTTAAATCTTCGGCCTTGCCGTTTACTTTTTCCAGCGCCTGATAAATGGGCACGGTGCCAATGGCGACGGGTGAATTGCGGATAATCCATTCACGTGTGGTATGGATGTGACGGCCCGTTGACAAATCCATAACGGTGTCGCCGCCCCAGCGGATCGACCAGACCATTTTTTCAACTTCTTCCGCCACGCTGGATGCAACGGCGGAGTTGCCGATATTCGCATTAATCTTCACCAAGAAATTGCGGCCGATAATCATCGGTTCGGATTCAGGGTGGTTGATGTTGTTGGGAATAATCGCACGGCCAGCGGCGATTTCATCGCGCACGAATTCCGGCGTTACAAAATCGGGGATGTTTGCGCCAAAACGCTCGCCCTTATCTTCGGCTTCCTTCAATTTTGCTTTGCGGCCAATGTTTTCGCGGATGGCCACATATTCCATTTCCGGGGTGACTATGCCCGCGCGCGCATAGGCCAATTGGGTTACGGCTTTACCGTCTTTGGCGCGTAATACTGGCACCTGTGAGCGGTCAAACTGCGCAACTTTCAACACTTCACCGGGCGCCAAACCATCATCTTCGGGTTTGCGGGCGCGGCCCTTTACTACTTCCACGTCGCCGCGCTGCATAATCCATTCACGGCGGATGGCGGATAAGCCTTTGGTAATATCAATTTGAATGCTGGGGTCGGAATACGCGCCCGATGTGTCATAGACGCGCATCGGTTCTTCTTTGGCTTCGGGCGCTAAATCAATTTCGCGCATCGCAACGCGCACATCCTTATGCTTGTCGCCTTCCACATATACTTTGCGCGAAGATGGAAAAGCACCGGTTGTAACCGTCATATCATTAGCGTTATCGAGCATGGCAAACCCCTTTATCGTTTTGAGCGTGCAGCAATGAGGGATTGGTGGATTTAGCCATTCCATCCCTCCGCCGGCACAACCCGGATCAGGTTCTAAGAGTATTTCTCAGCCCTTCATGCACTCAAACGCCGTACGGCTCCGCTTGCATAAGCTCGCGCGGTGGCGGTCGCCACCGATACGTTGTTTGAGGTTTAAAAGAGCACCTCTTGGAATGGAGCAGAGGATAGGCTGCTAGGCTTTTTTGTCAAAGCATTTACTAAATAAGCCGTTTGGCGGCCTTTACCACGGCATCCACATTAATGGCCTGCATGAGGCCAAACGGGTTTGTTGTGTATTCAAGCCCGTAAAACGGTGCACCGCGAACAAAGGCCGTGCGCGAACCATGCGGGGAGTATTCCACATCATTGCTTGGCCCGAAAAGCCCAAGGGTTGGAATGCCCATCGCCGCCGCGATATGCATGAGGCCGGAGTCATTGGCAATGCACAGATTACAGCGCGCCAAACATGCTGCTGCTTCCAGTGGATTTGTTTTTCCAACCAGGTCAATCACATCAAATCTTTCCTGAAGCGCGGTGATAATCGGCGCGGCCTGTTCGCGTTCATGTTCCGCGCCAAAAATCGCCACGCGCTGGAATGGCAGGCGCAGCGCTACATCAATGAAGCGTTCGGCTGGCCATGTTTTGGGCTGCCAATTCGCGGTTGGACATAATGCCAAAACGGGGTCGCCGTCATGCAATATCGTCTGCGCTTGCTGCTTTGCAGCTTCGCTTAGCCAGATTTTGTTGTAAGGAACATTATCAAGCAGCCCCATCACCTTCGCCAGTTGGTGGGATTTGTGTTCAGTCTCCACGCCCTTGGTAAAACGGAAGGTTTTTTTGCTGAAGATAAGATACGACACTGCTGAATTGCGTAAATCAATCACGACATCCCAGATGTGCGGGAAGACTTCCAGCCACAGCTTCAGCCAGTGCATCCCGCCTTCTTTTTTATCCAGAATAATGATGCGTTTTAAATTCGGAACAGCGGTAAATAACGGCGCGGGAATGGGGCCGCATGCAATGGTGACTTCCGTTGGCTTGAAGCGCGCAATCGCCTGCTCCAACAAGCCGGTTGAAATCACCGCATCGCCAAGACGGTTCGATGTTATGAACAAACATTTTTTTGGGCTGCCTATCATACCCCCCCCAATTCCCTATTTGATAGACGACGGAAGTGCGCTATGTCAAAGTGCATGAACGGAGCAACAAAAACCGCCCTTTTAGAGAGCCGCGCAGTCCTGCGCCTGGTGGGGCCTGACCGTTATACGTTCCTGCAAGGGCTGATTAGCCAGGATATTCAGCTGGCGATGGATGGCAAACCGCTGTTTGCTGCGTTCCTGACCCCGCAGGGCAAATACCTGTTCGATTTTTTTGTGGTGCCGGATGGCGATGCGTTGCTGATTGATTGCAATAATGACCAAATCAATGATTTGGTAAAGCGCCTGTCTTTTTATAAAATGCGTTCGCACGTCGCGCTGGAAGATACGCGCAAGCATTTTTCGGTGTTTGCATTGTGGGGCGCAGCCAGCGGCCACCCCCGCGCCTTTGCCGATCCGCGCCTTGCCGAAATGGGCGAACGGTTGATTATCAAAAAAACGGATGCCGCCAGCATTGCCACTAATAAGGAAGAAAGCGATTACCGCGAATGGCGTTATAAAAACGGCGTGGCGGAAGGGTTGGTGGAAATTGAAACCGGCCATTCCACATTGCTGGAAATCAATTTCGATGTATTGAATGCAATTAGCTGGACGAAGGGCTGCTATATGGGGCAGGAATTAACGGCGCGCACGCATTACCGAGGCCTTATTAAAAAGCGCTATCTGCCGTTTAAATTCGAAGGCCTGCCGCCCGAACGCCACCATAATATATTGCATGAAGGGTTTGATGTTGCCCGCGTCATGGCGATTGGCAAGGATTACGGGCTGGGATTATTCCATCTTGAAAAAATCAAACCATTCATCGCAGAAAAGCGTCCGCTTATTCACCACGGCACAACCTATGATGTGCGCGTGCCGGATTATTTGAAAACGAAAGTTTATTCAGAAAACGCCCAAGCGTAGGCGGAGCCGTCTTCCGCGCCGCCCAATAATGTTTGGCCATTATCACTCCAGCGTAGCGATGTAATCTCGCTTTTCGTATTTGTTTTCAAACGCACGATGCGGTCATCTTGAAACCGTGCCATGTACACAGCACCCGCCATTGTTCCCGCCGCGACCAAATCAAGCGATGGATGGCAGGCAACCCTGGTTGAAATATCTTCGCAATCTTGCGCCAGCACGGTTGCGGGCTTGCCCATCGGGCCTTTGCCGCCGCAATCCCAGCAGACAATACCAGGCGAGCCCGAACTGGCCAGCCAGCGGTTATCATGCGACCAGTTGAATGATTTGGGCTTAATCGCATAACCACTCATTTGGAAATCGGCAAAATCCGGGGTACGCCAGCCATGCAATGTATTTTCCTGCATGGCGGTCAGCAAATATTTTCCATTCATGCTCCATGCAAGCGAAAGGTGGGAGCCTTTCCAGTTCAAACGTTGCGGCACCTGCCCTGCTTCGCCATTCACCCACCACAAACTCACGCCGCCATAATGGCTGGCGGCAACGCGCTTGCCTTTGGGGTCAAAGCAAAGGCCCTGAACCGTGCTGGGGTGGCTTGCGAATTCACCGCGCGCTTTTCCGCTTTCATCGAACACATAAACGGTTTTCTTGGCGCTGACGGCAATCAGCCCGCTTTCATGCACGGCCAATTGTTCAATCCATGCTTTTTCAATGTGGGCCAGTTGCTGAACGGCGCCATCGGGCGCGATGCGCACGATGCGGCCATCTTCGCCAATGGAAATGAATGCCTTGCCGCTGGGTGCAATCGCCAGCGCCGTTAAGCCCGTTTTATGCGCGGCAATCGCTGGCGCAAGTTCGGTTTCAGGCTTGCTGATTAAACGCAAGGATACAGTGCCATCGGCAAGGGCAATTGCCATGCAGCCAAACGCTTCCAGCGCGGCCATATCCACCACAAATGCTTTTTCTTGCCACTCTACGCCAACGTAGGGCTTATCCTCTGCTGCTTGTGCCATCGTTATGCGGCCTGATTATCAATCTCGGGGTGGAAATAACCGACTAATCTACCGCTGCCCTTATGAATATGCACCCATAAATCACTTTCAAATGTCAGCACCACGCAGGATGTTGGCGGAAAGCTGCGCACCAGCTCCGGCGATTTTTGCGCCTCGCCCGGGGCGCACAGCATGAGCGCGAGTTGATGAATGCACGGGTTGTGCCCGATCATCATCACGCTCTGATGGATTTCATCCTGCATGGCAATCATCTCTAAGCATTCATGCGCATCGGCGCGGTAAATCGCGGGATCGAAAAAGGCCTGCGGATAAACATCGGGTGCCCATGCGTCCTGCATAAGCTGGCATGTTTCCTTGGTGCGCTGCGCGGAAGATGCCAGAATGAAATCAGGGCACAGGCCTTTTTTATTGAGTTCATTTCCAACCCACACTGCCATGCCGCGCCCCTTGGATGTTAAAGGCCGATCGGCATCCTTGCCGGACTGTAAATCGGCAGCTTCAGCATGGCGTAAAAGGATCAAGGTTTTCATGTTATTCGCGAGGTTTTCCTAGGGGGTTTTCCGGCTGGAAACATCTTCTTAATATCTGATAGCTAAACCTAGTTTACCACCTTAATAAAGACCTTTCATGTCAAACACAGCCACAGATTCTGAAAAAAACAGCGCATCGCGTTTCAATAACCGCGAATTATCGTGGCTGGCGTTCAATAACCGCGTCCTGGACGAGGCATTTAACCCGGCACATCCGCTTCTGGAACGGTTGAATTTTCTGGTTATCTCCGCCGCTAACCTTGATGAATTTTACATGGTGCGCATCGGCGGCCTCCACGCCCAAATCTACAATCAGGTGGATGCGCTGAGCGATGACGGCTTAACGCCCGAACAGCAGCTTGAAAAAATCCACACCAAAACCGCACGGATGCTGGAGCGCCAGCAAAAATGCTGGCAGGAAATCCGCAAGGAACTGGAAGAAAATAAAATCTATGTCTGCCGCACCAGCGAACTCACCAAAGGTGACACTGCATGGCTGCACGAGTTTTTCCAGATGATGGTCTTGCCGCTCCTCACCCCTATCGCGGTCGACCCTGCGCACCCCTTCCCGCTTATTCCGAATAAGGGCGTTGCGCTGGTACTGGAAATGGAAGAACAAGCGACCGGCGAAATCATGCGCCACCTTATCCCCATTCCAACCAGCGTGGAGCGGTTTGTCTATCTGCGCAACAAGGATGAAAGCAGTGAAAAGCAGCGTTTCATTCAACTGGAACGCATTATTCTGCTGTTTGTTGAGGAAATCATCCCAGGCTTCACGCTTAAGTCATCGGGCGTGTTCCGCGTGGTACGCAATACCGAACTGGAATTCGATGACCGCGCGGAAGATTTGCTGCGCACATACGAGCACGCGGTCAAGAAACGCCGCATGGGCCAGGTGATACGCTTGGGCATTCACACCGATACATCCGAACGCCTGCGCGCCTTTTTGCGCGAGCAAGTTCACGTGGAAGAAAAATACATTCACATCGTCAAAGGATTTAACGGGCTTTCCGATTTGCGCGAATTGGTGAATTGCGGGCGCGATGATTTGCGCTTCAAGCCTTATGTGCCGCGCCAAAGCGAACGCATCAGCGATTTTCAGGGTGACATGTTCGCGGCCATCAGCAAGAAAGACCTGATCATCCACCACCCTTACGAAAGTTTTGATGCAGTGGTGCATTTCCTGCGCCAGGCCGCCAAAGACCCCGATGTCATGGCGATTAAGCAGACCCTTTACCGCACCAGCGCCAACAGCCCGATTGTGCAGGCATTGATTGAAGCGGCGACGGCCGGCAAAGCCGTAACCGTGATGGTGGAATTGAAAGCGCGCTTTGATGAAGAAGCCAATATCAGCATCAGCCGCGCATTGGAAAGCGCGGGCGCGCAGGTTGTCTATGGCTTTACCGATTTGAAAACCCACGCCAAGCTTTCGATGGTCGTGCGCCGTGAAAAAACCGGGCTTAAATCCTATGTGCATATCGGCACGGGCAATTACCACCCGCAAACCGCAAAAATTTATACCGATCTTTCCTTCTTCACGACGGATGCGGCGATTGGCCGTGATACCGCCGCGCTGTTTAATTACATGACCGGCTATGCCGAACCCAAGGCGATGGAAAAACTGGGTTTCGCGCCACTGACCATGCGCAAGAAAATTTATGAATTGATTGATGTGGAAATGGCGAACGCCAAGGCTGGCAGGAACGCCTGCATTTGGGCAAAGCTGAATTCGCTCGTTGACCCTGATATGGTCGATAAGCTTTATGAAGCGTCAAGCGCGGGCGTTGAAATCACGCTTGTCATACGCGGCATATGCTGCCTGAAACCCAATATCCCCGGGCTTTCTGAACGCATTACCGTACGCAGCATCATAGGTCGCTTTCTGGAACATAGCCGCATTCTGTGCTTTGGCAATGGCGAGATGCTGCCCAACCCAGACGCAAAAGTATTCATCACCTCGGGCGATTGGATGCAGCGTAATCTTGACCGCCGCATTGAAGTAATGACTCCGGTTGAAAACCCGACCGTGCACGCGCAGATTTTGAACCAGATCATGGTCGCGTGCCTGAAGGATAATTTGCAAAGCTGGGAAATGGATTCGGATGGCGGCTATCGCCGCCTGAAACCCGAAGGCAGTGACGAGCCGTTTTCAGCGCATCAATACTTCATGAAAAACCCCAGCCTTTCGGGCCGGGGCTCTGCCATTCTGGAAGGCAGTAAACCGCCTGACATCAAGCTGAAAGAATTTTAAGCCGACAAAATTTTCTTTGGTGCAAAGATTTCCGAACGCTTTGACCATTGTTTTGGCCATGCGTAACCTTGTTCCTGACGCATATTCATCAGCACAATCTTGTGGGTCATCACGCGGTGGGCGTTAAGGCAGTTGCTGGAGCGCACATAGTTGCGATCACCCATTTCGGCCATGTCGTGCTTCATAGGAGCTGCATACATCTTGGTCATTGCCTGCTTCATGATGCGTTTTGCGAAGAGGAAAATTGAATCAGCCATAACCTTGCTCCTTCAAATGGTATTTTCACAGAAAATAAAACTGGGAGACGAACAATAGCAAAGCAAGGTTAATGCCCGCTGAATAATATCCTGCATTTTAGGGAATGGTTTTAAGCGGCTGACGTTTCAGCCATTGTTTCAGAGTAATCAACGGTGCTGTCTTTACGCATGGGTGCGTGCGTGCCTTCCACATCGCCAAGAATGCGCTCGAAGTTGGTTGCGAATTCTTCGATATTGATTTTTGGAGTCTCAATCAACGCAAGCGGTGATGCCTGGGTTTGCAGTGATGCGAACAGCTTTGGATTATAGCGTTTTGCGCTTTCCGTGAATTCCGATGATTTTTTAAAACGGTATCCAAATGCCATGCGTGTGCTTCCAATTTAACTGCTGAGAAGTATGTTCCCATTTGCCTAACAAATTCTAAATTGGCGTTTTTTAATCAAAGATTAACCGTGTTTTCGGCGAAAAGGTGGGAAAAAAGCCACAGCCCGGCATAAGCTACACATCAATGAACTGGATTTTATTTTTGTTTAACTTCAGGGCAAGCTTTCCCTGCTTTAGCGCCAAGGCTTTCTTGCCAAACAATTCATAGCGCCAGCCCTTCATCGCCATGATATCGGCATTGTCATGCTCCGCCAGAATATCCAGATCGGATGAATTGGAAATCAGTTTTGCCGCCACATCGTTTTCTTCCGCAACCAGGCGCAGCAGGACTTTCAGCATATCCACCACCGCGCCAAGGCTGGACGGCAGATGGTTTTTGCGCAGTTCATCGGGCAAGGCATCGGGCGTGCGGGATTGCGCGTTTTTAATCACTTCCAGAATGCCTGTGCCCAAGCGGTTCTTGGCAAATTCGGATGACAGGCCGCGCACGCGCGCTAATTCACCCGCATCCTTTGGTACGTGATGCACAATTTCCATCAAGGCTTCGTCGCGCAGAACGCGGTTGCGCGGAATATCGATGCTTTGCGCCTCGCGTTCGCGCCACGCACACAAATCTTTGACTAATGTGAAGAATTTGGGCTTATCCATCTTTATCTTCAGCCGCCTCCATGCCTGGTCGGGTTCCAGGCGATAGGTGGAAGGTTCGCGCAGGATTTGCATTTCTTCGCTAATCCAATCCGCGCGGTTTAACTCCGCCAATTTGGCTTCCAGCTTTTCAAACACGGGACGCAGATAGCGCACATCATCCAGCGCATAGTTCAACTGCTTTTCGGAAAGCGGACGCAGCGCCCAATCGGTAAAGCGCGATGATTTATCAATCGTGCCCTTGGCCAATTTGGCGACGATGTTTTCATAACTCACGCTTTCGCCAAAACCGCATACCATGCCCATGACTTGCGTATCGGCAATTGGCGCCGGAACTTTTCCGGTGACATGGAAAAAGATTTCCAAATCCTGCCGCGCGGCGTGAAATACCTTCAGGATTTTTTCGTCATAAAGCAGTTCCAGCAACGGGGCTAAATCAAGGCCCTCCGCCAAGGGGTCGATGGCCCCCACATCGTTTTCCCCAGCCACCTGAATGAGGCAAAGCCGCGGCCAATAGGTACGGTCGCGGATAAACTCGGTATCGATAGCCAGAAAGCGGCTGCTGCGGAGCTTGCCGCAAAGCGCCTTTAATTCATCATTGGTGCTGATAAGCATGTTGATTGCCACGTAGAAAGCCTTTAAAAACTCTATTCATAGACTATCCACCATTAAAGCAAAGTAGAATTATGCATATTTATCGCTCACACACCTGCGGCGCGCTGCGCGGCGCTGATATTGGCAAAACCGCCCGCATTTCCGGCTGGGTTCACCGTAAACGCGACCACGGCAGCCTGCTGTTCATTGATGTGCGCGACCATTACGGCATGACCCAATGCGTGATTGACCAATCGAACCCGATTTTCAAACAGGTTGAAGCGCTGAAAAACGAGTCGGTCGTCTGCTTCACCGGCGCGGTAGTTCGCCGCCCTGATGAAACGATTAACACTAAACTGCCCACCGGCGAAATCGAACTGGATATTAAAGAGATATCCGTCCTCGGCGCAGCAGACCCGCTGCCTATCCAAGTAAACTCCGATGAAGATGCGGGTGAAGATGCGCGTCTGCGTTACCGCTTCCTCGATTTACGCCGCAAGAAGATGCAGGAAAATATCATCCTGCGCTCGGAAGTTATCAGCCATATCCGCGCGAAGATGATTGATCAGGGCTTCCATGAATTCCAAACCCCGATTTTGACAAGCAGCAGCCCCGAAGGCGCACGCGACTTTTTGGTGCCATCCCGTTTGCATCCGGGTAAGTTCTATGCGTTGCCGCAAGCACCGCAGCAGTTCAAGCAATTGCTGATGGTCGCGGGTTATGACCGTTATTTCCAAATCGCGCCCTGCTTCCGCGATGAAGACAGCCGCGCCGACCGCAGCCCCGGCGAATTCTACCAACTCGATTTTGAAATGTCGTTTGTCACGCAGGAAGATGTATTTGGCGCGATTGAACCCGTGCTGCATTCCACATTTGAAAAGTTTGGCAATTTCCGCCGCGATGCGAAACCTGCGATTGATGGCTTCCCTTTCCGCCGCATCACTTATGCCGACAGCATGCTGAAATACGGCAATGACAAGCCCGATTTGCGCAACCCGCTGGAAATCTGCGATGTCACCGAAGTATTTAAACGCGATGATGTGACGTTCAAGGCATTCAAGGGCAATATTGATACGGGCGGCGTGGTTCGCGCCATTCGCGCGCCGAAGGTTTCAGACCGCCCACGCAGCTTCTTTGACAAACTGAATGACTGGGCCAAGGAAATCGGCGCACCGGGTTTGGGTTACGTGCTGTTTGAAGCAAATGAAGGCAAAGGCCCGATTGCGAAGTTTATTCCAGCCGAGGCGCAAGCTGCATTGCGTAAAGTTACAGGTGCAAGCGATGGCGATGCCGTGTTCTTTGTTTGCGACAAGCCAGCCGTAGCCGCGAAGATGGCAGGCCAGGCGCGCACCAAGATTGGCCAGGAACTGGACATCATTGAAAAGAACGCATTCCGCTTCTGCTGGATTGTGGACTTCCCGATGTTCGAAGCCGATGAAGTGACAGGCAAGATCGATTTTTCCCATAACCCATTCTCCATGCCGCAAGGTGGTCTGGATGCATTGGAAAAGATGAACCCGTTGGACATCAAAGCCTTCCAGTACGATATTGTATGCAACGGTATTGAATTATCATCCGGCGCTATCCGTAACCACCAGCCGGAAGTCATGTACAAAGCGTTTGGTATTGCCGGTTACAGCAAGGAAGATTTGGAAACCCGTTTTGGCGGCATGCTATCCGCATTGAAATTGGGCGCACCGCCGCACGGTGGTTCAGCCCCCGGTATCGACCGCATTGTGATGCTGCTGGCGGATGAACCGAATATCCGCGAAGTCATCGCCTTCCCGCTTAACCAGCGCGCGGAAGACTTGATGATGCAAGCGCCAAACTTCGTTCAGCCCATGCAGCTGAAGGAATTGCACATCAAGGTTGATGTTCCGGTAAAAAAGACGGCTTAGCTTGGCGTTAGCTTACAATCGCGTTATAAGCGCCAATCAGCGTGATGCAGAACCATGCAACGTTCTGCGCAACAATCGCGTTGAGCTTTTTGTTGAACGCGCCATAGCCAAAGAACAATGCCGCCAAGCAATTCATGACAATGAACACCGCGCCCGTTGCAGTAATCATGTGCAGGTTGAGCAAAAGATATGAGCCGATGCTGCATGTAAATCCAGCCCAGCAAATCATATCGGTCTGTTTTTCGGTAATGGTCATTAAAAATCCTGATACGTATCAGGACAGCCTATGCGCAGCCGATTAACCAAGGCTGAATAATAGTTCAAACTTTATCTATTTTACGCATCACTGCTTGGTTTGGCGGCTTTTACCGCGCGCGGCAATGGCGCTCCTGGCTGTGGTTTTATCAATTCCTGAAAGCGCGCGCGGATTTTTTTATCCAATTCATTATCGCCGCTGCGGAAATTAACAACCCGTATAAAATCGCCCTGTTTTTCATCGGCACTATTCACAGCGATGCGCATATCAACAGCAACTTTATCGGCTGGTATTGGTGCGCCGCTTTTATTGCGCAGCTTTGTCCAACTCCACACATTCGATAGATAGAACAGTTTGATGTCGCTGTGCTTATCAAGGTCGCGCTGCCATTGATCGCCCTGATTGGATTTATCGCTGAAATCAATGTGGAATAAGCCGTCGCTGAAATAAATGCGTTCATCTTGCAAGCGGTAATGACCATCCTGCTTTGCGGTTGCCAGCAAATCGATTTTATCATCTTTCGTGATACCGGATGGGTATAAATGCGGGTTGAGGAAGTAATTGGCAGCAAGCGCCAGCAGCGATTTACCGCTATTCCCCTCACCTTCCAAACTGATTGTCCATTGTTTATCTGGACTATGCGCGCGCAAAACTTCGGCAACGGCCCTGCCGAATAAAAGAAACTCTTCCCTGCTTGCAGTGCTTAGGCGCAACAAATCCTCTATCTGTTCTAGAGATAGAATACCACATGCCATAAAAGGCTATTATTTGCGTTTAAGGTTAATTGGGTTCAGTCGATGCTGTTTTTACTTATGATTTTTTCTTATTATTTCTTTTTGCGCTTTTGCTTATCGGCATAAAGCTTAAGGTCAGCGGAAACCATTACCGCTTCGGCGATATCGCGGCCGGTATAGGTTGCAAGACCGCAACTTGCCTTAAATTGAAGCGTATGCTGACGCCATGTCATGATTTTGCTGTTGATGGTTTTGGCAATCGCGCTGGCTCTGGCAATGCCGGGCTTGGCGGCAGCACGGGTTAAAATCACCGCGAATTCATCGCCGCCAATGCGCGCCACGATATCGGATGGGCGCACTTCATTGCTTAAAACCGCTGCAAATGATGATAAATACGCATCGCCCGCCGCATGGCCGTGGGTATCGTTCACCAGCTTAAAATCATCCAAATCGAACATCATGATAATGCCATGCGCCTGCAGGTCACGCTTGGCCGATGCCAGCTCGCGGTGCAAGGCATTCATATAACCGCGGCGGTTCATCAGGCCCGTGACTTCATCACTTAAAGAAAGCGTTTCAAGATAGGCAATGCGGCGACGTTGCGCCTGAATAAGGTGTTCGGCTTCCCCAATCGCTGCAAGTGCCGCGTCTAAATCACCAATACGTGCGCGGTTAAGCGTTTGATCGATGATGCTGTCTTTTAGCGGTACTGTATAATCCGTATCGCTGTTTTTCAAACTTGCGCCACTTAAATTTGTGTTTGGCATCTTCAGCGATTGGGGGTAACGAGCCATCTTGTTTTCTCCATCCTCACATTTTGTGCTTATGCACACGATTGGAGTGAAGCAGTGCAAGCACTGTGCCAGCCGGAATGACCGAACAACGCCCTGAAAAATCTGGTTTTTTCAGTAAAATGCGCGGGGACTCAATCCCGCGCCATCTTAAAACCATTCTTTTGCGGTAAAAATTGCCTAACGAAAAGCGCGCTAAACCCTGAAAAATATAGGTTTTTTTGTTAATTTCGGGTTTTTGCGTAAAGCTTGCTTAACTATTTAATGACACAATAGGTTGGTATTAGGAGCAAATTATTTGATGAGGATTTTAAATCAACCTTTAAGGCTTCTTCCCACCTTGGTTATAGGCGCGTTTTTCGCAGGCTTTTTCGGGTTGATGTTTTTTGGTGTTTTAAATGCCGCTGTTCTGACCGGATCAGACCCCAAAGCCCCCGCCGCTGTTTCCACGCTCACCAAAGCGCCACCACCACCCGCCGCAGCGCTGGCTATTCAGCCGCACCGCGCGATGTATTCCATCAAGCTTTCCGGCACGCGCAATGGCAGCCGGGTCAGCGATATTTCCGGCCGCATGCTGTTTTCATGGGCCGATGATTGCCACGCATGGAACGTGGAGCAGAAGATGCAGTTGCGCTTCTTCTATAGCGAAGGCGAGGTAAGCGATACGGTCAGCGATTTGGTAAGCCGCGAAGCCAAGGATGGCTCCAGCTTTAACTTCCACACCCGCCGCACGGGCGATGAAAAAGACAACAATGAAACGTTTCACGGCTATGCCAACTTGAATGTCGGCGTGGATGGCCTTGGCACGGGTGAAGCGGTGTATTCGGGCGATAATGAAAAGCGTATCAATCTGGCAGGCGCATTATTCCCCGCGCATCACACCATGCAATTGCTGGAACATGCGCGCAAGGGCGATAAATTCTTTAGCGTGAATGTGTTTGACGGCGCAGATTTAAAAGGCTTCAGCGAAATCAGCTCCTTCATCAATCCGGCGGTTGACATCAAGCCTACGATTGAAAAAGCAAGCTCGGGCCCCCATTCAGGCAAGGAAAAAGAAAACCAGATGCTGAATGTAAAGGCATGGCCAATCCGCATGGCGTTCTTTGCGCCCAACAGCGAAACAGGGTCGCCCGATTATGAAATGGATATGGTGCTGCTGGATAACGGAATCATTAAAACCATGACCATCGATTATGGTGATTATTCCATGACAGCAGACCTTGTTGAGGTTAAGTCGCTGGGCGCAGCAAAATGCAGCTCGGATAACGCCGTTCCGCACTCGTAATACTGCAATCCCCAATGAAATAGGCACGTTTTTTATGTCAGGGGTTTCTTAACTTTCACCTGACATTCTTATGGCTCAACATACTGATTCAACACCACCTTTTGTCCCAAGACGTATGACCGAAAACGGAAAAACAATTCTGATTGTCGAAGACAATGAGCTGAACGCAAAACTGTTCCGCGATTTATTGTCGTCGAAAGGTCACCGCATTCTTGAAACGCGCGAAGGCATGCAGGCCATTCGCCTTGCACAAACTGAAAAGCCTGATTTGATTTTGATGGATATTCAATTGCCGGAAATTTCCGGTTATGACCTTATCCGCATGATTAAGGAAGATTCCAGCCTGCGCCCTATTCCCGTCATTGCCATCACCGCTTTTGCGATGAAGGGCGATGAAGAACGCATTCGTCAAAGCGGATGCGATGATTATCTTTCCAAACCCATCTCCGTGGGCAAGTTTTTTCAAACCGTGCAAAAATATCTGGATAAATAATAATGTCAGCCCGCCTTCTTGTTACTGATGATAACCCCTTGAACGTCAAGCTGCTCAGCGCCAAGCTGGCGCGTGAATATTATACCGTTGTAACGGCCGAAAACGGCGTACAGGCGGTTGAAAAATCGGTTACGGAAAAACCGGATCTAATTTTGCTGGACGTGATGATGCCGGAAATGGACGGCTTTGAAGCATGCCGCCAGATTAAAGCCAACCCGGCAACGCAAGGCATTCCTGTTGTAATGGTGACCGCGCTGTCCGATGTGCAAGACCGCGTGCGCGGATTGGATGCAGGCGCAGATGACTTCCTGACCAAACCGATTAACGACGTTGCGCTGATGGCGCGCGTGCGTTCCTGCCTTCGCCTGAAAAGCCTGATGGATGAATGGCGCATGCGCGAAGGCAATGGCGCGATGATGGCCGACATTGACGAAGAAAGCATGCGTTCAGGCCAGATTATTCTGCTGGATGATGCGCCGCATGAGCAGGACATCATCCGCAAGCACATTCACCATGCGGGCATGATTTGCCACGGCATTTCATCCTCCGCTGAAATCGAGCCATTGCTGGAACGCGAACGCATCCACGCCATTATGCTCAATTTGAATTTGCAAAGCGAAGAAGGCCTTCGCGTTTGCGCGAATTTGAAAGCCAACGAAGCCACGCGCTATGTGCCGATTGTAGTTTATGCCGATGAATCCGAACTGGGTAAAATCGCCAAGGCGCTGGATATCGGCGCGAATGACTACATTTTCAAACCCGTTGACCCGCATGAATTGCAGGCGCGCCTGAAAACGCAGATTAAGCACAAGCGCACCTATGACCGCTTGCGCCTGTCGTATGAAAAGAACATGACGATGGCGGTAACCGACCCATTAACGGGCGTGCACAACCGCCATTACATGGAAAAGAATTTGCCGCGCTTGTTCGACCGCAGCAAGGCGAACAGGAAACCGATTTCCGTGGTCATGCTGGATATCGACCATTTCAAGAAAATCAACGACACCTATGGCCACCATGTCGGCGATCAGGTGTTGCAGGAACTGGTGCGCCGTTTGAACGCCAGCATGCGCTTTTTCGACTTGGTCATCCGGTTGGGCGGTGAAGAATTCTCGGTCATCATGCCGGAAACGCCCTATGGCGCGGCGATGAGCGCGGGCGAACGTCTGCGTGCTGCGGTGGCTAATTCGCCCTTTGTCATCGCCGAACCCAAGCTTGAAATCAACGTAACCATGAGCGTGGGCATTGCCGGCAGCGATGACGGGCAGGAAACATCGGAAATCCTGTTCCGCAAGGCCGATGCCGCCCTCTATAAGGCCAAGGAAACAGGCCGCAACAAGGTTGTGGGCGATAAGGAAGTTTAATTCCTTGCTTCTTGCCCGATTGGGCTTTATTCCAAAGCCCCATGTCCAAAGACGAACAAATCAAAGAAGTAATGCGTCGCCGCACCTTTGCGATTATCGCGCATCCTGACGCCGGAAAAACCACGCTCACCGAAAAGCTGTTGCTGTTCGGCGGTGCCATTTTGCTTGCCGGTGCAGTGAAAGCGCGCGGCGATGCACGCCGTGCACGCTCCGACTGGATGAAGGTAGAACGCGAACGCGGTATTTCGGTGTCTGCTTCAGTGATGAGCTTTGAGTTTGATAGCAAGGCTTTCAATTTGCTCGATACGCCTGGCCACGAAGATTTTTCCGAAGATACCTATCGTACCCTCACTGCCGTAGACAGCGCCGTAATGGTGATTGACGGCGCAAAAGGTATTGAAACGCAAACGCGCAAGTTGTTTGAAGTTTGCCGCATGCGCGATATTCCTATTATCACCTTCATCAACAAGATGGATCGCGAAGCGCGCGACCCTTTCGATTTGATGGATGAGATTGAAAAAACGCTTGCGCTCGATGTTACGCCTGCCAGCTGGCCGATTGGCTCCGGCCGTGATTTCCTTGGTTGCTATGACGTTATCCGTGACCGTCTGTTCCTGATGAACCGCAAGGGCTTTGCCGCCAAGGTGGATGAAGGCATTAAATGCAGCGGCCTTGATGACCCGCAATTGGCCGAACATTTGCCGGAAGAAGCCTTAGCCAAGCTGCGCGAAGATGTGCAGATGGTGCGCGCGCTGTGCAAACCGTTTGATAAAGACGCCTACCGCGAAGGGCATATGACGCCTGTATTCTTTGGCAGCGCCGTAAACAATTTCGGCGTGCGTGAATTGCTTCAGGGCCTCGCCGACTTCGCGCCATCCCCGCGCCCGCAACCGGCGGCGGAACGCATTGTGAAACCAGAAGAAGAAAAAGTCACAGGCTTTGTATTCAAAGTGCAAGCGAATATGGACCCCAACCACCGCGACCGCATTGCATTTGTGCGTTTATGCTCCGGCCATTTCAAACGCGGCATGAAGCTGAAACATATTCGCAGCGAAAAGACGATGGCGGTGAACAATGCCGTGCTGTTCCTGGCGCGTGAACGCGAATTGGCCGAAGACGCTTATGCCGGTGATATCATGGGCATTCCCAACCACGGCACGCTGCGCATTGGCGACACATTAAGTGAAACCGAAATCCTGCGTTATGTGGGCGTGCCCAGCTTTGCGCCGGAAGTATTACAGCGCGTACACCTTGATGACCCGATGAAGATTAAGCATCTGCGCAAAGCGTTGGAACATTTCGCCGAAGAAGGCGCAAGCCAGGTATTCAAGCCGCTAAGCGGTTCCGACTGGATTGTGGGCGTGGTTGGCCCGTTGCAATTTGAAGTGCTTAGCGCACGGATTGAAGCCGAATATGGCCTGCCCGCGAAGTTTGAAGGCGCAGGCGTTGAATATGCCCGCTGGGTGGAAGGCGATGCGGTGAAGATGAAAGCCTTTACCGAAAAATACCGCATGTCATTGGCTGAAGATCATGATGGCGCATTGGTATTCCTTGCGCGCAATGCGTGGCACCTTGACCGCACCAGGGAAGAAAATCCTGATTTGGTATTCAGCAAAACACGCGAGATGAACAAGGCAGCGGCCTAGTTCCTAGTTTTAATTATTGGGCAATTTTCTTCCGGCCATCCCAGCGCAGCAGCAGCACGCCGACAATAGCGGATATAAGCGAGCCACCCATCACGCCAAGACGCACCAGATTATCCACTTCGCCCGATTTGAACGCGAGGGATCCGATGAACAAACTCATGGTAAAGCCAATGCCCGCAAGTACGGAAACTGCATAAAACTGGCGCTGCGATACATCATTCGGCAAATGCGCCCAATTCATGCGGATGGCCAGCTTTCCTGCCAACACGATGCCGATTTGCTTACCCAAAAACAGCCCCGCCATAATGCCCAGCGGCAGCCTGTTCCATAAATCACCCATGCTGATGCCGCTGAATGACAACCCCGCATTCACCAAGGCAAAGACAGGCATGATGAAAAAAGCCGATACGGGATGCAGCGCATTTTCTAATTTATGGAGCGGGGATTTTTCTTTGTTTTCATCCACTGGTATCATGATGGCGAGCAACACACCTGCAATCGTCGGGTGCAGGCCGGATTGCAAAACGGAAATCCATAAAAAGAAACCCATGACCAAATACGGCCATAGCTGCTTAATGCGCAGCACGTTCAGCGCCAGCAGCGCAAACATAATTCCCGCAGCCACAAAGAATGCATCGATATTCAGCGGTTCGCCGTAAAACAGTGCAATAATCACAATGGCAATCAAATCATCGATAATCGCCAATGCAGTCAGGAACACCTTTAGCGATAGCGGCACGTTTTTACCGCCCAGCGCCAGCAGCCCCAGCGCAAACGCAATATCGGTCGCCGTGGGAATGGCCCAGCCCTGCCAGTTTTCATGATGGTCTTTATTGATGAACAGGAATATCAGCGCGGGCGCAATCACGCCGCCCAGCGCGCAGATAATCGGGAATGCAGCCTTGCTGAGCGTGCCGAGTTCCCCATGCATGAATTCGCGCTTTATTTCCAAACCCACCAGCAGGAAGAACAACACCATCAGCCCATCATTGACCCAATGCGCCACCGATAAATCAAGCACAAGAAAATCGGTCTTAATGCCAAGATGGGTTTGGAGAATGGAGTGATAAGTTTCGGCAACCGATGAATTTGCCAAAACCATCGCAAGCGCAGTTGCAAATATCAGAACTATGCTGCTGGAATACTGGCCGTGCAGGAATTTATTGATAAACCTTAGCGGCATGACACGCCTTTAAGTTATGCCTTTAAGTTTTCAAGGCCCAAATCATCCATCAATTCATTCCACTCGCGCTTGCCAAGGCCGCTATCGGCTTGGGTTACCTTTTCGCCCTTCAGCATGCGCTGAACGATGGTAAGGCCTGTGGTGGAGATTTGCGCGCCGCCCATGCGGTATTCGTTGAATGCGGCAAAGGTATGCGGGCACCAGCGGGACAGCACATCAATCATCGCATCCGCATAAACGCGGATTTCGTATTGCGCGTGCGCATCCGCGCGAAGGCGCAGGAAGTTCATCAGATTATGCAAATCAACTTTCCAATACCACTGCGTGTAATAGTTCAGCGTCAGGTTCATGCGGGCCAATTCACGCGCAAAGCCTTCGCGGTTCACGTCAATTACATTGCCCTTTTCGTCTTCGTTGAGCATTTCCTGATAATGGTCGTAAACGCGTTCGCTGTCCTGTTTCAGCAATTGCATCACGCGGTCGGATTCCTTATCGCTCAACGTCTGGCCACGTCCCTGGCGGTTTTGCGTGGATTGCACGGCCATTTGGTCGCGCTGTGGCAAATAAAATTCCTTATCCATAATCGAATAGCGCGCGGAGTATTCGTTGACATTGGCGGTGCGATGGCGGATCCATTGGCGCGCCACGAAAATTGGCAGCTTCACGTGGAATTTGATTTCGCACATTTCAAACGGGGTGGAATGCCAGTGGCGCATCAGATATTTGATGAGGCCCGCATCTTCGCTCACCTTCTTGGTGCCTTTGCCGTAGGAAACGCGCGCGGCCTGCACAACCGCATTGTCATCGCCCATATAATCAATCACGCGCACAAAGCCGTGATCGAGTACGGGCAGCGGTTCATAAAGAATTTCTTCAAGCGCGGGTACGGTCGCACGGCGCGTTGGGGTGGTTTCATTACGGGTTTGTTCAATTTCGGAGCGTTGTTCGGCTGAAACGGGCATGTCAAAAATCCAAAAATAAGGTCAGAATCAATCGATATAGTCTGTTTTGAATGGCGCCCCGCGTCAAACACTTATCCGGATTTTCTAACAATAAAAACGCCGCGCAAAGCATTGAAAGCATTGACTAAAATTCAAGCATTTTAAAATAAGCCATCCCTTTTTTACCTTTTTGTGCTATACAGAAGGCGCCAGTTCGCTGGCTATGGTGATAAACGCTGTACAGAATAAGCAGGACGGACCCGGGGGCGGTACCCGGCGCCTCCACCATATGAATTCTACAAACGTACTATTTTTCAGTCACGGTTGCGGGGAGCGCCTCTGGCGCGTACCGCAGAGTAGTCGAAAAGAATTCATATATTGGGGGCGAACTAGGATCGACGTATGTAGTAAAAGTACAGTTTTTGCTCGGCATGGTTCCGCCGTTATCGGGCTAACAACTACGGATGCCAACGACAACGTTGCTCCTGAAGCTCACGTAGCTCTAGCTGCTTAACCCTTTGGGGTTCGGTAGTTAAGCGAAAAGCTTAGCGGTCCGGGGGCTACCGGGCAACAGAAAGCCCCCACTTTATTTTTACAGCGACTACTCCGCGCTACGCGCGACCGTGACTGCTGTTATTTTTACAGCGACTACTCCGCGCTACGCGCGACCGTGACTGCTGTTATTTTTACAGCGACTACTCCGCGCTACGCGCGACCGTGACTGCTGTTATTTTTGCTGTGACTGCTCTGTGCTACGCACAACCGCGACTACAGCTATTCGTCACTTCCCGGCGCACGATCACGCTTTCTTGGTTTTGCCTTACGCTTTGCCTTTGCAGCTGGGCGCGCTGGCGCGGCGGCTGGTTGTGCAGGTTGCGGCAACTCATCAAATCGCAAATACCGCACATTGAATTCATTATCGATTGCGCCGGGCAATCTGCATGTTATCGAACCAAATGATTGATGCTGTATTTCGGCAATGTGCGGGTTGGTATCCCATTCCTTCAGGAAATAAAAATATCCCTCGCCCGTCGCTTTGTAATTCAGCCAGTTGTTGGTGAGCGCAACGCCTTTGGTGCCATGACCAGCCGCATTGCTGTAAAAGGTGA
The DNA here is from genome assembly GCA_021732145.1 of Alphaproteobacteria bacterium. Taxonomy (GTDB): domain Bacteria; phylum Pseudomonadota; class Alphaproteobacteria; order UBA9219; family RGZA01; genus RGZA01. The sequence goes on from JAKFVN010000050.1 coordinate 25,420, forward strand.
AATGGCCCTTATCCAAAATATGGCGCACCAGCGCCTTGCAATCTTCTTCGACATATTTGCTGATTTGCTTTTCGCGCCATTTCGCAAAATCTTTTTCTTCAATCGGGTGCGGAAACGGGTTCGCGCCATAACACGTTAGCGGCTCCCATTTAGGATCATCAGGGTTATCATCATAATCAAGCTTGAACTTCTGATAGATTTCCCAGCTTGGCCAAATAATGATGCCGGCGGCTTCTTCCCAAATGCGTTCAGACTCAACCGCATAATTATCGGCAAACTTATCGGTCTGTGGTCTTTTCGCCATACTATGTCCTTAAAAATATAATGTTTATTGCGCGACTATATATATGGCAAAGAAGCACTGGAAAGCCCCGCTTTGCTTTCATATTGAAAGCTTTCTTGACTTGGATGCCTTATCAGGCAAGAAGTTAATAGTGATTAATTGATATTTGAGTCTCTAGCCCCCGCTTTGAAATGACTGAAGAAGATTTACGGTATGATTTAATGGTCGAAGGCGCCCTGCGCCGCGTGGTTTCCGACACCTTGAAAATGGTGGCCGAGCGCGGACTTCCCGGCAGCCACCATTTCTATATTTCATTCCTGACTGAATATGCGGGCGTACAAATTCCTCCGCACTTGCATGAACAATACCCGAAGGAAATGACCATCGTATTGCAGTACCAGTATTATGGCCTGGTGGTTACCGAAACGGGTTTCAGCGTCACGCTCAGCTTCAACAACATTAAAGAACGCCTGACCATTCCATTTGGCGCGATTACCACCTTTGCCGATCCATCGGTAAACTTTGCATTGCAATTCCAGACGATGGAAGATGGCGATGAAGAAGATGCATTTGATGACGACAGCGCCAATGAAGAAGTGAAGAAGTCATCCACGCCCAAGGATGATGGTGAAAAAGGCGTGGTCATCAGCCTTGATCAATTCCGTAAGAAAAACGCGACAACGGAAACCAAGGAATAGCTTCGCGTATAGTTACGCGGCTTTCTTTGCGAACTTTTCTTTAATGCCGCCCCGTATATCATTCATGAATTTGCCGAATTTCAGCACGTTTTCGATGCGCGCGGATAAGAACGTTTTGGTGCTTTCAAATCCATCGCTCATATCATCAAACCAGTGATTAAGCGTTGTGGCATATACGCCCGACAGCAAAATGCGTTTGGTATAAAAATTATAATCAACCGAACGGTCACCGGCCAATTTCCACATTGCATCAGCGGCATTTCCCAAATCACGCAGCCCCAATGGTTTGTTCCACGGCAATAACTGATGGCCGGTCAAGCGGCGGATTGCTTCACGGTGCGGGGTGAGCGTTTCAATGCGCGCCATCACGCAGCGGTAAATCTTCTCGCGGATTTTGGCGGTTTCAAAATCAGGCTGCGCGGCAATCTTGCGCTGCATTTCGCCGTCCACCCATTGGTGCATGGCACGGATAAAATCCTGTATCCCGCCGGGGAAGTATGCGGCATAGGTTGCGGGCTGCAATCCCTCTGCCTCCTCCGCTTTTTCAAACGCGCGCTTCGTCCAGCCTTCAAACGGCACTTGGCGCAAGGCAGCGTTTATGAGCATTTCTTTCGACAACTCTTCCATGCCCTTTCCCTAGCATGGGCGGCAAAAGAAGCCAAACATGAACAAAAAGCGAACTATTACATAGCGTTATAATGCCAGCTTGCATTTTGCAGGCAGTTTCACTATTTTGCGGGGCTTCAAGAGGCTCGGCTCTTAAACCGACCAGGCTGTATGTGTTTAGAAAAACTTTAGGAGACTGCTTTGCAAGTTAGCGTACGCGATAATAATGTGGATCAAGCGCTTCGCGCGTTGAAGAAGAAATTACAACGCGAAGGTGTGTTTCGTGAAATGAAGCTGCGTCGCTACTACGAAAAGCCATCTGAAAAGAAGGCCCGTGAAGGTTCGGAAGCCGTGCGCCGTCTGCGCAAGGTTGAACGCAAGCGCCGCGAGCGCGAAGGCTTCTAGTCTTAAGCCCAACAATCTATTGCAAGGTGCCATATTGCAAAGTATGGGGCTGAAATGCCAGAATTAACCATGCAAATTCCCAATCAACCGGTTTTGAGCGTTATCCTGCCCTGCCATAATGAGGCAGAAAATCTGGATTTGCTGTTCAGCCGCCTTGAAGCCGTTTTTGACAAAATGGCTATCCCTTACGAACTCATCGCGGTTGATGACGGCAGCACCGATGATACCTATGCGCGCCTCGTCGCGCATCACCAGCGCAACCCGCGCATTATCACCATTCGCCTTGCGCGCAATTTCGGCAAGGAAAACACCGTGAGCTGCGGGCTTGCCCATGCGCGCGGCAAAGCCGCGATTATCATGGACAGCGATTTGCAGCATCCACCCGAAGTCATCCCTGAACTTTACAAGAAATGGCAGGAAGGCGCGCAGATGGTCTATGCCCTGCGCCGCAACCGCGATACCGATGGCATTTCGCGCCGCAAGCTCAGCCATTTGTATTACTGGCTGTTTGATAAAATCGGCGACATTAAATTGCCGGAAGGCGCCGGTGATTTCCGTTTGCTGGATCGCCGCGTGCTGGATGCCGTGAACGCCCTGCCGGAACGCAGCCGTTTCATGAAAGGCCTGATGAGCTGGGTGGGCTTCACAACTGCCAGCGTTGAATTCGATGTCGCGCCACGCCACAAAGGGAAGTCCAGCTGGTCGCCCATTGGCCTTGTGCGTTTTGCATTTGATGGTTTGCTGTCGTTCAGCAGCATTCCGCTCCGCATGTGGACAGCGATTGGCGTTGCAGTTTCCGTATTCGCATTCCTTTACATGATTGTGCTGCTTATCCAGACATCCATCTTTGGCGTGGATGTGCCGGGCTTTGCCACCATCATGGTCAGCGTTCTGATGCTGGGCGGCATCCAGTTAATCGGGCTTGGCGTGGTGGCTGAATATATTGCACGCATCTTTGTTGAGGTGAAACAACGCCCGCTTTATTTCATTGCTGACCAACACGGTGTTGATACTATAGCCCATGCTTCCGACACCATCCCATCCCGCCGCGCTAAATAATACATTCGATAGATATGCGTCCACGATTTTCTGGGGCTTTGCAGCCCTGCACGTTATCTGCTGGACGCTCCTTCCTTCCATCATCCAGCTCAATGCGCCGCTTGACACGGTTGAAGGATTCGCATGGGGCAATGAAATGCAATGGGGCTATTACAAGCATCCGCCGTTGCAGGCATGGCTGCTGCAATTCGTAACGCATATCGTCGGCAATTCCGGTGTGGGCCATTTTAGCCTTTCGGCCATTACAACGGGCATCAGCTTTTGGGCCATTTATCGCACCGGGCGCTTATTCACAACGCGCATGAATGCGTTGATTGCAACGCTGCTCTGTGAAGGCATTGTTTATTTTAATTTCCTGTCGCCGGAATTTAATCCCAATGTATTGCAGTTGATGACATGGTCTTTATCGGCTTATGCGTTTTCAAATGCCATATTGCGGGGCAAATTGAAATACTGGCTGTTGCTGGGCGTGTTTTTTGCGCTCGGCATTTACGCGAAATATTCCATCGGGCTGCTTGGCCTTGGCTTTTTCATTTTCATAATAACGCACCAGGCGACGCGCAATCTTTTTGCTTCTTGCAAGCCATATCTTGCCGGCGCCCTATTCGCAGCACTTAGCGCGCCACACGCCCTGTGGCTGATTGATCATGACTTTCTTCCTTTCACCTATGCCTTAAGCCGCAGCGAGGAAGCCAAGGATATGCTGGAGCACCTGTATTTCCCGTTCCGGTTCACGCTGACGCAGATACTGGATATGCTGCCGATGATTGCGCTGGTTTTCATGCTGCTGAATGTCCGGCTGCGCCCGCCAAAACAGACCCATTTACGCCGCGATTTATTGGCTTACCTGGCATTTGCGCCGCTGGTGCTAAGCGCCATTATATCGTTCTGCACGGGGCATAAGGTGCTCGATATGTGGGGCATGCCGTATTTAAGCTTTATTCCATTATGGCTGATTGTGAATGCGCCGCTTGATTTATCCATCAAGAATTTAAAGCCGTTTGCAATTGCATGGGGGTTTGTCTTTATCATACCGCTGGGCGTATTTTATTTCAGCATGGCGCTGGCACCGTCTTATGGCTTTAAGCCTTTGCGCGGGCATTTCCCTGGCACTGAACTGTCGCGCATCATGCATGAAAAATGGCAGAGCGCGACCGGCAAGCCGCTTACTTATATCGTCGGCGACGCATGGCTGGGCGGAAACATCGCATTGTATGCACCCCGTACTTATACACCCGATATTACAAAGCGCCCGCATGTGTTTATTGATGGCAATGCGCAAATCAGCCCGTGGATTGATGTGAATGACGTGACCCAAAAAGGCGCGCTGGTTGTCTGGCGCGACAATGCGCCTAAGCCGATTTTCCCGGGCAAGATTTTGCCCAACATTGAGGAAGTGAGCGTGCCGTGGCAAATTGCTACAAAAACACCGCCACCGCATATCTATTGGACCATTATCCCACCAAAATGACATGACTAAAATGACATAACTAAAATGACATGGCCAAATAGCATGATATAGTGCTATTCCGGTCATAGCCTTGCCATAATTCGAAGGCTAATTAAAATGTATCGAACAACCCCTAACCCAACTTTTGGAGATTGCTTAAATGAAAACTCTCGCTCTCGCATTCACTGCCATACTTCTTGCCGCACCTGCATTTGCAGAAAGCACTGCCGCACCTGTAACGCCACCAGCGCCACCTCCACCAGCGATGATGCCTGCCGGCGCACCAGCCGCAGCACCAGCCGGTGAAGTGAAGCACGACGCTCAACAGGCTCATGACAAGAAAGAAGAACACAAGGAAACAGCAAAAGCTGGCGACAAGGCAGCAACCAAGGAAACCGGCAAGCAAGGTGACTCGAAAAAAGAGCATACCCACGACAGCAAGAAGCCAAACGACGCTACGCACTAAGCCCTAATCGGTTTTGAGTTTAAAACGCCGGGTGAAAGCCCGGCGTTTTTTGTTGTGTTTTTTCAGATCTGCATATCATCGTATACTGCATATACAGCCGCTATTAACCACGCATGCTTATGCTCAGGCGCGTTCACTTTTTAAGGCGCTAAAAGACATGGCGAACAACCAGATACTCATCATCGAAGATACGCAAAGCATGGCGGCGCTCTACGCCAAATACCTGACGACCCGGGGATATGAAGTGGATATTGCCGACACCGGCCGCAAGGGTTTGAACATGATGGCCGAGCATATGTACTCTGCCATCGTGCTTGATTTGAATTTACCGGACATGAGCGGCATCGATATTCTGCAGTATACGCAAATGACCATTCCATCCGTTCCCGTCATTGTCGTGACGGCTTACGGGTCATTGGGCGCAGCCGTTGATGCCATGAAGCACGGCGCGTTTGATTTTATTATGAAACCGTTTGCATCAGCGCGGCTGAACGCCACCGTGAAGCTGGCCATCGACCACAGCATTTTGAAGCGCGAATTGCAGGAATTAAAAGAAACCATGTTTGATAGCTTGAAAAAGCTGCCTCATGATAACGCCTGCGCCCATAACTGAATGTGATTCTGGCCATAATCGCACCTCACAAACCTCTCCCCTTTATCCCAAAAAGTGAATAGTCTGGTATGGCCTTCCACCTATCAGGAAATTCATGCAGATACTCCTTGTCCTATTCCTTGCCCTTCTCGCATTTCCAGCTCTAGCCGACATAAAAGGTGCGCCCATTCCAGGAGCGCAAAATGCACATGGTGTCGCGCTTCATGGCACGCCAAAATATGCGGCTGATTTCAAACATCTTGATTACGTAAATCCCGATGCGCCAAAGGGCGGCGAAATCCGCATGGCGGTGATTGGCGGCTTTGATACGCTGAACGCCTATATCCTGAAAGGCGAACAGGCGGCTGGCCTTGGCAGTATCTACGAAACATTGATGGAAAGCACCAATGATGAACCCAACAGCGCCTATGGATTGCTGGCGGAAAGCATCAGCTATCCGGATGACAAATCCTATGTATCGTTCAAGCTGCGCCCCGAAGCAAAGTTTAATGACGGCACGCCCGTGACCGCCAATGACGTGATTTGGAGCTTTAATACGCTAAAGGCCAAAGGTCATCCCTTCTACCGCGCCTATTATCATGAAGTCGCGAAGGTTGAAAAAATGGGCGAACGCGAAGTGAAATTCACCTTCACCAAAGCAGGCAATACCGAATTACCGATGATTATGGGGCAATTGCCCATTTTGCCGGAGCATGACTGGATAAAGCGCAAGTTTGAAGAAACCACGCTGGAAAAACCCATTGGCAGCGGCCCGTACCAGATTGAAAGTTTTGAACCCGGCCGCACCATCACCTATAGCCGCGTTAAAAATTACTGGGGCGCAAACCTACCGCTGAATGTTGGCCGTTATAATTTTGACCGCATCCGCTATGACTATTACCGCGACCAGACGGTTGCGCACGAAGCATTCCTTGCCGGTAAATGGGATTTCAAGCTGGAGAACGTGGCAAAGAACTGGGCAACGGGTTACAACGCGCCGGTTGTGATTGGCAAATTGGTAAAGAAGGAAGAAATTCCCAACCAATTGCCGCAAGGCATGCAGGCCTTTGCCTATAACCTTCGCCGCCCATTGTTTCAGGATATAAAGGTGCGCGAAGCTTTGGCCTATGCGTTCGATTTTGAATGGTCGAATAAATCACTCGCCTTTGGCGCGTACCACCGCACCGCCAGCTATTATGAAAATTCGGAACTGGCTGGCCACGGCATGCCAAGCCCTGAAGAATTAAAGATTCTGGAACCTTACCGTGGCCGCGTGGCTGAACGCGTATTCACCCAGGA
>JAKFVN010000040.1 GCA_021732145.1 Alphaproteobacteria bacterium
GGCATGGGCCAGAACGATATTGTATTAAAGGCAATGCATGACGCGCTGGATGGTTTTGGGACCGGCAGCGGCGGCACGCGCAACATTTCCGGTAACATGCCCGTTCATGCTGAATTGGAAGCCGAGCTTGCCGATTTGCACCAGCAGCAAGCAGCGCTGGTTTTCAATTCCGGCTATCTTGCCAATGCAACCACGCTTGCAACCCTGGCAAAAATTCTTCCCAACGCCATTTTCTTTTCTGATGCAAAAAACCACGCATCTATGATTGAGGGCATTCGCCACACGCGCTGCGAAAAACATATTTTTGAGCATAATAACCCTGAGCACTTACGCAAATTATTGGCCGCAGTGCCAGCCGACAGCTGCAAAATCGTGGTGTTTGAATCTGTTTACTCAATGGATGCGACCTTCGCGCCATTAAAAGCCATTCTGGATGTCGCGCAGGAATTCGGCGCATTCACGTATTTGGATGAAGTGCATGCGGTTGGCCTTTACGGGGCACGCGGCGCGGGCGTTGCCGAGCGCGATAATGTGCTAACCCGCATCAGCCTTATTCAGGGAACCTTGGGCAAGGCATTTGGATTGATTGGCGGATATATTGCAGGCAATCGCACCATTATTGATGCCATCCGTTCCATCGCACCAGGCTTCATTTTCACCACATCCATTCCGCCAGTGATAGCTGCTGGTGCGCTTGCATCAGTGCGTTATGTAAAAAATAATCCTGCGTTGCGCATTCAGCACCAGCAGGTTGTTGCCGCAACCAAGGAAGCATTGCTGGCCGCAAACCTGCCGCTGCTGGAAGAACCCAGCCATATCCTGCCAATCCATATCGGCGATGCGCGCAAAGCCAAGGCGCTGAGCGATATCTTGCTCAATGACTACGGTATTTATGTACAGCCCATTAATTATCCAACCGTGCCACGCGGTAATGAACGCTTCCGCGTAACGCCAACTCCGCTGCATACACAAGCACACATCGCTGAACTGGTTTCAGCATTAACCGATGTATTGCACGGCAAAGCCGATATCAGTGCCGCGGAATAATTCTGTAATAGCGCGCTAATTGCACCAATCCTTCTTTCAAATGATTGAGCTGCTCAACACGCGGCACATGACCCAGACATGCCACATGAATAACCACATCACGCGTCGGCGATGCAATCGCGCGCAACGCATTGCGCCAGCGTTGATAGGCTGCTTCCTCCATTTCATTGCGCAACAGCCGTGCTTCTGCATCAGCCTTTGCGCCGCGCACGCTGGCATAGGAAGCAGTAACCCGCGCTTCAATGCCTGACACATGATAATCATGATAAAGCCTTAGCCCCGCATCACGCGCCTGTTCATCCAGCAATTTTCGACCCATCAACTCATCAAGGATATGCGGTTCGGAAACGCGCACAGCGAATATGCCAGCGGTTTCGGTGAATTCCAATGTGCGCCCTGAATGCTGCCAGCGTTCATCTGTTCCATAATCTGATGCGGCTCGCTGCTTGAATCGCTTATCGCGCGATACGGGTGAACGACGGGGATTTTTTGCCATGCTGCATCCTTGGAAAACTGGATGCGCTTGCATCCATTTTAAGTTAGATGCAGGCAGTGTGTGTATTTTTGAAAAAAGCGGAAGATGTTGGCGTTGTTATAACTAATTTTGCTTTTAAAGAATTATGTAATGGGTGCCCATAACACATCGTCGATATGCTGCGCTCCCGTGGCTAGCATCACTAATCTGTCAACGCCCAGCGCAATGCCGGCGGCTTGCGGCATGCCATGTGCCAGCGCCTGCAAAAATTCCTCGTCAATCGGATAATCGGAGCCATAACGTAACTTACGCAGCTTCATATCCGCTTCAAAGCGCCCACGCTGGATTCCCGCATCAGTCAATTCCACAAACGCGTTCGCTAGTTCAAGGCCGCATACATATAGCTCAAACCGTTCCGCCACGCGTTCATTGCCGGGTTTTGCGCGCGCCAATGCCGCCAGCGGCAATGGGTAATCGGTTAAAAAACATGGCGCATCCTGCCCTAAATGCGGTTCGATTTTTTCGCCAATGATGCGCAAGACCACATCATCCCATGTATCATCTTGCGCTGTGCGCACGCCAATGCGCTTGGCTTCTTCAAAAATTTTCGTTGCGCTCGGATGCTGCGGGTGATCCATGCTGGCCAACACATCCACGCCCGCATATTTCAAAAACGCATCGGCCACCGTAATGCGCGTGGCTTTTTTCATAATATCGCAGTTCATGCCGTTGTAATCACAATGCGTGCGCTGTGTAACGGCGCAGACTGCTTTTAAAATCGCCTCGCAGTCATCCATCAGCGCATCGTAATCGGCATTCACGCGGTACCATTCCAGCAGCATGAATTCCGGATGATGGCGGCTGGAATGTTCCGCGTTCCTGTACATGTGCGATAACTGGTAAATCCGCTCCATCCCGGCGACCAGCAGCTTTTTGCAGGTAAATTCAGGGCTGGTTGCCAGATAAAAATCTTCTGTTTCACCATGCGGGGTTTGCAATTCGGTTTTAAACGCGTGCAAATGCGGTTCCATGCACGGGCTGCGTTGCAACGCGGGTGTATCTACCTCAACAAAGCCTTCTTGTGCGAAATAGCCACGCAACGCTGACAGGATTTTTGCGCGCGCTTCCAAATGCGCACGCTTGACTGCAAAGCGCTCCGGCCGCCACCAATCGCTCATCGGGTTATTCTGCGGCAGCGTCCGCATATTTGCTATTCTGGTTCGATGCTTCGCCTTGTTCGCGCAAAGCCAATGCCTGCTTGAGATCAACAGATACAAGCTGTGAAACGCCCTTTTCAGCCATGGTTACGCCATACAACCTATCCATGCGCGCCATCGTCAAGCGATGGTGGGTAATGACCAAGAAGCGCGTCTTGCCGCTTTCTGCCATTTCGCGCAGCAGCGAGCAATAACGATCAACGTTTGCTTCATCAAGCGGCGCATCGACTTCGTCGAGCACGCAGATGGGCGATGGGTTCACAAGGAACAGCGCGAACAGCAATGACAATGCGGTCAATGCCTGCTCACCGCCCGAAAGCAGTGACAGCGCCTGTAAACGCTTGCCGGGAGGGCATGCAAAAATTTCAAGGCCAGCTTCGAGCGGATCATCATTTTCAATCAATTGCAAATGCGCCTTGCCGCCGCCAAACATGCGGGTGAACAATTCGCCAAAGTTCTTATTCACTTCATCAAACGCAACTTGCAGGCGTTCGCGCGCTTCCTTATTAAGCGTACCAATCGCTTGGCGCAATTTCGCAATTGCCTGAACCAAATCTTCCTTCTCCGCCGTCATCTTATCGAACTGCGCCTGAATTTCTTCGGCTTCAATTTCAGCGCGAAGGTTCACAGGGCCCATATTTTCGCGTTCCTTGCTGAAACGCGCGAAATCATGCTCCAGTTGGTTAATCGCTGGCAATTCGCTTGGGTCTTTAACCTCGGCCTTTTCCAGCAAGCCATCGGTAGTGCAATGCCATTTTTCTTGCGCCTCAACCTTCAATGCTTCAAACGCATGCTGCGCTTGATACATTTGCTCCTCAGAACGCACGCGGTTTTCCTTGGCGTTGCTTAATGCTTCTTCGTGCTGGCGGGTTTGTTTTTCAACCGCGGCCAATTGCGTTTCAGCAGCTTGCAGATTATCCGCTGCAATCTTGCGGGTTTCTTCGGCCGCGCTGCCCTTGGTCAGCAATTCCTGACGTTGTTCTTCAATCACCGCTGGTTTTTCAGCGAGCGTTTGTTCTTGCGCGGTCAATTCCTGCTTGCGGGTTTGGAGTTCTGCAATACGCGCTGCGGCGCCCGTTGAACGCGCTGCCCATGATTGCTGTTCGCTGGTAATGGCAGTGATGCGTGCTTCAACTGTGCGCATATCGCGTTGGTAGCCTGACAATGCAGCTTGCTTTTCGCTTAATGCACTGCGCAATTCTGCCATTACAATACGCGCAGAGTTCAAATTGCGCGTCAATTCTTCCAAATCTGCGCCTTGGCTACGTTGTGCCGCCAAGTTTTCAGCTTCACCGCTTAATTGCTGTTCATCGGTTGTTGTTGCTTGGAGCATATCGCGCACGCGCTGGGCTTGTGCAGCCTTGTGTGCTTGCGCCTGGGTTTCTTCAGCTTGGTTACGGCGTGCATCATTCAATGCTGCGAATGCCTGCGTCACGGCAGCATGCGCTTCGCTATCGCGGGTAGATGCTGCCTGCATCGCTTGGTTTGCAGATGTCAGCGCATTTTCTGCCTGTTCGGCCTTACCCACCGAATAGGTGATAAGGGCGTTCAGTTCCGCCAAACGGTTGCGATGCTGCAAACGTGCTGCTGCCGGAGTTACGGCATCTGCTTTCTGCGTATAACCATCCCAGCGCCATGCCGCGCCATTTTGCGCAACAATAATCTGGCCGGGTTTTAATTCAGCGCTTAAACGTTCACCGGTTGCTTCATCATCCACCAAACCGATTTGGCTGATGGCACGTGCCAATGCTGATGGGCAATCCACAAATGCCTTTAATGCGCGTGCGCCGTTTGGCAGTGCGTAGGCACCACTTGCATCAAATGGCGGCAATGCGCGCCAAAAAATCTTTGCGGCGTCTTCCAATGGCGCTGAAAGCGCATCACCCAAAGCCGCAGCCAAGGCTGCTTCATAGCCCGGTTCCACCTTCACCAAATCGCTAAGCGGTGTACCGGTGTTTTCTTCCAGTTGCAGCAGCTTCGTCAATGCGCCAGCTTCTGCTTCCAGCTTGGTTTTTTCAGACCATGCGCGTTCACGCGCAATGCGCGCATCGCTTTGCGTTTGCTCGGCCGTGATTTTGGTTTCTTTCGCGTTGCTTGCTTCGGCTTGTTTGCGCGTTAAATCGGTTTCACATGCTTCTACCATGCTGAGCGCCAGCGCAAGGCTTGGCAGGCGGGCGATTTCAGCATCCAATTCAGCAATCTGCTGTTCCAGCTGTTGCTTCTTGTTTTGAACCTGCGTTTGGCGTTCTGCCAGTGCCGCTTCCTGACGCTGCAGGCTGTTATGCTGCGCCTCAGCGCTCGCCAGATTGGTTGTGATTTCCTGAACGGTTTTTTCCTGTGCCGATACTTCGCTTTGCGCGGTTTCTGCGGCTGCTTCCAGATCAGGACGCGCAACGGATAAACGTTCGCCTTCTGCCTTCAACGTCAATTGCTCTTCTTCCAAACGGCTAAGTGCTGCGGTTGCATCGCTTGCCAATGCTTCTTCGCGGCTTGTGTCTTCTTGCGTTTGTTGCAAACGGTTGCGCAAGGCTTGTTGTTCACCTGCAATACGCGCTGCTTCGCGTTCCAATGCTTCACGTTCCAGAATTAAACGTTGCACCACGGCTGATGCTGCCGCTTCCGCTTGGCGCAATGGCGGCAATGTGCTGGCCATTTCGGTACGCTGCGTTGTGATTTGGGTTACCACAGAAACCATTTCACGCACACGGCCTTCTGATTCAGCATGCGTGTCTTCCGACAAACGCAAATTCACTTCCGCTTGCTTGGCCTTTAAGTACAAAAGACCCGCTTCAGATTTGCGAATAAGTTCGCCAAGGTTGCGATAACGGCTAGCTTGGCGTGTTTGCGTTTTCAGGCTGCGGATTTGCGCATCCATCACCTGCAATTGGTCATCCACGCGCGTTAAATTTCCTTCCGCGCCTTTCAGCTTTAATTCGGCTTCATGGCGGCGTGCATGTAAGCCGCTAATGCCGGCGGCTTCTTCCAATACTTGACGGCGTTCAGCTGGCTTGGCTTGGATAAGTGCGCTGATACGGCCTTGGCTAACGATGCTGGTGGAATGCGCGCCGGTTGCTTGGTCAGCAAAGAATAATTGAATGTCTTTTTGACGAACGGGTTTTCCGTTGATGCGGTAATCCGAGCCATGACCACGTTCAATGTGACGCACGATTTCAACTTCGTCTTCATTGTTGAATTCGGCGAGCGCGGTACGCTGCGAGTTATCAAGATACAAAGTTACTTCGGCAAGGTTGCGTGCAGGACGACCAGCGGAACCTGAAAAAATAACATCATCCATTTCACCGCCGCGCAGACGCTTGGCAGAATTTTCGCCCATCACCCAGCGCAGGCTTTCAACCACGTTTGATTTACCGCAACCATTCGGGCCAACAATGCCGGTCAAGCCTTGCTCAATCACAAATTCGGTTGGCTCCACAAAGGATTTGAAGCCGGTGATTTTCATTTTCGTAAACTGCATTTCGTTGCCTTTGGTCTATTCTATCGGGGTGCTTTTATCGCTCTAAATCAAGTCTTACTATGCGTTTGGTTTAATTTTTTATCCATTCAGGTTTGGTATAACAAAAGTAATGGGCAACGGGATTAAAGCTGCCAAATTTCAAATTCACGCTCTCTGCGAGCAACGTTAAACTCTTTTTCGAAAATAAACTGATATGGCCGTTTCGCGGCGAGGCATACCACCAATTCAGCCGCTGATTAGGCTTAATATCGTTATCAGAAACATAAGTTGAAAACAACACCACACTTTGCGGATGCATGAACGATGTTAACGATTTTATTAAATGGTTTACGTCGCACACATGCTCGAAAATTTCAAAGGCAGTGATGAAGTCGAACTTCCCTAGATCGGCTGGATTAACATCGGTATTCACGAACGGATCATAGGAGGTGGAGTTCCATCCCTTCTCACCTATCAATTTGCTCATCAGCCCATTGCCGCCGCCGTAATCGAGATGGCGCGGGTTGGTGTAAAACGGGCTGAAGGTATTGAAAATCTCATTGGCATTATGGGCCGGGCGCTTTTCAAGATAATCAGGGTCTACTAGCGCATATTCATCGTTATAAATGTTTTCCTCGAATTGCTCCTTGCTCCACGCCATCAATTCAGGGGCAAAGGTGAATGCGCAATTCGGGCAGTGGAAATAGTAAACGGGCTTGCCCGACATGGGCAGGAAAATGCCGGTCTTTTCCTCGCAGTTTTTGTTAAAATCAACCACGTCCAAGGCCTTGGCTTGCGTACAGCAAACCGGGCAAAGATGGGGCTCTAAACCGGGGGTAATCATTAAAATCGCCTAACGCCTTGTATTCAAAAAATTGTATTCGAAAAACTTCGCCCGAGCGGTTGTTTCGCTTTTAGCAGAGCCGGTTGCGCCACTTGGTGCAGAGGCATCGCGTAAACTAACGGAACAGAGCGAATGGCGAAAATATCACGAGGCAATTATGACGTTTTTCAACCCCCGATGAAACGGGAATTGACTCTTATGCACAAGAGATTGCGCTTAAAAAAGATGGGGAGAGATTAGCGCGTGGTGCTGCCGGTCTGGTTTTGCGCAACGCGCGCCGGGTCTGATGCCGCCGCTACCAGCTGTTCAAACTGGGTATGAACCTTGTTGCGCCAATCCTGGAAGGACGCAAGCTGTCTGCCCGCCAAGGCAGAACCCATTGGCACATCCACGTTCAAAGGATTGACCTGACTGCTTTCAACCAAGACTTCGTAATGCAAATGCGGGCCGGTAGATTCGCCGGTTGATCCAGCATAACCAATCACGTCGCCCTGCGTGATGCGCGTACCGCGCGTGATGCCGCGGCCAAAACGGCTCATATGGGCATAGGCGGTTGAGATGCGGCCATTATGGCGGATTTTAATGTAAAGGCCGTAACCGCTCTTGCGTTCAGCTTCTTCAATAATACCGGCACCTGCTGCAAAAATCGGCGTACCTGTTGGAACGCCGAAATCGATGCCCTTATGCATTCTGTTGTAACCCATAATCGGGTGATGGCGCATGCCGAACCCCGATGTGATGCGCGCGCCCTCGACCGGGGTGCGCAGCAAGCCCTTGCGGATGGACTCGCCCTTGGCATCAAAATATTCATACGCATTGCCGGAAGTTGCCACACGGTAGATTGGAACGATCTTTCCGTTCACTTGCAGGGCAGCGTAAATCAGCGTTGCATCACCGCTGGTATGGCCATCGGCATCGGAAAGCTGTTCATACAGCACTTCAAAACGGTCGCCTTCCTTTACATCGCGCTGGAAGTCGATGTTGTAGGAATAGGTTTTGATAATGGTGGAAAGGACGGAACTGGGCACGCCCAGTTTAACGCCTGAATCATATAGGTTGTCTTGGACAACACCGCGCAAGGCAAAGCGGCGTTTTTCAGGCGCGATGGTCTTAAGCGATGCTTCAAATGTGTTGGCTGGATTGCGTGAAATGGTTACCACTGTAAAGCCGTCATGCAGTTCAAGCCCCGCATAGCGTTCATTGACACCGTCACGGGAAAACAGCACTGCCACTTCCTGACCATCGCGGATTTTGCGTGGGTTAATATGCGGGCGGAGCGCTTCAAGGGTTGCCAGAATTTCAGTGCGGCTGATGCCAGCCATGACAAGGCGGGCGGTTAAGGTTTCACCGCGGCTCACCACCAGAATACGGCGCAGACGGCCATCTTTTTCTTCAACGCGCTTGAATACAGCAGCATTAATAGCGGCATGCAAGGGATCAGCGCTATTTACGGCATTATTGGCGGAACTGACGATTAAGGTTTGGTCGTCATTGGCTGGGGCCGGGATAATGCCCGCTTGCAGAATCTGGTTTACAACGGAATTTACAAAAGCAGGTTTTTGGTCTTTTTCATTGACGTTCAAGGCATAGACAAGCCCGAAGCTCATCAATGAAAGCAATATAAGTAAAACTGATCCAACCCGGCTTAAAACCACGCGCTCTAAAACCTTTAGCTAAACGTTGAGTTCCAGTTACGTATCAAGGGCTGGAACGAGATTGGCAGGACATTAATAAATTAATGCTTAACAGTTCGAAGGAGGCAGATAATCAAAACTCGCCGTGACCTGTCAACCTTAACTTCCCCACAAGTTGTGGATAAACCGGATTCGAGATTATTAATTTCACAAATTGTTATGGAGAATCACAAGCTAAAGCGTCTATCTATGATGAAACGTCCGTATTCACTTTCGCCGATTCACTGATTTGCCATAATTGTTGGCTTGATGAGGGGCTCCAAGATTGAGATTCTGGACATAAGAATAACGCGTGAATCAAAACGACTTGAATTCTTAATTTGGGCAAAAAAGCTTATGGCACATCCAACTTCCTTAAGATCACGCGCACAGTCGCCCCGCCAGCAGCAGCAATATGCCCAAGACGAGCGTTATCAGGAATCCCGCCATCAAGAGCAGTGGGCCGATGATCCGCAGGATGATAATTTTGACGTAGCGCTTCATCTCGCAAGCCATGCGCAGCGGTTGAAAAACGTCGATTCATCGCTCACCTATTTCGAGCAATCCCTGAAAAATTTCCAGGCGGTGTATGTTCAGGAACGTAACCGCCAAAATAAATATCTCGGCATTCTTGCGGGCTGCGTGATGGTTACCATTCTTGCAGTTGCCTTCTGGCCGCGCGCTGGTTCAGCCCCTGCACCAGCGAATGCGCAAGTTGTCCAGCAGCGTGCCATTCAGCAACAAATCGCCGCGCCAATTGCACCACCAGCACCCGTGCAAATGCCGCAAGTACAGCAAACCTATGCGCCAAATTTTACGCCTCAAAATAATTATGCGCAGCCTCAACAGCAAATGCCGCAGATTCAGGCTCCATCATTTCGTGCACCCGCACCCGTTGCTCTTGGCGCACGCTATGACCAGCAAACGACGCAGCGTAACACGCAGGCGTATTTGTCAGCGCCGGCACAACCTGCTTATCAGCAACCCGTTCAGCCACGCTTAAGCCCATTCCAGATTTCAGTTCAAAATAAATTATCCGCGAGCGGCCAAGCCGTGCCACCCGATTGGCAACCCTTGTTCAACCGCGAAGCAAGCGGCGATAAGAAAGGCAAATTGCTGGTTGCTGCAAAATTCCTTAAAGGTGAAGGCGTGCAGCGCGACCAAGCCTTTGCAGTGGAAATGATTCGTCAGGCAGCGGATGCCGGTGAAAAGGAAGCCATGATGTGGCTTGCCTATGCAAATCAGGGGGGTAATATCGGAAAAACCGACATCAACGCTGCTATCCGCTGGTTCCAGGCCGCAGGCAAGGCAGGCGTAACCCAAGCCTACGCTGAACTTGGCCGCATTTATGAAACTGGGGCAGATGGCGCGCCAGATGTTGAAACCGCCCTTGCGTGGTATCAACGCGGCGCACAAGCTGGTGACGCAAAGGCAGCTGAAGCAATCCAACGCTTAACCGCAGGTCAACAAGCCCAACAGCAAATTCAACAACCGCAATATCAGCAACCTGCTTACGCACCGGCCGGGTCACCTGCGCAGCAAATCCAGCAGATGATTCAGCCTACAATAGGTCTCGGGGGCCAGGGCGCGCAAAACGGCGTGCCAGCAAATGATATTTTTGTGCCTGCACCGCCCCAAGCACAGACCCGCGCTCAACAGCCGCAACAACAACCCATGACACCAGCGATTGCGCAGCAAATTGCGAATGAGATTGATAACTCTATCAGCCCAGCTTATTCCGCAACGCCAGTTGTTGCATCCGTTCCAACGCCAGCGCCATCAACCCAGGTTGGCATGAGCAAGGAACAGGCAAGCTCCGATAACAAGGCCATTCAACGCATGCTGCGCGTATTGGGTTACAAAGTTGACCGTGTTGACGGTGAATACGGCCCGCAAACAGCATCCGCCATTCGCGCTTACCAGCGTGATCGTTCCGTTTATCCTGATGGTGAACCATCCGTTGAGCTGATTGAATCGCTCATGCGCGACGTGCGTGGTCAATAAATAGCTTCTAAGCTTTCCACCAGAACCAACGCTTCACAACCATCACATCGCGAAGCTTTGTCTTAATGACAATCAGCAGGAATGCGATGGATAAGAGGCACCATATCGCTGGGCGTTCATTCAAATTATTGGTCAGCAAGAACGCCAAGCCCGGCCCCATCACCGCGTGATAGATGTTGAGCTTCCACGAGCCATAAATCATCGGCAGCAGGAACGCGACCACAAAAAAGGTCGGGAAGCTGCGCACCGGCGGATGCGCGAACCATTCACCCAGCCCATTGGTCGGCACTTCCCATGCAATATGCCAATTGCCGGAAATGGAACACAGTTCTGGCCCGCACATGGTATGGCCCGGTGTGCAATGCCCCGCCCATTCAAACGGATAAAGCTGGATAAGCATGAAGATGCTAGATGCAAAGCACAGCGTATAAACCCACGGCGCAACCTTTTCACTCACACTCTTTGGGATGAAATGCAGCGCCATTGCATTAATGAAAAATGGCTGGAAGACAATATGCAGGTAACCCAGCAGCGTCGCGACCTGATTGGATGGCAAGGCGCATTTATCAATCACGCCATAGGTAAACGCTTGCAGTAGTTCCATGAGGGAAAAATAGCCAAGCGTAATCCACAATACGCGCGGCTCTTTTTTATATGCCGCGTAAATCGTCGAGCCGATGCCAATGCTGGCCAATACCGCTGATGCTTCACCGCTCCAACACATATCTAAAATCCACTCACCGCAACCCACCATTCATTGCCCAATTGGCGAATGGTGCTGGCGGTAAATTCTGCATCTTCCATGCGCGCAAACAATCCAAAGCATGTCGCGCCAGAACCTGATAAACGCGCCAGCAAACAACCCTGCTGCGCATTTAATGCTGACAGCACATCGTTGATAGGTTCGCATAATAATTTGGCCGGTTCTTGCAAATCATTTCCGCGCGCCGATAACTGCGCGGCCAATTCTTCGGCGCTGTGCGGCAGGCTTGGCAAGCGCGCCGCATGCGAAAAATCCCCCACGCGCGCCTTGAACACATGTGCTGTCGCTAATGGCACATTGGGGTTCACCAGCACCATATAGGTGCGCGGCAAACCGTTCACACCATCAATCACATCGCCAATACCGCTGAAATAACATGGCTTGTTATAAAGGCATGCCAGAACATCCGCGCCGGTTTCCTTGGCAGTGTGCACAACTGCTTCGCTATTCACATTTACGTTCCACAGTTTTGCGGCGGCGCGTAAGGCTGCTGCGGCATCGGCCGACCCGCCGCCAATTCCCGATGCAACCGGAAGATTTTTAAATAACCGCACATCCAAATGCGCAGCACGGCCCAATTTGCTGGCAAGCCCCCGCAATGCAATCGTTACCAGATTTTTATCATAGTTTTCATTTTGCAATAAAGCGGATTGCGGCCCAGCAAGCCGCAAGCGATACGCATCCGATGGGCTAAGGGTAATTTCATCCGCAGCCGCCATGCCGTCATTGGCAAAGACCACCAGACTATCCAGCAAATGATAGCCATCTTCGCGTTTTCCGGTCACATGCAGGTATAGGTTTATTTTGGCAGGGGCGCGCTCTACAATATGGGGTATTGGCTGGTTCATCGGGGCGACCCTTAGAAAGATATACGAATGAAGATACTATTTTTTGGAGATATTATGGGACGTGCGGGGCGAGATGCCCTTGCACAATATCT
The DNA here is from genome assembly GCA_021732145.1 of Alphaproteobacteria bacterium. GTDB lineage: Bacteria > Pseudomonadota > Alphaproteobacteria > UBA9219 > RGZA01 > RGZA01. The sequence continues at coordinate 12,418 of JAKFVN010000040.1, forward strand.
ACCTGTGCTCACTCAGCAGCACAAGCCGGACTTTGTGGTGGCGAATGCAGAAAACGCGGCTGCGGGCTATGGGCTTACCCTTAAAATCGCCGCTGATTTGTTTGCGCTGGGGATTGATGTGCTCACGACCGGCAACCATGTCTGGGACCAAAAGGAATTACTATCCACCATTGGCAATGAACCGCGCATTTTGCGCCCATGCAATTTCCCCAAAGACACACCGGGTTCTGGCAGCTTTATCGCACAATCCAAGGCTGGCCGCAAACTGCTGGTCATCAATGTGATGGGCCGTTTGTTCATGGATGCAATGGATGACCCCTTTGCTGCCACCACCGAAATCGTCAACGCACATTCACTTGGCAAAACCGTGGATGGCATTTTGATTGATATGCATTGCGAAGCCAGCTCTGAAAAACAAGCCATCGCGCATTTGTTCGATGGCCGCGTGACAGCCGTGCTTGGTTCGCACACCCATGTGCCAACTGCCGATGACCGCATTCTGGCAAATGGTACTGCGTTTCAAACCGATACCGGCATGTGCGGCGATTACGATAGCGTGATTGGCATGAAGAAGGATTTATCCATCCAACGCATGACGCGTAAATATTCATTTGAACGCTTAAGCCCAGCAGATGGCGAAGGCACAGTATGTGCCGCATTAGTCGAAAGCGATGATAAAACAGGGTTAGCTAAAAGCATTTCCACCTACCGCATGGGCGGAGCACTCAAGCAAACAGCTTAAATCATGCCAACACTGATTTATGAAATCGAATACGGCCGTGATAAAGGTCTGCTCATTGCGGGAACAGATGAAGCAGGCCGCGGCCCGCTTGCTGGGCCAGTGGTTGCAGCAGCCGTAATTATTCCAGAAAACTTCCCAGAAAAACTGGCAAAGGCGATTAACGACAGCAAACAGATCAGCGAAAAAAAGCGCGACGTTTTATTTCCGCAAATACTCGAATGCTGCATTCACGGCATTGCCGAATGCAGCGCGCAGGAGATTGATAAGATAAACATTTTGCAAGCAAGCTTGCTGGCGATGAAGCGTGCGGTCTTGCAATTATCGCAGCAACCTTCCTGCGTCTTGGTCGATGGTAATAAATCCCCCAATATCCCCAATATGAAAAACATTCCAATTGTGAAGGGCGATAGCAAAAGCCTATCCATCGCCGCTGCATCCATCTTGGCAAAGGTCACGCGCGATAGGTTGATGCAGCAACTGCATACCGAATTCCCGCATTATGGCTGGGCGCATAATGCTGGCTATCCAACGGCGGAACATATCAGCGCCTTGCAAACCCACGGCATTACGCCGCACCACCGTCAAAGCTTTGGCCCTGTCCGGAATCTGGCCAGCGGTTAGGCACCTATATATATGTGTGTGTCATCTGCGCTGTGCGCCCTGTGACTCAAAAGACTCAATGGAACTGCCAAATTCCTTAACGTCCTGAAGTTTATCAATAATTTACCAATGCGGCCTACCGTAGTCCGATGTTTATCCACAGGACTCAAGTGGATATACTCGCTCACTTATCCACAAGTTTCTAAAGGCCCTTTTGTCCTATGGCAGTTAAGAAGAAATCCGCACCTGTAACAAAGGCTAGCAAGGCTGCCCCTGCTAAAGCCGCGCCCGCTAAAATTGCGCCGCTGACCAACCTGCCGCTGAACACCATTTTGGCCGGCAATTGCATCGAGCTGATGAACAGCCTGCCCGAAGCCAGCGTGGACATGATTTTTGCTGACCCCCCATACAACCTGCAACTTTCCGGCGAATTGCACCGCCCCGATAATTCACGGGTGGATGGCGTTGATGATGCATGGGACCAATTCGGTTCATTCAAGGATTACGATGCGTTTACTGTCGCATGGCTGAAAGCCGCGCGCCGCATTTTAAAACCCGATGGCGCGTTATGGGTTATTGGCAGCTATCATAATATTTTCCGTGTTGGCACCGCGCTGCAAGATATCGGTTACTGGATTTTGAATGATGTGATTTGGCGCAAAGCAAATCCGATGCCGAATTTTAAAGGTAAGCGTTTTACGAATGCGCATGAAACACTCATCTGGTGCGCGAAGGATGCGAAGGGTCGCCCGACGTTTAATTACGAAGCGATGAAAGCGTTTAATGATGATTTGCAAATGCGCAGCGATTGGTTCATTCCCATTTGCTCCGGCAATGAACGCTTGAAAGATGATGCGGGCGATAAAACCCACCCAACGCAAAAGCCTGAAGCGCTGCTCACCCGCGTCATGATGGCATCAACCAAGCCTGGTGATGTCGTGCTTGACCCCTTCTTTGGCACCGGCACAACGGGCGCCGTCGCCAAGCAATTTGGCCGCCATTTCATTGGCTGCGAGCAGGATATTTCCTATATCGCCGCTGCCAAAAAACGCATCGCGAATGTGCAGGCGATTAGCGATGAAGAAGTTTTGAAAATTACATCAAAGCGCGAAGAAGCGCGCATTCCATTCGGCACATTGTTGGAACGCGGCCTTATCCGCCCGGGCCAGGCCTTGTTCGATCACCGCAAGCGTTTCTCGGCCAAGGTAAAGGCAGATGCCAGCATCATCGCGCCATCACCGCTTGGGCAAATCAGCGGTTCCATTCATAAAGTTGGCGCAGAAGTTCAAGGCGCGCCTGCATGCAATGGCTGGGCGTTCTGGCATTTCGAACCGAAAAAAGGATTGCTGCAGCCGATTGATATTTTGCGCCAGCAAATCCGCGCCGAAAATGGCGGCACCGTAAACTAAATAAGCAAACTAAATCTCACAATCAATTAAGCAGCTTGGCCAATCGCGTATTGGGGCAATGGCATACGCATTGCTGGCAATGGCATGGTCGGCATGCGGTCAAAGGCGCGCATGAAATCAACCGCTGGCTTGCATACATGGGTCACGAAATTATCGCCGCGGAATACGCCGGTATGTCCTGCGCCTTTCACCAAAATGTGATGCTGGTTTTTAATACCCGTCAGCAACGGCCCGATGGCTGCTACCTGACCAACGCCGGTGATATCATCCTTCTCGCCTTCAATGAATAATGCGCCCATATCGCGGCCTTTAACCTTTGAAAGATCGACCACATGGTCTTTAAAATCTACGCCGCAGATTTCACCGGTGAATTTGAATGTGCCCTTGGCTAGGCTGTTCTTGATGAACCATTCTTCCACCGTCTCTGCATAAAATTCCCATGTCAGGCTGGAAGGAACGAGGAAACGCTTGGCATAAAATCCGCCTGTCTTGTTGGCCTTGGCATCATCGCCAGTGGCTACGGCACGTCTGAAATCTTCAACTGTATTCCAATGATAATCGGGCTTGCCCATCATAAACGATGCAATCTGCTATGCACCGTAATACATTTTGCGGCCTGCGCCCTTATATCCATAACCCAATGGAACTTCAGCCTGCGTGAACTTTTGAAACCACGACATTGGTTTGCTGCGCGCAAATTTATTGGGAACTTGCTGGTTCACATCCGTATCATACGGGTTTGCTTTTGAAATAATCGTGCGCGGCAAAGACACATGATTAAATCCGCGTTCTACCAAATCACCCATCAATGCCAATGCCGCCATTAATGGCGGGCCCGGCTGGCAAATGGGAACGACATGCACACCCACATCGCGGAAGAAATTCGTGAAGCGCGCAAGGCCGGAAATATATTCATTCAAGCCAAAGCGCCCTGCAGCCAATGGAATATCCATCGCATCACGGCAATAGACCACATACACATCCCGGCCCTGCTCCATATACCCCTTAACGGTCTTATCGATGTATTCAGGCGGGTGGCCGGAATTGGGCGCAATCAACATAACAGGGTCGCCTTCGGTTTTAACCTGCTCGCCCGTGCGTTCATCAAACGCCACGAAATGCTTCATGCCCATAAACGCGGTGTAATCATAACCATTATGAGAAAATTCTTCGGAAATCACATCGCGTGGTTCAACGCGCACGGGTGCGCCGTTAATCTTCAAATCATTTAATTCCCAATCAGGCTTATCAATGCGCGGGTCGCTCATCAATTCGGCAACCGCGGCTGCGCCGCATACTTCGCCAAGCGCCATCGTCCATAGTTTTGGAACGCCCATTCTTGTCAGTGCTTGGCGCCAGAATGCAGTCGATTCACGCACAAAACCTGAGCTTGCATGCACCATCGGTGCAGCGGTGTGGCGAAGATGTTCGATGATAGGAACAAAATCTTTAGCGCGGATTACCGGGTCGCTGGTTTAAGGAAGGATGCTTTTGGTATATTCAATCAGCGACGGATGCGGGATCAAAAACATCTATTCAAAATCCTTACAAAATACAGACGTGAAAAAATAAGGCAGAACGCGCGGGTAGTGGTGGTATTGGAAATTGATTTGACAAATCTTGCCACCCAAACTGACCAAAAAAAGTGTCAGTAAGCGTATCGTTCGATTCGGCGAGGTGTCTATGCTTCTTGTGTGCAGTGCACACGAGCCATTCATACTCTGTGGATAAAACCGGAAACTAGAACGGCACGAAATAGAAGAAGCGGTTGCGGTAAAGCGGGTCTGAGAAAAACTCGATGGAATGCATGGTCGCCTTAACCTTCCACAAGCGGTCATTCGCGCCTTGCTGCGTGGTAAAGACCGATGGGCCGATATATTCGGCATCGGTAATATCAATGTTAAAGCGCACATAGGCAAGGCGGTTTACATTCCCCGCCTGTTCAAACTTCTGGCGCAAATCCTTGGCCTGTTCTTCGCTTAACCGTAAACCCGGCAGAGTCACCGGGTTATTGGTAATCACCTGAAAGCGTGATGGCAGCAAAATGTTGTTGGGCTTGGTGCACACTTCGGCATGGGGGCGCGCATCCGTCAGGAAGGTGTTGACCTTCTGCATCGGGGTTTGTTCGGAGAAGAGATAGTACTTTGACTCAGAGTCATACCGCGAGAACATGATTTTGCTGCGCACGCCAAGACGCGTTGGGAATTTTCCTGAACGCGGGGCCAGCCATTTCTTCATTGCTTCGCGCGCCTGGTTCCAGCGGAATTCATCATTGAAACTGCCCTGCACCACATCGCAATGCGCAACCATGCTATAGGCATCCAAGAAGTCGGTATTGTCCGGTTTGAATTTGCCAAGCTTAATCATCGCGTGCAGCACATTCACATAATTCAAGTCAAGATAGCTGCGCACCGGCGGGTTGGCAAATGCAGCAACCGGCGCGGCCAGCATTAAAAAAAACGCGATGATGTTCAGCATTTTTTTCATCAGGATTTCGCTTCTAGATATTCTTTGGCAGCATCTGCAATTCGAAGGGTCAGTGTCGGCAATGCAAGTGTGGACAAATCCTTCCATTTCATCCAGCGATATTCGCCATTATGCTTAGTATCGGGGAAAAATGCGGCAGCGCTATGGCCTATCCGCAACGCTGTTTCGAGCTTGAAATGCGAAAACACATGCGATACGGGTTTTTTGCCTGTTTGCCAGCGCAACTTTACGGGTGCATGGCGCTTTAATGCGCTCGCGCTCGGCTTGGCTGTTTCCCAAGGAGTGCCTGGGAATTCCCATAATCCCCCCAGCATCCCTTTTTCATCGCGGCGGCGCAGCAGCACCTCACCTTTTTTATTCAGCGTGATGAAGGCGGTTGAATATTTTTGCGGCGTTACTTTTTTTGTGGCCTTGCGCGGATAGGCCTGAGCCATTCCTTTGGCAAAGGCTGCGCAATTGTTTTGCCACGGGCATTTGGTGCATTGCGGATTTTTTGGCGTGCACATCATTGCGCCCAGTTCCATGACTGCCTGCGCATAATCGCCAAAACGGTTTTTGGGCAAAATGCTGCTGGCTAATTCATGCAATTTCTTTTTGGCAGCAGGCAGTTTTTCTTCCACCGCAAATACACGCGCCATCACCCGCTCCACATTGCCATCCACCACCACCGCTTTTTTATCAAAGGCAATCGCGGCAATGGCCGCTGCGGTATATGGGCCAATGCCCGGCAGCGCGCGAAGCGCTTCTTCATCCTGCGGGATTTTTCCGCCGTGACGTTCCACTACTGCCTTTACGCATTGATGCAAAAACTTGGCGCGGCGGTAATAACCAAGGCCCGACCATGCGTGGCGCACATCATCTAATGATGCCTTAGCTAATGCCATCAGGGTCGGCCAGCGTTTGGTAAACGCATGGAAATACGGAATAACCGTTGCGACCTGCGTTTGCTGCAACATGAATTCCGATAATAATTCATGATAGGGGTTTGGGCGCTTCCCGCCCTTCATGCGCCACGGCATATCGCGCGCATGCGCATCATACCAGCGCAATAGCGCGGCAGGCGAAGGTGGTTTAAGGGCTGTTCTACGAATCATGAATTGAATATATAATAAATTCTAATGGCAAAACATATCCAACAGCTTCTCAACAATCTGGCAGGCAAAGTGCTTGGCCCTGAATGGCGCGTGCTGCGGCTGCTGATGGAACATTGGATAACAATTGTCGGCGAGGATATGGCCGAGCATGCCTGCCCTGTTGGCGTGACATTGATGCCGCAAGCAGCAGGAAGTGATGCGGGCGAAACCGCAAAATTATTCGTGCGCATTCCGGGCGCGCTTGCCCCGCAATTTCAAATGATGCAGGGCGTGATGCTGGAGCGCATCAACCATCTGGTTGGTTATAATTTCATCACCAAAATCATCTTTGAACATAAGGTATAATTAGGCGTTTTTAAGGGCAGCGACCGCTGCCTCGCCTGCTTATGCAGGCGAAGCCCTGCGGCGTTTGAGCATATTTTAAGAATGGCGGCCACCATTGCGCGAGCTTATGCGAGCACAGCCCAAATCATTTAATGGCGGCGTTTGAGTAACACGTGCCTTGCTCTTGCCATAGTATTTCGATTATATAATGCAATGCTTCACCAGATATAAGGATATGAAATGCACATCCGCTTCTTTGCCCTTCTGCCCTTGCTTGCCATACTTGCCCTGTCCCCCGCCTTTGCTGCGAATGACCATGCTGGCCATGCCCATGCTCCTTCCGAGCTTGACAACATAAAAAAGGATATTGCTAAGAAGGAAGGCACCGATGGCGCTGTGAAGACCGGTGATATCCTAACCGAGCATGTGATGGGCAATGCATCAGCGCCCGTGACCATCATTGAATACGCATCGCTCAACTGCTCGCACTGCGCACATTTCCATAAGGATATTCTGCCGGAAGTTGTCAAAAAATACATCTCAACCGGCAAGGTCAAGCTCATCTTCCGTGATTTTCCGTTGAACGCAATGGCACTCAAAGCCGCGCAGCTTTCGCAATGCATGCCGGAAGACCGTTATTTCCCATTCATCAAAACCCTGTTTGAAAACCAGGACGCGTGGAACACCGCACAAGACCCCGAAGCAACCCTTACCCAATATGCAAAACTGGCGGGCCTGCCCGGTGAACGTATTACCAAATGCTTGGCTGATAAAAACCTGCAAGATGCGCTGGTTAAGCGCCGCATGGAGGCTGAAAAACAGTTCAAGGTCAATGCAACGCCAAGCTTTGTGATTAACTACGGCGCTGAAACCATCAGCGGCATCAGCACCTTCGAAGATTTCGATAAGGCGATTGCCAAATACGTGAAGTAATTTTCACGCTACCTAAAACCAATCACGCATAAAAAATCCCCGTCAGTTTCCTGACGGGGATTAATTTTTTTAGTGCCTAGACTAGCAATTAAGCAAGTCTTGGGCCTGCTGGAGCAGCAACACCGCGAGCTGGTGCAGTTGTTGCACTTGCATCAGCCACAATAATCTTACCATCGTTTGTACGTTGGGTGATGTGTGGCAGCAATGAATTTGCAGCGGTTGCACCAGTTGGAGAATGCACTGCATCAAACACTTGGTTCAATGAATTAAGTGCTGTACCTGATGGTATGTTTCCACCAGTCAGTGCAGGGCCATCTGGAACATAGGTATTGTTCACAAGCTTACCTTTGAAATACTGAGTATCAGTACCAAGGCTTTGTGGGGGCCCTGCGTTCACACCGCGGCGTGCCAGCAAAATGCTACCATCTGGCTGGGTTACACCAACTTGAATAACCGAAGTGCTGTTTTCGAATGGTGAACGGTTAGTGTTGTTTGAAGTATTGATGTTATTCAATGCCTGAATATCAGTGGTGATACCTGGGGTTTCCTTACCAAAAGGACCTACGCCTGGTGTTGGACCGGTGGTAAGCGTGACACGGCCACGGTTAGCCATCAAGAGACCACCGTTTTCAAGGCGGGCATCAGGAATACCGAATGCAGTTTGCAAACGTTGCGCAAAAGCATTTGCTGCTTCTTCGCGGGCTGCTACGCGTGCTGGATCTTCGCCTGGGGCTGAAGCAAATCGTCTTACGAATGGCATATTTTACTCTCCTCTTGTTGTTGCGTGATATTGTTAGTTACTAAATTCCTGTTTTTATGCTGATGGTGGCACCATCCCTGTAATTCTATTGTCTACAACCTTAGGCTGGCTGCTTGCTGGCAATTCGGTAGTGCCTACCGTGCCAGAAACAGTTTGGGCGACAATAGTGTTAGGCGCTGCAGATGCTGCCGCTGCTGCGGGCGCTGTATGATGCATCATTGGCATGTGACCATTATGGGCTGCCATGTATCGTGCCATTGCCGCTTTCGACAATGTGCCGAAGATGCCATCAATTTCGCCGGTGTAGCCTGCATGCGTTTTAAGATAACGCTGCATCGCTTTCGCGGCTTCGATGGATTCGGGTGTTACTCTAACTGCCATGGTCGTTCTCCTTAACTTACTAGCCTGATGGTGGTACTGGTCCTGTAATTAAATTACTTGCTCGTGTTGGTGTTGGTGGTAATTCGGTGCTACCCACTTCGCCTGAATATCCAACCGCAGCTGGATGAGACGGTGTTGCTGGTGACGCTGCTGGCATTTCAGATGTTACAGCACTAGGATTAGCGGTTGGCGTTTCTGGCGCGGCCGTTGGCGCAGCAGTTGGTGCTGGCTCGCCCGTACCTGGAATAAAGCCATTGGGCGTTGCTGGCAGCGCATTGATGCCCTGATTAAGATCCTGCATCGCCGGACTATTTACAGGATCAGCACGGAAGCGCTGGCCTTCTGGCGTATCAAGGAACGCGCTAAGGCGTTTCATGCGGTCGGCACGGCTTTCATTTGGATTATTAGCCGCATCAGGCGGGAATGATCTATCAATCAGTTCCTGAACGCCTCTGGTTGCAGGGCCAACAATGCCGTCCGGGTTCAATTGGCGGGCATTTGGGCCATATAATTTTTTCAACACTTCATTCATTGCGTTTTGTTCGGCTTGAGCTTCCGGACTAAACGGTCTGCCACGCGGCGTGCGGCCAGCGCGGGGGCTATGTTGATGAGTTGGATATCTACGACGACGCATAAGTGTTCCTACGTAATGATCCTAAAAAAAATTCTTTCTGTGTAACGTGATTATCGCTACCAGCCCTTAAAATATATTTAATGGGTAAAAGTTCATTTTGTATCGGTGGTTAGCAGGTTAATGAACATGGTTAATAACTGGTGAAAATTATTTTTTTGCGTTTGTTATTGATTTTATTGGGTTATTTGAATGCACGGAAATGTGCGGAAATGTGACGTGGTTAAAAAACCACGGTTCTAATTGAATTATATGAATTTCTTTTAATGAATCTTGGTGATTATTTTATATGAAATGCACCCATGACCCTCATCTCAGGATTCGATGCATGGTGAATGGCGGCTGGGCAAGCGGTTGGTCATTGCGCAGCATAAGCGGGGGCTGGGTTGCTTGTGCATTGATGCGCCATTCTTGGTGGTGTTGATCAAGCGCCATCTGCGTTTGCACATTGCTTAAGCGCATCATATCTGCTTCCAGAACTGGGGAATAAGCCTGGGTGGTCGCATAGGCATGGGTGTTATGGGAACGCGCCAGCTGAATGCCCAACCGCGCAGAAGCGCGTTCAATCGCGGGCCAGCGGCTTCTATTGTTTTCTTCTGAAATATGGAAATCGGCAAAGTTGCGGCGGTTCAGCAATCCCCTGCTCATCGCGCGCTCAACGCCTTGCAAATTTTCTACGTCCAGATTCTTCATCATCAAACGCCGCGGGCCATCCCATCCTGCTGCCTCACGATAGAAATCAACCAGCGCACGTGTATTCATCGCTGTATCCGCATCTCTGGGCGCTTTAATGCGCTTATCATGTTCCAGATTATCGAGTTCATAGGATTCAAAGCCCAGTGCTTTGACAATCTTGAGCTGCTCCTGCGCGGCCTTTTTCCAACCCCAATCATTCCATTGGCTCATCCAGTTATCATTATCGGTATTAATGCCAGCCTTACGGGCGGATGTGCGCATATGCTCCATTTCATCACTGGTAATGCTGCTGCCAGTTGGCCCGCCCGGCCCGCCTAGATAGGCATGCAGCCGCACGCCGAGCCGCCTGGCTTCATTAAACGCTTCCATCATCGCCTGGTTTCCGACCAGTGCCGTTTGCGCCAATGCCTTATCATAAGTGTATGCTCCGCGATGTTGCGGATCAAACGTTGTCCGCCCCATATCAAATCCGATGACAATGTTAGTGCCATGCTGCCTTACCAATTCACGAATGCGTTCGGCGCTTATCCCGTTGCGGTGCGCCGGAACCCTGTCTGTGGGAGATGCAAATTCAAAATAACGTGCTGCACGTACTGGCGGCAGCAACGGCAATGGTGGCAATGCTGTTGGCGTTGACTGAAGAACCATGCTTAGTCCAAAATGCCTAATCCCCATAATTCATAAAATATCTGGCATTTTATCTAATTCAGGTTAGCAAGGCATGAAGAAGCGGCTTGGCGCTAATAAATAAGGGCTTTTTAGCCTTCCTTGCTATTGTCCCAATCGGTTGGCGGGCCCATGACCTTAATGGCCGTGCCAAACAGGTGGGTTTCATAAACCGGCACATCGGCGTAATTGCGGCGGTTGGTTGTGTAACGCACAATCTGGTATTGCGCATGAATAACGGCATCAGCGCCGGTTGAAAACGCCAATTCCTGCATCATGCGGGTGGCTTGCTGCGATGATGCGGTTGGGTCATAGGGCTGGCCGGGTTCTGCGGTATAGTGCGAAAACACACGCAGCGTATCAAGAATGGCATAGCGGTATTTCACATCGCCCGTAATAACGCGAATGGTTGCAATCTTGCGCTCACGCTCTTCCTTAAGCCGCGCATTGACATTGTCCTGCTGCTGTTTGGCGCGGTCCCTGCGATCCTGCTCTTCGCGCGCTTTGGCACGTTCTTCATTCGCTTTGCGCAGGTTTTCTTTAATGGAATCAAACATGGCTTTTCAGGATTTGGTGGCCGAGCGGCAAGACTAAGCCAAACCTCGATAAAAAAGGATTAAATTTTCTCAAACCTATGATAAACCTAGCTTTTCCATAACCCATTTTCGTGCCCATTTCCATGCATCCGCTTTACCGCCACATCATCCATAATAACAATGTGAACTGGGGTAATTACACTCCGCTTAACCTAGCTGGTAAAGATTTGGCGCGCGTGCATAAAAATGTCGCCGCGGAATTGCTCAATGCAAAATTGCTGGAGCAGAAAAATAACACGTTGTTCATCACGCATGAAAAAGAAACCCAAGATGGCCGCACGCAGCAGCTTCGCACCATCATGCATCATCTGATTGAAAAGAAATTCATCCCAAAGGAACGCTTTGAACTTTATAGTGTTGCAACATCATTCAAGGATGAACCGGTTGCGCTGGCTGACCGCGCGCTTATTCCGTCATTAGGCTTTGTGGCTTACGGCGTGCATTGCAATGGCTATGTCAAAAAAGACGGCGCGATATCCATATGGGTTGGCAAGCGTTCATCCGACCGCGGCACAGACCCCGGCAAGTTCGATCATATGATTGCAGGCGGGCAGCCGCATGGCCTCAGCGCTTTTGAGAACCTCGCCAAGGAGGCGCATGAAGAAGCGGGTGTTCCAGCCAGGATCGCAGCGCATGCCAAGGCGGTTGGCTGCATTACCTATGCGCGCGAGCTGGCAAACGGTATTCGCCGCGATGCGCTATTTCTGTTCGATTTGAAATGCCCGGATGATTTTACGCCGCACAACCAGGATGGCGAGGTGGAGGATTTCCGTTTAATGCCAGCCGCTGAAGTGCTCCGCCTGATTACCGAAACAGATTCATTCAAATTCAACGTGAATTTGGTGCTAACCGATTTCTTTATTCGTCACGGAATTATAAAAAGTGACGAAGCGGGGTATTCCGAGCTATGCGCAGGCCTGCACTCCGCACATACTTAACTGCATAACGCGCATTTTCATGCGTCAGCGCCGATGCAATTCTGGCAGATGTGGGGCGCTGTGAATTCTGTGGCAACAAAATGGATGTGCCATTGCGCAGGGCTTGCGCTTCGCGTTCCACGAATTGCTTCACATTCACAGCACGTGGCACCTCATATTGATACAATAACTGCATGTTATCCTGCACATTGAGCAAGTTCGGGCCTGCCTTGGCATAGCGCCATTTCAAGAAATTGAACGTGGCCGGCTTTGGCTCCACATACTGATTGGCCGCAAAATCATAAATCATCAAGCGGTATGGGGTTGTGGTCGGGTCTTCGTAATAGACAACAAACTTCAAATGGTTGGAATGAACGCCGCGTTCAACTTCCGGATAGGTCAAAAAATTATTCATATCTGCAAGCGTTTTTGCGGCAGACAGCAAACGCAAACTGTTGGTGCGGTCAAGCCCCATGCGTTGCACATTTTTGGCAAGCTCCAGATATGGTTCATACAATGTGCGTTCATAGCGCTGGGTAATGGGCGTATCTTCGGTTGCCGCTTCCCAGATTTTCTTAACGTCCAAACAATCATAATGGCCCGATTGCGCGGTGATGAGCAACCCGTCATCTGCCTTGGTGTGCTTATACAAAAGGAAAAACGATGCCATGATAACGCTAAGCTTATCGCTTTCAATCGGCGGGGAAACAGGAATGGATGCGCCCGCATTGGTCGCCAAGAATTGAACCCCGCCATGCGTCTTGCGCGTATCAAGGCGTTTATCCATGCAACGGAAACACATACAGGTAATGGCTTGCACTTTATTGGTCATTTAAAATTGCTTTTGAAAAAAATTAAAAAATACGCGCATTAAGCACGCCCTATTTTGTGCCAGAGCGTGCAAAGCCCGTCAATCGAAACAGTCTTAATTTAAGGATTTAAGTGGGGGAATTGGCAGATTAACTGCGCGCAATCTTGGGAATAACAATAGCAGCTACATCCTGCTCATCTTGGTCAGCAACCATCGACTTAATGGCTTTTTCGTATCTGCGTTGCTTGTAAATCACGGCCTTGTCTTCAACAAACGCTGAAACATTCGCAGGGCCCTTTAACGCATATTGCGCAAGCAATTCGGGCTGTTCCAGCAATTCCTTCAAACGCGTTGTGGTTGGTACAAACACATTCTGCTTCAAATCAAAAATGTACAAGCGATGCGGTTCAGTTACTACATCTTCAAAATATGCAACGATGTTGAGCTCATTTTCATTCACCACTGCCTGAATATCATCGTATGCAAATGCGTGATTGATGTCTTGCAAGGTCTTGGCTTGCGTGAGCAAACGAAGACGTTCGGTTTCTTCAATATTGTGTCCGCGAATTTGTTCAACAAGTTCTGCGTAAGGCGCAAGGCGCGCCGCGTCACGCTCACTGCGTTCTGCCGCCGGTTTATGGGCAACATTCCAGATGCTGCGCACTGCCACGCAATCTTCATGGCCGGAGAATGCGGAAAGCACCGTCTGGTTGCTTTCTTTTGCGCGTTCTAAAAGAATATGGAGGCTATCTTCCTGTGTGCTTTGTTGCGCGGTAGGCGCAGGAAACGATGCGCCAGCAGTTGACATTTTGAACACTTCAACGCCGTGGGTTGCGTTGGAGTTAATGCGGCGATCCATACAATGAATACAAATGCAAACTGCAGCCGGTTGACTATTTTGCTGGGCGGTTGGTTTGTTAACCGTCATATATCCTCAAAAGCAAATTCTAATTTTTCCAAGTTTAACTGCACTTGGTATTTTTTTAAAGCCGTGTGTAGAATCAGTTATTAATAACGCAATTAATAACTACGTCTCCAGCGCAATAAATAACGAATAAATTGAATAATATTGCTCATGTTTATAATCCAAGTCTGCGTCTGATATTAAATACTAATGTTGAAATCGGCTCTGCTGGCGCAGCTGATAATTTTATGTCACCGCTACGCAATCGTTGTACAAATCCCACCACTCCGCCCGTCCATTGAGCGGCAATGTGAGGTTCAATTGAATCTTCTGCTGGCACAACATTCGCAGATGCTCTAACACCCAAACGTCCAAACGGCTTAGCAGCAGGTCTAGGCCCGCTACCGGTGTAATCCGCAATTCCTCGTTGGCCGAATGGCTCAGTCATACTTATCCTTTAAAATCTCACTCCCCAATTCTACTGTAAAAACGCGAAAGTAAATGGGCTCAACAAGCGCGTTAAGCACAAGTTTTAACCAGAAATTCCAACAATTTTGGGGGGTTACTTATTATCCTCGTATTTAAGGGCAGCAATAAAGGCGCTTTGGGGGATTTCAACCTGCCCAAATTGGCGCATACGCTTTTTGCCCTCTTTCTGCTTTTCCAGCAATTTCTTCTTACGGCTGATGTCACCGCCATAGCATTTGGCCGTCACGTCCTTGCGCATGGCTGAAATATCTTCACGCGCAATAATCTTGCCGCCGATTGCCGCTTGCACGGCAATCTTGAACATTTGTTTTGGAATAAGTTCTTTTAATCTCTCGCACAATGAACGTCCGCGCTTTTCCGCTGCTGTTTTGTGAACAATCATCGCCAATGCATCAACGGGTTCCTGGTTCACCAGAATGCTCATTTTCACGAGGTCGCCGGTTTCATAGCCATCCATCGCGTAATCAAAACTTGCATACCCACGGCTAACTGATTTCAAACGGTCATAAAAATCAAATACCACTTCGTTCAGCGGCAGGCGATAAACCAACATCGCACGCGTGCCCGCATAGGTTAAATCAACCTGCACGCCGCGGCGGTCTTCGCATAACTTAAGAATGGAGCCGAGATATTCATCAGGCACCAAAATCGTCGCTTTAATCCATGGCTCTTCGATATGGTCGATGCGCATCACATCAGGCATATCAACGGGATTATGGATTTCCATCAAGCTGCCATCAGTCATGTGCAGCTTATAAACCACCGACGGCGCAGTGGTGATTAAATCCAGATTGAATTCACGTTCCAACCGTTCTTGAATAATTTCCAAATGCAGCAAACCAAGGAAGCCACAGCGGAAACCAAGACCCAGCGCAGCGGATGTTTCGCCTTCAAAGTGGAAGCTGGAATCGTTCAAAACCAATTTGCCAAGGCTGTCACGCAAATCTTCAAACTTCGCAGCATCCGATGGGAACAGACCGCAGAATACAACGGGCACCGATGGCTTAAACCCAGCCAGCGGTTCAGCCGCTTGGCGTTTTTCTTCGGTAATCGTATCGCCCACCTTGGTATCGGTGATGGTTTTAATACCGGCCGTGATGTAACCCATTTCACCGGGCAATAATGACTGCACAGGAATTTTATTGGGCGTGA
Organism: Alphaproteobacteria bacterium; assembly: GCA_021732145.1. Taxonomy (GTDB): domain Bacteria; phylum Pseudomonadota; class Alphaproteobacteria; order UBA9219; family RGZA01; genus RGZA01. The sequence goes on from JAKFVN010000040.1 coordinate 28,010, forward strand.
AATAACCAACGCGCTCTACTTGGTGCGTTGCGCCTGCGGCCATGAAGCGCACCTTCATATCCTGCTTTAATTCACCTTCGAATATGCGCACCAGAATAACGACGCCCAGATACGCGTCATACCAGCTATCAACCAGCAACGCCTTCAATGGCGCGGTCTTATCGCCCTTTGGCGGCGGTAAACGGTGCACCACCGCTTCCAATACGCCTTCAATATTCAAACCTGTTTTGGCGGAAACGCACACCGCATCACTGGCATCCAAACCAACCACATCTTCAATCTGCGTTTTTACGCGGTCAATATCGGCGGCGGGCAAATCCACCTTATTCAATACAGGAATAATTTCGTGATTATTGTTGATGGCTTGATAGACATTCGCCAGCGTTTGCGCTTCAACGCCTTGGCTGGCGTCCACCACCAAAATACTGCCTTCGCACGCGGCCAAGCTGCGGCTCACTTCATAGGCAAAGTCGACGTGGCCGGGTGTATCCATCAAATTCAATTGATACATCTCGCCGTTTTGCGCTTTGTAATTCAAACGCACGGTTTGCGCTTTAATGGTAATACCGCGCTCGCGCTCGATATCCATGCTGTCAAGCATCTGTTCTTTCATATCACGCTTTTCGATGCCGCCGCAAAATTCAATCAATCGGTCAGCCAGTGTGGATTTGCCGTGGTCAATATGCGCGATAATCGCAAAATTTCGGATATGGGATAATGGAACGGAGGACATCAGTTTATAACGTTTTTATGGGCATTCAGGTGGCGCTATTGATAGCGCAAATACCCCTTAAACAAAACCGAATAATATGCACAGGTTAACCGCGGTTTTTAGGCCTTTTTACAGGTTTTATGGCAAATACCGCGCAGCTCATTGCCTTGAGAACAAGACTGTCTTTTTGTGGCAACACGCCAATGCTGGCCTCATAGACAAGGCTGGCATTGGGCGGAATTTTATAATTGGCGGATGCGTTCCCCACATTAAATACAAAATGCAGCCGCTGTTTTTTATCCATGCGTTCAAAGGCAATCATGTCGCCTTTCGTCTTGATGGGTTTAAACCCATCACCCTGCAAGGCGGGCTGCGCCTTGCGCCACGCAATAATGCGCCGCGCAAAATGCAAATGGCTTTCCTTATTTTGTTCCTGAACATCAACCGCCAGTTCTTTGTGCTCATCACTTATGGGCAGCCATGTGGTGCGCGCAGCGCTGAAGCCTGCCTGCCCCTGCCATTTGCTCCACGGCATGGGAGTTCGGCATCCATCGCGCCCCTTGAATTTCGGGTAAAATGCCAACCCAAACGGATCGACCATTTTTTCAAATGGCACATCGGCTTCCTGTAAACCCAATTCTTCGCCCTGATACATGCAATAGGAACCCGGCAATGAAAGGCCAAATAGCAATGCTGTGCGTGCATTTCCCCAGCGTGACGCAACACGCATCACATCGTGATTGGAAAGCGCATAGCAAAACTGCGTGTCTGATTTTTTGGTGGTTTCTGCCAGCACAACGCTTTGCGCAAAGGATGCAGCATCTGGCTTACCCTTTAACAAGCTAAACGTATAGCTCATATGCAGACGTTTTTTGCCCGTATACATCGCCGCGCGCGCAAGCGGATTTTCGCCGCCCACTTCGCCCAGCAATGTTGCGCCATAACGGTTCGCAAGTTTACGGATATCTTCCAAAAACGCCAGCGTGTCTTTATGCCCTTCGCTGTATTGGCGAATTTGCCGTGCCTGCGGAATATCTTTTGGCACATCGGGCGCAACCGCCATTTTCTTTGGCCGTGCAGGATTATTGCGCAGCGATGGGTCAGCAAAACCGGTATGGATGGCATCAAGCCGGAAGCCATCCACGCCCAAATCCAGCCAGAATTTTCCTGTCTGCAATATCATTTTACGCAAGGCTGGGTTGCGCAGATTGAATGTCGGCTGGCTTTCTAAAAACTGGTGGAAATAATATTGCTGGCGCGTTGTATCCCATGCCCATGCGCCGCCACCAAAATAGGAGAGCCAGTTATTGGGCGGCGTGCCATCGGGTTTTGCATCGGCCCAAATAAACCAATCGGCCTTCGGGTTCTTCTGGCTGCTGCGGCTTTCGATAAACCACGGATGCGCATCACTGCAATGGCACCATACCTGATCCATCATCACTTTCAGTCTGTTCTTATGCGCTTCCGCCAGCAGCTTTTTGAAATCATTCAGCGTGCCGAAGCGCGCATCCACATCGCAGTAATCGCTAACGTCATAACCAAAATCTTTTTGCGGCGATTTGACGAATGGCGAAATCCAGATTGCATCCACGCCAAGGCGTACAATATAGGGAAGCTTTTCCAGAATGCCGCGCAAATCGCCGATGCCATCGGCGTTGCTGTCTTTAAACGAGCGGGGATAGATTTGATAAATAAGCATGGCGCATTAGCTTAATATACCCACACACGCCCCTACAAGCATATTACGCCGTGCTGCGCGGTGGTGGCTGGCGATGCATCGCCCATGTGCTTGTGGTAGTGGTTGTCGTTATGCCAGTGGGTGGATGCGCCGTGCTTGCCGCAATCAGCGTTCGCACCTGCTGCGTTCCGCGCAACGTTAAATGCAAGCCATCCGCGCTTTTTTGAATTCCCATGTCGCGCGTTACAACCGTGGCAATCGGCGGCCTGTCGGGGTGCGCCCGGTTATATTCCTGTATCGTTTGCGCAATTACATTCGAAACCCTTCTAAGCCCTTCATCCGCTGCGGGCCTGCCATGATAATTGCCCGGTAATACCCAGTTATTGATGCGCACGCCGCTTTGGTCAGCAGCGCGTAAAAATGCCTGCACTTGACGTTTGTTTTCCTGATCGGAATAAGGCCCGTTATTGCTGCCCAATACAACATCGGCAACAGAACCCGGCCGTACATGCCGGAACTGGGATGCCGCAGCCGCAATACTCACGCCAGGCACCGCAACATTTTGGATATGGGGATATGCCCATTTCAGGCTTGAGCCAATGCTGTCGCCCATAATCACATTGCTTTGCTGCTGCGGAATTGCAGGCGCGCGGTTATTGACCCACGGCACCATTGGCGTTGCGGGTGGCGCAGGCCTTAGCTCTGGCCGCATATCACGCGGCGGCATGACATGCGGCGCATAAGATGGTGCTGTGCTTGGAGTTGATAATGGTGGATCATTGTTCAGGCGATGCATGCGCCAGCCTGATGTCTGGGGCTGGGGCTGGGGCTGGGCC
>JAKFVN010000029.1 GCA_021732145.1 Alphaproteobacteria bacterium
AACGGACGATTATATTGCGGCGCGTTTTCAACGAGTGGTTCAACGACGATATCCGCTTCCACATTACCCTTGTGTTTCACAACCAAGCGGCCTGTATCGGTCAGCTTGCCAATCACTACGCAGTCCAAATCCCATTTTTTGAAAATGGCTTCGGCTTTCTTTTCAGCGCCGGGTTTCAAAATCATCAGCATGCGTTCTTGGCTTTCTGAAATCATCATTTCATAAGCATTCATGCCTGTTTCGCGTTGTGGCACATCATCCAGAATAAGCTCCATACCCAAGCCACCTTTTGATGCCATTTCAACGGATGATGATGTAAGACCAGCTGCGCCCATATCCTGAATGGCAACAATCGCATCGGTTGCCATCAGTTCAAGGCAAGCTTCAAGCAATAGCTTTTCAGTGAACGGGTCGCCCACCTGAACGGTTGGGCGCTGCGCATCCGCATTGTCGTTAAATTCTGCTGACGACATGCTTGCGCCCTTAATGCCATCGCGTCCGGTTTTGGAACCGACATAGCAAACGGAATTGCCAACGCCCGCAGCCTTCGCGTAGAAAATTTTATCTTGGTGCGCTACGCCAACCGTCATCGCATTCACAAGGCAATTACCATTATAGCTGGGGTGGAAATTCACTTCGCCCGCAACCGTTGGAATACCCATGCAGTTACCATAGCCACCAATACCCGCAACGGTGCCGCCCAATAGCTGCTTGGTCTTCGGGTTTTTAATGTCGCCGTAACGCAGCGCGTTCAGGTTGGCGATAGGGCGCGCGCCCATGGTGAACACATCGCGCAGAATGCCGCCAACGCCTGTTGCCGCGCCCTGGTATGGTTCAATGAAGGATGGATGGTTATGGCTTTCAATTTTAAAAATCGCCGCCAGCTTTTCGCCATTGGGGCCAAGGCCAATATCGATAACACCTGCATTTTCACCGGGGCCGCAAATCACGATATCGCCCGTGGTTGGCAATTTGCGTAAATGTACCTTGGATGATTTATAGGAGCAATGTTCCGACCACATGGCGGAGAAGATGCCGAGTTCGCATAAGGATGGATTACGGCCCAGCGTTTTAATCATCAATGCCACTTCATCGGGCTTCATACCGTGTTCGGCGGCGGTTTTTGGAATATCAAAACTGGGTGACATCTGTTTCCCTTGAGTATTTTGGGCTAAATTCGTTTTCATTACACGTTCTCTACAATCGATTTAAATATGCCGCTGCCATCGTCGCTGCCCAGCGCTGCATCATTGGCGCGTTCAGGGTGCGGCATCAGGCCAAGGATGGTGCGTTCCTTATTGAAAATGCCGGCGATGTTCTGCACCGAGCCATTGGGGTTATCGTTATAACGCAGTGCAATCTGGTTATTATCTTCCAGCTTCTTTAGCGTGTCGTTATCAGCAAAATAATTACCATCACCGTGCGCAACCGGAATGCGCAGGTTTGCGCCTTTCTGGTAAGCCTTTGTGAATACGCTGTCATTGTTCACAACGTTCAATGACACAGTTTTGCAGATGAATTTCAGTTTCTGGTTACGCAGCAACACGCCCGGCAATAACTGCGTTTCGCATAACACTTGGAAGCCGTTGCAGATACCCAGAACGCGCACGCCTTTTTTGGCGGCTGCAATCACTTCGCCCATGATGGGGGAGTGCGCGGCCATCGCGCCGGTGCGCAGATAATCGCCATAGGAAAAACCGCCGGGGATTACGATGATGTCGGATTTAGGAAGGGCGCTGTCGCCATGCCAGATCATGGCTGGTTTTCTGCCGGATGCTTTTTCAAAAGCCACAGCAACATCACGGTCGCAATTGGAGCCTGGGAATACAATAACGGATGCCTGCATAACGTCTCTGACTTAAGGGAAAATGAGAGCTGTAAGCTAGTGCGTTTTATCGCAAATGTCACCCCCTACAGGTGGCGCTGATTTGCTTATTTTGCAATAATATCCAGCATTAAAATGGCTTCATCGTTAAAGGAGCTGCCTTCGCCTGGCCCAAGCGAAAAATCACTGCGCTTAATCGTAGCGTGGATGGAAAAGCCAAGGGTCATCGCGCCATCATCAAACACGTCGCGGGTCTTGGATGTGCGGGCGAATTTATTTAACGTGGCCTCAAAACTCACATCCTTGCGGATACCGCGAATGATGAGCTGGCCTTTGACCGTTCCCTTGCCATCGATGAATTTTGCTGGCTCGCTTTGGATGAAGGCAACTTCATCTTCCTTATCCGCCGCCAGGGGCTTGCGTTCAAACCATTCCTGATAAAAGGCGGGACTTGACGTTACAAAGCTGCGCATCAGCAATGCGAATTTCAGGCTGTCCAGCGTCTTGGTCGCATCATCATAAAACATCCGCGCGATGCCGTCGGTGAACAGGCTATAGGTTCTGGCAAAACTGCTTTCTTGGCAAATAATCATTGCGCTCACCTGGCCAGTTGGCGCGTTGAATACCTTTGCTTCGGCACGGGATGAGGTTGGGATTAAAACGGTGAGAAGGAATAAAAGCGCGGAAAGAATTTTCATTTGTTTCACGCGTTTTTATTATTCCCAAGCTCCGGGAACGAATGCCCAGCCATAGGTGCGTTGCAGCCACATATCCTGCCGCCAAGAGGCGGAGAAAGCGGGTTTATGCAACCAATAGCCGGGAAGCCAGCGAAACCCGCTGCCATCCACATATTCCCAATGGCCATTCTTCCATGTGTATTCATCAGGGTTGTTGCGTGGCGGATAACCCTTTTCTTCATAGCGCGGGGGCGGCGGCGCGCTGGGTGCCATTTGCTCGAAGGCAAAGCGTTCGTATTTTGCTTTTTCAGCTTCATTCACGGGCTGCGCCGTGCTGGATGATGCAAACAATTCATCCAGATCCGCGCAGCCTGAAAGGGTCAATAGTAATGCAAATGCCAGCGCGAGGTTTTTCATGAGTAGCCTTTGGGATAACCTTTGGAGACGATTAGTCTTGGAACGTGATTTTATAATTCTCGATAACTTGGTTGGTCAGAAGCTTTTCCGCCATTTGCTTAAGGCTCGCCATTGCCGTGTCCTTGTTGGTTTCATTCAATTCAATTTCAATCAGCTTGCCCTGGCGAACGTCTTGCACCTGATTAAACCCCAAATGATGCAACGCCTGATTAATCGCCTTGCCCTGCGGATCAAGCACACCATTCTTCAACACAACATCAACACGCGCTTTCATAGTTTAAACTCACTTCTTTCTATTGAACAAAGGGCTACTTGACAAATGGACTGACGTTTTCAGATTCTGTAGCGCTGTCACCGGATTTTTCAGGAAGGATGCCAAGGCGGCGTGCCACTTCCTGATAGGCTTCCTCAACCTTGCCTAAATCACGGCGAAAACGGTCTTTATCGAGCTTTTCATTGGTTTTTACATCCCACAACCGGCAATTATCGGGGCTGATTTCATCGGCCAGCACGATGCGCATTTCTTCACCTTCGAATAAACGGCCGAACTCCAGCTTGAAATCCACCAGTTTCAGGCCAATGCCATAGAACAGTCCCGACAGATAATCATTGCAGCGGATGGACAGCGTGACAATCTCTTCCAGCTCCATTGGCGATGCCCAGCCAAAGGCGGTGATATGCTCGTCCGAAATCATCGGGTCGCCCAGCGCGTCGTTCTTGTAATAAAATTCAACGATGGAGCGGGGAAGCTGCGTGCCTTCTTCAATGCCAAAGCGCTTGGCCAGGGAACCGGCCGCAACGTTACGGATAACGACTTCAACAGGAATAATCTCAACCTGCTTAACCAGTTGCTCGCGCATGTTAAGGCGTTTGATGAAGTGCGTCGGCACGCCGATTTCGCCAAGTTTCACCATCAGATATTCGGTAATCCGGTTATTAATAACGCCTTTGCCCTCAATCGTACCTTTTTTCAGATTATTAAACGCGGTCGCATCATCTTTAAAATACTGCACAACGGTGCCGGGTTCCGGCCCTTCGAATATAACCTTTGCCTTGCCTTCATAAATACGGCGGCGTTTCATGCGGTTCAAACCTTTCTAGCGATATTAACTGATGCCACAATGCTTAATAAGAGTAATAACCATCGTGGGAATCTAGTCACACCTTGAATGCCTTTATATTCAGACTCTGCATTTTTATGAACTCATTAATTAACAGATGTCTAAACACATACTATCCTGATTGTCGGGATTCTCATTTTTAAGAATTATCATAAATAACATCGCAAAGTTTTGAGGAAGATTCAATGACCACATTCGACGACCGTAAACAGGCCTTTGAAGAGAAGTTCGCACATGACGAGGAATTAAGGTTTAAGGCAAGTGTTAAAGCAGCAAAGCTCCTTGGCGAATGGGCGTCACAGCAAATCGGTTTATCAAAAGATGCCTACGTAAACGAACTTGTTAACATGGTCACGTCAGGCAAGGATGAAGATGAATTGCTCGATAAAGTGCACAAAGATGCAGTTAATAAAGGTAAGCAACTTTCAAAAGATGCGCTCGCGGAAAAGTTTTCTTCACTCCAGAATCAGGCAAGGGAGCACGTAACCAACCGTTAACACTTTGTCGTTTAGGTTTTCATCCACAGCTTATTTCGTTGATTCCGAAAGTAATTCCTCTATTGTAATGAAAGTCACTTTTGGGAACAATGCCTACCACTTCTAGAATTACTTGTTACTTCTAACATATATAAGAAGGTTATCATGATGCGTAATAAAAATTTAATAGCTTTAGCGGCACTGGCACTTTGCTTATTTTCTGCAAATGCAATGGCAGACGGTACAGCATCTTGCGGCGATATTACGCAAGTCAAATATATGCTGCAGAAATATGCGACAAACGATCCCACGAATTACTGCCTGCGTGCAACGACGCTTGCTGAATCGTATCCATGCATGCGCGAAGAAGTTTTGCGTCAGGCCAATGTCGTCGCGCGCCGCCAAGGTCTTGCTGAAGTAGTGGTTGGTTGCCCAGTAGCTGCAGCCCCCGTTCAATACGCGCCGCCACCACAATATGTTCAATACCAACCTGTTCAACAAGGGTACGTCTACCAGCAACAGGCTGTGATCCCCCAAGCACAAACCTATGAGCAAGTAGGCCCTGCCATCGTTCAAGGTTCACGTTACACTGGTGCGCATGCCGGCTTCTTCAGCGGCAGTTCATTGCTGTGGGTTGGCTTAGGCCTTCTGGTTGCTGGCGGTACGGCTGCGGCGCTCATCACCGGCAGTGGCAGCGATTCAAACACCACCACAACCGTTACCACCAACGAATTCATCACCGACGAATATAAAGCCCAATACAGCTTGACCACGATGGATGCGGCGGCTGCGTACCAACGTGGTTACACTGGCGCTGGCGTTCAAGTTGCGGTTCTCGATACCGGTCTTGAATTGAGCCACTCTGAATTCCAGGGGCGCTATACCTTGGGTGGCGGATACGACTTCGTGACCAGCCAGCCTGGCCAGGCAACAACGCTTAACTCACACGGTACGGAAGTTGCCGGCATTATTGCTGCAAATCGTAACTTTGTGGGTATGCACGGCGTTGCGTACGACTCACAAATTGTTCCGTTGCGCGTATTCGATGCGTCTGGCGGTGCGGTTGCTTCATTTGCGTCGGCAATCGATTATGCCCGCACCAGCACTCAAGCACGAATCTTCAACGGCAGCTACGGCCCGGATGATGCATGGCACAACAACTTTGAACCCCTTGGCTATCAGGGCATTATTACCACGCCTGAAATCGCCGAAGCGGATGCATATAAAGCCTATGTGCAGGCTGGCGGTATCTTGGTGTTCCCGGCCGGTAACGCATTCTTGATTGCGCCAGGGCTTGCGGCAAACCCAACAGGCCCAGGATTCTTGCCCTTCATCAGGCCGTCAAATGCCAACATTGCTGCGTTTGGCGCAGGTGCTTACCGCGATGAAAATGGCAACGTGATGGCAACTGCGGATTATTCCGCATTGCAACCGCAAACCATCGTGGTGGCCGGTGTTGACAAAAATAATCTTATTTCTGCTTTCAGTAACCGCTGCGGTGTCGCTGCGGCATGGTGCATGGTTGCTCCCGATGAAAACATCTTCACCACGACAACGGGCGGCGGTTATACCACCGTTTCAGGAACATCGTTTGCTGCTCCACAGATTTCGGGCGCGCTGGCAATTCTTAAGCAGGAATTCCCTAACCTCACTGCGGCTCAACTGGTGTCCCGTTTGCTCAATACCGCGACCGACCTCGGCGCGCCGGGTGTTGACGCAATCTATGGTCATGGCTTGATCAACCTTGCTGCCGCTTCAAATCCAGTCGGCGTAACCGGCATTTCAACCACCGGCCTGCTGAGTGGAAATATTATCCCCATCACAGGCAGCACGCTAAGCTATGGCCGCGCGTTCGGCTCCAGCATTGCAAGTGCATTCAATGGGGTTAACGTTGTTGTGCTTGACTCGTATGGCGCAGCGTTCAACACAAATCTGGGTGGCCGCGTGGCTTCCGCAACATCTAATTTCAATATAAACGCGGCATTTGATAAATTTGCCCGTGCTGATCAGCGCCAAAACCATAGCTTTGGTGCCAATACCAAGATGGGCTTTGTCGTGGAAAACATCGTGACGACAAATCGCATTGTAGGTGATAAGCCGCGTGATGAAAATCAACAGAACACCGATTTCAAGCGCTTTTCCTTAACGCAAACCATTTCAAGCACGGATGAAAGCTCCCTCCACTATAAGGATGCGGCTGCATTATCCCTCGGCTTTAGCGATGCCGATCGTGGTCGCATTGATCGTTCCATCAACAAGGATGCGATGAATAACCCGTATGCTGCATTTGCCGGCGACGGCTTTGCGTCTGTGTACAAGACACAGGCTCTTGGCGGCAGCATGAAGATTGCGGGCTTCTATGGCCATAACGAAATTGACCAGGATGCAAGCAATTTTGGTACGCAGGCTGAATTGGACTATAAGCTCGACAAGGATGCCGATGCCTACATGTCCTTTGGTACATTGTTTGAAGAAAACCGTGTGCTGGGCAGCAAGGGGCAGGGCGCTTTGGCATTCGGTAATGGTACCAGCACCATCTACATGGGCTTAGGTACCAAGCTTGCGCTGGATAGCGATCTTACCCTGCGCGTCAACGCTTACGGCGGCATGACCAACCCAAGCCTGAACCGCGATAATTCGCTTATTAAGAACTCAAGCGAAATCATCACATCCTCATTCAACGCAGGCGTTGATAAGATGGATAGCTTCAAGAAAGGCGACGTGCTGGGCTTTGGCGTATCACAGCCATTGCGCGTTGAAAGCGGCAGCATGCAGTTCGAATTGCCAACCCAGATGAACTCCACCTATACCGGATTGCTGAGCAGGCGTTTCACCCAGGATCTATCAGCGCAAGGCCGCGAAATAGATATGGAACTGAACTACGCTATACCCGTTGGCAAGGGTGAATCCTTTGCTGCCGGAACGCTCTATCGCATGGATGCAGGTCACATATCTGGCCGCGATGATTTCATGGGCTTGATGCGCTATTCGAAGAAGTTCCAATAACGGAGATATCCCCGCTTTATGGGCTGACATAAAAAAGGCGGGCAATATCCCGCCTTTTTTTATGCCGTCTGCCAGCGCTCAGGTATGTCGTCGCATCGCCCATATGCTGCTGCTGGTTGTTACAACCGCAGGCGCGGTTGCAAGCGGAAGGGGAACGGATTGCACGGATGTGCGCGTTACCGATGCGAACGATGTGTGCTGAACATTAAGCTGCTGCGCCAAATTTGCATATCTGGGATTGCCCGTATCAAACATCACCGGATTAAGCTGATAGATGCGGCCAAGCATATTCCCGGCCAGCGCCCTGTTCTGGGCAAATACCCGCGCTGCAGCGCTTGCTGTATTTTGAAGGCCAAGGCCGTTCCCCGCGTCTGTGCGCGTATTGCCGCCCATCATCACCGCCATGCGGGCATTTAAGCGCGCCCGAAAAGATTCATCGGTGCCGGCAATGCAGCCCCATGTGTTATGCTCGCTATGATGCTCTACAATGCCTGTTTGCATCGGAACGCCATAAGATTGCGTTTGGGTGTAATGGATAGATGTCGATTTGCCGCCATCCGCAAATTCCCATCCGCGCGGATTGCGGCTTAACGGCCCGGCGCTGGCTAATGTTGTTTGGCCCCAATTCATTTCCGCAGCATCAAGCACGCCGCGTGTTCCAAGCGCCGTGCGGCCGGGCTGCGTGCTCATCAGCTTGATGGTGGACATGGCAGCCACCACGCCGTTATTCCCGCCGCCCGATTGCCCGCCCCAAATGCCCAGCAATGAATTGGTACCATCGGGGTTGCGTTTAATCATCGCGCTGATATAGGTGGCATGGGTTGCTTCGCGGCTACCGGAATCTTTTGGGACAATCCGGCCTTTCTCATCAATCGTGATACTGACTTCGGCGTGGCCTTTGGATTTCAGAACGGCATCCAGTTCCTGTGGCAGGCGCGAGAACAGATTTGCGTATTCGGCAGGGCTGCGGCCATTGGGGAGCCTTGAATGATCCACGAGGCGCGGATTGGTTGGCAGTGTTGTATTGACCGTAATGTAATTCGGGCCGCGATACCCGCCAACCAGAAATTGCGGTCGCGGTGCGATGTAATTCCGGTACTGGTTTGTTAACCCATCTGTATGGTTGGCCATAAAATATGCCGCTATAAAATTTCAAAAATATAAAAACTATCTCAAATTTTATACAATCATGGATAAGGAAGATTTAATGCGCGTGGTTAACAGGCAAATTAAACAGCGGTTTTAATGGCATCCGTTAAAGCAGCTTGCGTTGCCTTTGGCATATTCACATGCCAGCATCGCGCAGCTTTTTTTCTCATAACTGCCTGATAATACACCATCATTGCAGCTTCGGGTTTCAGGGATGCATTTATCCCCGCATGTGGCATGCGGGGCGGCATAGGCCGTTACGCTATCCCCTGAATCAATTGCTCCGCCCCAGGGAAGGCCGCAGCTAACGGGATTTCTATCCGCCGAACAAGACACCGTCAGCTTCGGGGAATGCACGGTTTTGCACTGCCATTCATAGCTATCGGAAGTAATGGCCATGTTGCCCAGCCGCGTCCAGTTCAGCGCGCATAAATTAAACGGGTGAGGTCGGCGGGAATAGGTGCGCCCCGCCGCTGGCCCGCAGCCATCGCCATTCACAAACCTAGCAGAGCAGGATGCAATCACCCCGTTATTTTCGCCCATGCAATCCCAATTATATTTTGTGGCTGATTGGCTAACGGCTGTTGGCGTGCCCATATCACATAAATTATTTTCCGGTGCTTCAGCGAATGTGCCGCCATCGGCTTTTCCGCATACTCCGTCGCGCTGGATGGTAGTCTCGCAATAGCTATCCTTGCCGCCATTCAACCCTTTGCACTGCCAATTCCACGCCTCGTTTCGGGTTACGTTGCTTGCCGTGCCCGCGCTGCACAAATTGGTTTTTGGCGCAGCAGCAAAAGGCATGGTTGATGCTTCGCCGCACACGCCATTAACAGGGCAGGTGCCGGTGCTGCTGGTAAGCGTCCAAACCCCGCATTTTGTCGTGGCAACGCAGGTGTAATTCAGGATTTTGGTTGCGTTGGAGGTAAAAGTTACCTGCGCGCCATTACGCCCGCGCGGAAAAACTTGGCCCATGCTGCATGGATCCATAATCGTGCCAGCGTCGCAGCCATAGGTAATGCGTACCTTGTTATTCAGATTTCCATCAGCCTGCGTGGTGGCCTTAAATGCCAGCCATTCTTGCGACGTTCGAACAGGAATAAAAAGCGCCTGATTGTTCCGATCAAGGTTATCGATGTAAACGCATTTATCATACGTGCCATCTGAATAAAAAAGATTGACCATGTCCGTGCCCTTGCCCGTGCATGACAAGGTCGCATTTTTTCCTGAACTGCCAAGTTCATCGGAATCCAGTCCATTTTTTTTGCATGAGCCTTGCAGCGGCAATTCAGAGCCTTGCACCAATATCGCTTCGGGCGGTCGTTGCGCATAGCCTTCAGCATGCCCAAGCAGTAGTGCGCATGCGGAGATAACAAAGGCAAGAAAATGCTTCATTCGGGCTCGCTAGATGGCTTTATTGAATAAGCCTGAACGAAAATCAGTTGCATTGAAATAGGCCGATTGCGTATAGGCGGATGTTGCCCTGCCAATCGCTGTCATGGGGGAGGCGTCGCCATCCGGTTCCGGTGCGGAAACGGCTTGCTTGGTCAGCAATGGCGCGGAAACACCCACGGCATAGCGCCGACCATCAGGCCCTGTATTGTAAATAAGCGAAGTAAGCAGAGGATTGCCATCGCCATCGTTTAAAGCTGTTGTATCGCTGCGCACAGCCACATTGCGCGCGCGCAGTTGATCCACCTGCGATTGCTCAAGGCTGGATAACAAATCATCCGGCTTGATGAACTGCGCGGATGTCGCATCGCTTTTCTGCTGCGGTTCTTTATCAACCTTCGTTTTTGTCTGCGCTTGCTGTTGTTGAAGCTGGGTTACCGCAGCGTCGGACAGGAACGATTTTTTGGGTGTATTGCTGTTGGATGAATTGGGAAGCTTATAGGCAGGTACTTCTTCTTCCGTACGCACAATATATGCGACCAGATTTTTTCCGTTTTCATCGCGGCCAAGCGGGGTCGTCGCCACAACTTCACCAGGTTTCAAATCACCTGAATTCGTGACGTTCGGGTACGGCAATGGTGAACGTGTTCCAACGGGAAACGTGCTCATTCCACCAGTTTTTAAGCTTTGTATTACTTAAAAGTTAATAAAAGGATTGTTAATTCCTGTGTTGCCGCAATGCTGCTCACGCGAGAACCGTGCCAAGTTTTGAGGGGTATTGGTTAAGCGGCCATAATGCGGATTTTTGCAAGATAGCGACCGCTGCCCGCGAGCTTATGCGAGCGAAAAAAAATCTAAGCGAAAACGCGAGAAAAGATGGTGTCCACCTGCGCGGAATACGCCTTCTCATCAAACAACGAATCAATCTGCTGCTTATTCAGCGACTTCATAATCTCTGCATCCTTCAGCAGAATGTCTTTCAACTGGCCGCCTTGTTCCCAAATCTGCATCGCGCTGGCTTGAACTTTCTTATACGCATCTTCGCGGCTGATACCGGCTTGGGTAAGGGCAAGCAGAACGCGCTGCGAGAAATGAATGCCGCCAAGGCTATCCAAATTCTTGCGCATATTTTCTGGGTACACGATTAAATCGCGCATCATGCCGGTTAAACGGCTAAGCGCGAAATCAAGCGCGATGGTTGCGTCTGGCGCAAACACGCGTTCAACCGCGGAATGCGAAATATCGCGTTCATGCCACAGTGCCACGTTTTCCATTGCGGGGTTTACGGCCGCCCGCACAATCCGTGCAAGCCCGGTAAGGTTTTCTGACAATACCGGGTTTTTCTTGTGCGGCATGGCCGACGAACCCTTTTGGCCCTTGGCAAAGAACTCCTGCGCTTCGCGCACTTCCGTGCGTTGCAAATGGCGCACTTCGATAGCCAGATTTTCAATCGACCCCGCAATCACACCCAAAGTTGCAAAGAACATGGCGTGGCGGTCGCGCGGGATAACCTGCGTTGAAACAGGCTCAACCGATAATCCCATTTTCTCGGCTACATATTTTTCAACGAATGGGTCGATGGTCGCGAATGTTCCAACCGCGCCGGAAATCGCGCAGGTCGCCACATCATTGCGGGCCGCCACAAGACGCTCACGGTTACGCTTAAATGCCGCGTAATGTCCGGCCAGTTTCAAACCAAACGTCGTTGGCTCGGCGTGGATGCCGTGGCTACGCCCGATTGTCATAGTATACTTGTGCTCAAACGCGCGCTTCTTCAGCGCGTCCAGCAAATCATCCATATCTTTAATCAGCACATCGGCCGCTTGCTTTAATTGGAATGACAGCGTGGTGTCGAGCACATCGCTGGATGTCATGCCCTGGTGGACAAAGCGCGCATGTTCGCCAATGGATTCCGCAAGATTGGTCAGAAATGCCAGCACATCATGCTTGGTTTCTTTTTCAATCTCATCAATGCGCGCGGCGTTGAACTTTCCCTTGGCCCATACGGCGGCGGCGGACTCTTTGGGAATAATGCCCAATTGTGCCTGCGCATCACACGCATGTGCTTCAATTTCAAACCAAATACGGAACTTGTTATCCGGCTCCCAAATCTGGGTCATTTCCGGACGGGAGTATCTAGGTATCATGTCTTATCTCAAGGGTAGCTTAATTAAGGGTAGCGCTGGCGGGTTTCCGCGGGTGATGTACCCCCATCGCCAAAGGTTTCATCCATAGGCCCTTTATAAGGATATTCCTCAGGATAGCTAGGGAGATTATCAATCGTAACGGCACATTGTACGCCGCCAGGGGTATTTAACCTGCCGCTGCACGCCGAAGGCTCCCAGCCGCGCCAGCGCATGCATTCAATGAGCACGCCATTGGGGGAGGTGGAACAGCCCGTCGCGCTATCTACCCGCATGGCCGATGTTTCAGCAAGGCGGCCTTGGTCAGGTACCAGCGTTGCCATTTCCTGATGCGGAACCGTGATGGGGTAGTTGGCGCATTTGCACTGCGCCAAATCATAATTCAGTTTTTGCGCGGCCTGTCCGCTGGATAAGAACACATTCGGATTGCTGATGGGGCGCCAGAAATTCAAAACCGCAGGTTGTGGGGGTGGCTTGTCATCACCGCAACCCGACACGAGACCGAGTGTAACGACAAGAAGCAGCACGGTTAGAACGTTACGAAACATAGAAAATGCCTTTGGCGAATGGGACGATTAAGCGTAACCCCAGTGGTACTTAAAGCAAGCCTGATTCCTTAAAGCTGGTATGGCAGCCCTTACCGATAATCAGGTGGTCATGAAGGATAATTCCTACGGTTTTGGCGGCATCCGCCACGGCCTTGGTCATGACAATATCATCCTTGGACGGGCTGGGGTCGCCCGTGGGGTGGTTATGCACCAGAATAATCGCGCCCGCGCCCAGCTCCAGCGCACGCTTGATAACCTCGCGCGTATAAACGGGGGTATGGTCGATGGTGCCTTTGTGCATGATTTCGTCGGCGATGACGCGGTTTTTGCGGTTCAGGAAAATGATGCGCAACTGCTCAATCGTCTCATGCGCCATCGCGGCATAACAGTAATCGAGAATTTTTTGCCAGTTATTCAAAACAGGCGCATCAATAATTTCATCGCGACTGATGCGTAGATGGGTCGCGGCAACAGCCGTGAACAGTGAAACCGAAACTTCACCCAACCCAAATTCTTCCAACGCTTCGCGCGGCGCGTGAATAACGCCTTTCAGTGATTTGAAACGGGTGAGCAAATCTTTGGCAAGCGGCTTCACATCGCGCTGTGGAATGGCAGCAAATAAAAGCACTTCCAACAATTCATAATCCTGCAACGCATCAGCGCCATTTTCTAAAAGCCGCCCGCGAAGGCGTTGCCGGTGCCCTGCGTAATGCGGTTTTATCTTTGGAACTGCGGTCATGCTGCGAATGGGGGCTGTGTAAGACCTTTGGGGGATAACGTGAAAATCTCAAACCCATTCGCGGTAACGCCGAGCGAATGCTCAAACTGCGCCGACAGTGAACGGTCGCGCGTTACGGCCGTCCAGCCATCCGACAATACTTTGATATCGTATTTGCCTGCATTGATCATGGGTTCAATCGTGAAGAACATGCCTTCCTTCAATGCCATGCCGGTGCCGGGATTGCCATAATGCAAAACCGATGGCGGCGTGTGGAAGATTTTGCCAAGCCCATGCCCGCAGAAATCGCGCACGACAGAATAATTTTGTGCTTCAGCATGTTTTTGAATGGCGTGGCCAATATCGCCCAGCGTCACGCCCGGCTTTACAATTTCAATGCCTTTCATCAAGCACTCATAGGTGTTCTGCACCAGCTTGCGCGCTTTCAAATTCACATCGCCCACAAAGAACATGCGTGATGTATCGCCGTGCCAGCCATCGACAATGGTGGTTACATCGATATTGGCAATGTCGCCATCTTCCAGTGTCTTCTCGCTGGGAATGCCGTGGCAGACAACATGGTTGGGTGAAATGCAGATTGATTTTGGAAAGCCGCGATAGCCTAAAGGGGCAGGGATAGCGCCGTGGTCGCGAATGAAATCATGGCATAATTTATCAAGATAATCCGTGCGCACGCCGGGCACCACAAAGGGCGTGATGTAATCCAGCGTTTCGGCGGCCAGCTTTCCAGCCGCGCGCATGCCTTTGAAATCATCGGCAGCATGGATGGTTATCTTGCTTTTTTCATCTTCAAAATCGGCATAATCATCGGTACCGGATTTGGATGCTGGGTAGTTGGCTTGCTGTTCGTTCATGGCGCTAATCTGCCACGAAAAGCCCGCTGATTAAAGCCGAATATTCATAAAAAAGCCCGCTAAAACCTGGCGGGCTTTTCTGAATTGCCGGAATTTTTACTCAAATGCCAACCGTCATTGCAGGAGCTTGGCTGCGTTCCTGAACTTCCGGAACGCCATGCTGACGCAGATGCTGAACCTGGTTTTTGTTCACAACCGCAGTGCCGCGCGCATAGTGATGCCCGTTACCGCCAACCACAAAAATGCCTGTGCCATCTGGCTTCACGATAAGGCGTTGCTCATCACGGGCTAAATCGCCAGTTGAAGAATAAGTACCAACACGGCCCGGTTGGCTTTGGCGCGGGCCGCCCCAGCCGCCTCTATCCCATGCCGCCTTGTTATTCTGGAAATGGAAAGTCATGCCGCCCACTGTAACGGGCGGGTGCGGAGGCAAATGATTATCGCTATAACGGCGGCGATTATCCATGCCTTCTGGCATGTACTGCGCCTGGTGAACTAAACCACGTGGTTGCTCCGGGTTAAAAGCGCGGCGAAGCCAGTTCATGGAGTTGTATTGCGTAGCATGAAAATTTTCGACGTTAGCGCGCGCTTCACGTTGTCGTTCTTCACGTGTTGCGGGAGCTGCATTTTCATCCGGTAACCCCAGCGCTTTTCTAATCCAACCTAGCATGGCAATAGCTCCAAAAATTATTACTGGAAAATCATACGGGCGTGCGCCAACCTAACCCGATTACGTTTAATTTTTTGTTAGAATTACTGGTAAATGCTTAATTAAAATCGGCATGATTGCTGAATTTATTGTCATTTATTTCGCGTGAAGATAAAAACGCATCAACCATGAACCTTGCAAAGACAAAGGGTTCTGGGCTAATGTCACATTGTTACTTCCAAACAACTTGCTGCTTTAAGGCAGCGAGATGTTTTTTTGTTTTCCCAAAACAAACTCCGGTTTTTTCATATTAAGAAGGTACAGCAATGGAAAAGATTCCTATGACACGCGGCGGCTATGACCGTATGGGTGAGGAACTTAAAGAACTGAAATCCGTTCAACGCCCGGCCGTGATTAAAGCCATTGCCGAAGCGCGCGAGCAGGGCGATTTGTCCGAAAATGCGGAATACCATGCTGCCCGCGAAAAACAGAGCTTTATCGAAGGCCGCATCAGCGAATTGGAAGATAAAATCTCACGCGCCGATGTGATTGATGTGGCGCATCTGGCAGCCAATAAAGACATCAAATTCGGTGCAACCGTCGGCTTGATTGATGAAGATACCGAAGACAAAGTAACCTATCAGCTTGTTGGCCAGGACGAAGCCGATATTAAAAAAGGCCTGCTTTCCATTACGTCACCGCTGGGCCGTGCCCTTATCAATAAAAAAGTCAAGGACAGCGTTGAAATCAATACGCCCGGCGGCACAAAGGTTTATGAAGTCGTCAAGGTTGTCTATAAATAACCACATTCCACCCCCATCTTTGACAAGCGTGCGGTGCAAGGCTAGCGTTGCATCGCAATCTTTGCTTCTCGATTCACCTTTTTGCTCATGTACCGGATTTAACACATGGATATCGCCGCCAGCCTTGCGGAATTTTGGCAATCCATTGCTGATTTTGACGTTTACCAGTTTATAGAACTCCACGGTAACTGGTTCTATCTGATTACCTTTGTCTGGACATTTCTGGAAGGTGAGACGTTTGTGCTGTTTGCTGGCGCTGCCGCCGCACAAGGCATCATCGATATTAGGTTGCTGATTGCGCTGTCATGGCTGGGCAGCTATTGCGGCGATCAAACCTATTTCTATCTTGGCCGCCGCTTTGGCCCCGGCATCTTAAAGCGCTTTCCCAAGCTGCAAAAAGGCGCGGATAAGGTTGCTGGCCTTATCCTGAAATACGATGTGGCCTTCATCCTTTCATACCGCTTCATCTACGGCATTCGCAATGTTAGTTCCTTCGCGATGGGCTTGTCGGGCCTGAACTGGAAGAAATTTGCGTTCTGGAATTTCTGGGCCGCGGGCATCTGGGCCACCACCTTCTCGATGGTGGGCTACCTGTTCGGCGAAGTGCTGGATAAGGTATTAGGCAACACGATTGAAACCGTAATGCTCACGTTGCTGGGCCTGATTGCCGTTGTGTATGTTGGCAAGCAAATCTGGAAGAAGATAAAGAAATCCCGCGGCGAAGACGTAGATGGTCATTAATGCGACTGCTCTGCGCCTAACGGCGCACCGCGACTGCATTAGAACTCTTCCTAATCCTTCTTAAGTTGGATTTTCGCGAGCTTCGAATACAAGCCTTGCTTGTTCATCAGCTCTTCATGGTTGCCTTGTTCAACAATCTGGCCTTTATCCATCACGATAATCCGATCGCAATTGGTCACGGTTGATAGACGGTGCGCGATAATCAGCACCGTGCGGTTCTGCATCAATTCCGCCAGTGCCTTTTGAATATCCTTTTCATTTTGTGAATCTAATGCCGATGTTGCTTCATCCAGCAGCAGGATAGGGGCGTTGCGCAGGAACGCGCGGGCAATGCCAATGCGCTGTTTCTGGCCACCCGATAAGCGCACGCCCTTTTCACCGACAAAGGTCTGATATTTCTGCGGCATGTCTTCCATGATGAAATCATGCGCGCGCGCAGCCGTGGACGCAGCAAACACTTCTTCATCCGTCGCATCGGGGCGACCCATGCGAATGTTTGACATAATATCTTGCGAGAAAATGGTGATATCCTGCGGCACCGAGCCAATCTTGCGGCGCAAGTCGCGTGGATGAACTTCGGTGATATTGAACCCATCCACCTGAACCGAACCGGCAACCGGGTCATAAAAGCGCAGCAGCAATTGGAACAGGGTGCTCTTGCCAGCGCCGCTGGGGCCAACAATTGCAATCTTCTCGCCCTGCTTGACTTGTAAGTTAAAGCTGTCAACGGCGGCGGCTTGCGGGCGCGATGGATAAAAGAAGCTGACATTATCAAAGAAGATTTTACCATAACCAGGGTCTGGCAGTGCCAATGGCTTGGGCAGGATTTTGATATCCGATGTAACCAGCAATAATTCAGTAATGCGTTCAATCGCGCCTGCTGCGCGTTGCAAATCACCAAACACTTCGCTGATGGCGCCAGCAGCACCCGCAACCAGAATTGCATAGAACACGAAGGATGATAATTCACCCGCCGTCATCAATCCTGCGACCACATCATGTCCGCCGCGCCACATTAAAATGGCAACCGAACCGAAGACCAGCGTAATCACCGCCACAATCATCCATGCGCGCACGCTGACGCGCGAGATGGATGTCTTGAAGGCGGATTCCACGCGCTCGTTAAAATTCTTGGAAATAATATCTTCACGGGTCAGCGCCTGAATGGTGCTGATGCCGTGAATGGTTTCTTCGAGGCCGGAGCTGATGTCGCCAATGCGGTCTTGCGTCTGGCGCGATAAATCGCGCACGGAACGCCCCAGCAGAATGATGGGAACAATAACAAGCGGCACCATAAAAAATGCCATCACCGCCAGCTTCGGGCTGCTCACAAACATCATCGCCGCCCCGCCAAGCAGCAGCAATACGTTGCGCATCGCAACCGACACGGAAGAGCCAATAACCACTTGCAGCAAGCTGGTATCGGTGTTCATGCGCGAGATTAAATCACCGCTCTGCGCTGTCTCATAATAGGATGGCGCGAGTTGTAATAGATGACGGAAAATCTTGCGGCGCAAATCGGCGACCACGCGTTCGCCAACCCATGACACATAATAAAAGCGCGCAAAGCTTGCGACCGACATCACGACGATAACGAGGAATAAAATAACGAGTGTCTGGTTTAAAAGATCCGCATTGCCTTTGCCAAATCCGGTATCAATCAATCCCTTCACGCCGGTACCAATACTCAGCGTTGCAGTTGCCGCCACAACCAGCCCCAGCAGCGCATAAATCATTTGCTTGGTATAAGGCTTGAGCAACGGGATAAGGCTTTTGAGCTTGCCCAAATCCTGCTTGGGCGTTTTGCCATCTTTAGAATCATTCTTCTTGCCTTGCCGTGCGGCTGCGGCGGCTTGGTCAGCTTCCATATATGTCGGCTCGCGCATGCTCATTTGTTAAACCCCAATCTTAAAGCCTTGTAAAATTAGAAGAATTTTTGGTTTTTCCACAAGTAAATGTGTTTTAGACTGTAACCTATTAATTTTTGATATGCAAAACAGTTGACGACGACCCCAAAAGCCACGCATATCATGTCTTCACTTTCGCTGCCCCAGCCCGGACGGGTATTCTAAAGGGCAGCTATAACACTGTTTTATAAACCAAACTGGAAAGGTTATTCCATGAGTAGCGATACCGCCGCACGAGTCAAAAAGATTGTCGTCGAACACCTGGGTGTCGATGAAGGCAAAGTCACCGAAAATGCCAGCTTTATTGACGATTTGGGTGCAGACAGCCTTGATACCGTTGAATTGGTAATGGCGTTCGAAGAAGCATTCAACGTGGAAATTCCTGATGATGCCGCTGAAAAGATTTTGACTGTTAAAGACGCGATTGATTTCATCAGCGCGAAGTCAAAAGCCGCTTAATCACGGTTCAATACTACTTAGTTTAATCCCCGCGCCGTTGCGGGGATGACTTTTTATGGGACACCACTAAATGCGTCGCGTTGTCGTCACTGGTATGGGCATTCTATCTCCATTGGGTTATGGGATGCGCCACAATTGGGATGGAATCATCAACAGCAAATCCGGTATTCGCAAGATTACCCGTTTTGATGCCAGCGATTTGACCTGCCAGATTGCAGGTGAAGTTCCGCGCGGCACCGATGCTGGCATGTTCGATGCCGATAAGCATGTTCCACACAAAGACCAAAAGAAGATGGATGATTTCATTCTATATGGAATCACCGCTGCGGATGACGCGATTGCTGATAGCGGCTGGGTGCCATCAACCGATGAAGAACGCGAACGCACAGGCGTTATGATTGGTTCGGGTATTGGTGGTTTGGAATCCATTTATCAAACATCACTCGTGCTGCATGAAAAAGGGCCGAAACGCGTTTCGCCATTCTTCATTCCAATGTCCCTTATCAATCTATGCTCCGGCCAGGTTTCCATTAAATACGGTTACCGTGGCCCGAACCACGCCAACGTCACAGCATGTTCAACTGGTGCGCACGCCATTGGCGATGCGGGTCGTTTGATTGCATTGGGCGATGCGGATGTGATGGTTGCTGGTGGTACAGAAGCCGCTGTTTGCAAAATCGGTATGGCTGGGTTTGCTGCGCTACGCGCTCTTTCAACTGGCTTTAACGACACACCTGAAAAAGGTTCACGCCCCTACGATAAAGACCGCGATGGTTTCGTCATGGGTGAGGGCGCAGGCGTTGTTGTATTGGAAGAACTGGAGCACGCGAAAAAGCGCGGCGCACGTATTTATGCTGAACTGATTGGCTATGGCCTATCAGGTGATGCACACCACATGACCGCACCGCCGGAAGACGGTAATGGCGGTTTCCGCGCCATGCAAATGGCGATGAAGCGCGCCGGCGTTGGCCCTAACGATATCGATTATATCAATGCGCATGGCACATCCACCCCGCTGGGCGATGAAATCGAACTTGGCGCGATTAAGCGTTTGTTTGGCCCGAACATCGACAAGATATCCGTATCATCCACCAAATCTGCCATCGGCCATTTGCTTGGCGCAGCGGGCGGCGTGGAAGCCATTTTCTCCATCATGGCGGCAAAGGAAGATATTCTTCCGCCAACGCTTAACCTCGATAACCCATCCGATAATTGCGTGGGCGTTGATTTGGTTCCGCACAAGGCGCGCCAGAAGAAAATCAATGTGGCATTGTCGAACTCATTCGGTTTTGGCGGCACCAATGCCTGCCTGATTTTCCGCGAATACGCTTAAGCTAAATCAGCTTCGCGGCGACGACAAAGCCAATAACCACCAGCACCAATACAGCCAGCAAAATCCAGCTTAAATACTTTTCGATAAACGGCTTTGCCTTATCGCCGAATAAACGCAGCAATCCTGCGACCAATGCAAAGCGCCCTGCGCGCGTGACGATGGATGCAAGGATAAATGGAAGAAGCGGGAAATTCGCAATGCCGCTGGCAATCGTCACCAGCTTGTACGGAATGGGCGTCAGGCCTTTCAGCAAAATAATCATCACGCCATGCTCGGTAAAGGCTTGCTGGAAATCGGCAAGCTTACCATCCATGTGATACAGATTAATAATCCACTGCCCAACGGTATCAAGCAGGAAATACCCAATCGCATAACCGAATAATCCGCCAAGCACGGAACCAACGGTCGCAATACCCACCAGCTTCAGCCAGTCTTTGGGCGATGCGAGCACCATCGGAATAAGCATAATATCCGGCGGAATAGGGAAGAAGGAGCTTTCGGCAAATGCCACGCCAAAAAGCGTCTGTTTGGCGCGTTTGCTCGCTGCTTCGCGCATAATCCAATCATACATTTTTTTAAGCATTTCAACCCGTTCTCGGCTAGACTTAAACCAGTGCTTAGAAAGCTATAAACAGGAGCGGCAATGCGCAAGCTTTTCTTATTTTTGTCATGTTTGGCCCTTTTGCTCTCATCGCCTGTTGTTCATGCGGAGATGCTTGCAAAACCATTGCCCGCGCCAGACATCAGTACCACGGGTGAATGGCTGAATTCCGCGCCGCTGACATCCAAAGACATCAAAGGCAAAGTCGTGCTGGTCGATTTCTGGACGTATTCCTGCATCAACTGC
The DNA here is from genome assembly GCA_021732145.1 of Alphaproteobacteria bacterium. GTDB lineage: Bacteria > Pseudomonadota > Alphaproteobacteria > UBA9219 > RGZA01 > RGZA01. Next base: position 21,088 of record JAKFVN010000029.1, read on the forward strand.
CTGCGCACGCTCCCCTATATCAAGTCATGGGTTCAGCAGTACAAAGATAAAGGCTTTATGGTCATCGGTGTTCACGCACCGGAATTTGATTTTGAAAAAAACAAAGCCAATGTTGAAAAAGCAATTAAGCGTTTTGAACTCACTTATCCTATCGTGCAGGATAATGACCATATTTTATGGAAGCGTTTTGCCAATCAATATTGGCCCGCGCATTACCTCATCAACAAAGACGGGAAGATTGTTTATACCCATTTTGGCGAAGGCCAGTACGATGCCACTGAAAAAGCCATCCGCGATGCGCTTAATGAAACAGGTGAAAAAGCCAGGCTAACCGGTTCAATTGACGGCTATTCCAATAACCAGACACCTGAAACCTATCTGGGCCTCGCGCGCGCAGAACGCCTTGTAAAGGCGTGGGATAATCTGGCGGGTGATAACTGGATGCTGGTGGGCGATTGGAAACGCACGGCAGAATACAGCGAGGCAAATGCGGAAGGAGCATCCATCAAAATTCATTTTCGTGGCGGCAAAGTATTTTTGGTACTTGGTACGGCTGACGGCAAACCCATCAAAGCCAAGATTTCATTAGACGGCAAACCCGCAACCGAATTCGCTGGCAAAGACGTGAAGGACGGTGAAGTGACCGTGACCGATCACCGCTTATATGAACTGATTGATTTGAAGAAAAACAGCGAAGGCGTTTTGGAAATAGCAGCAGCGCAAAGCGGCCTGCGTGCGTTTGCCTTTACTTTTGGCGGGTATTGATTATTCCAAAAACTGTTCCTGAATGACCTTTTCCGCAAGGTTGCGCTTGGGGTCAAACAGCAGCGTAAGGCTGATTTCAAAGACCTTTTTGATGCTTACGCTCTTCACGTCACGCACTTCCGTAAAGTCAGCCACGGCGCTTACCGGGCGCTTATCGTAATCCTGCACATCCACATGGATAATGGATTTGGATGGCAATAAAGCCCCGCGCCAGCGGCGGGGACGGAAGGGCGAAATGGGCGTGAGCGCCAGCAACGGCGTGCCCACAGGAATAATGGGCCCGTGAACTGAAAGATTATATCCGGTGCTTCCGGCCGCGGTTGAAACCAGAACGCCATCACCATTTAATTCGGCAAGGCGTTCAATGCCATCCACTGAAATTCTGAGCTTCGCAGCCTGGCGCGTTTGGCGCAGCATGGAAACTTCATTAAACGCGAATGCTTTTTTTACACTGCCATCATGGCTATGCGATTCCATTTCCAGCGGATGCAGCACAACCGAATGCGACAGCACGATGCGATCGATTAAATCATTCTCGCTATACTCGTTGCACAAGAACCCATAGGTGCCAAGATTCAAACCGAATACCGGTTTCTTCCAATGCAGCATGCCATGCAGGGTGTGCAGGGTGAATCCATCGCCGCCCAATGAAACAATCACATCGGCGGCTTCAATCGGCACGCTTCCATAACGGCTTGATAACGCAGCAAGGGATTGCTGGGCAACATCGGTAGGCGCGGCAAGGAAGGCTATTTTGGGCTTGGACATGGCGAACAGGTTAAAAGAGTTGTTTGAACATGTCCTTAACTTTTTTATACTGTGAATCGAATTAACCACATCCCCTTAAAACGGCCAGTCAAATGCTTATCGATATTCGCCTTCTCGAGCTTCTTTCATCAAAAATTTGCCATGACCTGATTAGCCCCGTTGGCGCTATTAACAATGGTATTGAACTCGTGGAGGATATTGGCGGATCAGTTGTCAATGAAGCGATGAAGCTGATTAGCACTTCCGCGCAGCAAGCGGCAAAACGCTTGCGCCTGTTCCGCATGGCCTATGGCAAGGCGGGGTCAGAGCAGGGCGTGACATTGAAAGACATTCGCGCAACCGCCAAGGATTATCTTTCCACCAGCAAATCAAAACTGGCGTGGGGGGAAGACGAGGGGTTTCATAAGGCTTCCGAAAAAAAAGGCGCGCTAAAAATTGCATTATGCCTTTGCATGATGTCCGAAGATGTCTTGAGCCACGGCGGTGATGTTACTGTTGAAACCGCCAGCGAAGCAGGGCGTGCGGGCATGAAATTCACTATCACTGGCAGTCATGCGCAGCTATCCCAAGCCATGCAGGAAGCGGTGGATGGCAAAACCAAAATCGAAGATGTAACGCCGCGCACCGTGCACGCATTCGTGACTGGCCGCATGGCTGATTATTACGGTTTTAAAATAAGCTTCCACCAGCACTCTCCTGAACTTCTAACCGCTGTCATGATGCCGTTGGAATCAGCCGATTTGACCCTTGAGCAAGCCGATCTCTGATTTCGCGCATTCCCTAGGCCAAAGGCACAAGTAACTTGTTCTTAAGGTTTAAACGTAAAAATGAAAGCTACAGGTACGTCTGTTGCAAATCGCTTGCATACGGTCTGTTTTTTAAGTCAGTCGCCTGAACGAAGGTAGGAAATAAAATGAGTAAAACGTGCCTTGTCGTTGAAGATAGCCGCGTCATTCGCCGCGTCACCTGTACCATCATGGATGGGTTTGGGTTCAAATGCATTGAAGCGGAACATGGCCAGGAAGCGGTCGAAGCCTGCGAAAAAGAAATGCCAACCGTTATCCTGCTCGACTGGAACATGCCGGTCATGAGCGGTATTGAATTCTTGCGCAAACTGCGCTCCATGCCAAAAGGCGACACGCCAAAAGTCATTTTCTGCACAACCGAAAATGATTTCAGCCATATTCAGGAAGGCATGGCTGCGGGCGCAAACGAATACATCATGAAGCCGTTTGATAGCGACATCATCAAATCAAAACTGCAACTGCTCGGCCTGATAGAAAATACCTAGTAGCCATACGGTTAGAAATTTTTGAGTATCATGACGCAATTGAACTACCAAACGCCAATTGAACCTATGGAAAGCCAGGCCAAGCATCACAACCCCATAAATGTCTTGGTGGTGGATGATAAAGCCGTGATGCGCAGCCTGTTAAAGCGCATGCTGGGCGATGACGAGGACATCAATGTGGTGTCATCGGCCGTGGATGAACGCGGCGCGCTAGGCCAGCTCAACCTGCATGATGTCGATGTGGTGCTGCTCGATGTGCATGTCGATAGCATGACGATTATCCCGAATTTACTGGCCGCCAAGCCCCGTTTGAAGATTGTGATGATTGCCTCCGCATCAACCCAGCAGGGGGATTTATGCATCAACGCCCTGAAAGCTGGCGCGGTTGATTACATCGCCAAGCCTAATGGCGATGGCAAAGCCTTCGCAACCGGCAGCGGCAATTTCCAGCATGACCTATTGAAAAAAATCAAGCATTGGGGCGGCGATAACCGCTTGAAGCGCGGGCCAGCCCCTGTCCCTGAAAAACCAAAGCGCGGTGCAGCCGCCAAGCTGTTGCCACTGCCTGTTCCCAAACAAATTGTCTTGCGCGAAGGGGCGATTGAACGGCCATCCGTCATTGCCATTGGCTCATCCACGGGCGGGCCGGAAGCGTTATTGAATATCATCCCGCATTTGAAGGATGTCACGCAGCCCATTTTCATCACCCAACATATGCCGGCGGCCTTTACATCCGTGCTGGCCAAGCACATTACCGAATGCGGCTCGCTGCCTTGCGTGGAAGCCAAGGATGGAATGGTCGTCGTTGGTAAAACCATTTATCTGGCGCCCGGTGATTATCACATGGTGACGCAGCGCACGGGTGAAAAAACCATCACCATCCGCCTTAATCAAAATCCGCCTGAAAATTTCTGCCGCCCTGCAGTAGACCCGATGCTGCGCAGCCTTTCTGAACTTTACGGCAACAAGCTATTCATCGCCATTTTAACGGGCATGGGTTCTGATGGCCAAAAAGGCGCAGCCCTGGCCGTACAAAACGGCGCAGCGGTCATTGCCCAAAACGAAGCCACATCTGTTGTCTGGGGCATGCCCGCTGCTGTGGCGCATGCTGGCCTTTGCCACGCCGTATTGCCGCTCAATGAAATAGGCCCCGTGCTTGCGCACATTGCGCAGAAGGGGCAAGCCGCATGAAGAAGGAAGATTTCGATTTATTCGCCGATATGGTCAAGAAGCGCTCAGGGTTAGTGCTGACGTCTGAAAAAGCATATCTGCTTGAATCCCGCCTGATGCCCGTTGCGCGTAAGCTTGGCCTGAAAGATTTGGAAGAGCTAGCGGCAAGTCTGCGTAACAAGCGCGATGAAAAAATCATGGAAACGATTACCGAAGCCATGACCACGAATGAAACATTCTTCTTCCGCGACCAGAAACCATTCGACCAGTTCCGCCAGGTTGTATTACCGCATATGCTGAAAGTGCGCGCGAATAAGAAGTCGCTGCGCATCTGGTCGGCGGCGTCCAGCACCGGCCAGGAAGCCTATTCGCTGGCCATGATTTTATCGGAAGAAGCGCATAAAATGCCCGGATGGCATACCGAAATCATCGGCACCGATATTTCGCACGAAGTCGTCGAAAAAGCCAAGGCTGGCCTATATAACCAGTTTGAAGTGCAGCGCGGCTTGCCCGTCACCATGCTGGTTAAATACTTCCAGCAAAAAGAAGACCGATGGCAAATCAGCGATAAAATCCGCGGCATGGTTCAATACCGCACCATGAACCTTTTGGAAGATTGGGGCCCGATTGGCCTGTTCGATATTATTTTTTGTCGCAATGTGCTGATTTATTTTGACCAGCCGACAAAATCAAAAATCCTTGAACGCCAAAGCCAGGTGCTTGCGCCCGATGGCGCGTTATTCCTTGGCGGCGCTGAATCCGTGCTTGGCATCTGCGATAAATTCAAAAGCGTTGAAAGCCAGCGCGGAATTTATATCCCAACCGTTTGCCCTGCCGATATGTGGAAAGCGGCATAGCACTCATGCCAAGCCCCATCGACGTATTTCTAATTGCCGGGCAAAGCAATGCGGTCGGGGAAGGGGACAAGGCCAAATCCCCCAAAGTCACTCCAGACAAGGTTCTACAGGTTTATAATGGTGCTATATCGCCTGCGAACGACCCTGTCGGCAATGCCATGACCGGCAGCGCATGGCCAGCCTTCGGCAATGAATACCTCGCTATCAGTGGTCGCAGCATCGCGTTCATTCCCACGGCCGTGGGCGGCACAGGCATGTCACCCTATGCGGATATCGGCACGGGCCATTGGTCGGGCTACACCACGCCCAGCTCGCATGATTTATTGGGCATCGCGATTGAACAAACCATGATTGCGATGACGTTGTTATCCAACCAAGGTTACGCGCCAAGCCTCAAGGGCATCTTGTGGTCGCAAGGCGAAAATGAAGCCAACAACATCTGCTTTGGAACGCCCCTCATGCAAAGCGATGTGGAGGTGTTACTGACCAACGTTATTAAACGCTTCCGCAAATATCTGGGTGAAGATTGCGGGTTTTATATTTTTAAAACGGGCAATGACACGCGCGTGGATATGAACGGCAAGCCCTTCATCCCGAATGACAGCGGCTATGTAATTGTGCAAGGTGCGCAGGAAGCAGTGGCGCGCAATGTGCCCAACTGCAAAATTATCTTCGCTGGCGCGGCTGATTTTGGCCCAAAAGGCATGATGAAAGACGGCATCCATTACAATCAGCAGGGCTATAACGAAATGGGCCGCATCGGTGCCCAAACCCTGCTTTCAGCTTAATTCCTTAATTTTAATGGCTTTTTTTGTGTTTATACTTTCGCATGGTACCTGCTAAATTCATGGCCATGAGCATTACAAGCATCAGAAAAGAAATTGGCTACCAAATCGAGCGCATCCAGGAATGGGGTTCCGTTGCGGGTGAAATCGCTGGCCTCGGCATGATGATGCAGGGGCTTCGCCATGCTCCTGAACTGCACTCTGTGATTACACGCCGCTACGAGCACATTCAGGCACGTTCCGCAGCCATCCGTGAACGCGGGCTGGCACGCAGACAGGCCCGTGCGCTCACAAACGCGCAAGCGCGCCGCGCACTCTAACTTAACGTACTATAACTTAAATTGTCAGATTAGCTTATCCGGCTACGCGGGCCTTTTCAGGAGGCGGAGCTAATGGCGCTTCACTTCCACCTGCTTGTGGGTCACGAAGTACGTAACCACGGCCCCACACGGTTTCAATGTAGTTATCGCCCGATGTCGATTGCATCAGCTTCTTACGCAGCTTGCATACGAACACGTCGATAATCTTCAATTCCGGCTCGTCCATGCCGCCATACAGGTGGTTGAGGAACATTTCCTTAGTAAGCGTTGTGCCTTTACGCAGCGATAGCAGCTCAAGAATACCGTATTCCTTGCCGGTAAGGTGCAATGGCTGGCCTTCAACTTCAACGGTACGTGTATCGAGGTTCACAGTCAGCTTGCCCGTGCGGATAACACTGTCGGAGTGACCTTTGCTGCGGCGGATAATTGCGTGAATACGTGCAACCAATTCGCGGCGGTCAAATGGCTTGGTGAGGTAATCATCCGCGCCAAATCCAAGGCCGCGGATTTTATTATCGAGTTCATTAAGACCCGAGAGAATCAGAATAGGGGTGTTCACCTTTGCCTGGCGCAGACGGCGAAGCACTTCGTAACCGTCAATATCAGGGAGCATCAGATCGAGGATGATGATATCATAATCATACAGCTTGCCGATTTCCAAACCGTCTTCACCCAGGTCGGTTGTGTCTACAATGAAGCCTTCGGCTTGAAGCATCAGCTCAATACTTTTCGCAACCGAGCTATCATCTTCAACAAGCAATACGCGCATGGGAGTTCCCCCTGATAAAAGTAATGGGTTAGGATTATTACTTAACTGACTGCTAAGAACCTTTGTTAAGGCTCATTAGTAATTATTACCTTAATTAAGACTAATAAGCATTAAGAATTGGTAAACATCGTTAATTTTCCTGTGACTATATTGTGGGAACCTATTGAATCTTCGTTAAGCCTTTGTAAAACATTGTTAAAATAAAATGGGATAATGCAGATTCAAAGGCTCCTATCCGACATAGATAACATCTCAACCGTGCGCCATTACGGGCGGGTGACTGCTGTTTCGGGTTTATTGGTCGAAGTGGCGGGCGTGGAGCGCAAGCTTTCTGTCGGTTCGCGCTGCTTTTTAATCGCGCAAGGAAACCGCCGCGTGCTTTCCGAAGTAGTGGGGTTCAGGAATGGCCGCGCACTTTTAATGCCGTTCAATTCACTCGATGGCATTGGTTTGGGTTCAAAAGCAGAAGTCGCGGAAGCGCAGCCAACCGTGTCGCCATCCGACGCCTGGCTTGGCCGCGTGGTGAATGCGCTTGGCGAACCAATTGACAGCAAGGGCCCGCTCATCACGGGCGATACGCCCATACCATTGCGCAACATGCCGCCACAGGCCAGCATGCGCCAGCGTGTTGGCGGCAAGATTGATTTGGGTGTGCGTGCACTCAATACATTCTTAACCTGCTGCCTTGGGCAGCGCATGGGTATCTTTGCAGGTTCCGGCGTTGGCAAATCCATCATGATGTCGATGATTGCGCGTTACACATCTGCTGACGTGATTGTGATTGGTCTGGTCGGTGAACGCGGCCGCGAGGTTCAGGAATTCATTCACGATGATTTGGGCGAAGACGGTCTGGCGCGTTCCGTGCTCGTCATCGCCACATCCGATGAAGCACCACTCATGCGCCGTCAGGCCGCGTATATGACGCTTGCTATCGCTGAATACTATCGCGGGCAGGGCAAGAATGTCCTGTGCTTGATGGACAGCATTACGCGTTTTGCGATGGCGCAGCGTGAAATCGGCTTGTCTGCTGGCGAACCGCCCACCACCAAAGGGTATCCGCCCACCACATTCTCCGAGCTTCCAAAATTACTGGAACGCGCTGGCCCGGGCTTGCAAGGCGAGGGGAGCATCACGGCACTGTTCAGCGTATTGGTCGATGGCGATGACCATAACGAGCCGATTGCGGATGCCACGCGCGGCATTCTGGATGGCCATATTGTTCTGGAACGCAGCATCGCGGAGCGCGGCCGTTATCCTGCCATCAATGTGCTGCGCAGCATCTCGCGCATGATGCCGCAATGCAATAATGATGATGAGAATGAATTGGTCATTCGCGCGCGCAAACTCATGGCCGCCTATGACAACATGGCGGAGATGATACGCCTTGGCGCCTATCGCCGCGGCAGCGATCCCGCAACCGATGAAGCTATTCGTTATAACCCGGAACTTGAAGCATTTCTAAGTCAACGCAAAGACGACCAAAGCACCCTTGATGATGGCTATCAGCAACTGGCCGCCATTCTGAATAAACGCTAATCATAGTACTGTGCTGTAGCAATTAGATTATGTTACGAGCGGTTGTGCGAAGCGCAGAGCGAGTAATTTGACAAGAATTATAGATGTCTAGAAACTAAACAAATTATGAAACAGCTTGAAACCCTCATCAAAATGCACAAGTTCTATGTGGATGAGCAGCGCCGCGTGCTGGGCGTAAAACAAGCTGAAGCCGATGCGATCATGATGGCAATCGCCACGCTGCAAGCCAATCTGGAAATGGAAAAGGAACGCGCCGCGCAAACCGAAGAGCCGGAAGTGTTATTTTCCATCGGCATTTATATCAAAGAGCAGCTGAAGAAAAACGAACGCCTGCAACTTGATTTATCAGCCAAGGAAGCCGAAGTGGCGGTTGAACGCGACAAGCTATCAGCGATGTTTGAAGAATTAAAGCGCTATGAAATCGCCCAGGAAAATTGGGAAGAGGAACAGCGCATGGCTGAACAAAAGGGGGAGAATAAAGTTTACGATGAACAATCAGGCCAGCGGCACCATCAGCGCGGCGATAATTAGTTATAACTTCTTCGATAAATGCTGGCTTGGCCGCGTTTGAATATCCACCCAGCCTTGCTTGTTCG
>JAKFVN010000047.1 GCA_021732145.1 Alphaproteobacteria bacterium
CGCAATGCACGCCACATCGCAGACAAGCTGGCGGAGGGGAAAGGATTTGAACCTTCGAAACCCTTGCGGGTTTAACGGTTTTCGAGGGCGTTTCCGGCCCCCTCAATGTACACAACATTTTCAACGTAGTTCAATAAATAAAGGGGATTTTTGGTTTAATTGGGTTAGTTCAATTTGGGACAAACTAAGCAGGTGTGTCCCAAATTTGTCCCAATTAATTCTGGAAAATCTAAGCAGCAAACGAAGCTTTGCGATCTTCAATCTCTTCAGGTAGCCATAAATCTTTAGATGCAACCAATAACTCGGAGCCAACTCTTTTTGCCTGCAGAGAATATTTTATGTCAAAAATGAACTGACGACGCTTTTTATAAAGTATTTTAATATCATCTGCGTCGTCATAAGTAACAATCCAGGGTTGTTTTAACTTCAAGACCATGTTTGCAACTTTCTTATGCTCAAATGGATCATAAAAACTTGTATACAAACTTGATCCTTTATTAAAATATGGGGGGTCTATACAAAAAAATGCATTTTTTGGTAATTCTGTTTGCATCTTACACATAAAAGGGACTGCATCTAAGTTTGTCAGGTGTATGCGTTTTCGGTATTTAGCAACCCGTTCAATGCGTCGCGATAACTCTTCACGATTGAATCGACAATCAAGTTTGTACTCTCCTTTTTGCGACAACCCTCCAATCATTCCAGCATCTTTAATAATGCCAGAACGATTAGTTCTGTTTAGAAAAAAAGTAGCAAAACCTAATTTCAAACTATTTTTTGTATTTCCAGAAGCAAATATTTTTTTTTGCTTATGCCATTCATCTACAGTAACCGGAATGGTTTGAACAAGATTTATAAAATCTTCGGTTCTATTTAAAACACTATCCCAAAATGACCAGATAGCAACGTCAACATCATTGATATGAATATCACCAACATGGCCACCATATAGTAATGATAAAGCCAAACCGCACCCTCCTGCATAGGGCTCCACGTAATCTCCCCGTTGCAAATTATTTTTACGAAGTATTATTGCGACTAAATCATATAAACAGGATTTGCCGCCTGGATATCTAAGTGGAGATGCGTCTCTAGCCATGATTTTCCTAAAGTTTTACTTTTTTAAAAAGCATATAGAGTTTGACATCTCCCGGCCACAACTTTTTTAGTGGCTATTTTTTTGCTAAATCTACAAGGCTAGATATAACTTCTTTGAGTTCATCAAAATCATGAGCTAGCTGATCACCGTTAAAATTAGCGGCGCTTCCGCTATGTTTTGTTGTATTTCCATTTTTAGAAATACGCTCTATAGCTTCACGCTTGGCTTTTGCGTCCTGCTTTTTAACTCCAAATACATTTTGAAGCTTGTTATTGTCTAGAAAGCTTAAAAAGTCCCCACTTGTACGTCCTGCACAAGCAGTTAAGGATTCAAGGAATGACCATGCACCCACTGTAAGCAAAGGGGTGTGATCCTTTAATTTTATTTTGCACAATGAATAATATATTTTTTCAAGCTTATAAAATTTCTTAGCTTTCAACTTATTAAGAATATCATCCTCACACTCAATAGTTTCAGGATGCTTTGGCTTTTTCGGTTGTTTTGAAGGCTTGCTTGGTTTTTTTTCAGCAGGTATAAGTGTTGCCGGAACTCTTCTTTTACTCAAGCCTTTAGTCTTGCCAAGCTCAATAGCATATTTTTCAATAACCTTTGAATTAGCGCGCGAGCTAACATGATTGCTGAGTAAATCTTTAACAAATTTTTTGATAATTATATCAAAATCTTTTTTACTAATACTACGAAATAGATTTTTTGAATCCGAGATATCGATGCCCATTGCATCTTGGATTTTTTGATTACCAACATACCTCTGAACTGTACTGATGGTACCTTTTCTTTCATCTGCTGATATAATGCCATTGTCTTGCGCATAATTAAGTATACGAGTGGCCAATCCGTATTTTTTGCCACCAAAATGGCGATCTTTTTGATCAGCGTTCCAGTCCTTCCTTCCTATACCGCCTTGTGGACCATTATGTATTCTCTCAATCCAAAAATTAGCCGTTATCTTGTCTTGAAAAATTGTTGCTGGTACTTCATCAATTTTTTTAAAATCTCTTGCAAGCTTTTCAAAATCGCCGCGTAATTTTGCTGGCGCCAAGTTAGGATCATTTAAAAGCATTATTGCACATAAACGTCTATTCCCTTCGGCCATCACGTACCGTGATTTTTTGGAATGAGGTTCATTTTTATTTAGTGAAATTAAGCCGAAGCGCTCAAGCGGATTTAAATTATGCTTAGCTATATCTTTAGCAAGTGCATAAACATTTTCCTTCTCACATAAATATTCAATCACTTCTGTTTGATCATCATACGGTTCATGGCGTGGATTATTAAAATCAAGAAAAATCCGCCCTATATCAACTGTTTGCTCGTTTACATTTAAAGTAGCCATGTTTTTAAATCCTATTGTGAAGCTCCAATAACCCTAAGTGATAGGGTCAAAAAAGACAAAAACAAACGCCAAAAGACATCACGGGACAAAAATGATTGTCCAAAATTTACCCAACAATGATGGTATTCTTAAAATAAAAATAACAATATCAACGGCTTCTAAAAGAAACTGGCAGAAGGGAGAGAATTTGAACCTTCGAAAACCATTTAAGGGTTTAACGGTTTTCTGAACCGCCACACTAATTGTCCCAAATTTGTCCCAAAACAAACCTGAAGCAACCGCAGAAAATACGGTTACTTTCATAAAACCCAATAAACTGGCGGAGGGGAAAGGATTTGAACCTTCGAAACCCTTGCGGGTTTAACGGTTTTCGAGACCGCCGCGATCGACCACTCTGCCACCCCTCCGCGTCAAACGGATAATACCATATAAGAGTGGTCGAATGCTTTTTAACGCGCTTCGCGCTAGGCACTCTGCCACCCCTCCGCGTCAAACGGATAATACCATATAAGAGTGGTCGAATGCTTTTTAACGCGCTTCGCGCTAGGCACTCTGCCACCCCTCCGCGTCAAACGGATAATACCATATAAGAGTGGTCGAATGCTTTTTAACGCGCTTCGCGCTAGGCACTCTGCCACCCCTCCGCGTCAAACGGATAATACCATATAAGAGTGGTCGAATGCTTTTTAACGCGCTTCGCGCTAGGCACTCTGCCACCCCTCCGCGTCAAACGGATAATACCATATAAGAGTGGTCGAATGCTTTTTAACGCGCTTCGCGCTAGGCACTCTGCCACCCCTCCGCGTCAAACGGATAATACCATATAAGAGTGGTCGAATGCTTTTTAACGCGCTTCGCGCTAGGCACTCTGCCACCCCTCCGACAGAAGACACTTGTTTAAAGCAACAGGCGGGGCTTGTAAACGCCGTTAACTTGGCTTTTTGATCATCTTTTCAACTTCGGAAATATGCGTTTCCTCATCAAAAATCATGCCGCGCGCATATTCTTCCAGCATGATGGAGTGGCCTTCGACCAGCTTGAGCAATTTCTTAAAATTCTCTGCCTGGATTTTTTCATGGGTCAGGCTTTCCTGCAAAATGTCGGTAATGCTGTGCTTGTGGGTTTCCAGCAGCGTAGAAATTTTGAGCGATGGGTGGCCATCAAGCATGGTAATCAACTCACCTGCCTGATTGGCGTGGGTTAAGGATTCCGTTGCCTGATCGCGCAGCCATTTCACAATGGGGATGCGATTATGGCCAAACACCATCAAGGCATAATGCGTATAGCGCACAACGCCAGCCAACTCGTTTTCTAGAATCTCGTTCAATGCGGAGACAACTTTTTCTTTATTCATGGCGCTCTCCAATTTTATTTCTTCTGCAATGCAGCGGTTAATTCCGGAACGATTTGGAACAAATCGCCCACCAATCCATAATCGGCCACGTTGAAAATAGGTGCATCGGGGTCTTTGTTAATCGCCACAATCACCTTGCTGTCTTTCATGCCAGCCAGATGCTGGATAGCGCCGGAAATGCCCACGGCCACATACAGATTTGGCGCAACGATTTTACCCGTCTGCCCTACCTGATAATCATTGGGCACAAAACCTGCATCCACGGCTGCACGCGATGCGCCAATGGCGCCGCCAACTGTATCGGCCAGTTGTTCCAGCATTTTGAAATTATCGCCCGAACCCAGACCGCGCCCGCCGGAAATAACGACCTTCGCGGCTGTCAATTCAGGACGATCGGATTTGGAAACTTCGCGGCCGACAAAGCTGGAAAGACCTGCATCCGCAGTTGCTGCAACCTTTTCAATTGCCGCATTACCGCCTGTTGCCGGCACCGCATCAAACGATGTGGCGCGCACGGTGCACAGTTTGATGGCATCGGATGATTGCACGGTTGCAATCGCGTTGCCAGCATAAATGGGGCGCTTGAATGTATCCGCGCTTTCAACCGCAGAGATTTCGGAAATCGGCGCGACATCCATCAACGCACCAACGCGTGGCAGCAGGTTTTTGCCAAAGCTGGTTGCCGCTACAAATACGTGGGTGTAATTCCTGGCAATTTGCGCAACGAGCGGTGCTTCGTTTTCAGCCAAATCATCCTTGTATTGGGCGCCTTCGCTCACCAATAGTTTTTCAAGGCCGGTGATTTTGCTGGCACCATCAATTACCGATGCGCCTGCATTGCACATGACCAGACCGTCAACCGGACAATTCAGTTTTTTAGCCGCCGTAATGGTGTGCAAGGTGGCGGATTTAACTGCGACGCCATCATGTTCAACAATAATAAGTGCGCGCATCTTAAATCACCTTTGCTTCGTTTTTAAGCTTATCTACCAGCGTTGCGACATCCGGCACTTTGATGCCTGCCTTGCGGCTGCCGGGCTCATCCACGCGCAGGGTTTTAATGCGCGGGCTTAAATCAACGCCCTTTGCGGCGGCATCAAACGGTTCAATCGGCTTCTTCTTTGCCTTCATGATGTTTGGCAGCGTTGCATAACGTGGTTCGTTCAAACGCAAATCAGTTGTGATGATGGCTGGCAATTTAAGTTGCAGCGTTTCAAGGCCACCATCAACTTCGCGCGTTACATTTACGCTGCCAGCGCCCAGTTCGACTTTGGAAGCAAAGGTTGCCTGGCCCCAGCCGAGCAGCGCGCCAAGCATTTGCCCGACTTGGTTATTATCGCCATCAATCGCTTGCTTGCCCAGAATAACCATGTCCGGCTTTTCCTGATCAACAATCGCTTTTAATGTTTTGGCAACGCCAAGCGGCTGCGTTTCGCCATCAAATAATGCGTGGATACTACGATCTGCGCCAATCGCCATAGCGGTGCGCAATAAATCCTGACATTGGGCAGGGCCAATGGTCACGGCAATCACTTCGGTTGCCTTGCCTTTTTCTTTCAAACGCACGGCTTCCTCCACCGCGATTTCATCAAACGGGTTCATGCCCATTTTGACATTCGCAGTTTCTACGCCGCTATTGTCAGCCTTGACGCGGATTTTTACGTTGAAATCAATGACCCGTTTTACAGGAACGAGAATTTTCATTTAAACCAACTCCATACCAAATTAAGAACTATGCTTTAGAAGCAAAGCAACAGCAAAAAGGACAAGCGCAACGGCTTGCAAGCCGACGCGCCAACGCATCAGGCGGTTGCCGTATTTGCGGTTGAACTCCCCGCCTTTGACCATGCTGAACAGGCCAACCACCAGCACCGCCAGAACGGCGGCCATAGCAATGCCCATGAGAATTGAAACAATTGCAGTCATAGACAAGACATATAGCAAAGGCTTTTGGGCTAGGCTATATCATTTCATATGATTGACCCTATGACTGTATTAGGCATTGAAACATCCTGCGATGAGACAGCCGTAGCGATTGTGGATAACAACCGCCGCGTTCTGGCGCATAGTTTGCTGTCGCAACTGGACGAACACCGCATGTATGGCGGCGTGGTGCCGGAAATTGCTGCACGTGCACATTTGGATGCGATTGATGCGCTGACCCAAAAAACGATTCGCGATTCCGGAATTAAACTGCAAGACCTTAATGGCATTGCCGCCACCTGCGGCCCCGGTTTAATCGGCGGCGTGATGGTGGGCACGATGATGGGCAAGGCGTTATCGCTTTCAACGGGCAAACCATTTCTTGCAGTCAATCATCTGGAAGCGCATGCGCTGACCGCGCGCCTGACCGATGATGTGCAATTTCCATATCTGCTGCTTTTAATTTCCGGCGGGCATTGCCAGTTATTAGCCGTGGAAAGCGTTGGCAAATATAAATTATATGGCTCTACCATTGATGATGCAGTTGGCGAAGCATTCGACAAGGTCGCAAAATTATTGGGCCTTGGTTTTCCAGGCGGGCCAGCGGTTGAACAAGCCGCCAAACATGGCGATGCCAATAAATATGAATTACCCTGCCCCATGCTGGGCAAACCCAATTGCGATTTTTCATTTTCCGGTTTGAAAACAGCCGTGCGCAGTTTATCGGAGCGCGTTGGCGCGCTGGATGAACAAAAGCGCAGCGATATTGCCGCATGCTTCCAGCGCGTAGTCGCAGATTGCCTTGCTGACCGCGTAAAGCATGCGATTGAAAAGATAGTGATTGATTACCCTGCTTGCAAAACATTGGTGGTGGCGGGCGGTGTTGCCGCGAACCAGACGCTGCGCGCCAGCCTGCAATATATAAGTGGCAAGCATGGCTTTAAACTGGTGACACCGCCCCCAGCCCTTTGCACCGATAACGGGGTGATGGTGGCATGGGCGGGATTGGAAAAGCTGCGCCTTGGAATGACTGATGGGCTTGATTTTGCGCCGCGCCCCCGTTGGCCACTTTATGAAACGGTATAGATAAGGTATGTATTGAGCATGAAATCAATTCAGACAATCGGCATATTGGGTGGCGGCGCATGGGCAACAGCATTGGCACAGGCAATGCATGGTTCAGGAAAAAAAGCCACGCTGTTTGCACGTAACCAAAGCGTGGTGGATGACATCAACAAAACGCATATCAATTCCAGCTACTTGCCGGGCATTCTGCTGGATGCATCCATTCAGGCATCGAGCGATGTGGCGGGATTGAAAAATTGCGATGCCATTTTACTGACTGTGCCCGCACAATATATGCGCCAAGCCTGCGAACGCATTAAAGCGCATGTCGTAAAAACCACCCCGCTGATTATCTGCGCCAAAGGCATTGAAACGAACACTGCGACATTGATGGCAGATATTGTGAAGGAAGCATTTCCTGACAACATTATTGCCGTATTATCCGGCCCGACCTTTGCGGCGGAAGTGGCAAAGGGTTTGCCCAGCGCCGTGACCATTGCCGCCAGTGCCTTGGATATTGCAAAGCATTTATGCGAACAACTGGGCAGCCGCACCTTTCGCCCCTATGCTTCCGCCGATGTGGTTGGCGTTGAAATTGCAGGCGCATTGAAAAACGTGATGGCCATTGGTTGCGGCGTGGTAATCGGCAAAGGCCTTGGCGAAAATGCGCGCACCGCATTGATGACACGGGGCCTTCGTGAAATGACACGCCTTGCGGTTGCATCGGGCGGCAAGCAGGAAACATTGATGGGCTTATCCGGCCTTGGCGATTTGGTTTTAACCTGCGGTTCCACCCAATCGCGCAATATGTCGTTGGGTTTGGCGCTGGGCCGCGGCGAACGGCTGGACAGTATTTTGAAAAATCGCGTTTCGGTTGCCGAAGGCGTTAGCACATCATTGGCCGCGCAACTACTGGCCAAAAAACGCCATGTCGATATGCCGATAACCGATGCCGTGGTTTCCGTTTTACATCACAATGCCGATATTGGCGCGATGATGGAACAGCTTCTCTCCCGCCCGCTTACCACGGAGTAATCATGGCGTATTGGCTGATGAAATCGGAACCCGATGTCTATCCGTGGGATAAACTGGTGAAGGATGGCAAAGGCAATTGGGACGGCGTGCGCAATTACCAGGCCGCGAATAACCTCAAAGCGATGAAGAGTGGCGATAAGGCGTTTTTCTACCATTCCAATATCGGCATTGAAATTGTCGGCATTATGGAAGTGACGAAGGAAGCCCACCTTGACCCCACCGATGAAAAAAAGCGTTTTGTAATGGTGAGCGTGAAGCCCGTGAAGGCTTTGAAAAAAACCGTGACGCTGAAACAGATAAAAGAAGATGCGGTGTTAAAACACATGGCGCTCGTCAAGCAATCACGCTTAAGCGTGTCACCGGTCACCGAAAAAGAATGGAAACGCGTTTTGGAATTGGCCGCTTGGCCTGATTAGCGTGCTTATATTAACGAGCAGGGCGTTCCTGCAAGGTTGCGCCAACTTCGGTAGCTGCTCTGACAATGCGTTCACCAATGCTGCCACAGCGTGCAGCGGCGGCGGCGTAGGTGGTTACTGGTGAGCGACGAATAGCAGCAATGGTTTTGTCCAAAGCAACAAGATTGGTCTGATTGGTCATTTGAACCAAGCGTTCCAATGTATCATCCGCGCCGCTGGCAAATGTAAGTTCGGTTTCGCGTGACATGTTACTCTCTCCAAGTAGTCAAAGAAATCTGGACGTGAATTGTGCTTCGTGATGCCATTAGTATGCCTATGAAGTGCTAAAACGCCGTTAAAGATAACTTGCTGAATTCTTAAGCTTTTTCACGTTTTTACTGCCCAAAAAGTGTAAAAACTTTATTGCGGCGCACAGCTGTCTTACAGATTCACGTTGGATTCACTGGGGTTTTTGCGGGTCTTGTGCAATTACTAAAAACCTATCAAATCAGTTAAACAAATGGTTAAAGCAATCTATCCACATCCGATTGGGTTTTTTAATGAGCGCCGAAGATTTAATTCCCATCAAACCTGAAATTGAAAAACGCACGCTGGTGAACGCTGCTGACTATCAGCGGATGTACAAGCAATCGATCGACGAACCCGACGTATTCTGGGCAGAGCAAGCGCGCAAGCTGGATTGGATGAAGCCATTCACGCGCGTCAAGAATACATCGTTCAATAAACCTGTTTCCATCAAATGGTTTGAAGATGGCGTGATGAACGTATCGGTTAATTGCCTGGATAGGCATTTGGAAAAGCGATCGCACCAGACCGCGCTATTATGGGAAAGCGATGACGGGCATTTAACGCGGCACATCAGTTACCAGCAGGCCTATGATGAAACCTGCAAGCTGGCCAATGCGCTAAAGAAACTGGGCGTTAAAAAGGGCGACCGCGTTACCATCTATATGCCGATGATACCCGAAGCCGCCTTTGCCATGCTGGCCTGCGCGCGCATTGGCGCGGTGCATTCCGTGGTGTTTGGCGGGTTTTCGCCCACCAGCCTGAAAGAACGTATCCTTGATTGCGGTTCAGAAGTGGTGATCACGGCCGATGAAGGCCTGCGCGGCAATAAAATCATTCCACTTAAACAAAATACCGATGAAGCGTTGAAAGATTGCCCGATTGTCAAGCATGTGGTGGTGGTCAAACGCACCGGCAATGCCATTCAATGGAATCCCCGCGATAAATGGTATCATGAGCTGATTAAGGGTGAGGTGCCCGTTTGTGCGCCAGAACCCGTGGGCAGCGAAGACCCTCTATTCATTCTTTACACATCCGGCTCCACCGGGAAACCGAAGGGCGTGCTGCACACCAGCGCGGGATATTTGCTGTTTGCATCCCTGACCCACAAATGGGTGTTCGATGTGCAGGAAGGCGAAGTGTATTTCTGCACCGCCGATGTGGGCTGGGTAACAGGCCACAGTTATGTGGTCTATGGCCCGATGGCCAATGGCACAACCAGTTTGATGTTTGAAGGTGTGCCGAATTACCCCGATGCGTCACGCTTCTGGCAAATCGTGGACAAGCATAAGGTGAATATCTTTTATACCGCGCCAACTGCCATCCGCGCATTGATGCGTGAAGGCGATGCGTTTGTGAAGCAAACCAACCGCAAATCATTGCGCATGCTGGCCACCGTTGGCGAACCCATTAATCCCGAAGCGTGGATGTGGTATTACCGCGTGGTGGGCGATGAACGCTGCCCGATTATTGATACATGGTGGCAAACCGAAACCGGTGGCCATGCAATCACCCCCATGCCCGGCGCAATCGCATTGAAGCCAGGTTCTGCCACCTTGCCCTTCTTTGGTATCAAACCAATGCTGGTTGATAATGACGGGAAGGAATTGCACGGCGCAGCCGAAGGTAATTTATGTCTGGTGGATTCATGGCCAGGCCAAGCGCGCAGTTTATACGGCGACCATGCGCGGTTTGAACAAACATACTTCACGACCTATGCCGGAAAATACTTCACCGGCGATGGCGCGCGCCGTGACGGTGACGGCTATTACTGGATTACCGGCCGCGTGGATGATGTGCTGAATGTTGCAGGTCACCGTTTGGGCACGGCGGAAATTGAAAGCGCGCTGGTAGCGCACAAGGCGGTTGCCGAAGCCGCCGTGGTTGGCTTCCCGCATGATATTAAAGGCCAAGGCATTTATGCCTTTGTGACATTGAAGGCTGACCAAACCGCAAGCGATGCGCTGAACAAGGAACTGATTGGCCATGTGCGTAAAGTGATTAGCCCGATTGCCACGCCGGATTTCATTCAATTCACGGTTGGTCTGCCCAAAACGCGTTCAGGCAAAATCATGCGGCGTATTTTGCGTAAGATTGTAGCGGGGGAAACCGACCAATTGGGCGATACATCAACCCTTGCCGACCCAAGCGTGGTGGATGATTTGCTGAAGAACAAGCGCAACTAGCTTACTTCTTTTTGGGGGCGCTCCAGCTTTGCTGTTCCATATAGTTTTCAGCAAGGAAGCGATAGAAGGTGCGGAAGAATTTTTCGGTACCGTCATCACGCTCCACGTTCAATTCGGCCCATTTGGGGAAATACTCATCCCATTTGCGTAATTCCAGATGCAATTCATCGCGCACCGCGCGCACGATGTTAATGGTGATGGCGTGTTCATTCACAACCTTCAAGACTTCGCGCAGCATCATATCGACCTTGTTAAAGCGCTCGCTAATCAGTTTTATCGCGCGGCGCATCAAATCCTGCATGCGGGTGATTTCGGCGGAGAACGCCGCTTCCTTTTTATAGGTCGTATAAAAGCTGGCGAGCTTGATGGCGATATCGTTCAATTTATAGCTGCGTTCGCGCAAGGCTTCGATATAGGTGGTTTCACGCGCAATTTCATCAATGCGGTCACGCGATGCCTTTAATTCCTCGAACTTCAACAGCTGGCAGATTTTGGCATGCGCATCTTTAATCTGGCCGCGCATTTTCGGCGTTGCCTGATTGCGCTTTAATTGTTCCAGCGCGGGAACTTCATCGCGGCGGCCCTGCATCCAGAACACCAATTCCATTTGCAGTTTGGCAAGCGCCAATTCTTTATGGCTTTCATCCACCGACCATGACGCGCTGCCATCCAGAATTTCGCGCGGGATGCTGTCATTCGGGCGGATTTCCTTGACGTAGCTCAGCCCCTTTTGAACTTTCAGTAACAAAGCCGCGTCAACAGAGTCCGGCGGCAGGTTGAACTCCTGTTGCAACTTCGCAAGCTCAATCGCAACCGTGTTTTCACCCATAGGAATATAAAAGCATGGCATGCGGTCACTGCCATTCAGCGCAAAGCGGCAATTTTTGATAGTGAAGATTTTATGCTTGAACGCAAAGTGCGTGCTGGCATCCAGCTCACTCTCTTCAAGCACAGCGGTTGAAACAACCGCAGCGGGCTGTGCGGGTGCATCCCCTGCCTGCGCGTCAGCAGGTGTCTCAGGAGACAAGGGCGGGGTTTCCGCACTCTCAGAAGCAGGTTGCGTGTTCATGCCTATAATATGGCCTTTAATATCAGGCCTTTTTATTGTGAATCCTGCCCAAAACTGTATGGGCCATGCCTTAACAAAACCTTGAGTTTGTTCGGCATTTAGCTTGTATTTTAGAAAAGAAGCCATGTGTGTCTTTTAAAACGGCCGCAAAATAACAGTGAACAACGCGCTAAAAGCCATGAAAAACTCTGTAAAAAAGCGTGATGTTTCAACGTCATTACGATAATTTATATTCGAACAATTCATAGGTTTAACTCAGGACAATCATGACACGGCATTTATTCGGAACCGACGGCGTACGCGGCAAGGTTAATCAAGAGCCCATGACCGCGCCCACACTACTGAAATTGGCAATGGCCGCCGCCATGCAATTCAAGCGCGGCAATCACCGTCACCTTGTCGTGATTGGAAAAGATACGCGCCTCTCCGGTTACATGATTGAACCTGCCCTCACCTCCGGTTTTGTTTCGATGGGCATGGATGTGACCTTGCTTGGCCCATTGCCAACACCTGCGGTTGCGATGCTGACGCGTTCGCTGCGCGCTGATCTGGGTGTGATGATTTCCGCATCGCATAATCCGTTTGATGATAATGGCGTCAAGCTGTTTGGCCCTGATGGAAATAAATTGTCGGATGAAACCGAAATGCAAATTGAAAAATTGATGCAGAATGACATGCAGCAATTCCTGGTTGACCCGCAGCATTTCGGGCGCGCGACACGTCTGGATGACGCAAAAGGCCGCTACATTGAATTCGTAAAAAATTCATTCCCCAAGGGCTTGCGTCTGGATGGATTGAAAATCGTGATTGATTGTGCGGAAGGCGCCGCATACAAGGTTGCGCCCGCCGTCTTATGGGAATTGGGCGCGGAAGTTGTTTCACTGGGCACCAAGCCGGACGGGTTTAACATCAATAAAAAATGCGGTGCCGTTGCACCCGAAGCCATGATGGAAAGCGTTGTCTTGCACAATGCCGATTTGGGCATTGCATTAGACGGCGATGCCGACCGCCTGATTTTGGCCGATGAAAAAGGCGCACGCATTGATGGCGACCAGATTATGGCGCTGATTGCGAAAAGCTGGAAAGACAACGGCATGCTGCGCGGCAATGGCATTGTTGCCACCGTGATGTCGAACCTTGGGCTTGAACGTTATCTGCAAAAAGAAAATATCACGCTGCACCGCGCGGCCGTGGGCGACCGTTATGTGGTGGAGCAAATGGCGAAGGCCGGATGCAATCTGGGCGGCGAACAATCCGGCCATATCGTGATGAGCGATTTTAATACCACCGGCGATGGGTTGGTGGCCGCGCTGCAAATCCTGGCGATGCTGGTGCAAACCAAGAAGAACGCCAGCGATGCGTTGCGCGTATTTACGCCCGTGCCGCAAAAGCTGGCCAATGTGCATGTAACCACCACAACCATTCTGGAAGAAAGCAACGTAAAGAACGCAATTGCCGAAGCCAAAAAACGGTTGGGCAACCAGGGGCGCTTGCTGGTGCGCAAATCGGGCACCGAACCGCTTATCCGCGTCATGGCGGAAGGCGATGATGAAGCGCTGGTGAACAGCGTCGTTAGCGATTTATGCGCATTCATTCAAAAAGCTGCGTAACGTGAAAGGCCGTATCCTTATCATCGCAGGCTCCGATAGCGGCGGTGGCGCAGGCATTCAAGGCGATATTAAAACCGTGAGCGCGCTGGGCGGTTATGCCATGACGGCGATTACGGCGATTACTGTGCAAAACACGCAAAGCGTAAGCGATGTGCATGCAGTGCCTGCGCACATCATTGCAGCGCAGATGAATGTGACGCTGGATGACATTGGTGCGGACGCATTGAAAACCGGAATGCTGCATGATGCGGAGGTGATTGGAACCATCGCTTCCGTCATTTCCAAAAAAGCAAAAAGCATTCCATGCGTCGTTGACCCGGTGATGATTTCAAAAAGCGGCAATGCGCTGTTGAAAGCCAATGCCGTCGTGGCGCTGAAAGAAAGGCTGCTGCCGCTTGCAACCTTAATCACGCCAAACATTCCCGAAGCTGAAACACTGCTGGAATGCAAGATAACCGATACGAGAAAAGCGGCGCAGGAACTTGGGAAATTCAAAAGCAAGGCGGTGCTGCTGAAAGGCGGGCACATGCCGGGCGATATGATTACCGATGTATTATGGGACGGCAGCACGCTGCACGAATGGCAAAGCCCACGCATTCAAACGACCCATACCCACGGCACGGGGTGCACACTCGCCAGCGCCATCGCCGTCAGCCTTGGCCAAGGGTTATCGCTAACCGATAGCGTTGCCCGCGCGCGCGATTATGTGATTGGTGCGATTAAGAACGCGCCGGGCTTTGGCAAAGGCCACGGCCCCCTCAACCACGGCTGGAAACAGGCTTAGAATCTACAGGTATTTATTTACGAGCAGATTCACGCGATAAGGCGATTCCACCTTATCGCGATCTGCTCTAGCATGGATGCATGCAGCGAATCACTCCGCAAAACACCGTACGCATTATCGGTCTCGACCCCGGATTAAATCATACGGGATGGGGCGTCATTGATGCTGCAGGAAACAGCCTGCATTATATTGCATGCGGACGCATTACAACCGCCGCAAAAACCGATACACTCCAAGTAAATACAATGGGCGAACGCTTAAGCACATTATATACAGCGCTTAAAACCATTATCGAAACGCATATGCCAGTTGAGGCCGCTGTGGAAGAAACATTTGTAAACAAGAATGCGCTTTCCGCATTGAAATTAGGAATGGCACGCGGCGTGGTGATGCTGGCGCCAGCACATGCTGGATTAGAAGTAAGCGAATATGCAGCGAATGTCGTCAAAAAATCCATCAGCGGATATGGGCATGCCGATAAAAACCAAGTTGCGCAAATGGTAAAGATGTTGATGCCATCCGCCGATTTACAATCACCCGATGCAGCCGATGCATTGGCGATTGCGGTGTGCCATGCGCATCACCGCGCCAGCAACCAGATGTTAAAAGGAATGCGCGCATGATTGGCAAGCTGACCGGACGATTGGACGCAGTAAATGAAAATCAGGCGCTGATTGATGTGAACGGCGTTGGCTATGTTGCGCTTTGTTCCGCGCAAACACTGCGCCGCATTGGCGGGATTGGCAGCAATGTATCGCTGCTGATTGAAACGCAGGTGCGCGAAGACGCCATTACGCTCATTGGGTTTGCCGATGCGGAAGAAAAATCAGCGTTTAAGGTTCTAACCACCGTGCAGGGCGTTGGCACCAAGGTTGCGTTATCCATCCTTTCTACCTTATCGGGCGAACAATTATCCGCCGCGATTATCAATGGCGATAAAGCGTTGCTTTCTTCTGCCGATGGCGTTGGCCCGAAACTGGCTGCGCGATTGATGACCGAATTAAAAGACAAGGTCGCGCAAATTGGTGTTTCCAATGTTGCGGCGTTCCATAGCGCTACCAAATCACCCATCGCAATTCCGAATATGGCGGGCGATGCCGTATCAACACTCACCAACCTTGGCTTCCGCCGTGATGAAGCCTTTGCCACTGTCATGGCGGTGATTGGCGAAGAAAGAGATATTGGTTTTGATGCCTTGGTCAAAAAATCATTGCAGGAACTTTCACCCAAACCGCACACGAAAGTTAAGTGAGCCAAAGTTAAATGAGCAGCCCCAACCCCATCATCCGCCCAGAAAAACCGAGTGAAAAAATCGAAAGCGAAGCCGAGCAGCAACTGCGCCCGCAGCGTTTGGCGGAATTTATTGGTCAAAGCAGTTTGAAAAGCAATTTATCGGTATTTATCCAGGCGGCAGCAATGCGCAAGCGCGCGCTTGATCACGTATTGCTGTATGGCCCGCCGGGCTTGGGCAAAACCACCCTCGCGCAAATTATCTCACGCGAATTGGGCGTGGGGTTCCGTGCGACATCCGGCCCTATTATTACGCGGGCAGGCGACCTTGCCGCCATCCTCACCAATTTGCAGCCGCATGATGTGTTGTTCATCGATGAAATCCACCGATTGAATCCGGCGGTTGAAGAAGTGCTGTATCCGGCGATGGAAGATTTCCAGCTGGATTTAATGATTGGCGAAGGCCCAGCGGCGCGTTCGGTACGCATTGATTTGCCACCCTTCACATTAATTGCCGCAACCACGCGTTCAGGCTTATTGACCAAGCCCCTTCGCGAACGTTTTGGCATTCCCCTGCCCTTGCAGTTTTATACGGCGGAAGAGTTAAAGGACATCGTATTGCGCGCGGTGAACATTCATGGCTTGAAGATTACTGATAGCGGCGCATTGGAAATTGCCAAGCGTTCACGTGCCACGCCGCGCGTGGCTGGCCGCTTGCTGCAACGCGTGTGCGATTTTGCAACCGTGCAAGGCGCAAAGGAAATTGATGCGAAGTTAGCCGATGGCGCATTGCAGAAGCTGGATGTGGATGCCAAGGGTCTGGACGCGATGGATCGGCGCTATCTGCGTTTAATCGCCGAAAATTATAATGGCGGGCCGGTTGGGGTTGAAACCATATCAGCAGCGCTTTCTGAACAACGCGATGTGATTGAAGAAGTGGTGGAGCCGTATTTAATCCAACAAAGCTTTATCCAACGCACGCCGCGCGGCCGCATGGTAACCGATAATGCGTATGCGCATTTAGGCATGAACGCGCCCAAGCGTGCGCCCGAACAAATCAGCCTCTTAGCAAGTGGTGATGATGAGTAAAGCGCATATATGGCCCGTGCGTGTCTATTTTGAAGACACCGATGCCGGAAAAATTGTCTATCACGCGAATTACCTGAAATTTGCCGAGCGTGCGCGCACCGAAATGCTGCGCGCCATGGGCGCAGACCATAATGCGATGATGAAAGATGACGGCGCGATGTTTGTCGTGAAAAACATCAATATCGAATATCTGGCATCCGCCGTGTTGGATGACGCGCTGGAAGTCCATACCTCCATCACCAACATCGGCAATGCGTCATTAGTGCTGCAACAAAATGTGTTGCGGGCTGGCACCACCTTGTCTACATCGGAAGTTGTTTTGGTGTCGGTTAATATGAATGGACAGGCCTGCCGTATTCCAGCCTCAATCCGCAGTAAGATAGAGCCGTAATTAAGCCCAAAAATAGCTATACACAAGCATTGACGCGGTAACGCGCGCAAATTTACATTAACGCCCAATAGCAAACCTTACCAGGCACGAAACATGGAACAGCAAATTGTTGATCAGCTCAAACTTCCCGGCTCCGTCGCACAGGCAGATATGTCTCCTTTAGGACTGTTCATGCATGCGGACGGCGTTGTAAAACTCGTCATCCTTGTGTTGATTTTTGCATCAGTGTGGACATGGGCAATCATTCTGCAAAAATCCACCAAGCTGAAATCATTGCAGAACAAAGCCATCTTCTTTGAAGACCGTTTCTGGGCGGGCGGTTCATTGGATATGCTGTATGACAAAATCAACGGCAAGATTTCTGACCCCATGAGTTCCATCTTCATCGCCGCGATGAAGGAATGGAAAGCCGCCGTTGAAAAAAACCTGATGGCGACCGCCGCGATGCGCGCAAGCTTGCTGGCGCGGATTGAACGCGCGATTAACGGCACCATTGGCCGCGAGCTGACGCAGATTGAAAAGCACATGACGTTCCTTGCCTCGGTTGGTTCGGTCGCAACCTTTATCGGCCTCTTTGGTACGGTATGGGGTATCATGAACAGCTTTGCTGCCATCGCCAGTTCACAAAACACCAGCCTTGCGGTGGTTGCGCCGGGCATTGCCGAAGCGTTGTTCGCTACCGCCATCGGCCTTGTGGCAGCTATTCCAGCCGTGCTGGCCTACAATAAATTCAACAGCGAAATTTCGCGCTACGCTGAACGACTAGACCATTTTGGCAATGATTTACTCGCCACCATGTCCCGCAATCTAGAGGATATGTAATATGGCTGTTCAACTGGGCGCAAAAACCGGGCGGCGCGGCAGGCGCAAAGCCGCCGCAATGAGCGAGATTAACGTCACACCGATGGTGGACGTGATGCTTGTGCTGCTGATTATCTTCATGGTCACTGCGCCACTGCTCACGGTTTCCGTGCCTGTGGATTTGCCGCAAACGCAAGGCCAGAACATTTCATCCGATAAAGAGCCGCTGATCGTGACCGTAACGGCCAATGGCGATATTTATTTGCAGGAAACAAAGCTTGTGCTGGAGGCGCTGGTTCCGCGGTTACAGGCCATGAAGGGCGCAAACCCCGATATGCGCATTTTCGTGCGCGGCGATAAGGGGGTTGCCTATGGGCGGATTATGGAAGCGATGGGCGCGTTATCAGCCGCCGGTTTCAAGCATGTTGCGTTGGTTGCAGATTTGCCAAAAAAATAATTGCGAGTGATTAGGCAAGACAGATGAGAAAATGGATCGTCGCTTCTGCGCTGCTTCATATATTGATATGCATATTGCTATGGCTTGGCTTACCGCAATTCGCAAAGCCATTGCCGGAACCGCCTGCCATCATCCCTATTGAAATCGCCGAATTGGCACCGATTGCGACCGCAAAAAATATTGAACGGCAAGAAGACCCCAAGCCCGAGCCGCCAAAGCCCGCAGTAAAACCGGAACCACCCAAGCCGCCGGAACCAAAACCCGAACCGCCAAAGCCGGAGCCACCCAAACCTCAGCCCGCGCCGCCAACACCGGAACCCAAACCGCCAACGCCCGAACCCAAGCCACCGGAGCCAAAACCGGAAGCGATTATTCCTGCGCCAACGCAAAAGCCAAAACCACCGGAAACGAAAAAAGCCGAACCCAAGGCCGACCCGTTATCGAGCATTTTAAAAAACGTAGCCAAGCTCAAGAACGAACCGAAGCCGGATATAAAGAAACCATCAGAAAAACTGGCGGACAAACCGTTGCCTCCAGCCACGCCAGCAGCTGAACCACAAAAAGAACCAAAGCCTGCCACATCCGCGCCATCAGCACCGAATATGGCTGATAAGCTTTCGATGAGCGAGGAGGATGCATTACGCAGACAAATTTCCGGGTGCTGGAATGTTCCCGTCGGTGCAAAGGACATTGAAAACATATCTGTGGAGATTTACATTCAGGTCAATCCCGACCGCACCTTGAAAGATGCAATTGTGGTTGATCAGTCTCGCATGGGCCGTGACCCCTTCTTTAGGGCAGTTGCGGAATCGGCTTTACGGGCTCTACGTAACCCTCGGTGCAGCCCTCTTGCTTTACCGCCCGAAAAATATCAACAATGGCAAGAAACCATTTTCAACTTTAACCCCAAGGACATGCTCTAAAATGCAAATCCTCCGCCGCAGCTTTTTCGTTGTACCCGTTTTTTTACTGGGCCTTTTCGTCTTGCCAACCCAGGCAGACGCAAAGCTGCGCGTTGATATTACGCAAGGGGTTGCCGAACCCATTCCCATTGCCATTACCCAGATGGGCGGTAGTGATGCCACCAGCGCGCGCGTAGGGCAGGATATTTCCAAAGTGGTTGCACAGGATTTGGAACGCTCCGGTCTTTTCAAGGCAATCAACCCGAACAGTTTTGTGCAAGATGCCGCGAGCGCCCATGCCGCGCCGCGTTTTCCGGATTGGCGCGTGATTAATGCGCAAGGCCTTGTAACCGGAACCGTTGCCCCGCAAGGCGATGGCCGCTTGAAAGTTGAATTCCGCTTATGGGATGTGTTTGCCGAACAGCAAATGACCGGCATGGCGTATTTCACCGTGCCACAAAACTGGCGCCGTATTGCGCATATTGTTGCCGATGCCATTTATAAACGCATCACCGGTGAAGAAGGTTACTTTGACACCCGCGTTGTTTATATTTCGGAAAGCGGCGCGGAAAACCGCCGTGCAAAACGCCTTGCGATTATGGATCAGGACGGTGAAAACCACCGCTTTTTAACCGATGGCAGAACGCTTATTTTAACCCCGCGCTTCTCGCCAACATTGCAAGAAATTACGTATCTTGCGTATTACAACAACAAGCCGCGCGTGTATCTTTTCAACATTGATAGTGGCCGCCAAGAAGTATTGGGCGATTTCCCCGGCATGACCTTTGCTCCGCGTTTCTCACCCGATGGCAAGAAAGTTGTCTTCAGCCTGATTGAAGAAGGCGGTGACAGCAACATCTTCGCGATGGATTTGCGCACGCGCCGTACCAATCGTTTGACGAACCATCCATCCATCAACACCGCGCCATCTTACTCGCCCGATGGCAATCAGATTGCGTTTGAATCTGACCGTGGCGGTTCACAGCAAATCTACGTGATGGGCGGCGAAGGTTCGAACCCGCACCGCATCAGCTTTGGCAGCGGCAAGTACGGCACGCCGGTATGGTCACCACGCGGCGATTTGATTGCCTTCACCAAACAGGAAGGCGGTCAGTTCTATATTGGCGTAATGCGCCCGGATGGCAGCGGCGAACGTTTGCTCACGCAAGCATTCCACGCCGAAGGCCCGACATGGGCACCTAATGGCCGCGTATTGATGTTCTTTAAGGAACGCAATGGCGGCGGCGGAAAGACTGCCCGCCTCTATTCCATCGATATTACGGGGCATAATGAACGTGAAGTGGTAACCCCGCTGGATGGTTCTGATCCCGCATGGTCTCCACTTATTCCATAAGCGTAATGTTCTTAATTTTGCCATGCTTTTGAGGCATTTAGGTGAACAGCGCAGATTTGTGTGGAGACAGGGTTACATTTTCAAAATTAAAGCCTAAGTTGTTGAAGTACTTCTTTCAAATTGATTTCAGTTTTGGCAAGAGTATGGACGAATAAAGGCTGTGATTCGAAAGCCGTTTTCACGAGATTCAACGTTACTAAAAACACCACCACCCAAAACCAACACGGAGAATATAAAATGTTATTGAAGAATGGGCGTCTAAAAGTCCTTAGCCTTATGGCTGCACTTTTGCTGGTTTCAGCATGTGAATCCACGCCCGATGGTTCATCAGGCAGCGCAAACTCATCAGGCAGCCGTGCCGGCGGCCGTGGTGGCATGGCAGGCGTTGATGGCGGCGCATTGAAGAACCCGAACGCAAAGCCAGGCTCCGTTGAAGATTTCGTTGATAACGTTGGTGACCGCGTATGGTTCGGTTTTGACTCAGCCGATGTAAACGATGAAGGCCGCGCAACCTTGGATAAGCAAGCTGCATGGCTCAAGGAATACGGTTCAGTTAGCATCACCGTTGAAGGTCACTGCGATGAACGCGGTACCCGCGAATACAACTTGGCGCTTGGCCAAAAGCGTGCTTCTTCCGTTAAGAAGTACCTTGTAGCTGCAGGCGTTCCAGCAAGCCGCATTGAAACGGTTTCCTATGGTAAGGAACGCCCAGAAGCAACAGGCGACAGCGAAGAAGCATGGGCACAAAACCGCCGCGGTGTTTCTGTAATCAAGTAAGCGTTGCCGCTTAATGGTTTAAAAAAGGGCGCTTTATGCGCCCTTTTTGTTTGCCCGTTTTATTTTTGCCCTAATGCTGTGTACACTGGTTTGAACACCATTATTTAATTGAGAATACCATATGCGCCTCTCATCTTCTTTTCGTGTCACGCTTTCCGCGCTGCTCGTTTCTTCAGTATGTTTTGCACTGCCATGCTCGGCGGCGCAAAACTTTAATCGCGATATGATTGAAGAAGGCGAAGCGCCACCCCCGCCCGTTGCCACATCGCAAACGGCACCCGCTGCCGCTGGGCTTCAGGCAACTGATTTGCAGTTGCGCATGAACGCGTTAGAAAATCTGGTGCGCGGCATGACAGGGCAAATGGAAAAGTTGACCTTTCAGGTGAACCAGCTGGCACAAGTGCAGCAAAAAATTGCCGCCGATAACGATATTCGTTTTAAGGATTTGGAACAAAAAGTCACAACGCATGAAGCGAACATGAAGGGCCTTGTGGCTGCGCAGCAGAATTTGGCGGCGCAACAACAAGCAGCAGCCGCGCCACCTGCGCCAGCCCCCACCCCCGCTGCCGCACCAGAACCTGCTGAAAGCGGCAAAACCCTTGATGCGCCATCGCCCAAAAGTAACGGAACCTTAGGCACCATTTCCAAGAACAAGGATGAACCCAATGTGGTGAAGGGTGATGATTCAACCGCGCAGGCACAATATGACGAAGCGTTCAACGCGCTGCGCCAAGCCAAATACGATGAAGCTGAAAAAGCATTCAGCGTGTTCTTGAAAAACCACCCCAAGCATCACCTGACTGAAAATGCCAAATACTGGCTTGCCGAAACATTTTATGTGCGCGGCAAGTTCCAGGAAGCGGCCGTTTCATTTGCCGAAGCTTATCAGGAATTCCCCAAGGGCGCGAAGGCACCTGATAACCTGTTAAAGCTTTCCATGTCGCTTGGATCATTAAATCGAAAAGCTGATGCATGCACAACGCTTGGCGAACTTTTTAAGAAATTCCCTACCGCAACAGCCGTTACCAAAAACCGCGCTGAACAGCAAAAGAAAACGCTTGGATGCTCTTAAGGGTTGAACATGACTGGCGTTGCTGCATTTAACAAGAATACGGCGCGCCATTTAAGCCCTGCCGAATTTGATGGGCTGATGCAGCATTGCGGGCCGTTTGGAGATGCGCCGCATGTGGCGGTTGCCGTTTCCGGCGGGCCGGACAGTATTGCCCTCACCCATCTTTTGCATGATTGGCTGAAACAACGTGGCGGCAAGCTATTTGCCATTACCATCGACCATCAACTGCGCGCAGAGTCAGCAAGCGAAGCAGCACAGGTGGCAAGCTGGTGTGCGGCCAAAACCATCGCGCATACGACATTGAAATGGGAAAAGGAACACGCGCCAACATCCGCCATTCACCAGCAGGCACGCAATGCGCGGTATGAATTATTACTAAAGGCATGCCGCGAACAGCAGGTTGGCCATTTGTTTGTCGCGCATCACGCAGATGACCAGGCCGAAACCGTGTTGATGCGTTTTTTAAAAGGCAGCGGCGTGGATGGGCTGGCGGGGATGCCCAGTTCGCGCATGATGGATGGCATCAGGCTTATCCGCCCGTTATTGCCCGTACAAAAATACGTGCTGGAAGCTACCTGCACCGCCAATAGCTGGGCGTTTGTGCGCGACCCATCAAATGAATCGGATGCGTATTTGCGCGGCCGATTGCGCAATTTGGCAGCGCCATTGGCGCAGGAAGGCATTACCACCGCCAGCCTTTATGAAATGGCGCGCAGCGCCGGCATGGCACGCGCCACGCTGGAAACCACGACCAATCAATGGCTGGAGCAATATGCCGAGGTCAGCCCATTAGGGCATATCCAGATTGATATGAAGGCATGGAAGCAATTGGGCGATGATATGAAACGCCGTGTGCTTATCCGCGTGCTGCTGTGCATGTCAGGCGAAGATTACCCGCCCAAAAACGCATCGCTTGAACTTCTGGTGCACAATCTTTTGACGAAAGAAACACCGCATCAAACCTTATGCGGTTGCCAGATTATTATGCAATTCGGTTTCATTAAATTTTACCGCGAGCATGCGGCATTGCCCAAACCCGCGCGATTGGAAAATAATATGCTGTGGGATAACCGGTTTAAAATTATTACCCAATCCTCACCAATCGATAAAAATTTAAGCATCGCGCCATTAGGTGCATGGGGCAGAGAATTGCTGGAAAAAATGGGGTATAAAGACGTTGCAAATTGCGCGGCATTACACCGCGCCACATTGCCTGCTTTATATGTGGATAATCAATTGCATAGCGTGCCCGAATTGATGGCAGACGCATCAAGCCAAGCACTTGTAAAAGCTATCTTTTTGCCGAAAAGAATGCTATTGTCAGACATCTTTAAACCATGCCCTGCACTTCTTGGTTAAACCGCCTTTTTGCTGCTTCATTTGATGTTGTTTAATCATTTATGGGCACTATATCTCTTTAAACCACGCACGTTCTGAATACTCACCCAAACCCGAGGTCTTCCCTTGAATAATTTAGGCAAAAATATCCTGGTTCTGATTTTGATGGCCGTTGTATTCATGGGGTTATACAACATGGCGCAGAATCCATCGCCCGTTGCCGTTGGCGCGAATATTCCGTTCAGTGATTTTCTTGCGCGCGTGGATGAGAAGAAAGTTTCCGATATCACCATCAAAGGTCAATATGTGTATGGACGCAGTGCGGATAACCAGACATTCACAACTTATGTGCCGCCCAACACCAACCTCACCGATGTATTAAAAGATAAAAACGTGCGCGTAACCGCGCAACCCGATGATGGCAACCAGCCAAGCATTCTGGGCGTGCTTATCGGCTGGTTCCCGATGTTGCTTTTGATCGGGGTGTGGATTTTCTTCATGCGCCAGATGCAATCCGGCAGTGGCAAGGCAATGGGCTTTGGCAAATCACGCGCGCGCATGCTGACCGAAAAAACCGGCAAGGTGGTGTTTGAAGATGTTGCCGGCGTGGATGAAGCAAAATCGGAACTCACCGAAATCGTCGATTTCCTGCGCGAGCCACAAAAATTCCAGCGCCTTGGCGGCAAGATTCCAAAGGGCGTATTGCTGGTTGGCCCTCCGGGTACCGGTAAAACATTGATTGCCCGCGCTGTGGCAGGTGAAGCCAATGTGCCGTTCTTCACCATTTCGGGTTCTGACTTCGTTGAAATGTTTGTTGGCGTGGGCGCTGCGCGCGTGCGCGACATGTTTGAGCAGGGTAAAAAGAATGCGCCGTGCATTATCTTCATCGACGAAATCGACGCGCTGGGCCGCAAGCGCGGTGCAGGGGTGGGCGGCGGCAACGATGAACGCGAACAGACCCTCAACCAATTGCTGGTTGAAATGGACGGTTTTGAAGCCAAT
The DNA here is from genome assembly GCA_021732145.1 of Alphaproteobacteria bacterium. GTDB lineage: Bacteria > Pseudomonadota > Alphaproteobacteria > UBA9219 > RGZA01 > RGZA01. Next base: position 24,594 of record JAKFVN010000047.1, read on the forward strand.
GAAGGCGTGATTTTAATCGCGGCCACCAACCGTCCCGATGTGCTTGACCCTGCATTGTTGCGCCCAGGCCGTTTTGACCGCCAAGTGGTGGTGCCAAACCCGGATATTTCAGGCCGCGAGAAAATCCTGCGCGTGCATATGCGCAAGGTTCCATTGGCGGCTGATGTTGATGCGCGCGTGATTGCGCGGGGCACGCCGGGCTTTTCAGGTGCTGACCTTGCCAACCTTGTGAACGAAGCAGCCTTGATGGCGGCGCGGCGTAACCTTAACACCATTGGCATGGCTGAACTGGAACACGCCAAGGATAAGGTGATGATGGGGGCGGAGCGCCGTTCCATGGTGATGACCGAAAAGGAAAAAAAGCTGACAGCATACCACGAAGTGGGCCATGCCTTGGTTGGCCTTTACATGCCGGAACATGACCCATTGCATAAGGTTACGATTATTCCACGTGGCCGCGCATTGGGCGTAACCATGAGCCTGCCGGAACAAGACCGTTATTCGATGTCGAAATTGCAGTTGAAGTCACAGCTCGCATCGCTGTTTGGCGGCCGCGTGGCTGAAGAACTGATTTTCGGCAGCGATCATGTGACAACCGGCGCATCGAACGATATTGAACGCGCCACCAGCCTTGCCCGCCGCATGGTCACCGAATTCGGCATGAATGAAACGCTGGGCACCATTCGCCTAAGTTCAAACGAAGAAGAAGTGTTCATGGGCCATTCGGTTGCGCGCCAGCAAAATGTGTCGGAAGAAACCAACCGCCGCATTGATGAGGAAGTGCGCAAGCTGATTGACTGGGCGGAAGGCAAGGCACGCGAATTACTGACCACGCATATGGAAGATTTGCACAAAATTTCCAAGGCGCTATTGGAATACGAAACCTTATCTGGCGATGAAGTGCGCGCATTATTGCGCGGCGAAAACATCAACCGCGATAACAACAACCCGCCACCTGCGAAGCCAGTGACCAGCAAATCGGGGTCTGTTCCTTCCAGCAGCACCAGCTTGCCGCCGGGCATCGAAACCCAAGGCACGTAACCAGAAAGCCTTCGCCCATTTATGACGCATTATAAATGACTTGGACGACAACCCTCTTTCGGTTCATCGTAGACGCGTTTCGTCCACCGTTTCGCACCACCCATTGGATGGTGCTGCTCTATGTCGTTATCTCGGCGGTGTATAACCCCAACAGCCATTTCAATCATTGGACCATGCCGGATACCGATGATTACACCCGCTTTGTGCAGGTGTTTAACTGGCTGGACGGGCAAAGCTGGTTTGATATGCGCATGCCGCAGCTATATCCGCAACATGTCATCAGCATGCATTGGGCACGGCTGGTGGATATTCCGCTTGCCGGCCTCATCCTTGCTTTTCAGGGCTTAAGCCACTTCTTCCAGTGGGATGCGGAGCGCACGTCGCTGGCGATGCTGGCAGCATTTGTGCTGCCCTGCATTTTATTATTCTTTCTTTTGAAACTGGTGCGCCGCTTTGCAACGCCATTGCTGGGCAAAGGCTATGCTGGCCTTGCCTGTTTCATGGTGCCGCTGGCTATCCAGCTTATCTTCCAGTTCTCGCCCATGCGGGTTGACCACCATGCCTATATTTTACTAGGCGCTGGCGTTGCGTTTTACGCTCTGCAATGCATGGTGCTGGATATTAAGCCCAAACTGATGGCGGGTTTGGCGGGTGTTGCCATTGGCATTGCGATGTGGAATGGCGCTGAAATCCTGCCAATGCTGCTTGGTTTTTGCTTTTGCATGACGCTGCTGATGATTATTGCAAAGCGCCCTGCCTTTATTAATGGCGTAATTTTTGGCGCAGCGCTGCTATCCACCTGCTTCCTTATTTTGCTGATCGCAAAGACGCCTGCGGCGCGTTGGGCGACCGAATATGATTCCTATTCGTTCTTTTACGTAATGCTGGCGGTTTATGTCATCGCATTCTTTGCAGCGCTGTTTATCGTTTCACGTATCACCAAATATATACCTGCACTGCTGGCCTTTGCATTGTTCGCCGGCATGGTGGATTTATATGTGTTCCTGCTGCAATTCCCTGATTTCATTGCAGGGCCTTATGCGAAAGTGAACCCACTTCTCAATCAAGTGTTTTTCCCCAATATCCGCGAAGCCATTCCGTTTTACGAAGCATGGCTGAAACTGGGCGATAGTTTTTCATCGACCCCCAATCAGGCGATTGGCGGGGCGATTTATTATCTCTCCACCCGTTTATTTGCGCCGGCGATTGCAGTGATTACCAGCCTTTATCAATTATTCAAGCCGCACGTGTCGCAGCGCGTGCGCAGCCTGTGGCTGCTTTATGCATTCTTTACCGTGTTCTTCACCAGCCTTGCGATGTTCTGGGAAGTGCGCCTCATCAGCTATGCGCAGCTATTCTCCATAGTGCCTGTGGTATGGCTGTTGATTAACTACCTGAAGACCCTGCCAAGCCATTATTCTGGCCGCCAGTTATTTGCATGGGAAATGCTGGTAGTACTGTCATTCACCGTGCTGCCAACACTGATTATTCCGGCGATTATTCAGGGCAGCAAACTGAACCCCGATATCATGTTTTATCTGGGCAATAGCGGGCCAATGCCGTGCAAAGACCGCACGCAGACCATTTCATACCTGCACGATTTACATAATGACCAGCATGTCACCGCGACCATCATGGCGCAGATGGATTACACGCCCGAATTCATGTTCTATACCAAGCACCATTACATCGCCGCGCCCTATCACCGCAATGACCGCGGCATTACGGATATGGTGATGTTCTTCCGTTCAACACGCGATGATTTCGCGGCGCGCGCAATAGCCAAAAAACTGGATCTGGATTATGTGCTGGTGTGCAAAGCCGCGCATTATGAAAGCACGCTGGATGCCGCACCACGCATTAAGACAACTAACCTGACTGTTTCAATGAACAAGATTGAAACGCGCCCCGATGAGAAGGAATTGGAAACCTTATCGCTCGGCTACCGCATGAGCTACGATAAAATTCCGACATGGCTGGAACAGGTGACCATCCCTATGGAGACAGAATTTGCGCTGTATAAGGTAAAGCGCAATTTGCTCGATAAAGCATCCAGCTATCTGCCAGTTAGCAATAAGAAATAAGCTTTAAACAGCGGCTCCGCCGACGGTCATGCCATCAATCTTCATGGTGGGCTGGCCAACGCCAACGGGCACGCTTTGGCCGTCTTTACCGCAGGTGCCAATACCGCCATCCAGCGCGCTGTCATTGCCAACCATGCTGATTTTCTTCAACGCATCCGCCCCGCTGCCAATCAGGGTTGCACCTTTAATCGGCGTGGTGATTTTACCGTCTTCAATTTTGTAAGCTTCCTGCGCGCTGAACACGAACTTGCCGGAGGTGATATCCACCTGCCCGCCGCCGAATTGCGCGGCGTAAATTCCATTCTTTACTGATGCGATGATTTCTTCGGGCGCATAATTGCCGGACATCATATGCGTGTTGGTCATGCGCGGCATGGGTTTATGCGCAAAGCCCTGACGGCGGCCATTGCCGGTTGAACCTGTCCCCATCAAGCGGCCATTTAATCTGTCCTGCATGTAACCAACCAGAATGCCATCTTCAATCAGTACGGTGCGCTGGGTTGGCGTGCCTTCATCATCTATCGTCAATGACCCGCGGCGGTTTTCAATCGCGCCATCATCCACCACAGTCACACCGGGCGCTGCCACGCGGCTGCCCAGCAGCGATGTAAAGACGGATGTTTTCTTGCGGTTGAAATCACCTTCCAGCCCGTGGCCAATCGCTTCATGAAGCAATACGCCCGGCCAGCCGGGGCCAAGCACCACAGTGGTTTCACCCGCAGGCGCATCAACGGAACGCAAATTGGTTTCTGCCATCTTCACGGCGGTATCAATCATCGGCATCCAGTATTTGGGGTCAACGAAACGTGCATAGGCTTCGCGCCCACCGCCGCCTGCCCAGCCGGATTCCTGACGTGTGCCATCCTTCATAATCACGCTGACATTCAAACGCACCAGCGGGCGAATATCGGCAAGGCGTTGACCCGAAGCGCGGATAATCTGCACCGCCTGCCACGAACCCGCCAGCGTGACACTAACCTGCGACACGCGCGGGTCTTTGCCGCGCGCATAAGCGTCCATCGCTTGCAGCAATGCAATTTTGTCTTCAAATGCCATAGCGCTGAGCGGGTTGGCATCAACATATAAGTGACGGTTGGTTTGCGCGGGATCCATCGCCGCGGTACCCGTGCGGCCAGTTTTTACCGCCTGCACGGTTTGCGCGGCACGTTTAATCGCAGCTTCATCCAATGTGGTGGCATGCGCTAAACCCGTAACGTCACCAACGACACCGCGCAGGCCAAAGCCCTGCGATGTATCGGCGTTGGTCATTTTCAATTTACCGTCATCAAAAACGAAATTCTCGCTGGATACATATTCCAGAAACAGCTCACCATCATCGAGACCCTTCAACGTATCCTGAACAAGGCGCGTGACGCGGCCTTCATCCATTCCGGAACGGTTAAAAAAGAGTTCGTTAGTTTGCGCTAAAGGGTTCATTTGGCTTTATGGCTGTTGTTAATTTTTTAAATACTTATAGAATCATATAGTAT
>JAKFVN010000020.1 GCA_021732145.1 Alphaproteobacteria bacterium
ATACCGCAGTAACAAAACCAGATTTGGCGCCCGCCAAATTTGCCATTCATTTGATTGCCGATATTCCAAACCGTACGCTGACTGTCAGCGATAACGGCATTGGCATGACGCGCCAGGAAATCGTTGAAAATCTTGGCACCATCGCGCGTTCGGGAACCAAAGCGTTCCTGGAGCAAATGAGCGGTGATGCGAAGAAAGACATGAACCTTATCGGCCAATTCGGTGTGGGCTTTTATTCCGCATTCATGGTCGCCGATAAGGTGGAAGTGATTAGTCGCAAAGCGGGTGAGGCCGAAGCCTGGCGCTGGGTGTCCGATGGAAAATCGGCTTATACGATAGAGCCTGCCGCTAAAAATCTGGCGGGCACCGACATCATTCTTCACCTGAAGGAAGATGAAGGTGAGTTTCTGGAGCAAGACCGTTTAAAGGCGATTGTCACGGCGTATTCCGACCATATCGCGGTGCCGATTTATTTTGGCGAAGATGAAGCGGAAAAACTAAACCGCGCGGCTGCCTTATGGATGCGCCCGAAATCCGACATCACGCCGGATGAATACAAGGAATTCTACCACCACGTTGCGCATGCTTATGATGAACCTGCGCAAACCATTCATTGGCGCGCGGAAGGCACGCTGGAATACACAGGGCTTCTGTTCATCCCCACGCAAAAGCCGCATGATTTGTTTGACCCGCGCCGCCAGCACCGCGTGAAGCTGTATGTGAAGCGCGTGTTTATTACCGAAGCAGCGGAAGGGTTGCTGCCGCCTTATCTGCGCTTTCTAAAAGGCGTGATTGATAGCGAAGATTTGCCGCTGAACGTTTCCCGCGAAATGCTGCAAAACAATCCCGTGCTTACCAAAATGCGCGGCGGCATTATCAAGCGCGTATTGTCGGAACTGACCAGGCTTTCCGAAAACAAGGAAGATTACGAAAGGTTCTGGGCCAATTTCGGCGCGGTATTAAAGGAAGGCCTTTACGATGATTATGATCACCGTGAAGATTTATTGAAACTCTTCCGCGCCTATACCACCAAAACCACGGCGCAGGATAAGCAACTGGTCACGCTGGAAGAATACATTGCGCGCATGCCCGCCGAACAAGACGCCATTTATTACATCACCGGCGAAGACACGGCATCGCTTGCCAATTCCCCGCAATTGGAAGGTTTCCGCGCGCGCGATATCGAAGTGCTGCTGCTCAGCGATGCGATTGATGATTTCTGGGTTACCAGCATGGGCAGCTATAAGAATAAGGTGTTCAAGTCAGCCACGCGTGGCGATATGAACCTTGATAAGATTAAAAAGGTCGAAACGCCGGAGGAAAACAAATCCACATCTGACAGCATCGCGGCGCTGATTAAATCGCTGAAGGAAATTTATGGCGATGATGTGAAAGATGTGCGCACATCCAGCCGTCTTACCAGTTCTCCTGTGTGCATCGTTGCAGCCGACGGCGAATTGGATATTCATCTTGAAAAATTACTGCGCCAGAACAAGGCGGCGGGTTTGCCAAGCGGCGGCCTTACCGCGCGCCGTTACCTTGAAATTAACCCCACCCACAGCCTGATTGTTAAAATGGCGGAAATGTCCGCCAATGCGAACAGCGAGGAGATGGCTGATTTAGCGTGGTTATTGCTTGATCAGGCGCGTTTGCTGGAAGGCGAGCCTTTGGCAGATCCGCAGGCTTTTTCACAACGATTGACTAGACTCAGCCTCAAGGCCGTTGCATAAACGTACCCTTGTACGCCCCGGCGAAGCCAGGGTCTCTATCCGATAAGGTAATCTCATGGCAACCGAACCCAAAAAAGACATCAAGAAAATTGTGCTGGCATTTTCCGGCGGTCTCGACACCTCCGTTATCCTTCGCTGGCTGCAAGATAATTACCGCGCTGAAGTTGTGACCTTCACCGCCGATTTGGGTCAGGGCGAAGAAGTAGAGCCAGCACGCAAAAAAGCCGAGCTGCTGGGTTGCAAGGAAATCTTCATTGAAGATTTGCGCGAAGAATTTGTAAAAGATTACGTGTTCCCCATGTTCCGCGCTAATGCGCTGTACGAAGGCATGTATTTGCTGGGCACATCCATCGCGCGTCCGCTGATTGCCAAGAAGCAAATTGAAATCGCCAATAAAACCGGCGCAGATGCTGTGGCGCATGGCGCAACCGGCAAGGGTAACGATCAGGTTCGTTTTGAGCTCACCTATTATGCATTGAAGCCAGACATCAAAGTGGTCGCGCCGTGGCGCGAATGGGATTTAAATTCCCGCACTGTCTTGCTGGAATATGCTGAAAAGCACCAAATTCCGATTACCAAGGCGAAAACGGGCGAAGCACCGTTCTCCGTTGACGCTAACTTGCTGCACTCATCATCCGAAGGCCGCGTTTTGGAAGATCCGTGGGTGGAAGCCGATGAAATGGTTTACCAGCGTACCATTTCACCCGAAGCCGCGCCGGATAAAGCCGAATACATCGAAATCGAATTTGAACGCGGCGATGCCGTGGGCATTAATGGCCAACGCATGTCGCCAGCGACTCTTCTTACCAAGCTGAACGAATACGGCAAGAAGAACGGTATTGGTCGTCTCGACCTTGTTGAAAACCGTTATGTCGGTATGAAGTCACGCGGCGTTTACGAAACACCGGGCGGCACCATTCTTTATGTTGCTCACCGCGCGATTGAATCCATCACGCTGGATCGCGGCGCGGCGCATCTTAAAGATGATATCATGCCGCGCTATGCCGAACTGGTTTACTTCGGTTACTGGTTCTCCCCTGAACGCGAAGCATTGCAGGCTTTAATTGACCACACCCAAACCAATGTGAACGGCATTGTTCGCCTGAAGCTGTATAAGGGCAACACGATTGTAGTTGGACGTAAATCGCCAAACTCCCTCTATCGCCTTGATTACGTGACGTTCGAGCAGGACAGCGTTTACAACCAGGCCGATGCAGCTGGCTTCATCAAGCTCAACGCATTGCGCCTGCGCCTGTCAACAATGGCAAAACAACGCGCCAAGTAACTGTTATTTTTTTATTCCAGCCAGTTGTTGTATTCGCTTTATTTCTTCATCAGTTTTATCCCAGCTGATTTTGCAAGCCTTCAGCGTGTTTGAAAGCAAGCACGCGATGGTCATTGGCCCAACGCCCCCTGGTACGGGCGTAATGGCCTTGGCGCTCTGCGCCGCCGCCGCATAATCCACATCACCAACCAATTTGGTTTTGCCATCCCGTTCGATGCGGTTGATGCCCACATCAATCACAGTTGCGCCTTTTTTAATCCAGTCACCCTTGATGAATTCAGGTTTACCGATAGCGGCGATGATAATATCCGCGCTGCGGCACACGCTTGCCAAATCCTTCGTCTTGGAATGGGTAATGGTCACGGTGCAATCGGCTTGCAGTAATAGTTGTGCAATGGGTTTACCAACAATGTTGGAGCGGCCAACCACAACCGCATGCAGTCCCTTTAAATCGCCCAATGTTTCTTTGAGCAAAATCATGCAGCCCATCGGCGTGCAGGGAACAAGCCCATCTTGGCCAACGGCCAGCTTGCCGGCGTTTACGGGATGAAAGCCATCCACGTCCTTGGCGGGTGAAATACGTTCTAAAACTTTTTGCGCGTCAATGCTCCCCGGCAATGGCAATTGCACCAATATGCCGTGCACGTTTGAATTATTATTCAATTCATCAATCAATTTCAGTAAATCGGCTTCGCTGGTCGTGGCAGGCAAATGATGCGGGAAGGATGCCATGCCCACTTCTTCAACCGCTTTTTCCTTATTGCGTACATAAACCTCGCTGGCGGGGTCTGCGCCAACCAGCACAACCGCAAGCCCGGGGTTGCTTGGCAATTGCTTTACCTGTCCGGCGATATAGGCGCGAAGCCGCGCGGCCGATGCTTTGCCATCAATCACCAAACTCATTGCACGGCACCTGTGTTCACTGCGTGCGCGGCGAGCGGCCCATATTCACGAAGGAGCGAGCGAGTAAGAACGATTAGCAAATAGAGCGCAAGGAACGACCAATCAAAACCGCGATAGGGCGGGATGATTTTACGAATGGGTTGCAACATGGGTTCAAACAAACCCTGCATGTTCTGCCAAATCATTCCTGAAATGCGGCCATAGGGGCTTAAAATTCCAAAGAACAGCAACAGGCTGAAAAGTCCATAAATTGCCATCATGGTTTCAAGGAAACCAAGGAAGATGTCAAAGACGAGGAAGATGGATTGCATAGAAAAAATCCTGATAGATGGTAAAGTCACGTTTAGAATAATGCCAAGCTTGACAAACACAAGAAATAAGGAGATAACAGGCGCACTCATTAGGGAGTAGCTTCCTGCGGTTTTAGCAGGGTTTGCGTCAACACAATTGCCGCCTGTTTTATTAGGGATGGCATGGCGCAGACGGCCTTAGGTACTCTTAAACCTATGCGCTTCGCGAGACTTTTGATTAACCCGCACCTTCCTGCCGGAAGGGGTATGGGCTTAATCAAATTGTCATCGCTTCCGGCAATGTTGTGCCGGAGTATATATGATTTTCGAACCATTCCTTGTTTCAACCCTTATGGTTGCGCTCGCCGAACTTGGCGATAAAACGCAGCTGCTTTCGCTATGCCTGATTTGCAAGTTCAAAAAACCGCTGCCGATTATTCTAGGTATCTTTGCATCCACGCTTATCAACCATGCGGGCGCTGCGCTCTTTGGCGAGATTGTCACCAAAACCATCGGGCCCGATATGCTGCGCTGGATATTGGGCGCGTTGTTCATCCTGATGGCAGGCTGGGTGCTTATTCCCGATAAGATGGATGATGTGAATGTGAAGGATAGGGGCGTAAGCAGCATCGGCATTTTCCTGACCGCCTTCATCACATTCTTTATGGCGGAGATGGGCGATAAAACGCAGATTGCGACTATTGCTTTGGCCGCCAAATACAACGCATTCATCATGGTCGTGGCGGGTTCAACGCTGGGCATGATGCTGGCGAATGTGCCGGTGGTGTATTTCGGGCAAAAGATTATCGAAAAACTGCCGCTGAAAATCATTCACCGTGTTGTGGCGGTGCTGTTTGTGGTTATCGGCGTGCTGGTATTGCTGGATGATAAGCTAAAGCTTTAACCCCAGTTTTATCTAATGATTTTCTTGATGGTTTCAGCAAGGGATGCTTGTTGCACTTCGGTCTGTTCACGTGTGTTCAGATTTTTAAATGCAACAACGCTCTTGGCTTTTTCATCGCTGCCCATGATGAGCGCAAAAGGTATGCCTGACTTGCTGGCATATTTCATTTGCTTATCCATCTTATCGGCTTCCAGATAAATTTCGGTATTAATCCCTGCAGCGCGCAGCTGCGTTGCAATGCGGCGGTAATCACTGCTCAACTTTTCATCCATCATGGTGATAAGCACTTTCACGTTGCTTGCTGCTTCACCTGTTAAGCCTGCGCCGCGCATTTGCTCAAACAACCGCGTCAGGCCAATGGAAATACCAACGCCCGGCAATTTCGATTTGGTGTAATAGCTGGCAAGATTATCGTATCTGCCGCCTGAACAAATACTGCCGAAGTTTTTATGTTCATTCAGAAATGTTTCGTAAACCGTGCCCGTATAGTAATCGAGGCCACGGGTGATAGCAGGATTAAAGCGAATAACATCGCCCGCGCCCATATCAGCGGTGGTGGAAAGCAGCAGCGCGATTTCTTTGAGGCCTTCCGCAGCTTCCGCGCTATTGCCGCACAGCTTTTCCAAATCCTTCAAACGCGTTGCATTATCGGCATCGTTTTTCAGTAATACCAGCAACGAGCCAAGTTTGGTGTGGCCAGCCGCCACTAAATTCTTTTCAACATCGGCCCAGCCGATTTTATCGGCCTTGTCGATTTCGCGCAGAACCTGCGCTTTGGCTTCGGCATCGGTTACACCAATACTGTCCAGATAACCCTTTAAAATCTTGCGGTTTGAAACATTGATGGTGAATGCACCAATGTTCAAATCACGGAAAATATCCGCAATCACCACGGGCATTTCAGCATCATAAGCGGGCGATAAGGTTTCACGGCCAATGACGTCAATGTCGCATTGATAGAATTCGCGGAAGCGGCCTTTTTGCGCGCGTTCTCCGCGATAGACGCGTTGTATCTGGTATCTACGAAATGGAAACGCCAATTCATTCTGGTGCTGCGCTACATAGCGGGCAAGCGGCACGGTTAAATCAAAGCGTAATGCCAAATCCGGTGCGTGACCTTCTTTAATCGAACCAGTGGATTGCACGAAGTAAACCTGCTTTTCAGTTTCGCCGCCGCTTTTGGTCAGCAGGATGTTTGTTTCTTCAAACACCGGCGTTTCGATGGGAAGGAATCCATAGCGCTCGAATTTTTGGCGAATGGTGTCGAGCATTTTCTGGAATACAATCTGCTCGCGTGGCAGCAATTCCATCGTTCCGGTTGGCGTTTTAGGCGTGATAATCGTCTGGCTCATATTCGTCTTGCATATAGAGGAGGTTTAGACGTACCCGTTCATTGCCAAAAAATCCACAAGCTTGCGCAAATGCCTGTCATTATGGCGCTGGCAGCGCTGCCTGTTACCTAGTTCCTTTCGATTTCAACACGATACTACTAAGAATTTAGATATAATTGTAAAACTGGGGTTTACCATTCAATAACGCTATCTTAAGCGAGCTATGGCACATTAAGAGACTATGAAAAATCCGTCAGGTTTCCCTATGAGCCCTCCATCCCTTTTTCGCGACTTGAAGTTGAGCGATTTGTATATTCGCCTCGATTCAAATGGCGCGGCCATTTATCAGGGACAGAAAAAGGGCAAGCAACGCATCAACGCCCTTGTGCCGCATCAGTTCGATGATGAAGTGCGCCAGATTACCGATTTCGTGCGCAACCAAGGCTTGAAAGAAGACAGCATCCTGCAATTCAAAGGTACGCGCATGCGTATGTCGCGCCAGAAGATGGCGGATGGCGAAGACTGGATGTGCCTGCGCGTTATCAAAACCGAAGTGCCGAAGATGGACAAGCTGGGCATGATCCCAGCCTATGTGCAAATGCTGCGCGATTTAGGAAAACGCGATGGCTTGATTATGATTACAGGGGCTACCGGTCATGGTAAAACCACTACGTCATGCGCATTGCTCATTGATTACCTGATTGCGCATGGCGGCATTGCCGTAACAATCGAAGATCCGGTGGAATACGTGCTGAAAGGCCGCCACGGCGATAGCGGTTTTGCATTCCAGGTGGAAGTGAACGGCGCGGAAGACTGGGCAGCCTGCATTAAACGCAGCTTGCGCTGGGCGCCGCATTATATTTTCGTGGGTGAAATTCGCACCCCCCAAGCCGCAGAACAGGTATTACGCGCCGCAACCACGGGCCATTTGGTGATAACGACCGTGCACGCCGGTTCTGCCGAAGAAGCATTGATGGGTCTGATGCATCTTGCCGAACAAGGCATGGGCGGCAGCGCCAACCACATTCTTGCCGCGGGTTTAACCGCAGTTGTTCACCAAACCATGTCGGAAGCTGGCCCATCGGTTCGCATGGCCGTAACCGAACCCGGCAATATGGGTGATCCTGTTCGCTCGCTCATCCGCGAAAATAAAGTCGGCATGATTACAACCTACCTTGATAAAACGTCAGCCAAGATGCTGCGGATTGGTGATAAATAATGGCCAAGCTTCTTCGAGATTTATTGTTCATGGATTTGTATGTGCGTCTGGATAGACCCGCACAGCCGCGTTACCGCACGCCGCAACGCGACAAGAACAACGTATGGATTCAGCCGCTGCACTCCGATTACGCGGAAGACGTTGAAAAGCTGGCCGCGAAATTCCGTTCCGAAGCCGACAATGTGGAAGTTGCCTTTACCTATGACGGCATGCGTTTCCGTCTTGCCCACCAGGGCATGGCGAATGGTGAAACATGGGCGGTTCTTCGCCGCATTACGCCGATTGTGCCAAAGCTTGAAGGGCTTGGATACGCGCCGCACATTGCGAATTACCTGCGTAACCTTGGTCGCCGCGATGGTCTGGTGATTTTCTCAGGGGCCACGGGTCACGGTAAAACCACAACCTGCTTCTCACTCATGCAAGAATATCTACACAGCTATGGCGGTGTGGGCATGACCGTTGAAGACCCTGTTGAATACATTCTGGAAGGCCCATGCGGCGATAAAGGCTATTGCTACCAAATTCAGGTTGCCAGTGGTGAAGACTGGGCAACGCCGTTAAAGCGCACCTTGCGTTGGACGCCGCGCTATTTGCTGGTGGGCGAAGTCCGTTCTCCCGCAGCTGCCGAGCAGATTTTACGTGCCGCAACCACAGGCCATTTGGTGTTAACCACCATTCACGCGGGCTCGATTGAAGACAGCTTGCTGGGTCTGTTGCAATTGGCCGCGCAAAATCTTGGCAATGCCGCAAAGAACGTATTGGCGCAAGGCTTAACCGCTGCCATCCATCAACGTCTTGGCCCGCAAGGCCCGCATATCCGTTACGTGTTCACCGAAGAAGACAATAACGGTGACCCTGTTCGGGCGCTTATCCGTGAAGACCGTGTGGGCATGATTAATACCTATATCGAACGTCAGATTGCGCGCATGGCGCAATTGGCGCAAACCTCCGGCGTCAACGTGCCGAACTCGCTTAAGAAATAAGTGCTACTTTGCCTTATCCTGAATGTATTTACGGCCATGCCCCACATCGGTGTTGATGGGAACTTGCTTCGCGCATAATGGGCAATTTTTTTCATCCCATGCATCGAAATTCACATTAATCAGCGCAAATAATTCAGGCGGGTTAGATACATCTTCGGCCGTGATGCCACCGCGGTTGCATAATACGCCAAGCCCCATCACATTTGCGCCAACCGCGCGCGCCGCATCAATCACCTTCTTCACCGAGCCGCCGGTGGTCAAAATGTCTTCGACGATCAGCACTTTTTTGCCGGATGATAATTTGTCATAGCCGCGCTTGATCACAAAATCATCGCCGTCTTTTTCAGCATAGACGCCCAGCACTTCACGGCCAGTGATTTTGGTAAGATGATACGCAATCCACTGCGATAAAATCACGCCGCCTACGGCTGGCGCAATTACCACTTCAATTCCCTTGTCTTTAAAATGCCTGGCGATTTCTTCGCACAGCATGGACGTCACTTCGGTATGCGGATAAATCGCATCCTTGTTAAAATAGGTGGAGCCGTGCTTGCCCGATGTATAGACCAGATGGCTATCGGTAATCACCGCCTGAATTTTTGCTAATGCGTCCAAGATTTCTTTATTCATATTATTAAGCCTTCAGCTTGTTTAAAAACTCATCCATCCATTGCCATGTTTGCAGGCGGAATTCTTCCTTTTCCTGCAATAATTCATGTTTGGCGCCATGTAAATATTGCATTTTGCAATTGGGCAGCATGGATGCCACAAAGGTATAACCGCTTGTTTCCACCAGCGGGTCATCCTGTGATCCCATCACTAAATACGGAATGCGCGGCGCGCCTCTGGATAAATCCTGTTCCAGCCGCTTGGCCGATTGCAGGAAGGCATAAAGCCAGCCATAGGTCAGCCCGCCAACTTTCAGCTCCGGCTTTTCCATCAGTTGTGATTTCAGGTTTTGGTAATGCGCTTCGCTTTGGGTGAGCGGGTTGGTTTCAAACGTGCCGCTGGTTTGGTCAAAATCCTTCTGGCCAATGGCGTATGCTTGGTCAAAGCCAAGCCATGCCGCGACTTTAATGATGATTTTTGCGAGACATGATGGAATAGGCGCGGTCTTTAATCCATGCAGCATTGATACGAGGATAACCGCTTTAATCGATGGGTATTTGCGCCCGCGTTCCAGAAACCAGCGCAAGCCAATATGTGCACCCATCGAATGGGCGAGGAGGATGATTTTTTTCTCATTCACCAGTTCGGCTTTAAAGAGGCGTTCCAAATCCTCAATCAGAAAATCAAAGCTGGGCAGCCATGTTTTTTTTCTATCCATCAAAAAACGCGATGATAATCCCTGGCCGCGCCATTCGGGAATGATCACGTTATAGCCGCGTTCATTCCAGTTGCTGATGACCTCTTTGTACTTTTCAATCCATTCGCCCCAGCCGGGTAAAAGCAGAACCGTGCCCACATCAGTTTTCATGGGCGCTTTTTTGGCTGCCGCACTTTTGCCGTAACGCATTTCACCATCATAAGAGCAGGGGAGGAAGTGCAGTGTAAGATTCATGAAGCCTATATTATCAAAAGCTGAGCGTATTGACAGGACGAATTGCTTCCCTAGATTGAATTGCCATGCTTATTTTTGAACCATCAGCCCCGCCGCCAAAACCCATGCAAAGCGCTGTCGTTGCGCTTGGCAATTTTGACGGCGTGCATCTGGGCCATCAGGTGGTCTTACAAAAAGCGCGTGAGCAGGCGCGTAAACACAACAAACCTTTTGGAGTTGTTACGTTTGAACCGCATCCGCGCAGCATCTTTGCTCCGGCCGACGCCCCGTTTCGCATCACGCCCGCGCATACCAAGCGCCGCATTCTGGCCGATTTGGGCGTGGATGCGTGTTTTGAAATTCCGTTCACTTATGAATTCTCCAAACTCACGGCCGAAAAATTTGTGGAAGATTTGCTGATTGGCCAATTGCACGTCTCACACGCTGTTGCTGGCCATGATTTTGTCTTTGGCCATAAACGCGGCGGCGATATGCGGTTGTTAAAACAACTGATGAAGAAGCATCAGTTGCATGTCGATGAAGTATCGCCGGTTTATGACGCGACGCATGTTTTATGGTCATCCACCCGTATTCGGGAATATTTGCAAAAAGGAGATTTGAAAAATGCCGCTGCTGCTCTTGGCCGCAATTGGGAAATGGAAGGCATCGTGCAGCGCGGCGCGCAGCGTGGCCGCACCATTGGCTTTCCAACCGCCAACCTATCGCTCGATGATTATCAGCGCCCGCGCTTTGGCGTCTATGCCGTAACGGTCAATCATGCCGGCAAGCAGTATAAAGCCGTTGCCAATATCGGCACGCGCCCCACGGTGGATGGCGAGCGCGAAAGCCTTGAAGTACATATATTTGATTTCGTGGGCGATTTATATGAGCAAAGTGTCCGCGTGGGATTTGTCGATTTTATTAGGCCGGAGCAGCGTTTTGAAGGCCTGGAAGCGTTAAAAGACCAAATCAAGCAGGATTGTCTTGTGGCCAAACGGATGCTGGCATAATCTCGTTTTTCTTGATTTTCCCGTTAAAAATGCGCTGCCAGTTATTGATATGACCACTGATTATAAAAATACCGTTTTCCTTCCCAAAACCGATTTTCCCATGCGCGGCGATCTGCCGCAAAAGGAACCAAAGCTGATCAGCTTTTGGCAGGATATTAATCTGCAATCGCTCATCACCGGTGGCAATAAAGGCCCAGATATAAAAAAGGAAAAATTCATCCTGCATGATGGCCCGCCATACGCGAATGGCAATTTGCACATCGGCCATGCGGTCAATAAAATTTTGAAGGATGTTGTAAACCGTGCCAAGCAAATGCAAGGCTACGCAACCGATTACGTGCCCGGCTGGGATTGCCACGGCCTTCCAATCGAATGGAAAATTGAAGAAAAATACCGCGCGCAGAAAAAGAACAAGGATGAAGTGCCGCTGCTCCAATTCCGTCAGGAATGCCGTGAATTCGCAAGAGAATGGGTTGGCATTCAAGGCGCTGAATTCCAGCGTTTGGGCGTGATGGGCAATTGGGCCGACCCATACACCACCATGACCTATGCCGCCGAAGCTGGCATCGTAAAAGAGATTCACAAATTCGCGATGAATGGCGGGCTGTACCGCGATGTCAAACCTGTCATGTGGTCAACGGTTGAAAAAACCGCACTGGCGGACGCGGAAGTGGAATATCACGACCACACATCAACCGCGGCCTATGTAAAATTCCCGATTGTAAAAACAAATGTGCCGGAATTAACGGGCGCAAATGTGGTCATTTGGACAACCACGCCGTGGACACTGCCCGGCAACCGCGCCATCGCCTTCGGCAATTTTGAATATCAGGTGTTCAACACCGAACAAATGGGCAAGCTGGTCATCGCCAGCGATTTGGCGTCAGCCTTCACCAGCCTGATGATTAAAGAAGGCAAGATGACGGTTGAAAAAGACATGCCGCATCAGGCGCACATCATCGCCAGCAAACAATTGGCGGGAACGCTTTGCGCGCATCCGCTGCGCGGCCAGGGCTATGATTTTGATGTGCCGTTATTCGCGGGTGAATTCGTTACAACCGAAACCGGTACAGGCTTTGTGCATATCGCGCCTAACCACGGCGAAGACGATTACCAATTGGGTAAAGCGCATCGCACCGTCATTTACGGCGAAGGCGGCGATTTGGGTAAATCCGATTTCGTCGATGGCGAAGGGCGCTATAAACCGCACACTCCATTATTCGCGGGCGAATACATTTACAATTTGCAAGGCAAGCCCGGCGGCGCGAACAAGGCGGTGCTGGCGAAGCTGACGGAAGTTGGCGCATTGCTGTCATCCGATAAATTTCAGCACAGCTACCCGCATTCGTGGCGTTCAAAGGCGCCGGTTATTTTCCGTACCACGCCGCAATGGTTCATCTCGATGGAGAAGAATGATTTGCGCAAGAAAGCGCTCAAGGCGATTGCCGATACCGATTGGGTGCCGGCGATTGGCGAAAACCGCATCCGCTCCATGGTTGAAACGCGCCCCGATTGGTGCATCAGCCGCCAGCGCGCATGGGGCGTGCCGATTGCAATCTTCGCACATAAAGCAACGGGCGATATCATTCGTGATGATGCAGTGAATAAACGCATTGCTGATGCCTTTGAAAAGGATGGCGCGGATGCGTGGTTTGCGCGTCCAGCCCAAGAATTCCTTGGCGATAAATATAAGGCCGAGGATTACGACCAGATTAAAGACATCGTCGATGTCTGGTTTGAATCCGGCTCAACCCATGCCTTCGTTTTGGAAGCGCGCGGCTTCGCTGTTCCTGCTGATTTATATCTGGAAGGTTCTGACCAGCATCGCGGTTGGTTCCATTCATCGCTGCTAGAAAGCTGTGGTACACGTGGTTATGCGCCGTTCAAGGCTGTGCTGACCCACGGTTTTGCATTGGATGAGCAAGGCCGCAAAATGTCGAAGTCGCTTGGCAATGTGGTTGCGCCGCAGGAAGTGATTGAGAAAATGGGTGCGGATATTTTGCGTCTTTGGATTATCAGTACCGATTACACCGAAGATTTGCGCGTTGGCCCGGAAATCCTGAAGCAATCCGCCGAAACCTATCGCCGTTTGCGCAATACACTGCGCTATCTGCTTGGCGCGCTGGATGGCTTTAATGCCAAGGAAACCATTGCCGCCAAGGAAATGCCGGAACTGGAACGCTGGGTTCTGCACCGTCTATATGAAATAAACGCCAATATCGAAAAGGCGATTGCGGAATATAAGTTTAATGCGATGCTGAGCGAACTTCATAATTTCTGCGCGGTTGATTTATCGGCGCTCTATTTCGATATCCGCAAGGATAGTTTATATTGCGATCACCCGAATGAAGCCCGCCGCCGCGCAGTGCGCAGTGTGATGCACACCATTTATGTATCGCTCACCAAATGGCTTGCGCCAATTCTGTGCTTCACCGCGGAGGAAGCATGGCAAGCAGGCGCGCATGTTGAAAAATCGGTTCATGCAACGCAGTTCGAAAAAATTCCTGCCGAATGGCGTGATGATGCATTGGCAACCAAATGGCAACGTATCCGCGCATTGCGTTCGGTGGTAACCGGCGCCATTGAAAAGAAACGCGCGGAAAAAGTTGTGGGCAGCAGTTTGCAGGCAACGCCAACGGTATATGTTAAAAAAGCCGATGCGGATTTGCTCAAAACCGTTGATTTCGCAGATATATGCATTACATCGCATCTGCATGTCATAACGGATGCTGCGCCCGCTGATGCCTTCACGCTTTCCGAAACCCCCGATGTTGCGGTGGTTGTGAATGTGGCATCCGGCAATAAGTGCGAGCGCTGCTGGTGCGTCAAAGATGAAGTGGGAAAAAGTAAAAAACATCCCGCCATCTGCGTGCGCTGCGAAGCTGCTGTTGAACAAATGGCTGTCGCTGCATGAATAAGCGCTTCGGTTTAGCACTCCTGCTTTCTGCATTCATTGCGATTGCTGACCAGTTTAGCAAAAACGCAGCCCTGCAAACTGTGACCGAAGGCATCGCGCAGCCCATTACATCCTTTTTCAATCTGGTGCTGGTTTATAATCGCGGCATCAGTTTCGGGTTGTTCAGCAATACATCGGTTGATGTGCAGCCTTATATCTTCCTTGGCATCAACATCCTTGTTTCGATTGTTTTGCTGGTTTGGCTGTTTCGTACCCATCGTGGATTGGTTGCCACCTCCATCGGGCTGATTATCGGCGGGGCAATCGGCAATGGCATTGACCGCGTGCTGCATGGCGCGGTGATTGATTTTCTTGATTTCTACGTCACAATCGACGGGTTGGCGCGGCACTGGCCAGCCTTTAATGTGGCGGATAGCGCTATCGTTTGCGGGGTTGGCTTGCTTTTGCTGGATAGCCTTGCTTTTGACAAAAAGACGCTTCAAAAATAGGGCATGAAATCACACATGAAATCAGCAAAGTTTTTTATCGTCTGCGTCTCCCTTGTTGCCCTAACGGGATGCGGCAGTGTGCGTGAAGCAGTTGGCCTTGTGAATACACCGCCCGATGAGTTTGCGGTGATTGACCATCCGCCACTTTCCATGCCGCCTGATTTTGACTTGCGCCCGCCACGCCCAGGCGCCGCGCCGCGCAATGCCGTTAATCCATCCACGGCCGCCGCCAAGGCGCTTTACGGCGAAGGTAAAATGGAAACCGTGCCGCAACAGGGCGTCACATCACTCAACATGCAGGCGCTCAGCTCATCCGAGCAGGTGTTAATCAGCCAGACAGGAAGTGATAGGGCAGATCCACGCGTTCGCTCCAAGCTTGATAAGGAAGCTGGCCAGCAAGTGGTTGGCAACCGGCGCCTGCTTGAAGCGATTACCTTCTGGAAAGACCCCAAGAAGGGCGAGCAAGGCGTTGCGGTTGATGCAGCCGCAGAAAGAGAACGCCTAGATAAGGCAAAGCGTGACAATGTGCCCATTACTGCCACGGGCACGCCTGCCATTGAAAAAAGCAATTCGGTACTCATTAAATAAGGGTTCTCATGCGCCGTCTCTGGCTGCTTGTATCGGTTTTGATATCGGTTTTGGTGTTACGGAACGGCGCTGCGCAAGCGGCGGTGTTTAATGCCAAAACCACAACGCTTGAAAATGGCTTGCAGGTGGTGGTAGTTGAAAACCACATGGCCCCCGTCGTTACACACATGATGTGGATTAAGGCGGGCGCAGCCGATGAAGGGCACGGCGTTTCCGGGATTGCGCATTATCTTGAGCACCTGATGTTTAAGGGAACGGCAAAGGTTCCAAATGGCGAATATTCATCGCGCATCGCGCGCATGGGTGGCACGGAAAACGCGTTTACCTCGTGGGATTATACGGCTTATTTTGCAAGCGTTGCCAAGGCCAACCTGCCAATGGTGATGGAGCTGGAGGCTGATCGCCTCGCGCATCTGCAAATTAAAAAGGAGCTTGCCGCGCCGGAACTTGCCGTTGTGCTCGATGAACGCCGGCAGCGTGTGGAAGATGAGCCCTTCGCGCCACTTGTCCAGCAAATGGCCGCAGCGCTTTTTCCGCATCATCCTTATGGCATTCCGGTCATTGGCTGGAAGGAAGAACTTGAAAAATTCACGGTTGAAGATGCAAGGCGCTTTTATGAAACATGGTACCAGCCATCGAATACGGTGGTAGTTGTTAGCGGTGACGTGAAGGCAGATGAAGTCTTCGCGCTCGCTAGAAAAACCTTTGGCGGGTTGCCAACGAAGCAAATTCCGCCGCGCCTTCGCGCCACCGACCCGCCGTTTAAAGGCAGCGCAATGATTGTGCTGGAAAATGAGCACGTCAGGCAAACCACATTGCTGCGCACCTATAAAGTTACGCCGGCACGTAAGGACGAAGCCCATTCAATCGCCATTCAGGTATTGCAAGAATTGCTTGATGCATCCGATGCATCGTTTCTTCCCAAGCGCCTGATCCAGGAAAAAAACCTCGCCAGTGGCGTTCGCGTCAATTACGAAGGCGATATGTATGATGAAGGGCAATTCTCCATCTCCCTCGTGCCAAAGCCGAATGTAACAAAAGAACAGTTGCTGGCGGAACTTGACGCAGCCTTGCAGGAATATGCCAGGAGACCCCCAAGCGAGGATGATATGAAGGCGGCCCGCCGCAGCTTGCAGCGTCAGGCTGTGCTGGCGCGTGATAGCGTGATGGGGCCTGCGCAAACCATCGGCCTTGCGATTGCTACGGGCCAGCGCTTGGAAGATGTTGAAAGCTGGCCGGAACAAATCGGCGCTGTAAAAGCTGAAGATGTGCAAAAAGCGCTCAAAGCCATATTGGAAACACCAAGCGTTACAGGCGCAATAAAACCCAAGGAAGGCATTGATCCATCCAAGGTTCTGCCATTGCCGCCTCCGCAAGCGGAAAGGGAAATCCGATGAAACGGTTGGCGGCATCCATTCTGTTTGTGCTTGCTGCATGTATCGCGCAGCCATGTTCGGCCAATGATGTGCAGATGTTCAAAAGCAGCAAGGGCATTACTGCGTGGCTTATTGAAGACCATTCACTGCCGATTGTGTCCATGTCCTTTGCATGGAATGGCGGCATTGAGGGCGATGATGAAGCCAGGCAAGGCCTAAGCCATGTGGCGGCCAGCATGCTGACCAAGGGCGCGGCGGGTGATGATGAAAACGCATTCCTGAAAAAATTGCAGGATAACGCCATCAGCCTGTCGTTTCAGGCGCAGCGCGATAATATCTATGGCCAATTGCGTAGCTTGAAGGACGCATTGCCCATCGCGCAGGAAGCATTGCGCGCCAGCATCATGCAGCCGCGCTTTGATGACCAAAGCCTGATGCAAGTAAAGGCGCAGAATATCAGTGCATTGAAAAACTATATGGCTGACCCGGGCTGGCTTATGTCGCGCCTGATGATGCGTGAAGTGTATGCGGGCCATCCTTATAGCAAACGCACTCTTGGAACACAGGCGAGCATCAATTCCATCACCAGGGATGATTTGAAAAACTGGCATAAGCGCCTTAACCGCAACGAGCTGATGGTCAGTGTCACCGGCGATGTAACCAAGGAAGAATTGGGCAAATTGCTTGATGAAACTTTTGGCGGCTTGCCTGAACGGCCTGCGCATCCAGATCTAGCGGAAGCTGATTTAAAGGGCAAGGCCGAAACATTCGTGCTCAACTATAAAGGCCCGCAAAGCAGCATGATGGTGGTATGGCCAGGCATTCACCGTGATGACAAAGACTGGTATGCGATGGAAGTCATGAACTATATTTTGGGCGGCGGCAGCTTCTCATCCCGGCTGATGAGCGAGGTGCGCGAAAAGCGCGGCCTGACCTATGGTATTTCATCGGGCATGTCGTTATTTGATCATGGATCCAGCTATGGCGTTCAGGCATCGTTCAAAAATGAAAATGCTGGCCAAGTATTGGATTTGATAAAGAAAGAAATCACACGCCTGCGCGATGCGAAAGCCAGCGCGGAGGAATTAAAAGGCGCAAAGGATTATCTGATTGGCTCTTATGCGCTATCCCTTACCTCCACCATGCGCGTTGCGGGGCATTATCTTGAAATTCAGCGCCAGAATTTGGGCGTGGATGCGCAGCAAAAACGTGAAGTCGCCTTGAAAGCGGTAACCGCAGATGATGTGCAACGCGTTGCCAAGCGCATTTTGCAGGATGAATCACAAATCACCTTTTTCGTGGGCGAGCCACAGGGCATAACGCCCACCAAGACGTTTGATAGCGTCGAATAATCATACCCCATAACCCCAGATAACTCCAAATGCCCCCCAAATAACCCATTGAAATACAAAAACTATTTTGCCTCGGGGGCATTAGCCGTCTGTCAATAGGTTCAGGGTTAATATGGCTTCATATTCAATGGGATAATTGTATGGCTATTACACCGTTCGTCTTTGCGCCGTTTGGCACGCCAGGTACTGGCGGCGAGCAGTCGAGCACGGAATTATCCTTCACCCGCAATTTCGATATTACGAAGCCAGCCGTCATGGTGTTCTTCGCGCATGGTCACGATACTACCTTAAGAAATAATGTGGTAGCAAAGCAGAAAGTATTAGAGCAATTGGAAAAAGCAGGGATGAACGCGGTGCTGGTTGCGCCACAGCTTGCCTATAACCAGGCGAGTTCAAGCCCCGGCCGTTTTGCTGAAGCCGGGTTTGTGCAAAAGTTTTTTGATGAAGCAGCGCAAAAACTGGCACAAATGCATGACGAAAAAAAATATAATTCTGCCCGCCCGATGCCGGAAACCATGAACACATTCCGCAATATGCCCATTATGGTGGTCAGTTATAGCGGCGGCTATGGTGCTGCCAATGCAGTGATTGAAGAATCCATGCGCCAGATGCCGCGCGTCGGCCTTGATCAGCGCGGCAATATCACCGAGCAGCCCTCCAGCCTTAATCAGCGCATTAAAGGCGCGGTTCTGCTCGATACGCTGTATGGCGGTGGCGAGATCTATCGCCGTTTTGCAACCCAGCCGCATCGCCCGTTTGTGGTCAGCAGTTATATTCCAAACCCCAAAAACGATTTGCCACGCATGACCAATCAGGCGTTGCAATCTTATTTCTCAGCACATGGCCAATTATCGCACACGGCCTTAACGCCGACCCGCAATGTGCGGATTTTCCAATCAGGGACAGGTGAACACATGACTCTGGTGCAGGATGAATTGACGCGTTCGCTTAATTATATTCCGGGTTATCGCCATACAGCGCCTGCGGGCGATCAACCTGCGCCTGCGCCAACCAACATTGCGCGCAATGACGTTGTCATGCACAGGCAGCCAATCAGCAGCGCTTAGGCGAAATCAACAATCACCGGAACATGGTCGCTGGGCTTTGGTTCCCACCCGCGCGCTTCGCGTAAAATCTTGGTACTTTTCAGCGAACTAATCAGTGGTTTGCTGCACCAGATATGGTCAAGCCTGCGTCCGCGGTTCGATGCCGCCCAATCGCCCGCGCGGTAACTCCACCACGAATAAAGCTTCTGGTCGGCGGGCACGAAATGCCGCACCGCGTCATACCAGCCATTCGATTTCTGCAAATGACCCAGTTTTTCAACCTCAATCGGTGTATGTGAAACCACATCCAGCAGCTGCTTATGCGACCAGACATCGTGTTCCAATGGCGCAATGTTTAAATCGCCCACCAATATCTTGCGTGTTTCGTGCGCGGATTTGTTCTTCCACCAGCCACTCAGTTCATCAAGCAGGGTTAGTTTGTGCGCAAACTTTTCATTCAATGCCACATCGGGAATATCACCGCCGGCAGGCACATAAAGGCAATGCAGTTCCGTTTTATCAGGCAGGGTTGCGTAAATATGCCGGCAATCATCCTTGCCGGCCCAGCGTTCAATGGAAAGATTGGTTAAGGGAATGCGCGATAATATCGCAACGCCATTATACCCCTTCATGCCGTGAATATGCTGGTGTTTGTACCCAAGGCTTAAAAACGCATCGCGCGGGAAAAGTTCATCAGGGGTTTTGGTTTCCTGCAAGCACAGCACATCGGGCTGATGCTCGGCCATGAACCGCTTCACCATATCCTGGCGAAGCCGCACGGAATTAATGTTCCAGGTTGCTATGCGCATTAATTGATGCGCCCGCCATGCATGTTGGGGTCACGGTAGAAAAAGGTGGAGGAGGGAATGGAAACATCCATCACCTGATTATAAATGGCAACGCGCGTTTCAATGCCCTGCGCATCAACCACGCGCCAGTTCTTCAGCTTTAACGGCCTGTCCTCGAATTCCAGCGTGATGGAACCGGCGGCAGGATTATCTTTTTGCGCCAAAGTCATCTGGATGGCGGCGGGATATTTCTTCAGTTCCGTCACGGTCACATCATCACCGTTCAGTTTCAAGTCATCGCGCAAGATGATATCAGCAAGGGATGAGCCGAGTGGAATGCTGGAGCCGGTTTTGGCCTGGCCATCCCACACATGCACAAAGGTGCCATCGGCGACTAACAGGTTTTCATTGGGCGGCGTGTATTCAAGGCGCATCTTGCCCGGGCGTGAAATGGCGACCTTGCCGCTGGCATTGCTGCCATCGGCCATGGTTTGCGTGAAATCGGCGCGCATGGTTTTGATGTTGTTCAGATAATTCTGAAGACGTTCGATTTCATCCTTGTCGCTGGTCTTGATTTCTGCCGCGGCGCTGTCCGCAGGTTTGGCGGGCTTATTCACGCTGCTGCTTTTTGACAGTTTCTGCATCAATGAATTGCCGGGCGCAGCAGCGTCTTCCGCATGTACCGGAAGTGCGAATAAAAAAGCAGATAAAAGAAAGGCAAGGGATATGTTCATGCGCGTAACATGGCTGGGTTTTATGGCTAAAATCAGGCTTATGTTTTAACAGCAATTAAAGCCCAGCAACAGGGCTTTAATCATCATGCCTAATCGTCAATGCTGCGGCCAAGAATTTCGCGCTTGCCCACATGGTTTGGCGCGCCCACAACGCCTTCCTTTTCCATTTGTTCCATCAAGCGCGCGGCGCGGTTATAGCCGATTTGCAAATGGCGCTGGATGAAGCTGGTGCTGGCCTTGCGTTCACGCAAAACAATATCCACGGCTTTATCATAAAGCTCATCACCGCTGGATGTATTACCGCCAATCATTGTGCTTTCGCCGTCGCCGCTTTCGGTTTCCTGCGTAATCTCTTCAAGGTATTCGGGTTCGCCGCCCTGTTCTTTGAGGAAGTTCACGACTTCTTCCACTTCCTTATCGCTGACGAATGGCCCATGCACGCGCGTAATGCGCCCACCGCCCGCCATGTACAGCATATCGCCCTGGCCCAGCAATTGCTCCGCGCCTTGCTCGCCCAAAATGGTGCGGCTGTCAATTTTACTGGTGACTTGGAAGCTGACGCGTGACGGGAAGTTCGCTTTAATCGTACCTGTAATCACGTCCACCGATGGACGCTGCGTTGCCATGATGATGTGAATACCGGCTGCGCGCGCCATCTGCGCCAGACGCTGAATGGTTGCTTCAATATCTTTGCCCGCCACAATCATCAAATCCGCCATTTCGTCGACGATGACGACAATGAATGGCAAATCTTTCAGATCCAGCGGTTGATCTTCGAAAATCGGTTTGCCTGTATCGGGGTCAAATCCGGTTTGTACCTTGCGCATCAAGGTTTCGCCGCGGTCGCGCGCTTCCTTCACGCGCATATTGTAACCATCAATATTGCGCACGCCCAGTTTTGACATCGCGCGGTAGCGTTCTTCCATTTCGCGCACCGTCCATTTCAGCGCCACGACGGCCTTCTTGGGTTCCGTTACAACGGGCGCAAGCAAATGCGGAATGCCTTCATAGACCGACAATTCCAGCATCTTGGGGTCAACCATGATGAAGCGGCATTCGCGCGGGCTGTACCGATAAAGCAGCGATAAAATCATGGTGTTAATCGCAACCGATTTGCCGGAACCGGTTGTACCGGCAACAAGCAAATGCGGCATGCGCGCAAGATCGGCAACAACCGGTTGCCCGCCAATATCCTTGCCCATTGCCAATGGCAATTTGCAGGAGCTTTCGGAATAGGCTTGCGACATGAGAAGTTCACGCAGGTAAACCGTTTCGCGAATGCGGTTGGGAAGTTCAATACCAATCACGTTACGGCCGGGCACAACCGCCACGCGCACGGATAATGCGCTCATGGAACGCGCGATATCATCGGCCAGCCCAATCACGCGGGATGATTTAATGCCAGGCGCTGGTTCCAATTCATAAAGGGTAACGACAGGGCCGGGGCTAACTTCTGAAATCTTGCCCTGCACACCAAAATCACCCAGCACGCCTTCCAGCATGCGGGCGTTCTTCTGCAAATCCGCTTCGCTAAGCTCTTCGGCGACATTGCGGTCGCCATCCGGCATTTGCAATAATTGCAATGGTGGCAATGCTTCGCTGCCACGATCGCGGCTGAAATCCATGCGGGTTTGGATGGGTTTCTTTTTCTTGGGCGCGGCCTTAATCTTGGTTTTGGACTTGCTGGGTTTTTCTTCAACCACATCCAGCAGGCTTTCATCCTCATCATCTTCATCGGCTTGCAGATCAAGCTTGGGCGCTTCGCTGACATCGCGGTGGGTAATGCGCGCATAGGCGGTTTGCATCGCCCACCACATGAACGCGCCAATGTGCACCAGCACGCGCTGAATAAACCGCAAGACTACATGCCATTCATCGAGGGACAGGCCGCAGCACAGGTAAAGCGCCGCGAGCATCAGCACGATTTGCAACACCGCAATGGTCAGCATGATAAATTTTGGCAGCATGTAATGCTGCGATATTGCCAGCGTGAACTGGCCAATAAACCCGCCAATGGGGATGCTGAGCGGGGAGAAATTGCTGCCAAGCCCGATGACAAGGGATTGAAGCGCGACGGCTGAGAAGCTGAGCGTCAGAACCGCAGCCGCAATGCGCAGCAAAAACGGGCTGAGGCCGCGCAGCGTTGCAATGCGCCATGACCACGCCACCAAAATGATGACCAGAAGATATGAGCCAAGCCCGAAGCTTTGCTGCAATAAATCGCCGATAAAGCTGCCTGGTTTGCCCAGCCAGTTATGGATGTTTTCAGGGCCAGTATTCGCGGCAGTATTCAACGAAGGGTCATTGCTGTTATAGGTGAGCAGGCTAATCCAAAGCGCAGCGGCGGCAGCAAATAGCAATACACCGCCAATTTCGCAAATGCGGCGCACCAGAAATTCGCGCAACGAGTCCGGCAACCATTGGCGGCTTGATTTGCTGCGTTCGTGAATGACGCGGTGGGATAACAATCTGCTGCTCATTAAAATTCCAACCACTCTAAAATAGTGCCATGCGCATCAAGGCATGCGGCGTAAAGCGCTCCCCCCAATTCGCCGCCTGCGCCCTTGCCATCATCCAATGTCAGCACAAATTTGTTTTTTTCCGGCATGACCTGCGTCAACGCCTGGCCACGCACAATGCGGGCAAAAGGCTGATAAGCCGTTAACGCGTGAATATCTTCTTCGGGCCAGCACAATAATTCATGCTGCAAGTTCAGCGAATAGGCGGGGTGCAGGCCCGTTGGCACAAACGCAACATCATTCTGCTTGCGCCCATCTTTATTTAATGTGTACTGGGTATAGGCCGCTGTTTTCAAATCGGCAAAGAACTGCGCATGGCCTTTATGCGCGCTAATCATATGCTTGATGTGGTGCGTCCATTTATTCATGTGGATGAGGCCGGCTTGCGCAATCATCTCCACATCCATCCCGCCATAGGCGCTGGTGTACCATTCAAGTCCGTGCTTCTTGGCTTCCATCAGCCATACGCCAGGGTTTTTCTGGAATGGCAGGCGCATCGCTTCATGCAATAAATCCTCGCCGCGCCCATGAAGGAAGGTTACGTCTTCGACAAAAAAACCGGGAATGGCAATCACGCCGTTGCGGAAGGTGATGAGTTCGTCAATGACGGCAGCGGCTTCACCTGTCCAGTTCGAATGCTCGCCAAGATAATTGCCGAGATAGATGATGCGATCGCGCGCGCGAATTTTATGCACCAGCAGATCATGCAATTGGCATAGCGCGCCATAACGGCCGAATACGCTGCCCACCACCCACATGCGTTGCGGCTTGCCCAACGGGGCAAGCCGTTCATCACCCTTCAAGCGGGGGATTGCATGAATTCCGGTATCGAGAGGCATGAGCCAGACGCGTCACATAAAGTTGATTCGTTAGTCGTTCAGACTAGTCCGCGAATCAATTCAGGCCAACGAAAGCCGTTCAATTACACACAGCTTGTTGCGCATCAAATGCCCGTAAATGGACAAATAAAAAGGGCGTATCCTTTTGGGATACGCCCGGAGTTTTACCACCTTAAACGGTTTGAGCGCTTTAAGCAGCCGCCTTTTCAGCAACTTTTTCTGCCTTGGAAGGCTTGTCTTTACCCAACACGGTTTCCAGCTTTTCAGCGGCCTTGCCTTGGTCAATCTTTTCAATCGCAGCGAGTTCGCGGGCCAAGCGGTCTAAAGCCGATTGGTAAATCTGGCGTTCGCTGTAGGATTGTTCTGGCTGTTCGTTGCCACGGTGCAAATCACGCAATACTTCTGCGATTGCAACCGGGTCGCCGGAATTGATTTTCGTTTCGTATTCTTGTGCGCGGCGGCTCCACATCACGCGGCGGATACGCACGCGGCCTTGCAGGGTTGCCATCGCATCCTTCATGCGATCCTTCGATGACAGGCGGCGCAGACCTGAAACTTCGGCCTTAATCACAGGCACCTTCAAAATCATGCGGTCGTTTTCGAATGAGATTTTGTAAAGCTTCACGCTTTCTGGCTTCATGGTCTTGTTCAGCGCAGGAACGGTCGCTTCTTCAACGCCAACCACCAGGCCAACGCCATGAACAGGGTACACAACAAAGTCACCCTTCTTGAATTCGGAAAGCTTGGAAGCAGGAGCAGCCTTGATAGGAACAACCTTGGCTTCAACTGGTTTCACAGGAGTCTTGGCAGCAGGTGCCTTTGCTTGAATCTTTGCGCCAATCTTAGCGCCAATAGCAGATTTAGTCGTCTTCGATTGTACTGATTTAGAAACGGTCTTTGTTGCCGTCTTAACTGTTGCCGCCCTTGTATTTGACTTCATAGCCATGTGGACTCCCTTTAAGAAACAGACCCAATTAATTACCTGAGTTAATTACGTGAAAAATATCACCACCGGAATTAACACCAACATTGTGCTTAAATTTTGTGCTACCTGCGGGAAAGGTAAAAATAAGCGGTACAGATTTCTATCTATCTGTTATCAAACGCTTTTATTTTTCGGAAAAGACGAGAGGCTACATGAACCTCTTAACTTTTATCCCAAGCCTTAACACCCCGTACTGCGCAAAACCTCAATCACCAACGCAATATAACAGCGAAAGTATTGATTTCAAAACCTTTCATGCAGGTTTTTAGTTTCGTTAGTACTTTTTTTACGAGGCCAGTGGCAGCGCGGGCACGGGGGTGAGTCCCAAGCCCTAAAAGGCTTAGCTTACGCCACAGCCTTGGCAAGACGCACAACGTTATCATCGTTGCTTTCAGCAGCCATAATTCCAGCAACCATCTTGATGAGGCCAGCATATTTCTGGTCAGCAGGGCGGCGGAAATCATAAAGGATACGATCTTCATATCCTGAAATCCAAAGCGCTTCGGGGTTGCGGCGCGCAATCACCAAATCAGCAATCGTTTCTGCTTCGTATGGCGAGCGGTGTGATTTCATAATAATCAAACCTTCGCCCAAAATGCCTTCCAATGTGGCGCGCACATCCGGCGTAAACATTTCGGCAACTGCATCGGGCAGTTTCAATCCGTCAATCACGCTCACAACTTCCATTTTGCCCCATTCGGTAGACATGGAGAAACGTGACTTCGAAGTATCCGAAAGACCCTTCATTGCATCGCTGTGCATGCGCCATGCTTCTTCAACAGGAAGCGAGAACGCCTTGTGGCCTTCAATGTCGCGCCCTTGGAACACGTATTTGAACTTGATACCCATGCGGCGCAATTCTTCATGCAGCAAGTGCAATGCTTCCACATTGTCATTCACGTGGCTGATGATTGGCGTCTGGTTTTCAATGGTCAGGAAGTTCAGCGATGTTAAGCGTTTAATCGCGTCATAGCTGGTCTTCATCCACTTATAGCCAATGCCGCTTTCATTCGGGATGTAATCGCCGTTTGCATCGCGTTCAAGGAATTCATCTGGATGCGTATAATGCGCAACGATATTAATGTGCATATCAGGGTAGCGTTGGTTGATAAGTTTGAAGGTATCAACAAATGCCTGGTCAGCGCGTTCCGGGCGGAATGCCAATTCTTTCGAACCCATGCGCATCAGCCATACTTTGGCCTGACCCGCAGCTTCCATAAAGCGGTAGAGCGAGAAGTTAGGCAGCACGAGTGGGTCGCCGCCAGAGAGCAGCACTTCACGAATAGGGTAACGCTTCGCGCCTGTTTCAGGATCGTAGCCGCCATTTTCTTCAAGGTTGTCATTGTACTGAACAATGTAATCGCGGAGCTCTTCTGGGCGGATGCTGGTCTTGCCAGTGTCCTTGTTGAACAAGTCCAAGCGGTAGCAATAACGGCAATGGGCGGAGCAGGTAGGCGATGCATAGCCAAGCACGATTTCATCGTATTTATGCAGCAACTTGCCGTGGTAACCGCTGTTATCGCCAGGCGTATAACGCATCTGGTTTGATGGATCTTTTGCGCCAGCAATATCCGCTGTTTCTTCAAGGCGTGGTAAAATCAACGCGCCAATCGCTTTGGAAGGCGGCATTTCTGGCACAAGCACTTCGCCGTCCACAGTCTTTAATTCTTCACCCATTGCAAGGGCTTGGTAGTGCGGGTTGATACCGAACATCATGCGTTTATCAACGCCGGCATCTTTCATCTTCTGGAATTTTTCTTCGCCGTAAATCGCCAGCATTAATTTGGAAACGCGCGCATGTTCAAAACGGCCACGAAGGGGAGCAACATGCTTCAAGCTAGATTTTGGAACGGTGACATCGACCTTCATTTTCGGGGCGGTGGCCATTTATTCAAATCCTCATAGGTTGATTGCTAATCACACAGGCAGAAAACATGCCTGTTCAAAAAGTGCGCAATTGTTAACTGATTTGGATATGATTTGTCACTTTTTAGGTTCGCAACTGCGAAGCCCTGATTTGGCGCGTTGAAATTTGCTATAAACCTTTATTTTTAAAGCAAAAAAATGAAATTGTGGCGCTCAAGCAGACAGCATATTTTTATCAAATTACTTTCATAAAAATAGAAACATGATTGATTGTATGCATCAATGAAGCAACTAACCTAAAATTCATATTTATATCGTAACAAATATTATCTCCTGAATGGCCAAGGTATGAAATGACGAACGAAGCGCTAGAGCCAAGACAATCCATCGCCAGCCCCTTACAGGAAGTAGGGCAAAAACCTGCTGCGCCGCTTGGCGCGCCCGCCATCGTGCAGCACCTGATGTATTGGACACCGGAATATTTTATCGACCACCGCGATGATTGGATAAAGCAAATTGAAGCGTTTGCGCTTCGCTTGAACAAAAAAATCCCGATTACCAGCAAAACGCAGCATGAAGGGCGCTTATTGGTGCTGCGCCACAGCTATCCAACCAACGAAGCGCATTGGCATGATGACATTCAAACGGTTGAAAATTTTCAAACGCGGTATGAAACAGTGCGCCTGTCCGGTTCCTGGAAATCGTTGCCGCTTGATATTACCATACAGTTGCATAATGAGTATTTTACAATGTCGCTCGCCATCGACCTTGCGCGCGCGAAAGAACCGCATCTGTTCAATGCGGCATCGCCGGCATATGAAGCATTATCCCAATCATTTGAAAGCCTGAATTCGGTGTTGCACACACGGCTGCAAACCATTCAAACCCAGGATGCGCGCGTTCATAAAACAGAAGACAGAATTAAGCTGACCCCTGCTTATGGCACGCTGTATTACGACATCTGGAAAAGCATCCATGACGAGCTGATAGCGCCTGCATTCAATGAAAGTGCATTGCGCCTGGATGAAAAAACCACGATTGCGCTTGGCCAGCAGCTTGGTGACTTCCGCGGCTTGCTGCTATCGCGTGGTGAAGGCGAAAACTTTATCACGCTTCCGCATCACTCGCCCAAGGACGCTGCGGATGCGCCCTCGCTCGATGCCATTTTGCGCGGCATGCCGTTCAAGGCAAAAGAAGACGTGAATATCGCAGATACCATCATGCCTTTCCTGCTGGCCGACCCGCATCTTGCCGATGCGGATGCGGGGCTTGATGGAAAGCCGCCGCATGAAAAACTGGAGCATACCATTTCCATGCTGCACCGCCGCCGTGCCATGTATGCCAGCGCGCTGGGGGTTCATCCGGGTCAGCCATCGCTCAAGCTGCCGCTGACCTATTTTTTGTATTCCTCGCACAACGAGCGCTGGCAACTGGGCCGCTTGGTTGAAACGCTTCATGCAGCAGGAACCACGCGCATTGCGGCGATGGTGGGGCTTGGCCAGGTCGATAAGGCCAATGACAGATTACGCGAAATTGAAGGCGATCTAAACGCTATCGATCTTGCCATGCCAGAAGATGTGGATTTGCATGATCAACATAACGACCCCCACGAGGATACGGGCATTGCAGACAAGTTATTGGCGGCCAGCAATAAACTTGTCAGGGCATCCAACATTGTTCCCAATGGCTTGCCGCGCCGTTCGGAACGTTCGCGCTATTATCTGGAACAGCACCGCGCGGCGGCGGATAATCTGGCGGTCGCGCGCATTGAAGGGTTCCAGCCCTATCATAAATTTGTGGAACATCTGTTTGGCTCCGCCCACCGCTTCATCGGCATGACCGGCAGACGCTTTGCACGGCTTGAAGAACGCATTCTCACGCTCGAAGAGCGCTTGCAGACTCTCGACAATGTTAAATCTGGAAAACAAACTTCACATTATCTGAAATCAGCAGAAATTTTTGCTTATATTGCATTAATGCCTTACTACGTGCCACTTGGTGTATCTAAAGCTATTCAATTTTTTTGGAAACAGGAAGTTAAACCAAATGAGATACCTTATTTTGATACAGCAAATGGAAAAGGAACCAAAGGTCTAACAGTTTTTGCATACGCCCTTGCATTTTTCCTTTTACAAAAAGAAATAAAATCCGGCATTGCTAAAGTAGCCAAAACCT
>JAKFVN010000001.1 GCA_021732145.1 Alphaproteobacteria bacterium
GCGCGATGGCCGTTGGCGCGCGTAAAATTGCGAATACCAATGTTGGGTTATCGGTTACCGTAATTGCCGGGCCAACGGGCGGCACGCCGGATAAGCCTGTGGGATTGGTTTTTATTGCGCTGGCAACCGAAAGCGATGTGGATGTGCGCCGCTTTGTATTTCAGGGCGAACGTGATGAAGTGCGCCGCCAAGCGGTCGTTAAAGCATTGTCGATGCTTGTTTCAGTGGGGAATGAGTAGCAGCGCCGCCCCTACCCGCCGTTTTTCCGCGAGCAATACGTGATAAGTGCGGCACGCCGCACCGGTATCCATCACGTCAACGCCAATATGCTTTTCTTTGAGTAATGCGCGAATGCGTTGCGGCAGTGGCGCAATGGCTTTTCCGGTGCCGAATAAAATCACTTCCAGTGGCGGGTTGTGTTTTAAAAACGCATCCAGGCTTTCCGGCGTGATGTCAGCAGCATCATTTACATCCCATTTTGAAACATGCTCAGCGCTGACGAGCAGCGGTGTTTCATGAACAGTTTGGCCAATGCGAAACCGCCCCGCCCCATATCCTTGAATGATATTGACGCCGCTATTTTGATATTCTGGCGGGGTTGCCACAACCTAGCTCTTACGAGGAGGAATGGGCGGATGCGGCGGGTTTGAATTGCCATGCGATGCGCCGTGCGGCGGATTGTTTTGCGATGTGCCGATGGGCGTGCCTTGGCCCGGTGCGCGCGGCGGCGGATTGTGTGCTGGCGGCCGCGCATCAGGCCGTTGCAGTGTTGCGCCCGGCGATAACGGCGTTGCACCTGTGGATGGCGCATTGAAGCGCGCAATCAAACGGTCGATGTAGGTATTAATCTGGCCGACTTTTCCTTCACGCACGAGTGAACGAATGGGGTCGCCCGCATTGTTTTCTTCGGTATAAATATAGCGAATGAACGGCCCTTCGGGGCGAAGGCTTTGGTGAATTACGGCGGTGAGCGCGCTTGCCATATCGTTCGCCGCCGCCGGGCCGATTTCAACTTCGGCAAGACGGATGATGGATGTAATCGCTTCCTCAACGGAGCCGCCGTGGGTGGTTGTAATAACCAGCTGGCCCGTTGTTGCGGCGCGCAACACCTGGCGCGCGGCGGCAGAGGTGCGGATTTCACCCACGATAATGTAGCGCGGTGCCCAGCGCAGGCAGCGGTTTAAAGCTTCCACCCAGCCATCATCGCGTTTTACTTCTACCTGGAAGCAATAGCCGCGCTCGCCCATTTTCCCTGCCAAATCGAATTCAATCGGATCTTCGATGGTGACAGCAATGTTATTGTGCTGCTTGCAGAAATCGGCAAGCAGCGAGAATGCGGTTGTGGTTTTTCCTGAGCCGGTTGCGCCGGCAATAACAATCAACCCCGTGCGCACGCCAAGGGAGCGAAGGGATTCCACGATTTTTGGATGAATGCCGAGTTTTTCAATATCGGGTGCAGTGGCTGGTATGCGGCGCAAGCACACCCATTTCTGGCCATTCACGCCTTGGCTGGCGGCGCGAAGGCGCATGTTCTGATACGGAAAAGAGTCATCCTGATATTTTTCATTCTCCTTGATGAAGTTCGTGAGTTTCACCACATCGGGCCGGCATTCATCGGGAACAAATTGGCTATCGCGGCCAAACGGGCCAACCATGCGCGGGCGGTATAGGGCGGGCGCGTCCCCATCAATGCGAAGGTACAAATCTGAAAAATCGAGGTCTTCGAGTTTGGTTGACATATCGCTTCAGGAGGAATGGTTTAGATGGGCAGTGCTTTTGGCTTGAACGTCTTCACCCAGTAAATGACCATCAAGCGGCTGAGCATGATAGCGGTGAAGAGCGAGGTAATGATACCGAAGCTGAGCGTAACCGCAAACCCTTTAATCGGGCCAGAGCCGAACCAGAACATCAGCACCGCGCCGATGAGCGATGTTACGTTTGCATCGATAATGGCAGACATGGCGCGCGAGTAACCTGCATCAAGCGCGCCCAGCAAGGTGCGGCCATTCTTGTATTCGTCACGCATACGTTCATAAATGAGCACATTCGCGTCCACGGTCGTTCCGATGACAAGAACGATACCCGCAATACCTGGCAATGTGAGTGTTGCGCCAAGCAAGGTCATGCCCGCAAAAATCATTGCAAGGTTGAAGAACAGCGAAATAACGGCGAACAGCCCAAACAAGCCATAGCTGATAAGCATCAGGATAACCACGGCGGCAAAGCCGATGAACGCGGCAATCAACCCGAACTGAATACTATCGGAACCAAGGCCTGCGCCCACGGTGCGTTCTTCGAGCACAGTCAATGGCGCAGGAAGCGCACCAGCACGCAGAAGAAGTGAAAGGTCTTTGGCGGATTCAACGCTGAAATTGCCGGAAATAATGCCACGGCCACCCAAGATGGGTTCGCGGATAACCGGCGCGGAAATCACCTGATTATCAAGAACGATGGCAAAGCGTTTGCCGACATTTGCGCTGGATGCTTCGGCGAATTTCTTGGCACCAATGCCATCGAACACGAAGCTGACAACTGGCAAGCCTTCCTGGAAGGTTGCCTGCGCATCGGTCAGCATTTCCCCCGTCAGCATCACGCGGCGGCTAACGACTTCCGCCCTACCCGATTTTTCATCCACGCTTTGCAGAATTTCAAAGCCAGCGGGCGAACGTTTGGCTGCGATATCTGCTGCTGGCACATCATCATTTACCAGACGGAAAGTAAGCTTGGCGGTTTTGCCCAAAAGGTTTTTGATGCGTTCGGGGTCGCTTACGCCGGGAAGCTGAACCACAATGCGGTCATCGCCCTGCCGCATGATCGATGGTTCACGCGTGCCGCTTTCATCGACGCGGCGGCGCACGATTTCAATGGACTGTTCAACCACCTGACGCTTTTTTTCCTTAATCGCGACTTCGGTAAGGCTGACGTTTAACTTGGAGCCCTGGCCTTCAACCACCAGACCCTGGTCGATGGATGAAATAATGCGGCGGGCCTCGGCCATTTGCTCGGGCTTGGTAATTGTTACTGATGCCTTGCTGTTTTGCTGGCCAAGGTTTTCATAGGCAATGTTCTTGCCGCGCAAATCGCTGCGGATTTGGTCAACCAGCGTATTTACGCGGTCTTCGATCGCCACATCGGTTTTCACTTCCAGCAACAGATGCGATCCTCCCTGCAAATCAAGGCCGAGCGTTACCGCGCGCAAGGGTAGCCATGATGGCATGCTGGCTTCCAGTTTTTCCTGCCCTGCTTTATCCAGTACGTTTGGAAAGGCATAGATAACGGAAAGCAGGCTGAGCAACAGCGTGAAGATGACAGTCCAGCGGGAGATTTGCAGCATAATTAAGCGTCTTTTTTGTCGGTTGTTTTATCGGTTGGCGTTTCGGCAACGGCTTCGGTTTTGGCGTTCACGGTTGAAATGGTGCTTTTAACCACGCGGACTTTTACGTTCTCCGCAATTTCGACCAATACTTCATCACCCGTATCGGCGCGCACCACGGTGCCAAGGATACCGCCAGCGGTTACAACCTTGTCACCGCGGCGAATGCCTTCGACCATTTGCTTGTGTTGCTCATATTTTTTTTGTTGCGGGCGGATTAAGAGAAAATAGAACACGCCGAAAATAAGGAACAGCGGCAGGAATTGCATCAGCACGCCGTCAACGGTTGCGGGCGGTGCGCCTGCGGCCGCAGGCGCAGCAGCGGTTTGGGCAAGAGCATCAGAGATTAAAAAGCCAAATGACATAGGAGGGACTCATATTAAGGTGGAACAGGTGGATGAAAAGGTATGCGTTTTAATTTAGAAAAAAGCAAGATTGGCAGTAACCGACCTATTCTTTACACTTAAATGCCATGAAAGACGATGTGAAATATCCCATTCTTATCATTGCAGGGCCAACCGCCAGCGGCAAATCGGGGCTGGCGATGCGCTTTGCCACACAAATTAATGGGGCAATTGTGAATGCTGATTCCATGCAGGTCTATTCCTGCTTCCCCATTTTAAGCGCGCAGCCCGATGCGCAAACCAAGCGAAACATCCCTCATTATTTATATGGCACGGTGAATGCGCCCACCATCAGCACCGCGGCAAGCTGGCGTAAAGATGCGATGGATGTGATTGGCAAAGTTCTGGCGGAAGGCAAAACGCCCATTGTCGTTGGCGGCACGGGATTATATTTGGAAGCATTGATGCACGGCATTTCGGAAATTCCCGATGTGCCGGATGAATTGCGCGAGAAGGTTATCAAGGAATATGAAATCATGGGCGGGCCAGCCTTCCGCGACCGTTTGATGAAAGTGGATAAAGCAGCAGCCATTCGCTTGCCGCCGGGTGATAGCCAACGTTTAATCCGCGCCTATGCGGTATATGCTGCCACGGGCAAATCCATTTCATACTGGCAGCGCGAAAGCCTGATGCGCCCGCCCGCCGAATGGGAATTTAAAACCACGCTGCTATTGCCCGAACGCGATGGATTATATGCCAGCATTGATAAGCGCTTTCTGGAGATGATGGCGGGCGGCGCGATGGATGAAGTAAGGGCCACGCCGGTGCTGGAACACCCCTCGCAAAAGGCATTGGGCGTGCAGGAATTACAGGCACATATGCGCGGGGAAATCAGCCAGGAAGAAGCGGTAGAGCGTGCCCAGCAATTCAGCCGCAATTACGCGAAGCGGCAGCTGACATGGTTTAAAAACCGCTTCATGAAAAAGGAAGCAGCGGCCAGTCGCAAGCCGCGCATTATTGACGGCGCGAATTACCATGAACAACTGCTTGCGCTGAATCTGAACAGCATTTAAAAAGAAGCTTCCTCTTCTCCTCGCCTATGGGTGTCTCACATGAAAAAAATCTCAACTTCACTTATTCTTCTTGCTGCAACGCTGATCGCATCAACCGCGCATGCAGATTGCTCCAAGCTTCCATCGTTCACTGATTTGCAGGATGCATTAAAGAAAAGCGTGAAGGCATCGGGCGGCCCAAGCAATGGCGGGCTTGACTTGAATATGTGGGCATCGGTGGTTGACCGCGATGGCACCGTTTGCGCCATAACCTTTACGGGCAAGGACAGAGGCGATCAATGGCCCGGCAGCCGCGTGATTTCAGCGCAAAAAGCAAATACCGCGAATGCGTTCAGCCTTCCGGGCTTAGCGCTTTCAACCGCGAATTTATATTCCGCCGTGCAACCCGGCGCGAGCCTGTTCGGTTTGCAGGAAAGCAACCCCGTTGATGTGTCGGTTGCCTATAACGGCAATTCAACCAATAACGGCACCAAGCGTGACAGAATGGTTGGCAAAAAAATTGGCGGCGTGAATGTGTTTGGTGGCGGCCTTGCCCTTTACACCCAAAAGGGTGAATTGGTGGGTGCGATTGGCGTTTCCG
Source organism: Alphaproteobacteria bacterium (assembly GCA_021732145.1). Classification (GTDB taxonomy): domain Bacteria; phylum Pseudomonadota; class Alphaproteobacteria; order UBA9219; family RGZA01; genus RGZA01. Next base: position 5,371 of record JAKFVN010000001.1, read on the forward strand.
GAGATACATCCTGCGCCGACCACAACGTTGCATGGCGCACACGAGCAGCGCTTGGTTTTGATAAAGTTCCGGGCGGTGTAAGCGCGGATAAGAATGACGGAATTATCTATGATATTTCCGGCAGCACCAGCAGAGGCGGCTTTGGCCACCCGACCTGCGGTGGTAAAGAGCAAGCGGTAGCTCAGGAAATCAAAGCCGGAAAATAGCCTCCCATATAGGTTTTACGCCTATTTTGAGCATTTTTAGCTTCCGTGGTTGACGCGGCTGCATGGCATTGACTATTCTCCTTTTCCCTTGTGGATAACTGGGTATATTTGCCGCATTTTCTACGCTCAACCGGTGTCCACTTGTGCGGAAAATGCTGTAAGTTTGCCTAGTTTCTAAGCAAATAGGTTTACCGCATTGTTCTAAATGAGAAAGTCAGGAATTTTCCATGTTACAGCCTATACCGAAAGTACAAGACGAGCCACACACCGATAAACGCGTAGTAAGCAAAATCAACGGAGCTGACATTCTGGTCAAGGCTCTGCGCGATCAGGGTGTGGATACCGTCTTTGGTTATCCGGGCGGCGCTGTGCTTCCGATTTACGATGCTATTTTTAAGCAGAATGACATTCGTCACATCTTGGTTCGCCAAGAAGGCGGCGCGGTTCATGCGGCGGAAGGTTATGCGCGTTCAACCGGTAAGGTTGGCGTTGTATTGGTAACATCCGGCCCCGGGGCAACCAATGCGGTGACAGGTTTGGCCGATGCGCTTTTGGATTCCATTCCTGTTGTGTGCTTCACCGGACAAGTGCCAACACATTTGATTGGTAACGATGCATTCCAGGAATGCGACACCACAGGCATCACCCGCCCTTGCACCAAGCATAATTATCTGGTGAAGGATGCGGATAAGCTTGCGCGCACCATTCATGAAGCGTTTCACGTAGCGCGTTCAGGTCGCCCGGGCCCCGTGGTTATTGATATTCCAAAGGATGTTCAATTAACGCCGGGTGAATATGTTTCACCTGCACAAGTGACACATAAAACGTATCAGCCAAAGACCATGCCGGAGCTGGATGCGATTGAACGCGCGGTTGAATTGATTGCCGATGCACAGCGCCCGATTTTCTATACGGGCGGCGGTATCATCAATTCCGGTTCAAAGGCATCTGAAAGCTTGCGCAAATTCGCGCGCATGACGGGTTACCCTGTGACCAGCACATTGATGGGGCTTGGCGCATATCCTGCGAGCGACCCGCAATTCCTTGGCATGCTTGGCATGCACGGAACCTACGAAGCCAATCTTGCGATGCATGGCTGCGACGTGATGATCAATCTTGGCGCGCGTTTTGATGACCGCGTGACGGGTAAGCTTTCCGAATTCTCACCGAATTCCAAAAAAATCCACGTCGATATCGATGCATCATCCATCAACAAAACCATCGTTGTAGATATTCCTATTGTTGGCGATGTAGGCGTTGCCATTGAACAAATGATCAAGGTTTGGGAAAAGAAAAAGCATTCCGCGAACAAGGCTGCGCTGGCCAAATGGTGGGCGCAAATCAATGAATGGCGCGCGAAGAAGTGCTTGGCTTATAAAAAGTCAGACACGATTATCAAGCCGCAATATGCGTTGGAACGCCTTCGCGATTTAACGAAGGGCGTAGAGACCTTCATCACCACGGAAGTGGGTCAGCACCAAATGTGGGCTGCGCAGTTCCTTCATTTCGATGAACCCAATCACTGGATGACATCGGGCGGTTTGGGCACGATGGGTTACGGTTTGCCAGCGGCCATCGGTGTTCAGCTTGCCCATCCGGGTAAATTGGTTATCGACGTTGCGGGCGAAGCATCCATCCTCATGAACATTCAGGAAATGAGCACCGCGGTTCAATACCGTTTGCCAGTGAAAATCTTCATCCTCAATAATCAATGGATGGGCATGGTTCGCCAATGGCAGGAACTTATTCATGGTGGCCGTTATTCCGAAAGCTATACAGCGGCTCTGCCTGATTTCGTGAAGCTGGCTGAAGCTTTTGGCGGCGTAGGTTTACGTGCCAAAACCCCGGCGGAACTTGATGGCGTTATCAAGCAAATGATGGCCGTGAACGACCGCCCCTGCATCGTGGATGTGTGCGTGGATGAAAAAGAAAACTGCTACCCGATGATCCCATCAGGCAGGGCGCACAACGAAATGATTTTAAATTCCGACCAGGACATTTCATCCAAGACACCGGATGAAGGTTTGGTTTTGGTATAATCGAAGAAAGTTTATCCTATGACTGATCAAATTCCCCAAGTAATACAGCGCCATGTGTTTTCCGTAATTGTTGACGACGAAGCTGGTGTTCTGGCACGCGTGGTTGGACTCTTTTCCGGACGTGGTTACAACATTGACAGCCTGACGGTTGCGAATGTGAACAAGGAACAAGGCATTTCCCGTATCACCATCGTTTCATCTGCTGTTCCGCAAATTCTGGAACAGATTGAAGCGCAGCTGAACCGTTTGGTTCCTGTTCGCAAGGTGGTGGATTTGACCTCCACGGGGCCGATGCTGGAACGCGAAACCGCACTGTTAAAAGTTAACAGCACCGGCGAAAAGCGCATTGAAGCCCTGCGCATTGCCGATGTGTTCCATGCCAAAACCATTGATGCCACGCTGCAATCCTTCATTTTTGAATTCAGCGGCACCAACGAGGAAATCAACAACTTCGTAGAACTCATCACTCCGCTCGGCCTTATTGAAGTCGTCCGCAGTGGTGTGGTAGGCATTGCCCGCGGTTCTAAAGCTATTTTTTAGGGCGGCAATTTTCTAAGTACCACTTTCAATACCTCCGCTAAATTACAAACCAACAGAAGGACTAGTACTATGCGTGTTTATTATGATCGTGATGCTGACGTAAACCTGATCAAGTCGAAGAAGGTTGTGATTGTCGGTTACGGTAGCCAAGGCCATGCCCATGCGCAAAATCTGCGCGACAGCGGCGTGAAGGAAGTGATCATTGCATTACGCGCGGGTTCGGGCAGCGCAGTGAAAGCTGAAAAGGCCGGCTTCAAGGTGATGGCACCTGCGGAAGCCGCAAAGGTTGCCGATGTGATGATGATTTTGGCACCCGACGAATTGCAGGCCGATTTGTACCGCGACCATCTTGCGGACAATCTGAAGCAAGGCGCTGCATTGGCGTTTGCTCATGGTCTCAACGTTCACTTCAACCTGATTGAACCACGCAAAGATTTAGACGTGTTCATGATTGCACCAAAGGGCCCTGGCCACACCGTGCGCGGCGAATACCAAAAAGGCGGCGGCGTGCCATGCCTAGTTGCGGTTCACCAAAACCCGTCTGGTAAAGCTTTAGAGCTGGCTTTGTCTTACGCATCGGCAGTTGGCGGCGGTCGCTCAGGCATTATCGAAACCAATTTCCGTGAAGAATGCGAAACCGATTTGTTCGGCGAACAGGCAGTGCTTTGCGGCGGTTTGACCAAGCTTATCCAGGCTGGTTTTGAAACACTTGTTGAAGCTGGCTACGCACCTGAAATGGCGTATTTCGAATGCCTCCATGAAGTGAAGCTGATTGTGGATCTGATTTACGAAGGCGGCATTGCCAATATGCGTTACTCCATTTCCAACACGGCGGAATATGGTGACTACGTAACCGGCCCACGTATTGTGACCCCAGAAACCAAGGCAGAAATGAAGCGCGTATTGACCGATATTCAATCCGGTCGCTTTGTTCGCGATTTCATGTTGGAAAACAAAGCTGGTCAGCCAAGCTTTAAGGCTATCCGCCGCATCGAAGCAGAACACCCAATTGAAAAAGTTGGCGAAAAGCTGCGCGCCATGATGCCGTGGATTTCCAAGAACAAGCTGGTTGATAAAGCATCTAACTAATCCTTATTCCATACGATTTAAAAAGCCCGCTCTAATCAGCGGGCTTTTTTTATTTCTTGAATAACTCTTCATCCGTCATCGGTTTGCCGCGTGCTTTGGCGGCTTCGCCTTTCCAATGTTCAGAAAATTCACCCAGCGCTGTGTGTGCCCAGACATTATTTCCGGGAACGCCTTCGGATAAGTTTTTGCATTCGTAGTTTTTGCGGGCGACATCGAATAGATAGCTGTCATGCCATTGGGATAAGCTGAACACCAAACCCTGCACATAATAGGAAAACATAAAATCGATAATGGCTTTGCCTTTTTCTAAACTGAAACCCATGAAGCCACATTCGCTATGGTCCCAATCGCGGCGGCCCAGATAACTCACCGCTTCATCGCCTGATGGCATCAGGGCCTCAATTTCCTCAGGGTTTACTGGCCGCGTGAGGCGCGCATCCGCATCCCACCAGATAATGTGCGTTGGGCGAATGTTTTCAGCGAGCACCATCGCTTTATCCATTACGCGTTTTAGCACAAAAATTTTGTGGCAGAACCGCACGGCTTGCAGACGGTATTCGGTTGGATGGTCGCGCTTTTCGAATTGATTGATGAAATTCTGGTGTTCCTGCGAACGGCCCGGATAGATTTCATATGTGCCCCCATGAAACAATGCTTCATGAATGGATTTACCGTCATGTGAAGGGGTGTTGAGGATGTGCTTGACGGGGAGCTCCAGCGTATCGTCATCAAGCCCGACGCAAATCTTCACGCCTTCGGGCAGATTATCCTTCAGGCTTTGCAGGCAGGTTTTTGCATACACATCCCAAGATGCATTCGCAAAGGTGGTGACCAGCCAAAGGCGCATATCGATTCCCCATAAATGTTGCGTAAGCGTAGTTTAATGCCGTGGCCCTATCCATTGATTTTCCAGTTAAATTTATGCATAGTTTTGAAAGCGTTTTTGAAAGTAATGCAAACGCTAAACGCCTTGAAAATGGCCGCTTTTGAGCGCATATTGCCAGTCGTAAAAATACCAAGAAGGTGTAAGACCGTGGAAAAATTTGTACTGCCCAAAGAGTTCAAATACCTGTTCTTGTACTTAATCGCCATTACGGCGGTTAACCTTCCGCACAATACCGTTGTGCAGATTAAGCAGTTTTTCGGCTTCCTATAGGTTTTTATGCTCGTATAAGCTCGCGGTTTGGCGGTCGCCGAACTTAATTATTACCCCACTGATCCATTCTCAACATTGATACGTATAAGGTTACAGAGGCTGTTGAACACAGGCCTCTATCGACGTATATCTAACCCAGTTTCCATTTTAATCAGGAGAACGCATATGCTTACCGTTGGTGATAAATTCCCTACATTCCACTTGAAAGGTGTTGTGAGCACCGACCTTAAATCTGCGTTTAAGGATTTCAACAACGCATCCGATAAGGGTAAGTGGAAAATCGTATTCTTCTGGCCAAAGGATTTCACCTTCGTGTGCCCGACCGAAATTTCCGCATTCGGCAAGCTGAACAAGCAATTCAACGAACGCGATGCCGTTGTATATGGCGTAAGCGCGGACAGCGAATTCGTGCACCATGCATGGCGCACCCACCACGCCGATTTGAAGGATTTGCCGTTCCCGATGCTTTCCGATATCAAGCGCGAGCTTTCAAATGCGCTCGGCATTCTCGATAAGGAAGCTGGCGTGCCGCTTCGCGCAACCTTCATCGTGGATCCCGATGGCACCATTCAGTTTGCTTCGGTAAATGGTTTGGATGTAGGCCGCAACGTGGATGAAGTCTTGCGCGTGCTCGATGCACTTCAAACCGGCGAGCTTTGCCCATGCAACTGGGAAAAGGGCGATGCCGTTTTGAAAGTTGGATAATTCCAATTGATATGTTTCAGAAAATAGCGGCCTTTGTGCCGCTATTTTTTTATGTGATCCAAACGGCCCTTCCCGCCGTATAATCATCATCCATCCACTAAACGGAGCCTCCCATGACACTTGAAGCCGTCTCACTTGAAACATTGCGTGAATCCCTTCCCGATTATGCAAAAGATTTGAAATTGAACCTTTCAAACCTGCTTTCTGAAACCGTGCTGAACGATACGCAAAAGGCCGGCACGTTTATTTCCTGCGCGATGGCATCGCGCAATGCGAGGCTGACCAAGGCTGTGGTGGATGAATTCAAAGATAAAATCACGCCGGAAATCCTGAATGCCGCAAAAGCAGCCGCTGCGATTATGGGCATGAATAATATCTATTACCGTTTTATCCATTTGGCCGAACATGCCGAATATAAAACCATGCCGGCGAAGTTGCGTATGAACATCATCGCCAACCCCGGCGCGGATAAAATGGATTTCGAATTATGGAGCCTTGCGGTTTCATCCATCAATGGGTGCGGCATGTGCATTGAAAGCCATGACAGCAAATTGCGTGGCCACGGCGTGGAAGCAGGCGTTATCCAGGCATCGATCCGCATCGCGGCAACACTGCACGCAATTGCTGGCGTATTGGATGCCGAAGAAGCGCTAGCCGCCTAACTTATAGCCCAGCGCAGCCGCGCCAACGCATAACGCAACGGATGCTGCGATATAGGCCAGCGCAACCAGTGTTTGTCCTGATTTAAGCAGGCTGAGCGTTTCAAGGCTGAAGGTTGAAAAGGTTGTGTAACCGCCGCATACACCAATCATCAAAATCAGTTTGATGTTGTTTTGCAGCCCTTCGTCTTGGGTATTCAAAAGCCAATGCGCGAACACGCCGATGGCGAATGAGCCGATAACATTGATGGTGCAGATGGCGAGCGGGAATGGTTCTTTCCATACGGAATTAATCGCCTGCGCGGTGCCATAGCGGGCCATGCCGCCAATCGCGCTGCCAATTGCAACCAGTGCATAATTCATCAGCATGTTATCCTCCACACATTATTTAATTGCAGGGTTTGAATGTCAGCCGCGCAAACATGAACAGGCTGGCGCGGATATTGCCATTAGCATTCGGCGGTGCTTTATAACCCAGTTTTAGAACATTTTCTCCCGCCTGTACGCGCAAGAGCACCGCAATCGCTGCCGGTACACCTGTTATCACAGGCTTGAATGATGCTTTTTTCACCAGCCTATCATTCAAAATAAATTCAACCGCTTTGCCGTTGGCATTGGTTTCATTATCATCGGCGGCAAAGGCCGCATTCATTTCAACGCAGCCAGCCTGGTCGGCATCGATATGTAACGTGGCGTTTGGCCCAAGCAGCGTAACGCGCTCCATCTTTTCCGCGATGCGTACATTGATATAACGGCCAAGGCTTTCCGCGCGTTTGATAAAGACCAGCGGGGTCTTTTGCATGGCTGCCAAATCCCCCTTCTCTACGCGCATCAACTTGCCTAGGCCGATCTCCGCAACGGATTTACCAAACGCATTATCATTCTCGCTGCTGGTGAACAGCACGAATTCATTGTCGCCAAGCGTTGTGGCTTTCAGTTCCTGCGCGGTTTTGGGCGTTGCCATGCGCGGCGTGAAATAGAGCAGCTTGTTTAAATCATTGCAGCGGAATAGATAAGCGATGTCGCTGCTTTGCGCCGCGCTGCAATTATTGTCGGCATAAACCGCTTTGGCTTCTTTAATGTCTTTGCTTTGCGCAAAGGCATCGGCGTTTACATAACGGAAATTGCCATCCTCGTTCATGCTCCACACCGTCTGGTTTTGCATGAGGTTGCTGAAGGTCAGCAGCGCCGCAACGCAGGCATAGGTGGTAACAAACCATTTGGGCTTCCACCACAGCATGATGATAGGCAGGCAAATAAGCAGCAGGTAAACAACGTTGCGGATGATGCCGAGATTGGCGATCGCCAGCGATTGCGACCAATAACTCATCCCCGTCAGGAAGTCGGTTTTAAGGTTGTATGGCAGGCCGAAAATCATCAGGCAGAAAAAAACCAGCAGGCTATTGGCGGTGATTTCCTTGCGTGATTGCGGCTGCAATCGCATGAACAAAATGAACGGCAGGATGACAAAGGGTTCAATCACGCGGTTGGTGATGTAATCCAATTTCCGTTCCACGATAATGTCATTGGCAAAAACCAGATACAGCAGCGCGCCGAGCAATGTAAGGCATGCAAAACGGAATAGCGCATTATTCCAAGTATTTGGCCACGCATTGGTTTTTTTAGAAAAGATGGAGATGATGAAAGCAAGACCAGCCAGCGGCATGCCGACATAGCAAAGATAGACCAAGCCATTTTTAAAAAAATTAAACCGCGCAAGCCCGTTATTGAAATTCAGTTCGGGCAATGCGAAAGGCAACCCCAGCGCAAAGACGGAATAAGCTTCCCATAATCCTGCGGCGATAAGCGGCAGCAGAATAACCTTCCATGCATGTTTATTCCGCGGCGCGCGCGTGAGTTCGGTGAGAACAACGGCCGCATAAACAATCCATGCGGTTTGCAGGGTGAGCAGCATGAAGGCAAGCAGCACCGCAGACCAAACCGCATTATTCTTATTAGGCTCACGTAAAAATTTATCGTAAAAATAAGTAAACCATATAAAGAGAGGAATAAATAACGCCTGCGCGCCTAACATGGTTGCATACGGCAGTGCCGCTGATGACAGTGTGGCAATCGCAGCCAGCGCCGCGACCTCCATTTTTCCAAGATCGGGGCTGCGCGATAACAGGCCGCTGATTGGAAAAAACACCGATGCTATGATGATGACCTGAATCCCGATTAGAATCTGATGGGTCATAAGGAAATCCGGCACGGAAAATGCCACTGCCAAGACCAATGAATACAGTGGCAGATAAGATGAGGTTGATCCGGCGCTTGAAGCCAGGCGGCCCTCCTCCAGCAAATGGCGGGCGCGATCAGCATATAAAAGGCTATCAGGCCAGATAGCGACAATGCCGACAGAGCATGCGTAGAGCGCAGCCAGAGCGAGAGTGATGAGGAATGTCACAATGAGTGTCGTTCTGTCCTTGGCGCAAGAATCTGGCGAGGAGCTACTCATATGAATCTGTTAACCTCTTGGTAAGGGTTGCTAGGCAAAAATTACCTAGAAATGGGCTGGTGGGTAATTATTGCCGGGTCTGTTAATAGGTTTTTCACAACTTAACGATTATGGTTAACGGGCTGGTTAATAAAGATGAAGTCGCAGGTTTCAAACAAGGTTAGTCGGTCGTTTCTGGTTTTCCTATCTAAACATTTCACATCTCTATCTATGGAGTCGTTCTCTTGAATCAGCTTATGGAAACCTTACGTGGTTTAGGTGTTGTTCGCCTTGCGGCTCTGGGCGGCACGATTTTAGCGGTCATTATCTTCTTCGCCTTCATGGCTACCAAAATGTCTTCAGGGCCAATGGCGCTTTTGTACAGCGGCCTTGATCCATCCGATGGCGGCGCGATTGTCAGCCAGTTGGATACCCAGAAAATCCCCTACGAAATCAGCGCGAACGGCACCAGCATTAAAGTGCCAACCGAACAGGTCGGTAAATTGCGCATGAGCATGGCGCAGCAAGGCCTGCCGCGTGGCGGTTCGATTGGGTATGAGATTTTTGACCAAAAGGATGGCTTCAGCACTACCAGTTTCGTGCAGAACATCAATCAACTCCGCGCACTTGAAGGTGAACTGGCCCGCACCATCGGCACAGTGAACCAGGTACAATCGGCCCGCGTGCATCTGGTTTTGCCAAAGCATGAAATGTTTAGCCAGAACGACCAGAAGGCATCGGCATCCGTATTCTTGAAAGTGCGCGGCGGCGCAACCATTGGCAAAGAACAGGTTGGCGCCATTCGCCAGTTGATTGCGGCAGCCGTTCCGAATTTGCAAACCGACAATATCTCCATCGTTGATGATAAGGGCACGCTGCTGGCCAAGGCGATGGATAGAGGCAGCGCGGAAGGCGAAGCAAATACCCAGGAAGAAATGCGCCACAACTTTGAAAAGACGCAGGTGGACAAGATTGAAGACCTCCTCTCCCGCTCCCTTGGCTATGGCAAGGCCCGCGCCGAAGTTTCTGTTGAAATGGATTTTGACAAGGTCACCACCAGTTCTGAAATCTATGACCCGGAAGGTCAGGTTGTCCGCAGCCAGGTTACAAAATCGGAACAGGCCAAATCATCTGATACCACCGCCAATCCGACCGTTACGGCTGGCAATAACCTTCCAGCCGCCCAAGCCCAGCCAAGCAGCAGCGCGGGGTCTAATAACCAGAACAATAACAGCGAAGAGCAGGTGAATTACGAAATCAACAAAACCGTGCGCAGCCATGTGCGCGAAAGCGGCAGCATTAAGAAGCAGTCCGTCGCGGTGCTGGTGGATGGCATTTATGAAACCGGCGCGGATGGCAAACAGGTTTACAAGCCACGCAGCAAGGAAGAATTGGAGCAAATCAAAACACTGGTGCGCAGTGCCGTGAACGTGGATGCAACGCGCGGCGATACCGTTGAAGTTGTGAATATGCAGTTTACATCGGCAACCGATGGCCAGCCAGCGGGAGCAGAAGGCATCATGGCGTTCATGACACCGGAAATGATGCGCATGACGGAATCCGTTATCATGGCTTTGCTCGGCCTGCTCGCCATTCTTCTTGTGGTTCGCCCTATCCTGAAGCAGGTGCTTGAAGGTGCGACCGGCGCAGTTGGTGAAACCGGCGGCAATTTACTGGGTGCAAGCGCGCCCGGTAACGCGAATTTGCTGAGCGCTTCTGGCGGCGGCAATAAGCTTGCTGCTCCTGGCGCATCCGGTGAAGGCGCGGGCGAGGATGATAACTCATTTGAAAAGATGATTGATATTCAGCGCGTCGAAGGCCGCGTGAAGGCATCATCATTGAAGAAGGTTGGCGAGATTGTGGAAAAACATCCTGAAGAAGCAGTGGGCATCATCCGCAACTGGATTTATCAGGAAAACAAGTAATTGGGTTGAGAGTTTAATTCCGCTCGCGCGGTTGTTATGCGAAGCGGAACAGAGCGAATGGCGAAGTAACAGGAGTTGTCCATGGCAGGACGGGTAAGAGAAGATGCAAGAGGCCTTTCAGGGCCCGAAAAAGCGGCGATTATGATTTTATCGCTGGGCGAAGAGCATGCAGCCAAGCTGTTCTCGCTGATGAGCGATGATGAAATCAAGGAAATATCCCAAGTCATGGCAACGCTGGGTAATGTAAGTTCCGCGCTTGTTGAAACCCTGTTCCTCGAATTTGCATCGCAGATTTCCTCAACCGGATCTCTGATGGGTACGCTTGAATCAACCGAACGCCTCCTTTTAAAGGTTCTCGATAAAAACAAGGTTGGCGGCATTATGGAAGATATCCGCGGCCCTGCCGGCCGCACCATGTGGGATAAGCTTGCGAACGTGAATGAAGAAGTGCTGGCGAACTATTTAAAGAACGAATACCCGCAAACCGTTGCGGTTGTTTTATCCAAAATCAAGCCCGACCATGCGTCGCGCGTGCTGGGCACCCTTCCTGAAAGCTTTGCGATGGAAGTCATCATGCGCATGCTGCGTATGGAAGCCGTGCAAAAAGAAGTGCTGGATGATATTGAAAAAACCCTTCGCACCGAATTCATGAGCAACCTTGCGCGCACCAACCGCCGCGATGCGCATGAAATGATGGCTGAAATCTTCAATAATCTTGACCGTGCATCGGAAGCCAAATTCCTTGGCGCACTTGAAGAACGTAACCATGATGCGGCTGAAAAAATCAAAAGCCTTATGTTCACCTTTGAAGATTTGGGCAAGCTCACCCCGCAAGCCATTCAGGCGCTCATGCGCGTGGTCGACAAGGCGAAGCTTCCGATTGCGCTCAAAGGCGCATCGGAAACATTGCGCGACCTGTTCTTTGGCAATATGTCGGAACGTGCCGCAAAGCTGCTTAAGGAAGAAATGGCCGGCATCGGCCCTGTTAAGCTCCGCGATGTGGATGAAGCGCAGGCGGGCCTGGTTCTGGCCGCCAAGAATTTGGCTGCGAAAGGCGAAATTGATATTAGCCGCGGCGGCGAGGATGAGGAGCTTATCTATTGATGAACGAAACCGCCCCGCAACGCTTTATGTTTGGCACCTCGTTTGATCCTGACGCGATTAAAGCCGCGCAGGAACAAAAGGCTTCGCCTGTATTCAGCGAAGAAGAAGTAGCGCTGGCCAAGGAGCAGTCCTATGGCCAAGGCTATGTTGCGGGCAAGGAAGCAGCGATACGGGAAATGCAAAACCAGCAAAACGAATTGCTGGCGCACATTCAATTGCTGTTTGAACGTATGGCAAATGAAGTTTGGAAGCTGGCCGCGCAAAATAAACAAGCTGCTGCTGACATCGCCCTCGCCATCGCCCGTAAAATCGTTCCTGATTTTGTGCGCAAGAACGGCGTGCAGGAAATGATTGCGGCGATTGAAGCAACCGTGACTGACATGATTAATGAACCGCGCATGGTCTTGCGTATTGCTGAAGCGCAGTTTGACGATATGAACAAGGAAATGAGCGCCCTCACCGCCCGCGTGGGGTATGCGGGCAAGATGATTATCCTTGCTGACAATACGCTGGAAGCCAATGATTGCCGTTTGGAATGGGCCGATGGCGGGATGGAGCGTTCCGTCAACCTCACCTGGTCGGAAGTTGAACGCCAAATGCAGATGCATAAATCAAGCGGGCACCAAAGCCACGCCGAATACACCCATCCATCGCCTGAACCGCCGCAACAGGCATCATCAACAACCAACATAGCTGTTTAACAAAGGTTAGTAACGTAAGGAGACCATCATGGCCGAGAAAGAATCCCTTCCCTTGAATGAATTGAATGGAACGCAGGGAAATCCTGATGGCGCCGGCGTGACCATTGAACATCTGGACGCGGTCTATGCCGTTCCGGTTGAAGTTTCCGCCGTGCTGGGCAAGGCGACCATGCCCGTCAGCTCCCTTTTGAAACTGGGCCGCGGCGCAGTTGTGGAACTTGACCGCAAGGTTGGCGAAGCGATTGATATTTACGTGAATAACCGGTTGGTGGCGCGCGGTGAAGTGGTGGTGGTCGAAGACCGCCTTGGCATCACCATGACTGAAATCATCAAAACGGAACGCAAAGAAAACTGATTATCAAGAACATGAATGAAGTGAGTAAGCAGGAGACTAAGAAATGCGGTTATTGATTGTTGGAACCATGGAAGGCCCGATTGCAGTTGCTGGCAAAATTGCCCATCAGCGCGGCGCGAAAGTATCGCATATTGATACGATTTCCGGCGCGATGAATGTATTGCGCAGCGGCCAGGGCATTGATTTGGTGATGGTGGATGTGCGCTGCGATGTCGCAGACCTGATTAATCAAATCAAGCTTGAGCGCATCAATGTCCCAACGATTGCCTGCGGCATTGGCAATGATGCCGATGCAGCTGTGCGCGCGATTAAGGCTGGCGCGAAAGAATATATCCCCCTGCCGCCCGATGCCGAGCTTATCGCTGCGGTTCTGCAAGCCGTAACGGAAGAAAGCCATAACATCATCGCGGGCGACCCCGCGATGAAGGCCGTGATTGATATGGCGGAGAAAGTCGCGCCATCCGCCGCATCCGTTCTCATCACCGGCGAGTCAGGTACAGGTAAAGAAGTGCTGGCGCGTCATATTCACCGCAAGAGCAACCGCGCATCCGGTAACTTTGTGGCCGTAAACTGCGCGGCTATTCCCGACAATCTTCTGGAATCTGAACTCTTCGGTCATGAAAAAGGTGCGTTTACGGGTGCTGTTGCCCGCCGTTTGGGTAAGTTTGAAGAAGCCAATGGCGGCACATTGCTGCTGGATGAAATGAGCGAAATGGATATGCGCCTGCAAGCCAAATTGCTGCGCGCATTACAGGAACGCGAGATTGACCGTGTGGGCGGCAACCAGCCGATTAAGGTGGATGTGCGTATTATCGCAACATCCAACCGCAATATGGAAGAAGAAGTACGCAATAAACGCTTCCGCGAGGATTTGTATTTCCGTCTTAACGTGATGAGCATCCGCATTCCAACCTTGCGTGAACGCCCGCTCGACATCAAACCCTTATCCGAATTCTTTGCAGGCAAGTTTGCCGAAGCAAACGGGTTATCGGCAAAGACCATTTCACCTGAAGCCATGCAAGCGCTGCAAAGCCACCATTGGCGTGGTAACGTGCGTGAATTGGAAAACACCATGCATCGCGCAGTGTTGATGGCCCCGGATTCAATCATCGGGCCTGATGCGGTTGTGCTGACCGGCCAAAGCCTGAATAATTCTGTCGCAAGTGGCGGCATGGCAAATACCGCACAGGCGATTATGAATGCAGGCGCTCCGGGCGGAAGCTTGGTTGGCAAAACCGTTGCCGATGTTGAACGCGATTTGATTATCGACACCTTGCAGCATTGCCTTGGCAACCGCACCCACGCAGCAACCATTTTGGGCATCTCCATCCGCACATTGCGCAACAAGCTGAAGGAATACACCGATAAGGGCGTGAACATTCCCATGCCGGGTGAAACAGGCCGCGCAAATATCGGTTAATGCTGGACAATAGGCGATTATGACAAATCCGGTTGGAACAGGCAGTGGGGAAGGCTTCGATATGGGAGCATTCAATCGCCTGTTCGCACGCTCGGATATGTGGCTCGCGGTTGGCCTTATCAGCATTGTGATGATGATGATTATTCCCATGCCCACCTTTGTGGTGGATATGGGCCTTACGCTATCCCTCACCTTCTCCGTGATTATTTTGATGACCGTGCTGTTCATCAAAAAAGCGCTCGACCTTTCTTCCTTTCCAACCATTCTTCTTATTGCGACCTTGCTGCGCCTTGCGCTTAACCTTGGCACGACGCGCTTGATTTTATCGCATGGGAATGAAGGCGCGGATGCGGCCGGTATGGTCGTGGAAGCATTCGCGGGCTTTATCATGTCCGGCAGCTTCGTGATTGGGATGATTGTGTTTGCCATTCTGACCATTGTGAACTTCGTGGTTATTACGAAAGGTTCGGGTCGCATTGCGGAAGTGGCCGCGCGTTTCACCTTGGATGCCATGCCCGGCAAGCAAATGGCGATTGATGCCGATTTATCATCCGGCATGATTGATGAAGCAACCGCGCGTGCCCGCCGCAAGGAACTGGAAAACGAAAGCAACTTCTTCGGGTCGATGGACGGTGCGTCGAAATTCGTGCGCGGTGACGCGATTGCCGGTTTGATTATTACCTTTGTCAATATCATCGGCGGCACCATCATCGGCATGGTGATGCATGGCATGCAATTCATGCAGGCGGCAGACACCTATATTCGCCTGACGATTGGTGATGGCATTGCAACGCAGGTTCCCGCGCTGATTGTTTCCATCGCCGCCGGTTTCCTTGTTTCCAAAACAGGATCGGCCGATGATAACACCAAATCAAGCATCTTCGGCCAATTGGGCGCATACCCGATGGCGCTGGGCTTTACCGCTGGCCTTCTGGCGGTGATGTCACTGATGCCGGGCATTCCAAAAATTCCATTCTGGATTTTGGCGGGCGTGCTTGGATATTTTGCATGGAAGATGCCGCAAATTCAACGTGAAATGGCCGACAAGAAAGCCATGGAAACCGCAGAGCCATTGGTACCCGTTGCAGAAGAACCGATTTCGCGCTCCCTTGCCATCGACACTATTCGCATTGAGCTGGGCTATGGCCTTCTTGCGCTGGTGAATTCGGAAGCTGGCCAACGGCTCACTGACCAAATCAAGGGCCTGCGCCGTCAACTCGCGGGCGATATGGGCTTTGTGCTGCCATCGGTGCGCATTCAGGATAATTTGCAGCTTGCGCCCAACACCTATGTGGTGCGCATCAAGGAAATTGAAGCAGGGCGCGGCACGCTGCGCCCCGGCATGCTGCTGATTATGGATCCGCGCGGCGATACCATCGCATTGCCCGGTGAACCCACAACCGAGCCTGCCTTCGGGCTGCCTGCCGTATGGGCCGACCCCGGTTACCGCGAAGAAGCATTGTTCAAAGGCTATACGGTTGTTGATACCCCAACCGTGGTGACAACGCATTTGACCGAAATTGTGAAAGACAATATGTCGGAAATGCTCACCTATTCCGAAACGCAGAAACTGCTGGATGAACTGGATAAAGAACACCAGAAACTGGTCAGCGACGTTATTCCATCGCAAATCACCATTGGCGGATTGCAGCGCGTGCTGCAAAACCTGCTTTCCGAACGCATTTCCATCCGCGATTTGCCAAGCATTCTGGAAGGCGTTTCCGAAGCATCCGCCATTACGCGCAACATTACCGCGATTACCGAACATGTTCGCGCGCGCCTTGCGCGTCAGATTTCCGAAGCGCAGACGCGCGATACCGGATTTATTCCGCTCATTACCCTGTCACCGGAATGGGAGCAAGCCTTTGCTGAATCCATTGTGGGCGATGGCGAAGACAAGCAATTGGCGATGGCGCCCAGCCGCTTGCAGCAGTTCATCAATGCCGTGCGCACCACGTTTGATAAGCATGCGCAGATGGGCGAAAGCCCTGTGTTGCTCACCTCGCCCGGTATTCGCCCCTATGTGCGCTCCATCGTTGAGCGCTTCCGTGCTTCCACCACGGTTGTGTCGCAGAATGAAATTCATTCCAAGGCTCGCATTAAAACATTGGGGCAGATTTAACATGAGGCAAATCTGATGCGGTTGCGCTCCTTTCATGGTGAAACCTTAGCCGAAGCAATGAGCCAAGTGCGTGAAGCATTGGGCAATGACGCGATTATTGTCGCCACGCGTGATGATGACCAGGGCGGCGTGCGCGTTACCGCGGCATTGGATGAAAGCACGGTAAAGCCCAAGGATGCGCCGGTTCCGGTTGGCCAGCCCGAACCGCCAAGCAAGCACCCCATCAATTACGAACATGATGTGGTGGAAGTGATTGCCGATGCGCTTATCCGCCATGCGGTGAATCCGGCGCTTGCGGAAACGCTGCTGGGCACTGTCACGCATTTTGCAGACCATGATATTCTGATTGCGCTTGGTGCGGCGATGGACAAGCATTTTGAATATGCGCCGCTATTGGATGGCAGCAATAGACCCATTTGCCTGGTTGGGCCGCCGGGCGCTGGCAAAACGCTTACCATTGCAAAGATTGCCGCGAACCGCGTGATGCATAAGCACCGCGTGGGCGTGATTACGACTGATTTGACGCGCGCGGGCGCGGTTGAACAATTATCATCCCTTACCAAGCTTTTGAAAATTGATTTGGTGGAAGTGGAAGATGCGCCAGCCCTGCGCGATGCGATTGATACGCACAAAAACGGCGAAATTATTCTGATTGATAATACCGGCCGCAACCCGTTCAGCAAAGGCGATATGTTCGATTTGCGCAAGATGGTCAGCGCCGCGGAAATGGAACCGGTATTGGTATTGCCCGCCGGGCTTGATGCAGCGGAAGGGATTGATATGGCGCGCGCATTCATGGATGTTGGCGCGCGCAAGATGATTATCACCAAAGTGGACATGACGCGCCGTTTGGGCAGCATGCTGACCATAGCCCACGAAACCGGTTTGCAATTATGTGATATGAGCATTTCGCCCAAGGTCACCGAACCATTGCAAGCGGTAAACCCCGTGACCTTTGCCCGCCTTTTACTGCCAGCAGATGTTGTTTCGGCTGTATTGAAATCAACAGGAACAGCATGATTGGAGATTGATATGGAACCGACCATTGCAAACAAGAATGTCCCCGCCCCGCTAAGCTGCCCCAGCATGATTGCGATTGCATCGGGCAAGGGCGGCGTGGGCAAAACATGGTTTTCAACCACGCTGTGCTACACGCTGGCGGCAAAGGGCCAACGCGTGTTGCTGTTTGACGGCGATTTGGGATTGGCGAATGTTGATATTCAATTGGGCCTCACGCCTGAAAAAGATTTGGGCGATGTGCTCGATGGCAAGATGACGCTGAAAGGCGCCATCACCCACTACAAGGAAGGCAAATTTGACATTATTGCGGGGCGTTCAGGTTCCGGCAGCCTTGCCAATATTCCAACGCAGCGTTTGGCAGAATTGCGCAATGATTTAATCGGTCTTGCGGGTGATTACGATAAAATCGTGGTCGATTTGGGTGCGGGTGTCGACCGCCCCGTGCGTTTAATGGCGGGCCCTGCTGGCCTCACATTAATTGTGGTCACGGATGAACCCACATCGCTGACCGATGCATATGCGTTTATCAAACTGACGCATGCAGCGAATGCGCAAGCCAATATCGGCATTGTGGTGAACATGGCGGCCAATACGCTGGATGGCGAAAAAACCTATAATACCATCTTGAATGTGTGCCGGAACTTCCTGCATTACGAACCGCCCTTGATGGGCATTATCCGCCGCGATTTGAAAGTACGCGAAGCCATTCGCGCGCAAACGCCATTGCTGAAACGCCATCCTTCGACCGAAGCAGCGATGGATGTGGAAGCCGTTGTACGTAAACTCATGAAATGACATGCCATAAGCAACCATGACTGCCCTGCCCCCCGATCAGCTTCAGGCCATTCAAGCCGTATTAGCGCAGCAAGGCGGGGTGCAGGCCGAGCATATTGCCCAAAGCATCACGGTAACCGTGCAAAGCAGCCCGATTGACATGAATGCGCTGGCGCGGGCATTAGTCATTGAAGGGACAGCGAACAAAGCAGCAGGTCTTGACCAGCTATTGCTGCGCACCGGACAAGGCGACTTCCTGCTGCGCTTGCCGCAGGATGCATTAAAGCAATTGCAGGATAATTTGCCCGGCCGGGTGACGCTGCAATTGCGCCCGGGGCCAAATGGGCTGGAAGCCGTGCTGGTCGTTGGCAGCCGCGCGGCACAAGCGGCAGGGCAAGTGGAGCAGTCGCTGGCAGCCAATTCCGCGTTATCGCGCCAGACGCTGACGGCAGAAATTCCAAAAATCGGTCAGGTGTTTCAGGTTACCGTTTTACCATCCACCCTGCTTTCCAATCTTTTATACAACCAGAACCGTGCAGCTGTTTTAAAGCAAGCGCCAAATCTGGCTGGCGTGCCGCAGCCAGCACAAACGGGACAAGCGCAGGCCGCGCCGAATGTTCAGGCAAGCGCAGAACAAGCCGCTGGCATTGTGAAGGGCGCGGATGGCAAGACCGTACAAACGGGGCAAGCGCAGGCCGCGCCAGCCAACCCAGCGCCCGTGCAAACCAGCCAAACGCCTATCCAGACACTGAACCAAGGCACAGCCGCGAGCCGCAATAATTACGAGCAAAACTCAACGCAGGGGCAAGCGGCGCAAGGCCAGGCACCGCAACCGCTACAGGGCAAGCTGCCTGCACCCGATGCGCAAGATGCTTTAAAAATACCGCTGCCCATTCAAAGCGAAAAACCGCAATTGTTGCCATTGCGCATTTTGAATGTTGCACCAACGGCGCAAGAATTGCCCGCACAAGAATTGTCTGCGCAGGGAAATGACAAATCGCTAACAGCCATTGTGCGTGGAACAACCGCATCGGGCCAACCGATTTTAACGATTGATGATCAGGTTGCAGTTGTGAATGCCAATAAGACATGGCCGGTTGGAACAAAAATTCAGGTGGTGCTCGGCGCCGGCGCGGAGCTAGTTACCGAGAAAGTTGAACGGAAATGGCTAACATCATTTGAAAGTCTGCGGCAGATCATGGAAATTTTGATGCAGCAAAATCCGATATTGGGCAACGAGCTCAAGCGCTTCAGGCTGCCGCAAGCGCAATCAGGGCAATTGGCGGGCGGTGTGCTGTTTTTTCTTTCCGCCCTGCAACGCGCCAGCCCTGATGCGTGGCTTGGCTATGACGTAAAGGAAGCGCTGGAAAGCATTGGAAAACAATCGCTTTTAACTGCTTTAAAAAACGAATTTGAAGGCAGCAAGATGGCGGCGATGGATGGTGCAGGCACAACCTGGCGCGGCACGACCATTCCCTATCTGGAAAGCGATAAGTTGCAGCAATTCCGTTTCTTTGTTCACGATGACCCGCGCCAGCACAAACCCGGGCAAGGCGAGCGTGACATTGCGCGGCGCTTTTTAATCGATGTTTCCCTTACCCGCCTTGGGCCCATCCAGATTGACGGGCTGGTGCATCAACGCAAGCTTGATTTAATTGTGCGCACGACCAACCCGTTGCAGGAAGACTTGCGCAATGATTTGCGCCTCCGCTTTGGCCATGCGATGGAGGAAGTGAAATATACGGGCTCGCTGATATTCCAGGCGAACAAGCAAGGCTGGGTGGATATTCAAACGCGGCCAAGCCAGCATTTATCGAAGAAGTTATAACTAATTATCGCCGCGCTGATGGTGCCGCTGGCCTGATTGTTCATCGTAAACTTTATTCTCCGCCTTTTGTTCAGC
>JAKFVN010000023.1 GCA_021732145.1 Alphaproteobacteria bacterium
GCGCGTCGAAGACGAAAGCAAGCGCAAGAAGGAAGAACCCGCGCGCGCGCAAATCCTGCCAAAGGGCATGAAGCGCACGCAGGATGATGACGAAGATGATGCGCCGCGCGCCAATAAGCGCCGCACCGCTGGCAAGGTTGCCGCCGCACCTGCCGCGCCAACCAAACGCGATGCGAATACAGGCAAAGGCCGCAATAGCGGCAAGGTCATGCTGTCACAAATTCAAATGGGCGGCGCTGACGGCGAAGTTGAAGTGATGCAACGCACGCGCTCATTGGCATCGGCACGCCGTGCACGCGAAAAGCAAATGCGTCAGATGATGTCGAAGGAACAAGTAAAAATTGTTCGTGACATCGTTATCCCTGAATTCATCACTGTGCAGGAACTGGCCAACCGCATGGCGGAACGCGCAGGTGACGTGATTAAATCCCTGATGAAACTTGGCGTGATGGCAACCATCACCCAGACGATTGATGCCGATACCGCCGAACTGGTAGCATCCGAATTCGGTCACCGCTACACCCGCGTTGCCGAAGCTGACGTTGAAATCGGCTTGGAGCAAGTTGTCGAAAAAGCCGAAGACTTACTGCCACGCGCACCTGTCGTGACCATCATGGGCCACGTGGATCATGGTAAAACATCATTGCTGGATGCTATTCGCAAAACCAATGTGGTGGCACGTGAAAGCGGCGGCATTACCCAGCATATCGGCGCGTATCAGGTCGAAATTCCAAAGGGTAAGATTACCTTCATCGATACACCGGGCCATGCCGCGTTTACCGAAATGCGTGCACGCGGTGCCAACGTAACCGACATTGTTATTCTGGTGGTTGCCGCGAATGACGGCGTGATGCCGCAAACGGTGGAAGCGATTACGCATGCCAAGGCTGCGAATGTTCCGCTCATCGTTGCCATCAACAAGGCGGATTTGCCAACGGCCGATGCCAACCGTGTTCGCCAAGGTTTGTTGCAGTATGACGTTCAGGTTGAAGAAATGGGCGGCGAAACCCTGTCCGTGGAAGTATCCGCCAAGACAGGCAAGAACCTTGATAAGCTTTTGGAGACCGTTTTGCTGCAAGCCGAAGTATTGGATTTGAAGGCAAACCCCAACCGTACCTGCAAGGGCGTGGTGATTGAAGCGCAGATGGATAAGGGCCGCGGCGCGGTTGCAACCATTCTGGTGCAACAGGGCACCTTGCGCACCGGCGATATTGTTGTATCCGGCGTTGAACAAGGCCGCGTTCGCGCCATTGTCAACGACCACGGCAAAAACCTTGATGAAGCATTGCCTGCGCAGCCCGTTGAAGTATTGGGCCTGGGCGGCGTGCCATTGGCCGGTGATGACTTTGTGGTGGTTGCCAACGAAGCGCGCGCGCGCGAAATCACCGATTTCCGCAAACGCCGCAAACTGGCTTCCAAACAGGTTGCCAGCGCAACCAAGTCATCGCTGGAAGAAATGTTCACCAACATCCGCGAAGGCGT
Organism: Alphaproteobacteria bacterium; assembly: GCA_021732145.1. Taxonomy (GTDB): domain Bacteria; phylum Pseudomonadota; class Alphaproteobacteria; order UBA9219; family RGZA01; genus RGZA01. The sequence continues at coordinate 1,483 of JAKFVN010000023.1, forward strand.
TGCGAAGGAAGTTCCGGTTCTTATTAAAGGCGACGTACAGGGTTCCGTGGAAGCCATCCGCGGCGCGCTGGATAAGCTTGCCGGCGACAGCACCGAGGTGAAGGTGAAAGTTCTCGATGCAACCGTAGGTGCAATTTCAGAATCCGATGTGATTTTGGCGAAAGCATCTAACGCGCTTATCATTGGCTTTAACGTGCGCGCCAATCCGCAGGCCCGTGATTTGGCCAAACGCGATGCGGTGGATATCCGTTACTATTCCATCATCTATAATATCCTGGATGACGTGAAGGGCATGCTCTCCGGCCTTCTCGCCCCCGATCTGCGCGAGAAGTTCCTTGGTTACGCATCCATCCTGCAAGTCTTTACCATCACCAAGGCTGGCAAGGTTGCAGGCTGCAAGGTTACCGAAGGCATCGTTAAGCGCGGTGCCAAGGTTCGCTTGCTGCGCGACAGCGTGGTAATCCACGAAGGCATGCTCAAGACCCTGAAGCGCATGAAGGACGAAGTCAAAGAAGTGCGCGAAGGCTATGAATGCGGTATGGCCTTTGAAAACTACGATAACATTCAGGAAGGCGATCAGATTGAATGCTTCGAAGTTGAAGAAGTGGCCCGTCAACTTTAGTGCATCAACTCTAGTTCGCTAGCCCAGATAAACAAAGCATGTCGAAATTCAAAACCCCAACCGGTTCATCCGGCCGTTCCCCCCGCCAGCTTCGTGTTGGTGAAGAATTGCGCCATGCGCTGGCCGCATCCTTCCAGGATGGCGATTATCCTTGGCCAGCCGATGTGCCGCGCAGCATCATCACCGTGACCGAGGTTCGCGTTAGCCCTGATTTACGCAATGCCACCGCCTATATTGTCACGATGGGCGGGCAGCATAATGATGAAACGGTAAAGGTGCTTAATCAGTCCAAGCCCTATTTCCGTCATGTGATTGCAGAAAATGTGGAATTGCGCTTCGTGCCGCAAATCCATTTCCAACTGGATACATCGTTTGAATACGCCGAAAAGATCGAGCGCATTCTGCACGACCCCAGCGTGGCGCGTGATTTAGCCAAGCACGACGATTAATCGTTCAATTTATTCATCACTGGATTTGTGATGGCTTTTGCACGCCTGCCACGGATGGCAGCAGAAAAACCAGATATGCGCAAATTTGTGACGCTTGTTCCATAAGCTTGTTAGCAGCATGCACGTTCCCCAGTGATGCAAGTTATAACCCCAGATCCTTGGGGCTCCACTCTTCGCCGCTGTGTTGGCCTTCTTTTTTTATCCAAGACTCCGGTATATCGAAGCTTTTGGGTTTTGACGCGCAGCGAAGCTTTAAATTTTCTTTGGTACCGGATGTATAGAAGTCTCCGTTCAGCTCGGCGCCCGGCTTATATTCACCTTTGGTGCGTTGATAAAGGTTACGGCGAACCTCATCTACATATTTATCGGCTAGGGCTCTAACTTGGGGGTCACTGGGGTCATGCTTGGCATATTCGCCGTGAACCTTACGGTTGGCTGCCACTTCGGCATGCTGGGTAATCTGGGTAATTGCCCGTTTTTCATCAGCACTCAGCTTGTAATCTATGGCCATAAAGGACTCCATTACCGCTTGAATATCCACCCACTCTATGCTCTCTCACTTAAAATACATTTAAAATGTAGTTCAAATGCCTGTTAACCATGTTGATCTGAAACGCTTTTATGAACCAGAAGAAACCGCGCAACAAGATAAATGGCTGGATGGTCTTGGATAAGCCTGCGGGGCTAAGTTCCACGCAGGCGCTTGGCCGCGTGAAGTGGCTGTTAAACGCAGATAAAGCTGGGCATGGCGGCACACTTGACCCCTTTGCGACGGGGGTTTTGCCCATCGCGCTTGGCGAAGCAACCAAACTTATTTCCTATGTGCTGGACGGTAAAAAATCTTACGCCTTTACGGCTATATGGGGCGAGACCCGTAATACGGATGATTACACAGGGGAAGTAACGGCAACATCCACCAACCGCCCAACAGCAGATGCGATTAAGAATGCGTTGGAAAAATTTCGCGGCACGTTCCAGCAAATGCCGCCGCAATTTTCCGCGCTGCATGTGAATGGCGAGCGCGCATACAACCTTGCGCGCTCGGGTGAAACCGTGGAATTGCAACCGCGCGAGGTCACGATTACGCGGTTTGACTATGTGGGAAGCCCCCCAGAAAACATCCCTGTGCATTCAGCCAACTTCATCGTCGATTGCTCCAAAGGCACCTATATCCGGTCGCTGGCGCGTGATTTAGGGGCAGCTTTGGGGTGTCTGGGGCATGTTAAGGCATTGAAACGCCTGCGCTGCGGGCCCTTCACGCTCAAACAAGCGATTTCACTGGAAAACCTTGAGGAAATCGGGCAAAAGAAGGGCGGTTTGGAAAGGTTCCAAGCCGTATTATTGCCTCTTGCAACCGTGCTGGACGACATCCCGGCTTTGGCTGTTAACGAGGTAGAGACGCGCCGCTTGCGGCAAGGCCAACATGTGATAGTGCACCCGTTGCGCATTGCATCATTGAAACAGGCTTTACTGGGCACCGACATCATCATGGTCAAACATAATGATGATTGTGTAGCTCTAGCAAAGATTGATGGCCATGCCGCCCATGTAAAAGTGGTACCGGTGCGTGTCTTTCACCTTTCATAAAAAGGAGACCCCGATGTCGAAGCACCAAGAACAAAAACAAGAAATTGTTTCAAAATACGCACGTTCAGCAAATGATACCGGTTCACCCGAAGTGCAAATTGCTTTGATTACCGATCAAATGAATTGCCTGAGCGAACATTTGAAAGCTCATCCAAAAGACAACCATTCACGCCGCGGCCTCCTGAAAATGGTAGGTAACCGTCGCAGTTTGCTGGACTACTTGAAGTCAGTGAACCAGCAAAGCTACCAAGACATCATCGAAAAGCTTGGCATTCGCAAGTAAGCCAGCGTTTTTTATGAGAAACTACGCCCGGGCGGTTGTTCCGCAGTTGCGGAACAGAGCGAACGGCGAAAAAGAACACCCCACCCCTTCACGGGGGTGGTTTTCACAAAGAAAAGAAACCAACATGGAAGCAAAAGAAACAGGTGTCTTGAGTGGATCATTCCAAGCGATTGGAATCATGTACTCAGGTCACTTTTCTTTTGCGCCATGAACTAACGCATATCCGTAAACAGAAAAGGAAAAACGATGTTTAATATCCAACGCAAAGAAATGATGTGGGGCGGCCGCAAGCTGACCCTTGAAACCGGTAAGATTGCACGCCAAGCTGACGCCGCCGTTATCGCCAGCTACGGCGAAACAACCGTGCTCTGCACCGTTGTCGGCGCAAAGAAAGCAAAGGAAGGCCAGGATTTCTTCCCGCTTACCGTAAACTACCAGGAAAAGGCATATGCTGCCGGTAAAATCCCCGGCGGTTATCTGAAGCGCGAAGGCCGCCCATCCGATTACGAAACCCTCACCAGCCGTCTGATTGACCGCCCTATCCGCCCCTTGTTCCCGGAAGGCTTCCTGAACGAAGTGCAGGTTGTTGCAACCGTTCTGTCGCACGACATGGTCAACGACACCGATATCATCTCGCTCATTGGCTGCTCGGCGGCGCTCACCCTTTCAGGCATTCCATTCATGGGCCCTGTTGGCGGCGCAAAGGTTGGCTATAAGGATGGCGAATACATCCTCAACCCAACCATCGAACAACAAGCGACCAGCGATTTGGATTTGGTGGTTGCGGGTACAACCGAAGGCGTTCTGATGGTTGAATCCGAAGCGAAGGAATTGCCGGAAGACGTAATGCTGAAAGGCGTGATGTTCGGCCACAAATCCTTCCAGCCTGTTATCCAAATGATTATCCAGCTTGCGGAAGCAGCTGCGAAACCAGCTTGGGAATTGCCGAAGCCCGCATTCGATAAAGCTGCTTGCGAAGCGAAACTGAACGGCATTATTGGCGCAGACCTTAAGGCTGCTTACGCAGAAACCGTTAAGCAAAACCGCCAGGCAAAGCTTTCCGCACTTCGTGAAAAAGCTGCGACAAGCGTTCCAGAAACTGAATTCACACCGGAAGCCGTTGCGCAAACGGTTGAGCTCATGGAATACAACCATGTTCGCAACATGATCTTGGATACCAAGAAGCGTATCGATGGCCGCGATACCAAAACCGTTCGCACCATCGTTAGCGAAGCTGGCGTTCTGCCACGCACCCACGGTTCCGCCCTGTTCACACGCGGCGAAACCCAGGCATTAGTGGTTGCAACCCTTGGCACCGCGCAAGACGAACAACGCATTGATGAGCTGACAGGCGATCGCACCGAAGGCTTCATGCTGCATTACAACTTCCCGCCATACTCCGTTGGTGAATGTGGCCGCATGGGCACCCCGGGCCGCCGCGAAATCGGCCACGGCAAGCTTGCATGGCGCGCTATCCACCCAACGCTGCCAGCAAAGGAAGCATTCCCCTACACCATCCGCCTTGTTTCAGAAATTACTGAATCAAACGGTTCATCATCTATGGCAACCGTATGCGGTTCATCCCTTGCATTGATGGATGCAGGCGTTCCACTTGCCCGCCCTGTGGCTGGTATTGCAATGGGCCTGATCAAGGAAGCAAAGGGCTATGCCGTGCTTTCCGATATTCTGGGCGATGAAGATCACCTCGGCGATATGGATTTCAAGGTGGCCGGTACCGATAAGGGTATCACTGCGTTGCAAATGGATATCAAGATTACCTCCATCACCGAAGAAATCATGCAGGTTGCGCTGGCGCAAGCACAGCAAGGCCGCATGCATATTCTGGGCGAAATGGCCAAAGCACTCACCGGCGCGCGCGCTGAATTGAATGCAACTGCACCGCGCATCACCACCATCCAGATCCCGGTGGACAAAATCCGCGAAGTGATTGGTTCAGGCGGTAAGGTTATCCGTGAAATCACCGAAAAGACCGGCGTGAAAATCGATATCGAGGATGACGGCCGCGTGATGATTGCCTCCAACGATGAAGCAAAGGCGAAGGCCGCGCTGGATTGGATTAAGGGCATCGTTGCCGTTCCGGAAGCTGGCGTAATCTATGAAGGTAAAGTTGTAAAGATCATGGATTTCGGCGCATTCGTGAACTTCCTTGGCGGCAAGGATGGCCTTGTGCACATCTCCGAGCTTGCCAACCAGCGTGTTGCGAAAGTAACCGACGTTGTGAAGGAAGGCGATGTTGTGAAGGTGAAGTGCCTTGGCATGGATGACCGCGGCAAGGTTCGCCTGTCGATGAAGGCCGTAAACCAGCAAACCGGTGAAGATTTGACCAAGCAGCAAGCTGCGGGCTAATCATCTGCCATAATTCGTAGTTGCGGTTGGGCGAAGCCCGTAGCAGTCACGAAACCAATATATAACGCCCAGATTCACGTCTGGGCGTTTTTATTTGTGCATCTATTTCGCAGATGTTACTTGAAGCCATGATTACGACGCTGCTTGTTGCCATCATTGTCGGGCTTTCCTATGCCGTACAATCCACCTTTGGGTTTGGCGCGGGGCTTATTTCGCTGCCCTTCCTTACGCTTCTGATTGGCGCGAAGGCCAGCATCAGCATGAATTTGATTTTCCAGACCATGACCGGCTTTTTGCTGTTCAGTGTATGGAAAGATATTTCGTTTAAAAAGCTGCCGCTGTTCTTGTTCAGCGTGTTTGTCGGCATTGTGTGCGGCGTTTTATTTTTAAACCATGTCAGCGACAGCACGCTGGAAGTGTTACTTGGCTGCTATCTGGTATTTTATGCAGGCAAGCAAATGCTGGGACACCGTTTTCCCAAGCACGCAGCCTATACCAACTTCAAGCAAGGCCCGCTTTACGCCATTGCCTGCGGGTTTCCGGGCGGGCTGATTAGCGGCGCATTCGGCACAGGCGGGCCCATGCTGGTGTCATATGTAAAAAGCATGAACCTGCCCAAAATCAACATGCGCGCCACCATCTTGCTGGTGATGTTCTATTGCAATGTGTTCCGCGTGTGGATGGCATGGAAAACAGGCCAGTTTGACGAAACCGCCGTTACTTATGCGCTCTATGCCCTGCCGTTGTTTATTGGCGGTATTTTCTGCGGCAGCATTATCTCCCGCATTTTGACGGAAGCGCAGTTCAAGAATTCCATCAACGGCATTATCCTGCTCGCGGGCTGCTCGCTGCTGATTAAGCATTTCATATTTGACAAATGAAACTAATTAATCCAATGACAATGTTTTTCTAAACCGCTATTTTTGCCCCTGATATTTTATTTATTAAAGGAAACGTTATGGGCCCGGTTCGTCCAGCTACCAATGAATCATACATAAGACTTGGTCAATTGATTGCAGTGTTTGAAGGCAGAAAAACACCCGGTCATTATTCAGCCGCGCTCAATTGTTTCGTCGAGCATTGCGGCGGCACCAGCCAGATTTGCAAAGGCCTTGGCATTCATTATGGCAGCATCAACAAAGCGCGCCAGACCGGCGGCCATAAGGTTGATCCATTGACCCAAGAAAGCCAGATCGCAGCGATTAAAGGCTGGCTTGCGTCCATGCTGCCTACGCTGGCCCAGCGCGTCGCAAAGCTATAATCGCATTATTTTATTGGAATGCGCTTTCGCAGAAAGAACGCAACTTGCGGCTATGCAGGTTTTCAAGGCCTTGCTCGCGCAATAATTCCATCGCCAGCAAGCCAATCTTCAAATGCTGGTCAACCTGGTCTTTATAGAATTTATTGGCCATGCCGGGCAGCTTAATCTCGCCATGCAGCGGCTTATCCGAAACGCACAGCAATGTGCCGTATGGTACGCGGAAGCGGAAGCCATTGGCGGCAATCGTCGCACTTTCCATATCCAGCGCAATCGCGCGCGATTTGCTGAAGCGTTCCATCAATTTGGAATAGCCGGTGATTTCCCAATTGCGGTTATCCACGGTTACCACGGTGCCAGTGCGCATCACCGACTTCACGTCATATCCACGTTCTTTGCCGGTTACCTTGGCAACCGCCTTTTCCAGAGCTTTTTGCATTTCGGCAAGCGCCGGCACAGGCACCCATTGCGGCAAATCGCGGTTCAATACGTTGTCATCGCGCACATAGGCATGCGCCAGCACATAATCGCCAAGGCGCTGGGTTTCATGCAGGCCGGCGCAATGCCCCAGCATCATCCACGCATGCGGGCGCAGCACGGCAATATGGTCGCTGATGTTCTTGGCATTGCTTGGGCCAATACCAATGTTTACCACCGTGATGCCGTTATGGTCTTCGCGCATCAAGTGATACGCAGGCATTTGCGGCATGCGCGTTAACCGCTCCATCGCGGTTTCCTTGTTTTCGATATTCGCATTAACCGTGATGCGGCCGCCCGGTTCCACAAGGCCAATATACTGCTTACGGTAGTTGGCAATTTCGGGGTCGGCGGTTTTGCTAAGCACATCCTGCGCGTGGCGCATGAATTCATCGACATAGAATTGGTAATTGGTGAAAATCACGAAATTCTGGAAATGCACGGGGCTGGTTGCGGTGTAATGGCGCAAGCGGTGCAGCGAATAATCCACGCGCGGCGCGGTAAACAGCGCCAATGGGCGTGACCCATCGCTGAATGATCCAAACGTGCCATTCACAATCGTATCATCCATATCGGCCAGATTGGGCATATCAAAATGGTTGCGTATTTGCGTGACGCTGTCAGGGGTCAGGCCTTCTTCCAGATGCATGCCTTCGGCAAAGGCGAAATGCACGGGAATGCGTTCCTGCGCAACGCCCACTTCCAAGGGAACCTTGTGATTATCGAGCAGAAGCTGGAATTGCTTTTTATAATACTGGTCGAAAATGTCAGGGCGGGTCAACGAAATGCGGAACGTGCCAGCGCCCTGCACGAAACCAAACGATAAGCGGCTATCGACCTTTTCGGCCTTGGCAGTGGTGATGGAGATGTAGGGGTAATGCGCGCTTACGCGGCCATCAGGGATTTTGCCCTTGGTGAAGGCGTTGAATGTTTCGCGCAGGAATCCGGTATTTGCGTCGTAAATTTCCTTGATGTATTGAAACGCCTTGTCCGCATTATCAAACAGGCGACGGTTTTCCGGCGTGGGGCGAAAAGGTTTCATAACAGTCATACGTTTTATTCAACTCCGCATAAGGCTTTGGCAAAGGCATCGGCCGCAAACGGGCGAAGGTCATCAATCCCCTCGCCGATGCCGATGGCTACCACTGGCAGCTTAAACACATCGGCGAGCGCAACCAATACCCCCCCGCGTGCGCTGCCATCCAGCTTCGTCAGAACAAGGCCGGAAACTGCCGTCAAACTCTTGAAAACATCAACCTGGGCATGCGCATTTTGGCCTGTGGTGGCATCCAGAACCAGCAGCGTCGCATGGGGGGCTGATTCGTCCATTTTCTGCATCACGCGGATGATTTTTTGCAATTCTGCCATCAGCCCCGCCTTGTTCTGCAAGCGGCCAGCCGTATCAATCATCACCACATCGGTGCCATTCGCCTTGGCCTGTTCCAGCGCTTTATACGCAAGGCTTGCGGGGTCTGCATTTTCTGCGCCCGTCAGCAATTCGCAATTCGCGCGCTCCGCCCATACTTCCAATTGCGAAACCGCCGCCGCGCGAAATGTATCCGCCGCAACCATCAATACTTTCTTATTGGCTTGCGTCAGTTGCTTGGCCATCTTGCCCATTGTCGTTGTCTTGCCAACGCCGTTCACGCCAACCATCAACAGCACAAAAGGTTTTGCGCTCTCGAAATCCAGCACGGATGCAACGGGGTTTAATACCGCCGTAATTTCATCGGCCAATGCTTCGCGGATTTCATGGTCGGTAATATCTTTTCCAAATCTTGTCTTGCGCAATTGCGCGGTCAGTTTTTGCGCCGTGGCAACGCCCATATCGGCTTTAATCAGCAGTTCTTCCAGCGCATCCAGCGTTTCATCGTCCAGCTTCTTCTTGGTAAAAATGCCTGTAATGCCATCGCTTAATTGCGTTGTGGATTTAGAAAGCCCGCCTTTAAGCTTTTCCCACAAGCCTTGTTTTACTTCCTGTTCAGGTTGCGCTTCAGCCTTATCGGTTTCTTTTTTCTTGAAAAATCCGAACATATTATTTGCCGTTCAATAACGCTTCGGATATTTCGCCGCTAAAGCTGGTGGCAACGGGGCCCGTCATGAGCACATGACCATTTTCCAGCCATTCCATGTGCAATGTGCCGCCATCCAATTCAATATCCGCTTTGCGTTCGGTCAAGCCGCGGCGCACCGCCGCCACCATCACCGCGCACGCGCCCGAACCACAGGCCAGCGTAATGCCTGCGCCCCGTTCCCATACGCGCATGCGCATGTGCGTTCTGTCTTTTACCTGTACGAATTCCACATTGGTGCGCGCCGGAAACAGCGAATGGGTTTCAACGTGCCGGCCCCATGTGGCGATGTCGGTTTTTGCCACATCTTTTACAAAAAACACGGCATGCGGGTTGCCCATATTCACGCCAACGCCCGGCGGCAGGCCTGCAATGCCCATATCGATAGTCAGCGTATCAAGCTGCTTGGATAGCGGAATGGCATTCCATTCCATCAACGCCGCTCCCATATCCACGGTAATCAGACTGCCGTTGCGCGTTGTTTTTAAAATGTCGTATGGGCTTTCGATGCTGAGCGCGTTGATACCGCGCGCATTCATTTCCAGTTCAGCAACGCAGCGCGTGGCATTGCCGCATGCCGCCGCTTCCGACCCATCGGCATTATAGATGCTCATATAAACATCAGCGCCCTTGCTTGAATTTTTGATGACAATCACCTGATCGCAGCCAATGCCGCGATGGCGGTCGGCAATGCGTTTGATTTGGTCAGGCGTTGGAGCGAAACCATTGTTGCGGGCATCCAGAATGACGAAGTCATTCCCCAACCCATGCATTTTAATGAACGAGATAGGCATCACATTAATATAGTGGCTTTTACGTCAAAAAGCCAACGCCGCAGTAATGCTATCTGCGGCCGCCCACTGCTGCTTGCGTATCGGGGCTGTCCACATCTTCGTCAACGCCATCATACAATGGGTCTGGCGCTTGGCCGCCTTGTTGCTGCTGTTGCTGGGTGTGCGGCTGATAATCGGCCTGAGCTTGTGGCTGGCCTTGGTCAAACTGGTTGCCGCGATTATCGGGATTGCCGTAACGCTGCTGGTTACGGTTATTGAAATGGCTGTCGCGCCCACCATCACGATTGTGGTCACGGTTACGGTCACGGCGGAAGTTTTGCTGACCATTGCCATCCTGACCGCCTGTAAAGTTGCCGTTTTGCTCTTGTGGCTGGCCTTCGGGGTTTTGTTCGGAACCTTGGGGCTGGCCATCACCATATTGCTGTGGCTGCGGCTGGTTTTCCCATGAAGCTTGGCGCGCGCGCTGTTCGGCTGCGGTTGCTTCGTTAATCGCTTCGATAATGCGGTAATAATGTTCAGCGTGCTGCAAATAGTTTTCAGCCAATACGCGGTCACCGGATGATAAGGCATCCTTGGCAAGAGCCTGGTATTTCTCATGCACCTGGAACGCATTGCCGCGCACGCGCATATCGGGGCCATTGCTGTCAAAAATCTGGTTACGCAGGGATTGAGCAGAACGGTTTTGACCCTGCTGGCCACCGCCTTGACCATTATGACGTCCACCGCCATTTCCGCCGCCCCCATGATTACCGTGACCGTGACGGTTCTCGTTACGACGTCCGCCGCGACGTTGGTTTTGACCTGGTCTCATGCTCTCAATTCCTTTGGTTCGGTTAGCTATAAGTTTAACTACGTTATCAATGTTGTTTTGATATTGATTGGGAAAAACGCTTTTCGCTGTTTTTATCCCCGGTTTTTTAAAACCGATGCTTGAAGAACATCAAGCAAACATCACGCTCTTTATTCACTTTTTCAAAGGCGCGTTCATTACCTGCCGCTAATCTGGCAGAATGATTGAGGGGCGACAAGTGATTTTTATTTGCGCCAATAGCGCTGAAAAACACGCGATTTTTTGCGGTTTTAACCAAATGGGCGCGCAAGAATTAATTGCCAGCTGGGCGCTGATTTCAGCACAAAAAGCATCGCCACATATAAAACCGCAACCAGCACGCCGACGATGATTCCCATATCGCCTGCGGTTTGCCCGCCTGAACTTTTAAATGCAACCTTTTCTGAAGCGCCCAATTTTTGCTGCAAACGTTTGGCGGCAACAAATCGCAGCAGCATGTTTTGCAGGAAATACCCGCCCGTGCAAATTGCAGCATCAAATAAAAATGCCGAAATCGGTTTGGCGATTGTTGCAATGGTTGCCCGAATACCGGATGCGATGATGAAATAGTCTGCACCCACAAACAGCAATACAGAAACAGCCGCCACCACCATTCGCACAAGAATGGTTTGGCTGTGCACCAATTTGCGCATCACATCCAATACGCGCTGCGCCATTTCAATAGATAACCCGGCGGGATAAAGTTGGCGCAGCATCTTGGCATCTGCCTGCTTCAATTGCAGCAGGTCAAAGGCTTCGCGGCATACGCGCAGTTCCAGCGCCTTGGCCAGCGTATCGGGCTGCCTGACGGCGGCTTCAAATTGCGCAATCTTGTCCTCAATCGCTGTATCAATAAATGCTGGCAAATCAAGAATTACACATTTATGGCCAAGCAGAGCGCATTTCATGGGTTTGCCATTAATACGCAGCCGCGTCTCGGCATAGGGCATGACGGCGGTATAGGGAATAAACGGCGCAGCCGCGTTTGATGCATCCAGTTCTTTTGCTGAAATCGTCGCATGGCCTTTGGCAAGGGTCTTGGTGCCAGCGCGCGCAATGGCTTTACGAAAGCCTCCGGGCAAATTCGCGCTATCGGTAATTAAAAATTCTGCCTTGGCAGTTGGAAGAACGTTTATTTCTGTTGTAAACAATCCGCTGCTGCCACATGTGGTGCATTTCACGCGGCCCTGCCCGCGGCACTGCATGCATTGCATCTGGCGCTTCCCCTGGCAGTGCTTGCAATACACTTGGCGCGATCCGTTGCAGTAACTGCAATACTGGTCAGGATATGCGCTGTTAATGCCCGAACCATTGCAGCCCGTGCATGTTTCCAGTCCGCTTTCATGGCAATAGCTGCATGGAATATATCCCGCCTGATGGCATGCACTGCATGAAACAAATGAAACGCCATTGCAGGCACTGCAAACCGTATCGCAATAAAACGCTTTCGCCATGCTATCAATAATCACATCGGCTTTTTCAAGCCCCCATGCCTGCCCTGGCTCCGCCAGTAACTGCCGCGCCGCATCCCTGCTCCACAGCCCGCCGGTTTCAACCGATGTTTTCAATTCGGTGATTTTCTGTTCAATGTCTTTTTCACTGGCAATTTTTTCAGCGCGCTCTCTGGCAAGGCCTTTGGTGTTTTTAAACGAACCCGGATAGCTTGCGCTTTCGCGCGCCATTTCCAGTTTTAAATTCATCCGCGCATGAACGGTAAGCATGACCTCTTCGCTGCCCAGCAGCTCGACCTTCGATGGGTCAATGCCATTGCCATCGGCCGCGCTTTTGATTTTGGCAACCCCTTCAAGGGTGAGCTTGTTGTCAGTCATCAAAGCCCTCGACGCTTACACGCGTGGGGTTTGGCTCGCCAAGCCCGGGAATGGGTATCAAATCCGGCTTTTCAAAGCGCGGTTTCTTCACCACCTGCTCGCGGTTTGCCTGCTTTAATGCAGGGCGCGCATAAACTTGTTTGCTTACTTCTATTAATAATACGCCAGCAAGGCCCGGTAACAGCGTATCGCAATGTTTTTCAATCCAGTTTACATAAGGCACAAAAAACCGCGTGCCAAAAGGCGGCACATACATCGCGCGCGCATGACGTTCAACTTGAAATCCGTGATGCGTTAGAATTCGGCGGATATGTGGCAGAGAAAACGAAAAGCCAAACCCAAACGGCGTGCGCTGGTCACGCGCCCACCATCCGCTGCGGTTGGGCACCATGACAATCATGCGCCCATTGCTGGACAGCACGCGGCTCATTTCCCGCAGCACATCGCCAATATGCTCGGTGTTCTCCGCCATATGCATCATCAAGATGCGGTCGATGGAATTATCGGCAAGCGGCAACGCGGCTTCTTCGGTAAGGCTGGTTAAATTCGCGGTGCCGCGCGGCCACCATGTAATGCCTTGCTGCGCTGGCATGAATGCCAGCACGCGCGATGCTTCATTCAAAAACGGACGAAGATATGGCGTTGCATAGCCGATGCCGAGCAATGCTTCATTGGCGATGCTCGGCCATAATGTGCGAACGCTGCCATCCACCAAACGCTGCGCCATCTGGCCCAGATCGCTTTCATAAAATTCGCGAAGATCAACTACGTCGGGATACATTGACATTTCCTTGGTGGCGGAAAGTCTAAAACAGATAAGTTAATGAGTAATGAGAAAAATACAGCGTTAAAAACCGCCAATTTATTGGCCTTTTTGCCGGGCTGCCAGCTCGACCACCCGCAGCATCTCGCTCCACACATTCATGCTGCGCAATTCCGGCAGCGTAACCCAGCGCACTTCGGTCACATCGCTAGCGGGTTTTGCTTCACCGCTAATCAGCCGCGCATTCACTTCCACGATTGAATAATGGTATTGCACGCGTTCATCGCTGTCTTTGGTAATGCCATCAATCGCGGTGATGATATTAAATGGCGCGATGACTATTCCGGCTTCTTCGCGCGCTTCGCGCACGGCGCATTCGAAATGCGTTTCGCCCACTTCCAGCGCGCCGCCAATAATGCCCCATTGTCCCATGCCGGGCGGCTTGCCGCGCCGGATAATCAGCGTCTTGTCATCGTGCCATACAACTACGCCAATCGCAGGCCAAGGATGAGATGGATAACTGCGCTGCTCCATCACTTAAGCCATATACTGGCCGCCATTGATGGTGAGGGTTGAGCCAGTAATAAACGCGGCATCATCGCTCACCAGGAAACGCACGGCGCGGGCAATTTCCTGCGTGTGACCCAAACGGCCCACCGGAATGCGCGCAATGATTTTTGATAGAATGGATTGTTCAACCGACTGCACCATTTCCGTGTCAATGTAACCGGGCGCAATGGCATTCACCGTGATGCCCTTACTTGCCGTTTCCAGCGCCAGCGATTTGGTGAAGCCTACCATGCCAGCCTTTGCAGCGGCATAGTTCACTTGGCCAAACTGCCCTGCCTGCCCGTTGATGGAACCAATATTCACCATGCGGCCAAAGCCGCGTTCACGCATCGAATTAATCACCGCGCGTGACATATTGAAAACCGACGACAGGTTGACGCGCAGCACATCATCCCACGCATCATAGCCCATTTTGTGTAATGGCGCATCGCGGGTAATGCCTGCATTGTTTACCAGAATATCAATTGGCCCATGTTCTTTGGAAAGCGAGGCTACTTTTTCCTGACATGCGGTGAAATCACCCACATCCCATTTGGAAACAGCGATGCCAGTTTTTGCGCTGAAGGCCTTGGCGCGTTCATCGTGTGATGCGTAATTGGCAATCACTTTATACCCGGCCTCATGCAGACTTACCGAAATCGCTTCACCAATCCCGCGGATACCACCCGTAACAATCGCAACCCTAGCCATCTTGCCTTTTCCGTTCCTAATTTGATTTGAGTTTTTGTTGTTGCCTGTAATTTTGACTTTTTGATGCCCTATCGTTCGATGGCCCTATCGTTCAATCGTGAGCGCAATGCCCATGCCGCCGCCAATACAAAGCGTTGCAAGGCCTTTTTTTGAATTACGGCGTTCCATTTCATGGAGAAGCGTCACAAGAACGCGCGCCCCCGATGCGCCAATGGGGTGGCCCAGGGCAATCGCGCCGCCATTCACGTTCACGCGCGCGGTATCCCAGCCCATTTCCTTGTTCACCGCCGCGGCTTGCGCGGCAAAGGCTTCGTTGGCTTCGATGAGATCCAAATCCTGAATGTTCCATCCGGCCTTTTTCAATGCTGCGCGGCTGGCTGGAATGGGGCCCGTGCCCATTAATGCAGGGTCAACGCCCGCTGTTGCCCATGATGCGATGCGGCCCATGATTTTCAATTTGCGCTTATTGGCTTCTTCTTCGCTCATCAACACCAATGCGGCTGCGCCGTCATTAATGCTGGACGCGTTACCAGCGGTTACGCTACCGCCTTCCTTCACGAAAGCTGGTTTCAGCTTGGAGAGGGATTCCAATGTTGTGCCAGCGCGCGGGTTTTCATCGGTATCAACCACGCGGTCACCTTTCTTTTCCTTAATGGTCACTGGAACGATTTCGGTTTTGAACTTGCCTTCCTTCATCGCGGCTTCGGCCTTGTTTTGCGATGCCAGCGCAAACGCATCCTGCATTTCGCGCGTAATCTGGTGGTGCTGCGCGACGTTTTCTGCCGTTTGACCCATGTGGTAGTTATTATAAGCATCCCACAACCCGTCGCGGATCATCGTGTCAATCAATTCGCCATTGCCCATGCGCACGCCGTTGCGCAATGGCATGGCGTGGGGTGAAAGGCTCATGCTTTCCTGGCCGCCCGCCACCACAATATCCGCATCGCCGGACAAAATGCTTTGCATGCCCATCGCAACGGCGCGAAGGCCCGAACCGCAAACCTGGTTGATGGTGAGTGCTGTTTTGTCATATGGAATGCCAGCGGCCACTGCTGCCTGGCGCGCGGTGTTTTGTCCCTGCGCTGCCGTCAAAATCTGGCCCATCACCACATCGCTGACTTCTTCTGCTTTTACATTGGCGCGAACCAGCGCTTCCTTAATCGCGATGCCGCCCAACGTAACCGCCGAAACCGAAGATAATGAACCCGCAAACGTGCCAATCGCAGTGCGAACGCCCGAAACAATCACGACAGATTTTGACATATGAATTCCTTAGAGAAATGGAGATAGATGATTGAAGTGCAATGCTGGCTAAAATAGGGCGTGGTTCAGCGAGAAGCAAGCCAGCTAAAAAGCTCCGGCCAGACCTTATCCCGCGCTGCCGCATTGACCATCATGCTGATATGCCCGAATTCGGGTTGAATAACCGTGGCTTGGCGCATGGCCCCCGCCAATGCCTTGGCGCTGGCGGGCGGAACGATTTTATCATTTTGCGGAATGACATGCAGGCTGGGCAGCCTGATGTCCTGCGGGCGTATGGTTTTGCCCAATACCTTCCATGCGCCTTTGGCGGGCGTGTTTTCAATATACCATCCCTGCAAGCAGGCTTCAGCAACCTTGCCCACTAACGGCACACCTTCATTGACCCAATCTTCAATGAGCACAAAGGCACGCTCTTCCGCGCTGCGCGGTTTCATGGCGGCAAAGCGCAAAAATTTATCAAGAATGGCAAAGGGTTGCAGGCTGATGAAAAAACATTGCAGCACATCAATCGGTAATTCGCCCGGAATATCATTGCGCGTTTTCAAAATCGGTTCGATATGCGGCAGCATTTTTTGAACGCGCGCCGATTGCTCGCCGCCATCGGCATGAAAATCCCACGGCGTTGCTAAAAACATCAGGCTGCGAATGGCATCGCCCGCATGCGTGGCCAGCGCCGCCGCCAGCAGCCCGCCCATGCAATAGCCAATCACATGCACTGGCCCGTTCTGCATTTTATTGGCGATGTTGAGCGCGGGGAATAAGCGCGTTGATAAATAATCATCGAATGAGAAACCGGATTCTTCCTTGCCCGGCACATCCCAATCCAGCAGCAAGGGGCGAAACCCCTTTTCCGCCAGCGCGCGCACGAAGCTTTGCTGCGCATCCATATCCAGCACATGATAGCGGTTGATGAGCGATGGAATAACCAGCACAACAGGCTTCGCGCTTTTCTTAGTTGAGAAATCCAGCAGCCGCGTTGTGCCCGCGCGCCACAGCGTTTGCGGTTCATCCACATCGCGCGCAATCGCCGAGCCGCGATAACGCGTCAGCGCATCCAGAAAGGCTTGGTATTGGGTGGTTGCCAGCGCATGCAGCGCGGCATCAAACCGTTCTTCAGCGCTATCTTGCTTAGCGTTTGCGCTTTGAGGTTTTTGCGCTCCCACCTTTAATGACTGCGCCTTTAACGTTTGCCAGTGCTGCCGCAGCTGTTTTCTTTTTTGCCGCAGGCTTTCTGGCAGCAGGCGTTCCGCCGCTTTCAAATTCGGCAAATCGCTTTTCAAGATCTGCGATGCGGCTGGCAAGCTGAGCCACAGCATATGTGCTAGCGCCAGATAAAGCGGAAGCGGGCGAGGGCCGATACGCAGCTCCGCTTTGGAAGGCTTGCGTGGTTCTGGTTTTGGATTGGTCATTGCCACCTGCCCCGGTATTTCCTATAGGTGTATTCATATTGGCAGCTTTGCCCAGTTGTTCCAGCATCATCAGCCACAAATCCATGCCGCCGGAAAAAAGCGGCGAAAACATCTGTGAAATCTGCGGTGACAGCAGGGTTGTGGCAGGCCCCGCGCCCTTCTTGGCATCGTTCATGGCATCGGGGTTATTCAGGAAATGGGTCAGTTGCTCGCGCCATAAATCCAGCGTCTGCATGGCAAGGCTGTCATAGCCAAATGCGCTGCCGGTGCTTTTCGAACTAGGGCTCTTTTCGGAATCGTTTTTTTTGCTGGTGGGATTTTTTGGTGCAGGATTTTCTGTGGAAGGCTTTAGTTCAGGAGAATTTTTTTTCTTCGATGCCGTTCGTGTGCGTGACATTTGGCCTCCTTCTTGCTTCTCAGCGTTGGTGACTATTGCATCTCTATGATAGACTTAGAGAATTTCTGATGTTGCGAAAGCGCAGCTAAAGGATTAAACTGTCTTACAGGTTTGTTCAATACCCATTCGTTCCAGCTTACTGATGGAAGGCCTTCTATGATGGTGCAGCCAAATATGACAAATACGCCCCCAAACAACAATACGAACTCAACGACCACGAATTCCCCGAAAGTTAACCCGATTGTTATAAAGAAATACGCGAACCGCCGCCTTTATAATACGGATACCAGCTCTTATGTAACGCTGGATGATTTGTGTAAAATGATTAAAGACGGTGAAGAAATCATCGTCTTTGATGCCAAAAACGGCGATGACATTACGCGCAGCGTATTAACGCAGATTATTGTGGAACAGGAAGCAAAGGGCGGCCAAAGCCTTCTGCCTACCGGCTTCCTTCGCCAGATTATCAGCTATTACGGCGGCAACATGCAGGGCCTTGTTCCCGGGTATCTCGATTTCGCGATGCAGGCATTGACCAAGAACCAGGGCCAGATGCAGGAAGTATTCCGTAACAGCTTTGGCAGCCTGTTCCCGTTCAACACCATGCAGCAAATGACCAAGCAGAACGTCGCCTTGTTCGAACAGACGATGCGCATGTTCTCCCCGTTTGCGCAAGGCAACCCAGCGCAGAATGCAACCGGTGAAGCGCACGCGGCAGAACACGCCGCGCAACAACCGCCATCATCAAGCGCAGCGCCGCATTTGCGCAGCGTTCATACCAGCGGGCAAACGGGCGTGCAAAACACCCCGCCGCAGGAAAACGAGGAAGACGAAGCGTCTATCCGCTTGATGCAGCAACGCCTGGACGATTTGCAAAAGCAAATCGGCGCGCTTGCTAAAAAGGAAGATGAGTAGGCTTTAAGCCGCTATTCGCGCTTAAACTGCACACATGCTGGATGCAATATGGCTGCCTTGCAGGCTGAAGAATGCTGCGAGCGAGCCTTGCGTGCGCCCGCTGATAATCACTTCGCCGCGACGGTCAACTTGCAGCGCGGAGCGCGCAAGCTGCATTGGCTTTTCAGCGCCATGCGGTGCGGCCAATTCCTCAATCGCAACGGAAAAACCGTGTTGGTCACCGCTTACTTCTGACACAACGGTGTTCTGTGCAACTTTCAATTTCTGCACAATGCTGAATCCTGCATCAGTGATTTTCACGCTGGTAGAGATGGATTCGCCTGACAATTTATCTTTCAAAACAAATAAGGCCTGCTGCGCTTTTTCAGCTGCTATTTTTAATGAACGTGCTTTGCTACCCATGCATATCCCCGTAATCAAACATAAAAAATTCTAACGAATATCGAATTAGAGTACGGCATGGCATTTAACAACATCTTAGGAATGCATAAAATGCGAGAGACTTAAAAAGATACAATTTTATTGAATTTGCATGGATGCGATAATACCCAATACAACACGGGAATTATGCGGATACGGCCTGCTTGGGAATGCCGTGTTTTTCATTATAGCGCTTGCGGATATTGGCTGGCAAATCAACCTCAGGCTTGCCGAAGTAATACCCCTGCATATGATCCACATTGGCTTTGCGCAGCCATGCGGCAACGTCTTCGGTTTCAACACCTTCGGCAACAGTTTCCAAGCCCAAACCCTTTGCCAATGCCACCAGCGTATTCACCATCACCTGCTGGTCGGTATCGTTCACGACATTGCTCAGCAATTCGCGGTCAATCTTCAAGGTGTTCACGGCCAGCGTGCGCAAATAGCGGATGGATGTGAAACCCGAACCAAAGTCATCCAGCGCAACCTCACCGCCCAGTGAATGCACGGTATCCACAAAGCGCTTGGTTTCTTCAATATCCAGAATGGCCGCGGTTTCGGTAATTTCGATAATCAGGCGCTTGGCCAGATGTTCCTTGCCGGCAAATTTTTCGCGCAGCGTATCCGGCCAGCCTTTTTGTGAAGCAGTCAGTCCGGATACGTTCACTGCCAATACCAGTTCGGGGTCAGCCGCCAGCGCATCAACCGCCATATCCAGCACTTTTCTGTCAACCATATTGGCGAGACCCAATTGTTCAATCACGGGGATGAACAGGCCGGCAGGAATAAAATCGCCCTTTTCATTGACCATGCGGATAAGCGCTTCGAAGGATAAAATCCTGCCTGACTTGGCGCAGATGATGGGCTGGAATGCCAAACGCACGCCGTCGCCCTTTAATGCCGCCAAAGTTTGCTGGCCGATTTCCAATGAACGGCGATGCGATTTGGTGCGTTCTTCCGATGGCTGATATTCAACAAACGCGTTGCGGCCCTGGCGCTGCGCATCGCGAAGCGCCTGCTCCGCTCTGATCATCGCTTCCCATGCGGTTATCACGGAAGTGGGCACGGTTACGCCGCCCATTGAAACCGAAACCTGCACAGGACAGACAGGGCTATCCACCGGCTGTTCACGGAACGATGTCAAAAGCCTTTCGCAGAGTTCAGACAGGCGCTGGCTATCATAATCACGCAGGATGATACCAAACTGGTCACCGCCCACGCGGCCTATTTCAATCACGTCGGGAATTAAATCCTGCACGCGCTTTAATGAACCGAGGATAACGCGGTCTGCCGCATCCGGGCCGATCGCTTCATTCACGTACGTCATGTTATCAATCGCCATCACGACATAGCCCAGCGATTTATCACTGCCCTTCATCGCGGTAATCATGCCTTCCAGCATTTCCAGCAAATGGGTGCGGTTGGGCAGGCCCGTCAAATGGTCGCGGCGGATGCGCGTTGTTAAATCCATTTCCAGCATCTTGCGCGCGGTAATCACGCGCAATGCGCCGCGCACTTGCTGCGGCGCGCCGTCTTCGGCGAATATCACCTGACCGCGCTCATGCACCCATGCAGTGGTACCATCATGCAATTTAATACGGTAATCACGGTCAAGGCGCTGCGCCTGTGACTGCAACATGAATGCGTTGAAAACCTGAACGTCGGATTCATGGACACGGCGGCGGAAATCCGCGCCTTTGATATGAACAGCGCTATCGGTTGTGCCAAAAAGCGAAAGCAGCGCTCCGGTCCAGCGCATCTGGTCATCCGCGATATCCCAGACATATCCAGCATCCCCTGCGGCGAGCAATATACTTAAGGAATTATTCTGTTCAGCCATGCTCAAAAATCTAAGTAGATACGCCTGTATAAAGGCCATTACTGGTATCGCATCATCTTAGATAACTGGACTTAACAAAAGTTAAATGTAGCAAGAATCTGTCCGGAAGGCGAACAAAGCCCAATATCCAGACATATTAAAAATTTCTAATTAAATTGTGGCGGATAGTTTTATGGCTTGGTTGCTGGCGTAACTGGCGCTGCGGCCGCAGGTGCAGCAGCGGGTGGCGCTGCGGCTGGCGCAGGAGCCGACGCAGGCGGCGCTGATTTTGCGGATGGCGGCGGCGGTTCCTTTGCAATCTGGCGCAACAGATTTGCAACCTGATCACGCGCCTTGTTCGCGGCATCCTTGTTGGTGTCATCGCCTTCATGCATGAACATTGTGAAGAGATGATTATCGGTCAGATAAATGAATAGCGCGATATAGGCCTTATGTTCCTTCATGTCGCAGCCCACATTAAGGGTGCGCATCTGAATGCCGGAATAGTTTTCAATCTCACCCTTGGTTATGCTAAATGCGCCGGTGCATTGCTTTTTATACCCGCCTTCCATCAGCTCGGTCATCTTGTCCATCGTGGCTTCGGCCGGCACGGGGCGTTCACGCATGCCGCCGAACAAACCTTGGGTTCTCCATCCGAAATCAACAGGCGCTCTGCCTGGATCATTGATGGTCAGGATTTCCAAATCCTTCAGCCCTGCTTTTTCCAGCAATGCTTTCAGGCTTGGCGGGAATTGCGGTGCCTTTCCTGCTGCCGCCTTCTTGCCATCTTTTCCTGCGGGCGCTTCAGCTGGCCGCTGCGGCATTGGCTTTTTGCCGGTGCCCACATCGACGCAGGTTTTCAAGCCATCCAATGCTTGCGGCATATTCTTAAGCGCGAACTTGGTGGAATCCTCCTTGCCCGTCAGCGCAATCATTTTACCGCCGCGCAGCGCATCCATCAATGCGCTGTCTTGATGCATCGGGATAAGCAGCAATTCGGGGTTTGCGGCAATCGCAACAGCATCCTTGGCATAAGCAGTGCCGATGGACACATTCATCTGGTGCTTCTCATCCTTGGTAAAGCCGGCCTTTGGAACGCCGATGCCCAGATTGATTTCCTGTTTTGGCGACAATGCGATGGCAAGCGACAAATCATTGTTGAATTCGGCGCGCATCAGGCAGTAATTGAATTCATCTTTTTCGCCTTTAATCATGCCAATTTGCCACTTGTCCTTGGGCTGCGCAATATCACTCTTGGCTTCTGATTTGCTTTCGGTTTTTTTGGCAGGCGTTTTGGCTTTTGCTGCATATGCATCACTTGCGCCTGCGCCAAGCACCAGCACAGCAATCAAAAAAACATTCAAAAAAGAGCCAAGCATGCGCATATGAAAACCTTAAGAAAAAATCGCTGAAATAGACAACAAAAGCACCCGATATGGATAGCCTTGCCTATTGAGAAAAGCCAGACTAATGTCTCCCATCCTTTGTGACAAGTACCTTACACATAAGAGTTATTAACGTGCCCGCATCTGCCCCCACATCCATCACCTTGCAATCCATTGCGCAAAACGTTGGCGGCAGCGTTGTCGGTAACAGCGCGCTAACCGTTCACCGCCTCATCCATCCAAAGGATGCGCAATACGAGACCGATTTATTGCTGGCATTTGATAAAACGCTGCACGAGCATCTTGAAACAACGCCTGCGCGCGCCGCTGTTCTGGCAAAAGGGCAAGAAGCGCTCGCCAAAGCGTTTACCGAGAAATATGGGCAGAAAAGTGGCGTTGTATTGGTTGATCGCCCACGTTTTGCCATGTCGAAACTCACTGCATTATTTGCGCCGCCAACCCATACCGCGCGCGGCATCCATAAAACCGCCAGCGTCGATGAAACCGCACGAATTGGAAAGAACGTCGCGATTGGCCCATTATGCTTTGTCGGCCCATATGCCCAGATTGGCGACAATACCACGCTTGTTTCCCAGGTTACCATTGGCACATATGCAAAACTTGGCAGCGACAGTCTGGCACATGCTGGTACGCGCATTGGTGATTATGTAGAAATTGGTGATCGTGCCATTCTGCATTTTAATTCGGTTATCGGTTCGGATGGCTTCAGCTTCGTCACGCCCGAACGCGGCAGCGTTGAAACCGCCAAGGAAGGTCACGCCAGCACCGTTGAAGCATTCAATCATGCCATTCACCGCATTCATTCCCTCGGCACAGTTATTATTGGTGATGATGTTGAGATTGGCGCATGCACGACAATTGACCGCGGCACGGTCACTCATACGCGGATTGGCAAGGGCACCAAAATTGATAATCAGGTGCAAATCGGCCATAACGTGGAAATTGGCGAAAACTGCCTCATCTGCGGCACGGCGGGCATTGCGG
Source organism: Alphaproteobacteria bacterium (assembly GCA_021732145.1). Lineage (GTDB taxonomy): Bacteria > Pseudomonadota > Alphaproteobacteria > UBA9219 > RGZA01 > RGZA01. The sequence goes on from JAKFVN010000023.1 coordinate 24,686, forward strand.
GCTCCACGGTTGTGGGTAACCGCGTGGTGCTGGCCGCACGCACGGGCATTGCCGACCACCTCAGAGTCGGTGATGATGCTGTCCTTATGGCGGCATCCCAATTGGCCACCCATTTGCCAGCAAAGGCTATTTATGCTGGCTTTCCTGCCATGCCACGGGAACGGTTTATGGATCAAA
>JAKFVN010000018.1 GCA_021732145.1 Alphaproteobacteria bacterium
CGAACGGCATTGAACTGCAAAAGAAAGCTGAAAAAATCTTTAGTGAAATCGGCAAGCAGTTTGGGTTTGCTGCCGATGGCGGCTCATTGCCGCAATTCTGGTCGAGCACTTACAAACGCAAGGGCAGCGTTGGCAGCAGCAACGGGTTTGATACCTACAACTACGAACTCAACGGTTTCTCCGGCGGCATGGATGTAAAAGCTGGCGATAAATGGAATTTTGGCGTGGCCGCAGGCTATGCGCGGGCAACCAGCCGCTTTGAAGCATTGGGCCGAACCGCAACCGCTGTCGATGCGTATCAGGCGGCGTTATACGCAACCTTTGAAGATACATTCGGTACCATCGACAGCAACGTGTCGTTCAACAGGTTCAGTAACCGCAGTGAACGCAGCATCATCGGCAGCGCGGGTAAAAACACCGCAGATTCAACAGGCAAAAGCTATCAAATCGCATGGACACTATCGGCGATGGGTCATGGCACCTATGACAAATTCAGCTTAACGCCCATTACCGGTTTTACCTTCACCAAATTGCACCGCGGCGACATGAGTGAAAACGGCGCAGGGTTTTATAACCTGAACAGCGCATCATCCGACAGCACATCATTAAAGCCGATGCTGGGGTTCGATATTGCGCGCCAATACGTCTATAAGACAGACACCATCATCACACCGGAGTTTTATAGCATCTATCGCTACGAAACGATGGATGCGAACGAGAACACAACCAACAATCTTAAAAATTTCGATAACCTGTCAACCCGATCCAACACCAATCTGTCACGTCACAGCGTGCAAGTGGGCAGCAGCGTATCGGTAAAGATGCTCCACAACTTCACAGGCCGATTGCAATTCGACAGTGATTTGCAACCCAGCTCCCGCAACTATAGGGGTATCTTCAAAGTCAGCTACAACTGGTAGTAGAACGCGCCCCGACCGTTCTGATACCGTTTCATAAAACACACACCTTCATACAGTTTCATGCATGAAAGTGTTTTAGCCATTGTTTTATAACCAATTTTATTCAATGGTCATGTCCCGTTCGCTAACTATTCAGGCTTCCTTAACACAATCGGCGCATATCTGACTTCGCAACCGCTCATTCCCTACCATGCCTCATAGCACTCATAGCCCAAAGACATCCCGCAAGCTTACATTGATGATTGGTGCGTTGGGCGTTGTGTTCGGCGATATCGGAACCAGCCCGCTTTATGCGATGCAGGCCAGCTTTTCCAAGACGACCGGTTTGCTGCCCACACCTGAAAATATCCTTGGCGTATTATCACTTGTGTTCTGGCTGCTAATTGTCGTTGTTACGCTTAAGTATGTCGTCTTTATCATGCGCGCCGACAATAAAGGTGAAGGCGGCGTGCTGTCGCTGCAAGCGCTTGCGCTGCGAAGCACCAATAAATTCGGTCTGCGGCGCTTCATTGTCATCTTGGGCATTCTTGGCACAGGATTATTCTTTGGCGACATCATCATCACGCCCGCTATTTCTGTGCTTTCTGCTGTTGAAGGCATTCAAACGGTTGATCCCGCCCTTCCCAGCGAACATGTCATTCTTTTTACCATTGCGATTTTGCTGATGCTGTTTTCGATGCAGCGGCACGGAACAGCATTTATTGGCCGCTTCTTCGGGCCGGTGATGGTCGTGTGGTTTGTCACGCTTGGCGTGCTGGGATTGGCGGCGATTATCAATACCCCCGTCGTGCTGGAAGCGCTCAACCCCTATCATGCGGTGCGGTTTTCGGCGGAGCATATTGGCATCCTGCTTCCTATTCTTGGCGCTGTAGTGCTGGCGATTACCGGCGCTGAAACCCTTTATGCCGATATGGGTCACTTTGGCCGCAAGCCCATTCAGGCCGCATGGTTCTATATTGCCCTGCCCGCGCTTGCCTTGAACTATTTTGGCCAGGGCGCGGCGATTTTGCAGAACCCGGCCTCGGCTGAAAATCCGTTCTATTACCTTGCGCCGGACTGGGCACGCATCAGCCTTGTGGTGCTGGCAACGCTTGCCACCATCATCGCTTCGCAGGCCACCATTTCCGGCGCATTCTCCGTTGCGCGCCAGGCCATTCAAATGGGTTATTTGCCGCGCCTGAACATTACCCATACATCGGAACATGAAGCGGGGCAAATCTACATCCCCACCATCAACCTCATCATCATGGTTGGCGTAGTGATGGTGGTGCTTGGCTTTAAAACATCCAGCAATCTTGCAGCAGCTTACTGTATCTCCATCACCGGTATGATGATGATTACCGTGACGCTGTCCTTCATTGTGTCGCGCCGCATCTGGAAATGGCCGAAATGGATGTGCGCAGCGGTGTGCGTGCCGCTGTTCTTAATCGACCTTCTGCTATTCAGCAGCAACGTGCACAAAATCCCCGATGGCGGCTGGCTTACCCTGACCGTTGCGGCATTCCTGTTCTTCATCATGATTACATGGGTGGATGGCAGCCGCTTCCTGTTCAAGCAAATCAGTAACGCAACCATTCCGCTCAAGGATTTTATTGCATCGCTGCCATCCCTGAAATTCAACCGCGTGAGCGGCACGGGTATTTTCCTGGTGCGCACCACCGGCGATACGCCGCACGCCTTGCTGCGCAATTTCAAGCACAACCACGTGCTGCATGACCGCGTAATTATTTTGAATATCACCACCAAAGACGTGCCGCGCGTGCCGCGCAAGGATCGCTTCCGCATTGAGGATTTGGGCAACAACTTCCTGCTGATTGAGGCGATTTACGGGTTCATGGAATTGCCCAGCATTCCGTTATTAATGCGCCAATGCGTGGAAGAAGGCCGGTTGCAGATTGATATGGGCGATACCAGCTTCTTTGTGTCACGCACCACGCTTATTCCAGACCCGCATGTGGGGCTACCGCTTTGGCAAGCAATCATATATAAATGGCTGCATGTGAATTCGGTTCGCATGCACGATTTCTATCGCATTCCAACGAATAAGGTTTTGGAAATCGGCATTCAAATGCGCCTGTAAGGATATAGAAGCTTTATGAATCTTTCCATCACGCCCAATCAGGTCACCATTTTCCGTATCATCGTTGCACCGTTGATTGCGATTTGCATTTGTGTTGATAACCTTATCCTTGCGTTTATCCTGTTTGTGCTGGCCGCCATCAGTGACTGGTATGATGGATATCTGGCACGCCAGACCAGCAGCACATCGGTATTCGGCCGCGTGTTCGATAGCATCGCCGACAAATTACTGGTTAGCGGCACGCTCCTTGCGCTTGTGTTCACGGGCCGCTGCGGCAAGGAATTGATTTTTCCCATTCTGGTTATCATCCTGCGCGAGTTTTTTATCGCGGGCCTGCGTGAGTACCTGTTGCGCGTTGGCGAAAGCAAGCCAGGCATCCAAGACAACCTCATGGCAGCAACCAATCTTGCGCGCATCAAAACCGCGTTGCAGATGGCAGCGATTGGCATGCTGATTATCCCACGCACCTTTATGCATCCCTATCTGGGCATCCTTGGCGGCTTGGTGCTGTGGATTGCAGCCGGCATTAGCGTTTATACCGCATGGCAATACTGGAAAGAAGCGCGCGACAGCGTTAAAGCTGGAATGGCTTAACGAAGCCCATCCGTATTGCGCATCATGACTTGCCCGGGCTTCGCGCTGCTCACTGATGATAATTGGAACAATAACGGTGACACGATTGCTTCAAGCGATTGCAGCATGCTGTTCAGCTTCGTCATGCGCGCGCCAAGCCCGCCAAATCCTTCCACCATTTTGGCAAGGCGCTCTGCAAAGCCTTCCGGCGCTGGAAATTGCTTGAGCATGATGCGGTCATCTTCCGCAATGCCGAGCAGGCTTTTCGCATAATCCACGGCATCAACCAATCCGCCAAGCTCATCAACCAAACCGTTATTCAGCGCCTGATTTCCCGTCCACACGCGGCCCTTCGCCACGGCTGCAACTTCTTCATCGGTTAAATCGCGCGCCGCCGCCACATGCTTTTTAAATTGCTGATAGGTTTCGCCGACCAATTCATCAACCTTGACGCGCTGCGCGTCGGTAAACGGCGCGGTGGATGTCCACATATCCGCGTTTTCGCCGCGCGTTATCATGCCCCAATGAATGCCCAGCTTATCCCACAGCGCATCGGTGCCCGTAACCTTGCCAGCAATCACGCCAATCGAACCCGTGAGCGTTGCGGGGTCAGCCACAATCACATCCGCCTGCGCGGCCATCCAATATCCGCCGGAACCCGCCATTTCACCCATCGATACAATCACGGGCAGCCCCATATTCTGCGCCTGCTCAATAGCGCGGCGAATGGTTTCGGATGCCACCGCCGACCCGCCAGGGCTATCAATACGCAGCAAAATGGCTTCCACTTTTTCATCATCCATCGCTTCCTGAATGGCTTTCACGGTTTCGTCGGCAGCCAGCACATTGCTTTTGGCTGGCCCTTCGGAGCTTTGCGCGATTTCCCCCGTTGCTTCAATAAATGCCACCACTGGCTTTTTATCATGATCATCATCGGCCAATTCATCGCGGCGCATGGACAGGTAATCTTCCGCGCGCACCGCTTGCGATGCATTGCCGAATAATTGATCCAGCAGCGTTTCCAGCTCATCCGCATAACCGATATGGGTGACAAGCTTTTCGTTCAGCGCGGTTTGCGCATTAATCGGCGCATGATCAATCAACCGCATCAGGTTAAGCGGCTGCAATTGGCGCTCCGCTGCAATATCATCTACCATCTGCGCATTCAGATCATCAAGGATGGAGCCAAGCATTTCAGCATTCGCCGCTGTAAACTCATTCTCCGTCAGCATATCCATCGCGCTTTTATATTCTTCGCGGTGAACGAAATCTGCCCTAGCGCCAATCTTATCCAGCGCGTCTTTAACAAACGGCGATTGCGCCGCAAGCCCTGTGATGCCAACCAGACCCATCGGTTGCAGCCATATTTCATCAAAGGCGCTGGCGAGGTAATATGCCTTATCGGCTGCGCCGAATTCGCCAAAGCTGGTCGCATAGGCATAGCTTGGCTTGCCGCGTTCGCGGAAACGATACACGGCATCGCGCAATTCCTGCGTGCCCGCCATGGAAACCGCGTTTTCACGAAAATGGCCCACCAGCACTTTCACGCGCGGGTCTTTCTTTGCGTAATCAATCGCCGCAATCGCATCCTTTAAAATCATTGAGCTGGATTTGCCCAAAGCCGCCTTAATCGGATTATGCTCTGCGGCTTCCGGAATATCCTTGGTCAAATCCAGCGACAGGATAATGCTATCCGGCAAATGCTCTTTTTCATGGCTCAGCAACAGCGCCCAGCCTGTCACCGACACGGCAAACACCGCAAACCCCAGAATGGCGAAGCTGCGTGTAATGAATTTCAGTATTTTCTGCATGGGCGGTTTATGCTGGCAAGTTAGGGAAGATACACTAAATTAGGCGCTATGGATGATGAAGTCATCTAAAACATGAATGTCCAAGAAATTATAACAGTCTCATTATGACGCAACCTACTCTATTTTGGTTCCGGCAAGATTTGCGCCTAAGCGACCAGCCTGCATTACGCGCTGCGGCGGAGCTTGGCCCGGTTGCATGCGTTTACATTCTGGATGATACGCTGCCTTGGCCTATGGGCGGCGCATCACGCTGGTGGCTGCATCATTCCCTTACATCACTTAAAAATGATTTGGATAAATTGGGCGTGCCGCTCATCCTGCGGCGCGGCGCGGCCAAAACCGTTTTGCCAAAACTGGCCAAGGACATAAGCGCGCGCGCTGTCTATTGGAACCGGCTATATGAACCCGCCGCAATTGCGCGTGACACCGAATTAAAAACCACGCTAAAAAACTCCGGCATTCCCGTTGAAAGCTTCAATGGCAGCCTGTTGTTTGAGCCGTGGGAAATCAGAAATGGCGCGGGAAATCATTTCAAAGTGTTCACGCCTTTTGCAAAATCCTGTTTGATGGGCAAAGCGCCAGCGCTTCCCGCCGATACAATCAGGAAAATCACTGGCGCAGCCATCAATGCGACCAGCGATACGTTGGATGGTTGGGGGTTATTGCCCACCAAGCCCGATTGGGCAAAACCGATGAAAGCTGCATGGGATATTGGCGAAAAAGCCGCCCATAAACGCCTGCATACGTTTCTGGATGACGGCCTTCATCACTATGCCGCAGGCCGTGATAGACCTGATAAAGACAATACGTCACGCCTTTCGCCCTATCTGCATTTTGGCGAAATAAGCCCGCGTCAGGCATTTTATGCCGCCAAACATATTGGCGAAACCAGCACGCAATCCGGCATCACCAAACAGATTGATAAATTCATCAGCGAATTATTGTGGCGTGAATTTTCATATCACCTGCTTTTCGCGCACCCCGATTTGCCCGAAGCACCGCTCAATAAAAAATATGCGGACTTCCCGTGGGAACCGGATGATGAATTGTTCACGGCATGGAGCAAGGGGCAAACCGGCATTCCCATCGTCGATGCGGGCATGCGTCAATTATGGCAGACGGGTTGGATGCACAACCGCGTGCGCATGGTCGTTGCATCCCTTCTTATCAAGAATATGCTGCAACCCTGGCAACGCGGCGAAGCGTGGTTCTGGGATACGCTGGTCGATGCCGATTTGGCGAATAACGCCGCATCATGGCAATGGGTTGCGGGGTCTGGCGCAGACGCATCCCCCTATTACCGCATTTTCAACCCTGTATTGCAGGGGCAGAAATTCGACCCCAATGGCGATTATGTCCGCAAATTCGTGCCGGAACTGGACAAGCTTCCAACGGAGTTAATCCACGCGCCGTGGGAAGCAACGCCATTGGAATTAAAGGAAGCGGGCGTGACGCTTGACAAAACCTACCCCCGCCCTGTGGTCGATTTAAAACATAGCAGAAACCGCGCACTCGAAGCGCATAAGAGAATCAAAAACACATAAATCGTATGGAATTTCAGCATTCTCGGTTAATCCTAGAATGATGAAGTTACTAAAAAGTTTGTTGTTATTGCTGTGTATTACCCTCCCCTTGGCGGTGCCTGTTTGGGGCAAGGCAAGTTCATCACCCAATCCCGCCATCGAGCGGTTACTGAAATCTGGTTCAAAGGCCATCGGCGCAACGGTGGATATTCCGCTGCTCTCCGAATTTTATGGCAAGCGCAATTACACCACTGCGTGGCAACTGCATGAAAGCAGCGCCAAAACAACGGTAAAAGAATTCGCGGCTTTTGTTCACGCAACGCTCGATGAACACGGCCTTGGCGATCGCGGTTATCCATTTCATGCACTGGAAGAACGCGTGAATGTGGGAACCAATGAAGCATTGGCGCAAGCTGACATCATCGCATCCGACATCGTGCTGCGCATGGCGCGTTCATTATCCGGCCAAGACCCCATTCCGCATTCAAAACTGCATACATGGCCACTCAGCCGCGACAAAACCGATATCGCTGGCGGCCTGAATAAGGCGATTAATGATGGACGCGTACCCGAATTCCTTGAGCATTTGGCACCGCAGGTAAAAGCCTATGCCAAGCTGAAGGAAGCCCTGAAACTCTACCGCGAAATTGCGGATAAGGGGGGATGGACACGCGTAAAATCCGGCGGCGTTATTCAGGAAGGCTTTGAGGATGACCGCTTGCTGCAAATCCATAACCGTTTGGCGCAGGAAGGGTTCATGCCCTTTCCCAATTCACCTGTGCCGGAAAAAGCCTATGGCCCCGCCTTGGTCGAAGGCATGAAGCAGTTTCAGGAAACGCACGGCCTTTACCCCGATGGCAATATCGGCCCGGAAACGTTTCGTGCCATGAATGTAACCGCGCGTGAACGCATCGACCAAATCCGCGTGAACCTTGCGCGCATTCGCCAAAGTCCATCGGATGCGTGGGAAAATATCGTCATCAACATTCCATCGGCGCAGCTCAGCTATTACCGCCAAGGCGAAGTCGTCTATGAAGCGCCGGTGGTGGTTGGCCGCGTTGACCGCCCCAGCCCGCTCGTGAAAAGCGCCATTTATGAAATGATTATCAACCCGTCATGGTATGTGCCCAGCAGCATCGCGGAAAAAGACCTGCTGCCCAAATGGGAAAAAGACCCTGAATTCCTTGAAAAGCAAGGCATTCATCATCGCGGCGGCGGCGGTGATGGCATGCTGCGCCAAGACCCCGGGCCGCTTAATTCATTGGGGCGCATTAAGTTCAATTTCCAAAATGCGTTTGCTGTGTATCTGCACGGAACGCCGCATCAGGAATTATTTGGCAAGGATGATCGAACGCGCAGCTCCGGCTGCATCCGCCTGAAAGACCCCGCCGAATTGGCGCTCATTTTCATGAAGAATAATCCCGACTGGACACCTGACCGTCTGCAAAAACGCATCGACAGCATGAAGACCCAGCGCGTGACCCCGCCATCCAAAACGCCGATTAAACTGTTATACTGGTCGGCCATCGTGGATCAGAAAGACCGCGTGCAGTTTTTCAATGACGTGTACGGCCTGGATGCGGAATGGGCCAAGTTACTTTAAAAGACTCTTGTAAACCGGATACATGTATGGTTAACGAAAGATTAACCCCTGTGGCCTACGTTTAATGCATCGAGTCACTTATCGGCGGAATGAGTCGATGTGATTCAAATCCGCAACATCACCGATATTTGCAACTTTTTTTGGGGTGGTTTCCTTGCATTTGCCCCGCAAATCAGTGATGTTGATCACAGTTTTTTATGCGCTCTTTATGCGCACAAGGTTTTAAATGCTTATTGTAAAACAACGTAAGCCCGCCCTTAACCGGCGCAAATTTTTAGGATTATCCGCCACTGCTTTGGCAGTGGGCGCATCAACACTTACTGTGCCCGCGCAAGCCGTTCCGTTTTACAATTATCCGGCTCGCCAGCTCACCTTTTTTAATACGCACACCAATGAAATTTATCGCGGCACGTATTTTTACAATGGGGGTTACGACCGTGCCGTGATGAGCCAGTTCAGCTACCTGATGCGCGACCATCGCGCCGAAGAAGTCGCGCGCATTGATTACCGTTTGTTCGATGTGCTGCACCGCTTGCAAGCCAGCCTGCGCAACTTTGATGTTATCCAGCTTATTTCCGGTTACCGCTCCCCGCAAACCAATGCGATGCTGGCATCAAACAGCAGCGGCGTTGCCAAGAACAGCTATCACGTAAAAGGCCAGGCAACTGATATCCGCGTTGATGGCATGCCAACTGAATATGTGCACCAAGCCGCATTAAGCTTAGGCGCAGGCGGTGTTGGTTATTACCCCGCCAGCGATTTCGTGCACGTAGATACTGGCCCAGTACGCACCTGGGGTTATGGCGCAGGCTAGTCTTTCAGCGCTTTTGTTTTTGCCGCAATATAATCCATCATCGCCAGCAACACGCCCGATGCAAGAAATGCCCCATGAATAATCAGCATCCACGTCAAATCGCGGTCGGTCGCTTTTGACGTTTCCATGAAGACTTTGAGCAGCTGAATACCCGAAATCGCCACCATCGATGCAATCAGTTTTAATTTTAACGACGTAAAATCCACGCTGCCCTTCCAATCGGGCTGGTCGACATGGTTGGCCGTGTCCATTTTGGAAACAAAGTTCTCATAGCCTGAATAAATCACGATCAGCAGCAGGTTTCCGGCCAGCGATAAATCAATAAGCGAGAGAATGCCAAGGACAATTTCGCTTTGCGTAAGGCGCGGCACGCCCGCAAATAAATGCACAAGTTCCTGAAAGAAGCTGATCAGCAGCAGAATAAGCCCGCCCACCAAACCGATATACATCGGTGCCATCAGCCAGCGGCTTGAAAACAAGCCATTTTCAATCGCTTTTTCTACGCTGTGTTTTAGTGCCTGAGGCATGGGATGTCCTTGGTGTGTGGAAGAATGTTTTAAATATAGAGGAGTTTGTGGTTTTTAAAAGGCGTTTACGCGGCAAGGCTTACCAGCTCGTTCAATATCTTCTCAACGCCCTTTAACCGCGCGGCTTCATCATTCCATACGCGAAGGCAGGTCAGCTTCTGGTCTGGCCGCACCTTAATCGTGCCGCTGTTTTTTTGAATGTAATGCACAAGGCGTTCAGGCTTTGCGAACGACGCGTTTCTAAACCCAATCACCGCGCCCTTTGGCCCTGCATCCAAACGCTCCACCCCGCTTTGTTTGCACAATGCTTTAATCGCAACCGTTTCCAACAAATTCTGCACTTCAACCGGCAATGCACCGAACCGGTCAATGAGTTCCGCTGCGAAGGATTCAATTTCATCACGGTTTTTCAAATCCGCCGCGCGGCGGTACAAATTCAAGCGCAAGCCTAAATCCGCCACATAACTTTCGGGGATGAGTACCGACATGCCCAAATTAATCTGCGGTGTCCAGCCATCATCATTTTGGTTCGCTGCGCCTTTGCCACCATATTTGGCTTCATCGCGCGCGGTGGCCACCGCTTCTTCCAGCATTTGCTGGAATAGCTCGATGCCTACTTCCCTGATGTGACCGGATTGTTCCTCGCCCAGCAGATTCCCAGCACCACGAATATCCATATCATGGCTTGCCAATTGGAAACCTGCGCCAAGGCCTTCCAGCGTACTGATAACTTCCAGCCGTTGCTGCGCGGTTTGGCTCAGCGCCATCGTATTATCATAGGTTAAATAGGCATAGCCGCGTTGCTTGGCGCGCCCCACCCGCCCGCGCAATTGATAAAGCTGCGCAAGGCCGAACATATCTGCGCGGTGAATAATAATGGTGTTGGCATTTGGAATATCGAGGCCAGATTCAACAATATTGGTTGAAAGCAGCACATCGTATTTCGCTTCGTCAAACGCCGTCATCACATCTTCAAGTTCGGTCGCGGTGAGCTTGCCATGCGCGGTGACAATTTTGATTTCCGGAACCAATTCCTGCAATTGTTCGCGCAAATGCGGCATGTCTTCCAGGCGCGGGCAGACATAAAAACTTTGCCCGCCACGGTAATGTTCGCGCATCAATGCTTCGCGGATAACCAGCGCGTCATATGGCAATACGGCGGTGCGTACCGCTAGTCTATCTACAGGCGGCGTTGTAATAAGGCTCAGTTCGCGCACGCCCGTAAGTGCCAATTGCAGCGTACGCGGAATGGGCGTTGCGGTCAGCGTCAGCACATGCACATTGGCGCGCAGTTCCTTCAACCGTTCCTTTTGCTTCACGCCGAAATGCTGTTCTTCATCCACAATCAACAGGCCGAGGTTTTTGAAATGCATATCCTTGGCCAGCAATGCATGGGTTCCCACCACAATATCCAGCTTTCCTTCGGCCAATAATGCCTTGCTTTCTTTGGCTTCCTTCGCGCTGACCATGCGTGATAACTGCGCGATGCGCACGGGCATGCCGTTAAAGCGCGCCATGAAATTACGCGTGTGCTGGCGCGCCAATAATGTTGTTGGCACCACCACCGCCACTTGCAACCCTGCATGCACGGCGGCAAAGGCCGCGCGAATGGCAACTTCGGTTTTACCAAATCCCACATCGCCGCACACCAACCTATCCATCGGCTTGCCGCTGGCTAAATCATCAAACACCTGATGGATAGCGCGTTCTTGGTCTGCTGTTTCGGCATAGGGAAAACGCGCCGCGAATTCTTCATAGAGGCCTGATGGCAGTGTGATTTGCTCGCCTTCTTGCACTTGGCGTTCCGCGGCAATTTTTAATAATGCTTCCGCCATATCTTTCAGGCGTTTTTTAACGCGCGCCTTACGCCCCTGCCATGACACACTGCCTAATCTATCAAGCTGCACGCCATCGGTATTGGAGCCGTAACGCGACAGCACATCCAGGTTTTCAACGGGCACATATAATTTATCGCCGCCTTCATACACAATGCGCAGGCAATCATGCGGCGCGCCAGTCACATGCATGGTCTCCAGCCCCATATAACGGCCAATGCCATGCTCGCCATGAACAACCAAATCGCCTTCATTCATGGCAGATAATTCAAGCGTGAATTTATCGGACTTGCCGTGGCGCGGTTTGGGGCGCTGCAAACGGTCGCCCAGAATATCCTGTTCCGATAACACTAATAAATCCGGCGATGCAAACCCGCGTTCCACCGCCAGCACGCAAACCGATGGCGCGCGTTTATCGCGCTTGGCGGCCTTTTCAAAATCACCCACCATTTCCAATTGCGTCAAGCCATGTTCGCGCATGACGTGGATGATGCGTTCGGCCGAACCCTGGCTATAGCAGGCAATCAACACACGCCGGTTTTGATGTTCTGGGCCTTGCTGCGCCAAAATAAAATCGCGCACAGTCTGAAACAGGTTGGTTGCATCCTTTGCGCGTATATCGGCGAAATCACGCGCACGTGCGCCCTGGCAATCCACCGCGTTTTGCGCAATATCCGCGATTGGAAAAGGTGAGAAATTGCCGACCGTATGCGCAGCCAGCAACACATCCCAATCCTTGCGGTTTAAATAAAGGCGTTCGGGCGGCAATGGGCGATAGACAATCTGCCCTGCTTTCTTATCCGCCTGCTGCAATGCTTTGCGCGCTGAATAAAAATCATCAATATGGCTTAAGCGCGCATTGACCGCTTCATCCAATTGCGCATCCAGCAGCAGCACCGCGTTTTGCACATATTCGGCGAATGAAACCATACCATCATAAAACAGCGGCAGCCAATGTTCCATGCCGGGGTATTTGCGGCCCGCGCTTACGCTTTCATATAAAGGGTCTTTGGCGCTGACACCAAATGCATCGCGGTAAGCCCCCCGAAAATGCGCGATCGTCACATCATCAAACACGATTTCTGAAACAGGTTTTAAATGAAATCCGTTTTGTGGATTCAAGGTGCGCTGGCTGATGGGGTCAAAGGAACGGATGGTTTCAATATCATCACCGAATAAATCAAGGCGCAGCGGTTCTTCAACGCCCGGCGGGAAAATATCAATAATACTGCCACGGAATGCATATTCGCCGGGTTCACGCACGGTTTCCGCGCGTGTAAAACCATTGCGCGCTAAAAACACCTTTAATCGTTCAATATCCAGCGTATCGCCGGGCTGCAACGCTAATGACACATCACGGAATACGGAAGGCGCTGGCACTTTTTGTAGCATTGCCTGCACAGTTGTGATCACAAGGCGCGGTTGTTTTGGTGTTTCCAGCAATTTACTTAAGCAATCAACGCGCGCGGCCAAAATACCTGCGCTGGGCGATACGCGGTCATAGGGCAAGCAATCCCATGCAGGGAAATTCAGAATTTCAATATGCGGATTAAAGAACGCAACCAGTTGCGCTGTTACCGCTGCCGCCAATTCATCACCTGCCACATAAACAGCCGTGCGTGGGCGCGCTGCGCTGGCCAGCTCCGCCAATATCCGTGCATGATGGCCAAAGGGCGCACCGGCTAGCGTAACCGTTTTTTTATCATCAAGATTAAAGGCGGATGCAAACATGTTATGTCTTATTATAAAACGCGATGAGTTCTTTGAGCGCGGAATTACCCTGCACGCTTTCAGGCAATGTTTCCTGCAAGGTTATCCAGTTATAAATATCGGGGTCGTTTTCGTGCATCAGTTCTTCATAGGCTTGTAATTGCGCCGCGCCATAATTCGGCAGCGTTGCATCGGCGAACTTGCCCATCATCAAGTCCATTTCACGCGTACCGCGGTGCCATGAACGGAAGATGAGTTTTTTACGCAGATTTTCTAGTTCTTCAGACATACTTTTACCCGTAACGAAACGCCGAACGCCGCCTTGCCCAAAAATTCGGGCGCAGCGGGTCATATAGTAAGGTTCAAGCTAGCAAAATTGTCAGGCCGATAAAAGCGCCTTATATACAGAGCAGATCCCAATCACATTGTTGCTATAAGCGAGTTTGATTGGGTGAATCTGCTCGATACATATATAACTATATATATGCGCCCATCCCTGCTCGACCCTCTCTTCGCATCGCTCCAAAGCCTGAAAGGCATTGGGCCGCGCTTTGCCGTGTTTATCGCCAAATTATGCGGGCCATTGGTGGTGGATTTGATATGGCATCGCCCGTTCCGCGTGATTGATCGGCGCGCGGCTCCGCCCATTATGCGCGCAATGCCGGGCGACATCGTCACGCTGGAAGTTGAAGTTGAACACATTGATATAGGCAAGCACGGCAAGCCATCCCGCGTGCGCGTCAGCAATAATACCGGATTTTTGGATGTGGTTTATTTCAAAGCCTATGAAGCAACCTTGCAAAAGCAATTTCCGATTGGTGAGAAGGTTGTGGTGAGTGGCACCTTTGATGATTTCAACGGCAAGAAACAAATCACCCATCCCGAATATGTGGTGCCGGTTGCGCGCAGAAATGAAATTCCCGCTGTTGAAGCGGTATATAATCTGACCGCCGGCCTGCCATCGAAATCTTTACGTAAAAGCATTCAATTGGCATTGGAACGCGCGCCGGAACTACCGGAATGGATTGATGCCGGTTATTTGAAAAAACAAAATTGGGCCGCCTGGCAAAAAGCATTGCAAACGCTACATAACCCGCAATCGGATGCGGAATGCGCGCCGCAAAACCCTGCGCGCTGCCGCCTTGCCTATGATGAACTCCTCGCTAACCAATTGGCACTGGCCCTTACGCGTGAAAAAACCCGTGTACTGAAAGGCCGCAGCCTGAAAAGCGATGGCACGTTACAGAAAAAACTTTTATCACAACTGCCATTTGCACTTACCAAATCACAAACCGAAGCCATTAAAGAAATCGGCACGGATATGCAGTCAGGCGACCGGATGCTGCGCATGCTGCAAGGCGATGTGGGCAGCGGCAAAACATTGGTTGCGTTGATGGCGATGCTGCAAGCCGTGGAAGCAGGCGCACAGGCCTGTTTAATGGTGCCTACCGAAATTCTGGCGCAGCAGCATTTCGCCAGCATCAGCAAGATGATGAATGGCATTCCTGTAACCATCACCCTGCTGCACGGTAAATTAAATGCCGCCGCCAAGCGCGAAGCATTGGAAGATATGGAAAGCGGCAAGGCAGGCATTATTATTGGCACCCATGCAGTGTTTCAGGATGATGTGCGGTTTCATAACCTTGGCCTTATCGTTATTGATGAACAGCACCGTTTTGGCGTGCACCAACGCCTTGCGCTATCGGATAAAGGCGTCACGCCTGATTTATTGGTAATGACCGCAACGCCCATTCCGCGCACACTCACCCTGACCGCCTATGGCGATATGGAAGGTTCGCGCCTTACCGAAAAACCCGCAGGACGGCGCGTGATTGATACGCGCACCATTCCGCTGGGCCGCCTTGATGAAGTCATGGAAGCAGTCGCACGTAAAATAAAAACAGGTGAGAAAGTTTACTGGGTTTGCCCGTTGGTTGAAGAATCCGAACTGATTGATTTAGCTGCCGCCACTGACCGTTACGCAAAAATGAAACTACATCTGGGCGAAGCCAATGTCGCGCTGGTGCATGGGCAAATGAAATCGGCAGAGCGCGAAAAGGAAATGGAAAGATTTACGAAAGGAAACGCGCGGCTGCTTATAGCAACTACCGTGATTGAAGTGGGCGTGGATGTGCCCGATGCCACATTAATGGTCATTGAGCATGCGGAGCGTTTTGGCTTGGCCCAGCTTCACCAATTGCGCGGCCGCGTGGGGCGGAACGATAAACCATCCGCATGCCTGTTGTTATTCGCAGAACCCTTGGGTGAAATCGCCAAGGCGCGCTTGAAAATGATGCGCGAAACCGATGATGGGTTTAAGATTGCGGAGGAAGATTTACGCCTTAGAGGCCCCGGCGAAGTATTAGGCAAGCGCCAAAGCGGTTATCCCGATTTTAAACTGGCGGATTTGGCAGCGCACGGCGAATTGCTGCAAACCGCGCGCGATGATACCAAGCTGATGATCAATAAAGACCCCGAATTGGAAAGCGAACGCGGGAAAGCCTTGCGTCACCTGCTGTATTTATTCCAGTATGATAAGGCGATTAAAACACTTCGTTCAGGATAACAGCCATGTTCATTAATGAAGCCGCACTTACCCTTGCCACCATCACCGGCGTTTTCCGTTTAAGTGAAATCGTCTATGGCGAAATAAAGACCAACGCGATGCGCAAGGAAGACGGGAAAGAATTCGCATCATGGCAACGCTGGCCGATTTTTATTGCCTATGCGCTGTGGCTGATTGCCCTTCCCATTTTCGCGTTGAAAAACACGCCCGTGAATTTTATATGGCTTGGCTTGTTCGTGCTGATGCAGGCATTGCGCTGGTGGGCCATATGGCATCTGGGCAAATACTGGACAACGCGGATTATGATAGTGCCAAACGGCAAACGCGTCACATCCGGCCCTTACCGTTTCCTTACTCACCCGATTTATATTGCCCTGTTTGGCGAAGTGATTGCCCTTTCCATGACGTTTGGCCAATGGTCGCTTGCGGCTTTTTTTGGCGGATTGACCGCGTTGTGGATTTTCTTTCGTGTCAGGGAAGAAAATGCAGCGCTGGCACAATTGCGTTAAAGGCAACGATTGCTGGCCCACCCGCCTATGCAGGCGAAGCCATGCGGCATCCGAACATATAGAGAATCCCTCTTTCATCCATTCGCCATATCGCTAGACTACGGTTACCCTTTCAACCATGAGGACTATTCATGCGCTCATTTTTCGCTTTTCTTTTAACCGTTTTTCTATCACTTTCCTCCCTCGCTATCGCTCCCATGTTTGCCAATGCTCAAGGTGCGATGGTTGATCAAACTGCCCCGAAAGGAACACCTCCCGTGACCGCGCCAGCACCCGCCGCAAATCCTGCGATTAAAGACCCTGAAAACACCCTGCTCATGGATTTGAAGGATGGCCGCGTGATTATCGCGTTGCGCCCCGACCTTGCGCCAAAGCATGTTGCGCGCATCAAGGAACTGGTTCGCCAGAAATTCTATGATGGCCTTGCCTTCCACCGCGTGATTGACGGATTCATGGCCCAAGGCGGCGACCCGAAGGGTGACGGCACCGGTGGTTCGGGCAAGAACATTCCTGCTGAATTCTCATCCGAACACCATGTGCGCGGCACGGCAAGCATGGCACGCTCATCCAATCCGGATAGCGCTGACAGCCAGTTCTTCATCTGCCTTGATACGGCTTCCTTCCTTGATGGCCAATACACCGTATGGGGCCAGGTTGTGTCAGGCATGGAATTTGTTGACCACATCAAGAAGGGCAACAAGGCTAATAATGGCACCGTGATTATTCCAGATAAGATCGTACGAATTCAGGTCGCCGCTGACGCGAAAGACTAAATCAGCCTGCAATTGACAAACCTTTCTGTCACGAGCGGTTGCGCGTTTGCGCAGAGCGAGTGAAGCTCGTGGCTGCTGGCTTTATCAATTAATTCGTAAAAAGCTACTTCGCATGCGGCGTAAGGGATTGGCGTTTCTCGCGCACCGCTGTAATCAATGTTTCCAGTTCATCCAGTTCTGAGAGCACCTTATTGGCTGAATTCCAGTCCTGCGTGCGCAAGACCGATAACAGGCGGATAATGCCCATTTCAATTTCCTGCCCCGTGCGCTGCGCCAATCTATCCAGCGCCACGGTGTCCGATGCACCTTCATACATGCCGTGAAGCTCTGAAATAATCGCGGAGTTTTGCTGGGTTGCATTTTCCTTGGCTTCGGCTTTGTTCAGCATCAGCCAGTAACGGCTGCGGCTGACGGGGTCGCGCAGATTATCGAATGCCATTTGCACGGCTTCGCGGTGCTTGGCGGCATAGGTTTTTTCTTGCTGGCTTCTAATCATGAAACGCTCGGCATTGAATGTGCGCTGCAAGGATGCGTGGTTTTTTTCAAGCTGCTGCAAATCCAGATCAACTTTTTTTTCCAGGCCCAGGCGCTGGAAATGGTCGATATCACGAACGGGCTGAATGCAGCCGCAGTGGTTACAGAACATGGCGCGCTGCGATAAATGCTGATGACATGACCAGCACAGGAAATCCTGCTGGTTCGACGAAAGGTCAATCACCTTATCAATGTCCACATTATCCATAGGGGGAATCCTTACGCTGCCTTCGTTTTGCTGCTTCGTTGATATAGGTTCAGCCAAAGTTCCGCAAGTTTTTCCAACTGCGCGATGCTGGTTCCCCAGCCGAAACTAACCCTGATGGCCGATGCGGCATCCGCTTCGCTTGCGCGCATGGCCTTTAATACGGGCGATGGCTGCACTTTTCCGCTGGAACAGGCCGACCCGCTGCTGACTGCACACCCCGCTAAATCAAATGCCATAAGCTGCGTGTCATTGCGCACGCCCGGCATGGTGATGCAGGAAATGCTGGCAACGCGCGGTGCATCCGCGCCGAATACTTTGGCCTGTGGCACACGCTGCGTAATCAGCATTTCAAACATGCCGCGCCACTTCACCCACTCCTGTGAACTTTCCAAATCCGCATCAATCAATTCAACCGCGCGGCCAAACCCGGCAATCGCTGCCACATTTTCCGTGCCTGCGCGTTTGCGTGATTCCTGGCTGCCGCCCGTAATCATCGGCGCAAGCTTGATGGTGTCACTGCAAATCAACGCGCCAATGCCCTGCGGCCCGCCAAGCTTATGCGCGGAAAGGCTCATCATATCCACGCCCAAATCCTTGAAATCCACGGCCATGCGGCCAGCGCCCTGCACGGCGTCACAATGAATCACCGCGCCATATTGCTTGGCCAGTGCTGCGGCTTCCTTCACTGGCTGGATAACGCCCGTTTCATTATTGACCAGCATGATGCTGACACATGCTTGCGGGTTTGCTTTAAGAAGCTCTTCCAACTGCTTGAGATTAATCAAACCATCTTCGTTCACTTCGACAATCAACGGGTCATGCGCGGCTTGCATGATGGATGGGTGTTCGATGGCAGAAACAATATGCGGGCGGCCCGCAAACCCGTGCCCAATAAAACTTTTAAGGGCCATATTGTTCGCTTCGGTTGCACCGCTGGTGAATGTGATTTGCGATGGTTTTGCGTTATAACGCTTGGCGATAATGGCGCGCGCGCCTTCCACCTTATGGCGCGCATCGCGGCCAAAGCCATGCACCGATGATGCATTGCCATGCGTTTCCAACGCCGCCATCATCGCCTTAATCACTTCAGGCTTCACGGGCGTGGTTGCGGCATAATCCAGATAAACGGGAGCGGTCGTCATTAATCCCTCTATATATAGGCAAGGGAAACTAGCACAAACCAAAGGAGTTGTTTTTAATTTCAACCCTGTCTGCTAGGTTGCCATTACTAGAAAATAGCGGGGCTTTGGCCATTTAAGCCTCTGATAAAAGCTTATTTTAAAGGATTTTTTGGCCTCTGATGCATGAAAACCTTGAAAATTAACGATTTAATCCGCTATAGTGAATTTATTAACAAATTGTAAACAGCCAATTCAAGGGTGTGCAGTATGCCAGAAGTCCTATTTAACGGCCCAGCCGGACGTCTCGAAGGCCGTTATAGCCCCGGTAAGTCACCAACCGCGCCAATCGCGCTGGTGTTGCACCCATCGCCGCAACATGGCGGCACGATGAACAACAAAGTTGTGTTCAACGTCTATCAATCATTCACCAGCCGCGATTTCGCAACCCTGCGTTTCAACTTCCGCGGCGTGGGCCGCAGCCAAGGTTCATACGACCGCGGTGAAGGCGAATTGGCCGATGCAACTTCCGCACTCGATTGGTTGCAAACCATCAACCCAGCTGCGCGCAGCGTATGGGTTGCAGGTTTCTCCTTCGGTTCATGGATTGGCATGCAATTGCTGATGCGCCGCCCTGAAATCGACAGCTTCATTTCCATCGCGCCACCAGCGAACATGCTCGACTTCACCTTCCTTGCGCCATGCCCGACTTCCGGCATGATTATTCAAGGCGACCAAGATGAAATCGTGCCAGAACCAAGCGTGGCGAAACTGGTGCACAAGCTTTCATACCAACGCGGCATCAAAATCGATTACCGCGTTATTCAAGGCGCCGACCACTTCTTCACCGATAAAACCGATAACATGCAAAAGGCCGTTGAAAGCTACCTCGACCAAGCCCTCTTCAACCCAGCCAGCATGGGCTTTGCCCTTTCTGCTTAACCATGAGCGCGTAAGCGACTTAAGGCTCTCATAAGATTAGAAAAAACCGGCCCCAAAAATAACGGGTGCCGGTTTTTTTATGCCTGAAACCCGCAGTTTTCCTTGGGTTCCACAGTTTATTGTTAACAATCCGTTACCATTTAATAAAATGTGAAGCATTTTCCGCGAAAATATGCGGATGGCAATGACACAAGCAGAAATTGATGAGCAACTCGCGACGATGACGAGAGCCGAGGCACAAGACCGGCTTGCCGAAATTGCGCGCACGGCAAATAGCCAATCTTTGGGTGCGCAAATTGAATCCAGTTTATTATTTCAGGGCTGGTTCTATGGCAAAAAATTAAAAGATTTGGATGCGATTGAAAAAGAAAAAGATAGAGAAGAAACAAAAAAGCAAATTCTCGATGGGTTAAGCGAAAAATTACAACCCATATTAAAGGCAGCAGAGCAAAGAAAAATTCCCGTTCTGATTGGCGGTACTCGTACTTATGACACTTCAGCATTATATGGTTCTTCTTTAGAAAGTTTACATGGGGTTGTCGTTGAAGTCGAACCTTCGTATGTAAGATCGCTGCAAAACATTGCAAATGGTGTGCCACAAGCAGCTGCTACACAGGGCGCTACGCCAATAATTAGAACTGCGCCCGTGGCTATTCCAGTAGTGCAGGCAACACCTTCGCAAGAACCACGGCAAACGGTTATTCCAACGGCCTTGCCAGTACGCACGACGGTGCCTTCAGCCGTGCCAACTTCCATGCCATCTGCGCGCACGGATGGCATGGAAGTTGTTACAGCACGAGAAGAAGAAACAATCGTGCAGCGAACGGCTACGGGCACAACGATTGTTACCGCACGGCAAGTTCAAACACTTTCAACCCCAACGCGGGCGGCTACTCAGGCGCCAGCTCTGGCCACGCTGCGCCCAACCAATGCCGCGCCAATTCCAACACGCGCAGCTGCGCCAAGCCAAACGCCCAGTCAGACATCAAGTGCTGCTGCGCCATTCTCGATGGGCAGGATAACGCCGCAAACCACCGTTCTGGATTTGATTGTAAATGGCATTCACAATGCAACCGATGGAGATGCTGCACAATTCAAGACAGTTGCAACAGCACGATTGACCGATGAATTGAAAAAATCAAAGCCAGAGCTTGCTAATAATCCGCAAGCGCTGGAAGCAGCGGTGAGACAAGGATTACCGAATTCCATTCGCAGCCTGCTTCTTGAATTAAGCAAAGACAAAACGGTGCAACAGAAAATCGCCAATGGATTTTTAGACGGTATGCGACGCGAAAGCCCCGGCGCTGAAAATTCGGGATTCTATAAACATTTAAAAACACTGGCCAGCGATGAACGAACCTTCAATTCGTTCCTCAACACCAATATGCTGGATGGCATTACGCGCGATTACGAAGCGCGCGTGCGCGCCGAAAATAACGGACAAGTACCGCGCCGTGTGCTTGATGCGGTTGCCGCCAACATCATGCGCATCAAGCCGGAAATCAAGAAATACAACGACCAGGTTGGGCAGAATATCAACGACTTTGTACGCAATCCTGAAATCTCGCGCCAGCGCCTGTTGCACAGCCCGCGAACGCAAGCCGAAATCCGCGCCGGCCTTGCGCAATACAAAAAAGATCATCCATTTCAGACTTTCTTTGCAGGTCTGTTTGGCATCAATATGGAGCAACGTGCGCAGGAAGAAGCCGCCAAACGCATTGCACGCGAAGTGAAGGACAAAAACTATTCGCGTGAAATTCAAACAGGCTTTGTGAACGAGATAAACCGCCGCACCGAAGGTGAATTGCGCGGCGAGCAGCTTGCCAATATGCGTAACTTCACGCGCTACCTTGGCCACCTGCCCTATAGTCGTTTTATTCAAGAAGATATCAGCCCGCGCCGCGTATCATCCATCATTCTTGGCATTGAGCAACCCGGCGAACAACACCCGCCTTCACGCCATGTAATACCACAACAGCTTATTTCCAGAACCACCAGCCCATACGTGAACGTGGCATCTGCGCCAACCCAAACGCCGCACACGCAGCCACATGGCGCGCCATCGCGTGCGCCATCACCGCAAAGCGCGGCCTAATTTATTTTCTTCCGGTTGTTGTCTTGAAGCTGATGGGCAGGCCCATCACTTCACGCACTGCCATATAGGCAAACGCCTGCGCTTCAATCGCATCGCCATCCAGCTTCATCCATTCAATCGGCATGGTGTTAATGCGCGTTGCTTTTTGCAAGCGTTGCAGCAATTCAATATTTTTACGCCCGCCGCCGCACACAACCATCAGCTTCGGTTTTTTGGGGCAGCGCTTCAGCGTTTCGGCAATCGCTGCCACAGTCATCTGCGTGAGGGTCGCCGCGCCATCCTGCATATCCAAATGCCCTGGAATGAATTTTGAAAACGCATTCCTGTCCAGCGATTTGGGCATGTTCTTTTTGAAATAGGGATGCGCCAAAAACCGCTTGACCCATTTCGCGTCAACCTTGCCTTTTGCAGCAAGCTTGCCGCCATTATCAAACGCGCCCTTTTTATGATGCTGCACCCAATCATCAATCAGCGCATTGCCGGGGCCTGTATCGCAAGCCAATAACTTGCCTGCACTGATATAGGTAATGTTGGCAACGCCGCCAATGTTCAAAAACACAACCGGCGCTTTTTGCTTTGCCGCCAATGCCTGATGATACACAGGTACTAATGGCGCGCCCTGCCCGCCGGCCTTCACATCATCACTGCGGAAATCATACACAACCGGAATGCCAGTTAGCTTATGCAGTAATTTTCCATCGCCAATTTGCACCGTGATTTTCTTGGCGGGTTCATGGTGCAGCGTGTGCCCGTGAAAGCCGATGCAGTCAATATCACTGGCGCACAGCTTGAATTGCTTAAAAAACTTCTGCACCGCATCGGCATGCAGCTTTGTTAATTCCTTTTCCAGCGAGGGAGCCTTGTATTTGCCCAAAGCGTTTTTCAGTTTTTCGCGGAATGCGGCGCTGTAGGGGTAGCTTGCGAAAGCGCCTGTTTTGACGTGTTTCTTGCCATCGGTCTGCAACAGCGCGACATCAATGCCATCCATCGATGTGCCGCTCATCAGCCCAATTGCAGTAAATACGTGCTTTTTAGAACGATTGATTGCCAGCTTATTGATTACGGGTGAGAATTTAGCCATAAGTATTAGACTAATTACATCCCATCCAAACTGAAACAAAAATGACTGCTTCGGCTTCAACTTTTCTGCAAACGCTTCATTCGCGCGGCTATATCCACCAAATCACCGATGAAAAGGGATTGGATGCCGCAGCAACCAGCAAGACCATCACCGCCTATATCGGCTTTGACGCGACCGCAGATTCGCTGCATGTCGGCAATCTGGTTTCCATCATGCTGCTGCGCCGCCTGCAACAGGCCGGGCATAAACCCATTGTATTAATGGGCGGCGGCACGACCAAGGTCGGCGATCCATCGGGCAAGGATGAAGCGCGCCAATTGCTGAGCGATGAAAAAATTGCATCCAATATCGCATCCATCAAAACTATTTTCGGCAATTACCTGAAATTCGGGGATGGTAAAACCGATGCCATCATGGTCAATAATGCTGATTGGCTGGATAAGCTGGAATATATTTCATTCCTGCGTGATGTGGGCCGCCATTTCACCATCAACCGCATGCTGGCGTTTGACAGCGTGAAGCTGCGCCTTGACCGCGAACAGCCACTCACCTTCCTTGAATTCAATTACATGATTATGCAGGCCTATGATTTTGTGGAACTGCACAAACGCTATGGCTGCTTGCTGCAAATGGGCGGCTCCGACCAATGGGGCAATATCGTCAACGGCACCGACCTTGGCCATAAAATGGCGCAGGCAAATTTGTTTGGCCTGACCACACCACTGATTACAACATCATCCGGCGCAAAAATGGGTAAGACTGCTGCTGGCGCGGTATGGCTCAAGGCCGACAGGCTTAGCCCCTATGATTACTGGCAATTCTGGCGCAATACCGAAGATGCCGATGTTGGCAAGTTCCTTAAGCTCTTCACCGATTTACCGCTCGATGAAATCGCGCGCCTATCGGCATTAAAGGGCAATGAAATCAACGAAGCCAAAAAAGTACTGGCCTTTGAAGCCACCAAATTATGCCACGGCGAAAAAGCCGCAGCAGAATCTGCCGAAACCGCACGCAAGACATTTGAAGAAGGAAGCACGGGTGATAATCTTCCAACCTTCACATTGCCGAAAGCGGAATTGCAAAACGGCGTTCCATTGATTGATGTACTTATTAAAACCGGATGGGCAACCAGCAAGGGCGAAGCAA
>JAKFVN010000019.1 GCA_021732145.1 Alphaproteobacteria bacterium
AGGTTGTTTGCAGGGAACATCTGTTATATACGTTAGTCACAATAACTAAAAATCAGGAGATCGTTTTGGCAGCAGGGCATAATCACGGCAGCGGACGCGTGACAAACGCACGCTCGTTAACTTTCGCGTTGGGGTTAACATCAACGTTTCTGGTTGCAGAGGTCATTGGCGGTATTGTTACCGGCAGCCTGGCGTTGATTTCAGATGCGGCGCACATGTTTACGGATACAATTGCACTAGCGATTGCGCTGGCAGCAATTAAAATCGCCGAACGTCCAGCCGATAGCCGTCGTACATTTGGCTATCAGCGTTTTGAAATACTCGCGGCAGCCTTTAATGCAGTCCTGCTCTTTGCCGTAGCGGGATATATCTTATACGAAGGGGTTCAGCGCATCATTAAGCCGCCGGAGGTTCAAACGCTGGGCATGATGATTATTGCCACGCTTGGATTGATTGTTAATCTGATTGCGATGCGGCTGCTTGGCGCTGGCAAAGACAGCAGCTTGAATATTAAAGGTGCATACCTCGAAGTTTGGAGCGACCTTCTCGGCTCAATAGGAGTTATTGGCGCAGCTGTAATCATATGGCTGACAGGATGGGGTTGGGTTGACGCATTGGTTGCAATTGGTATCGGGCTGTGGGTTTTGCCGCGCGCGTTCGGCCTTCTCAAGGAAACAGTCAATATACTCCTTCAAGGCGTTCCCGATGGCATCGATTTAGACGCTGTCGCCAAGGCGTTGAAAGCAGTGGGGGGTGTTGAAGGGTTGCATGATTTACATATTTGGGCATTAACCAGCGATAGTTCTTCGCTTTCAGCGCATCTTCTAATCAGCGAAGGTACGGATGCTTTGCTGGTTCGCAAGGAAGCTGCAACCATTCTTGAACAGCAGTTCCATATTTTGCACGCCACATTACAGATAGAAAAACAGGACTGCAGGACGGATAGCGCGTCTGGCGTATCTCACTGAAGTTAATTCCCAACAGCCTTTGCCCGCCTGGCTTTTCTTAAGCGTGATCTTGTGTGCGGCATATGGGTTCTATTGCCGCGCAAATCATACCACTGTCACCGGTTATGCGATCGGTATGGTTGTCTTAAAAATGCCGCATACGTTATGATGCAACTGAAAATATGCAGTGATATAGAATCAGCAAGGGCCAACATCTAATCGATGCTGCATTATTGTTGCCATAATTGACTGATACATTCCAATTTAACAAATAGCTCTGGTGTTTTTTTAAATTTGATGCTAAAGACCTGTCTAAATAACCATCGTATACGTTTATGCTAAAAACAATCGTTTCCCTTTTGCTTCTTTTATCATTAACCATGACTCTCTGCATAAGCGGTGATGGCTGCGCTGCACGGGCGGGTAACGACACAGGCACGCAGATTATCTCTTCAAATAATACCCAAAACATGCCATGCAAGGATGCAAGTGCAGGAGTTAGTCATCATTGCATGTGCAAGCATCACGCATTGGGTGATGCACATCTTTTACAAAAAAACATGTTTGCTTTGCGAAACATGTTTTTTGTTGCCAATGATGCAGTAAAAACTTCTTTTATGCTTGCGCCGCTACTTAAGCCGCCATCTGCCTAATTCATTATCTTTTCTTGCCTCCTAGTCGTGTGTCCGTGATACTACGGTACACTTGGTTTCCAAGAAGCATTTCGATAATTACTTAGATGGATGTGTTATGCGTGTTCGTTATTTCTGTTTTTTGCTGTGTGGTCTGGTCTTTGTTCATTCATATGCGAATGCAACAGTTCCACCCGATGAAGTGGTCAATGTTCCCCTTGCCGAACGCACTGTTCAAGATCATGCGGATGGCAGGGTAACCCTTGCGGATTCAATTAAGATTGCCTTGCGTCAGTCGCCCCGCATGCAGGCATATCAGAAAGCAATCGCAGCAGCTAAGGGGGAGTTGCGGCAATCCACGGCGTGGATAAATCCCGACATCAATATTGGTACTGACAATATCGCAGGAAGCGGCCAGTACAAAAACTTTTCTTCCGCCGAGGCAAATTATGGTGTCGGCCAGGAATTTGAAATTGGCGGGCAGATTGCCGCGCGTGAACGAATTGCTGAAAATAGCGTGGCGATTGCTTCTCTTGAAAGCCAGGCAGGGCAGCTTGACCTAATCCGTGATGTGACGGTTGCCTACTACCAGCGTATCGCGGCAGAGGAAAGCGTAAGCTTGGCCCAAGAACAAAAGCGCATCGCGGAAGATGTGCTGCGCTCCGTCAATGTCAGGGTGGGTGCCGCCGCCGCACCGCTTTTGCAACGCAGCCGCGCGGAAGTTGAACGCTCCACAGCATCGATTGCGCTTGAAAAGGCATATCAGGAAAAAAATACGGCCCAGGCTGCGTTCGACGCATTATTGGGTGATCCAAGGATTCCGGGAAAGCTGGATTCCGGCGATTTTTTCCTGGCCGATAAGTCTGCGCCTGTAACCGAAGCGATGCTGGAGGAAACCCCGGCTAAAAAACGCCTTGATGCTTCATTGCAAAAAGCGCAGGCGCGCACGGATCTGGAAAAAGCCAATGCCATCCCAAATCCAAGGCTCAATGCGGGCGTACGCAATTTTTACAGCAGCAATGACCAGGCCTTTGTGGTGGGGCTGTCGATGCCCATCCCGATTTTAAATGGGAATAATGGCAATATTGAAAAAGCCAGCCAGGATGCCTTGCGCATCGAGATGGAAGGCCGCCAGACCATGCTCGATTTGCGCGCCGAATTGCGGCAGGTGCAGGCGCGCGTTGATAATTCCTACAAGCAGGCGCAGCTTTTAAAAACCGAAATTCTGCCTTCAGCCAATCGCGGCTTTCAGCTTGCGCGCGAAGGCTACAGCTTGGGACGGTTTGCCTATTTAGAAGTTTTGGATGCGCAGCGCAGCCTTTCCAGTGCCAAACGGCAATATATTGATGCGTTACGTGATTTCCATACTGCAAAGGCGCAGCTTGAACGCTTGGGCGCAATTCATGCCGCTACCCTTTCTGTCGCCATACAAAACCAAGAATAGGACTCGCCATGAACCATTTAAAAAAATATTTTCTAGCTTTTACGCTTTGCGTCGCCATTGTTGCGGTCTGTAAATTGGCGCAAGCTGATAACAACAAGCCCCAAACAGCAGATGTTCCCCAAGCAATTCAAGCTGAAGGCAATAAGCCCGAGGCGCGCCAAGATGCCGTGGAACCCCATCCGCATGCGGATAAGGGCGGGCAGGAAAAGCAAGATGAAGAAAGCGTTACCATCAGTGCCGACGCGGCCAAATCACTGGAGATTGAGGTCTCGAATGCCTCCGAGGCACTTGTCCAGGATCGGCTTTCAGTGGCTGGGCGCGTAACGCTCAATCAAAATACCACGGCTCAGGTCAAGGCCCGCTTTCCTGGTATTATTCGTAGCGTTCTCAAGCAGCCGGGCGAAACCGTTCAAGCAGGAGAAGTTCTTGCAACGGTTGAAAGCAACGATAGCTTGCAAGTCTATCCTGTTAAATCACCTGTCGCGGGTACCGTTATCACGCGTCAAGCCAATATCGGGGAGCTTGCATCGGATCAGCCGCTTTTTTCAGTTGCGGACTTAAGCACGCTGTGGGGGGAAATGTTTGTATTTTCCAAAGATGTCGAGCGAGTTAAGACCGGCGCGGATGTGACGATTAAATGCTTGACCGACCCTATCACGACACAAACAACAGTTTCTCTCATTCTGCCAACGGCAGAATCGTCAAGCCAAACGACAATTGTGCGTTCCAGTATCAATAATCCTGATGGTCATTGGCGTTCAGGCATGAGCATTCATGCCGAGATAGCCGTATCTCAAAAGCAGGTTCCCGTTGCTGTGAAAACCGAGGCGTTGCAGCGCATGGAAAATAAGACGGTGGTGTTTTTGGCGCTGCCAGATGGCAAATACCATGCCAAACCTGTGGTAACAGGGATGAGCGACCCTCAATGGACGGAAATTAAAGAAGGGATAACTGTAGGGCAGGCATATGTTTCCAAAAACAGCTTCATTATCAAAGCTGATATTGGCAAGTCTGGCGCAGATCACGAACACTAAATCACACATATTTTCAGGTAACGCATTATGATTGAACGTATCCTTGGTTTCTCGTTGCAGCATCGTTTCCTTGTTGTGCTTTTTATTCTGTGCATCGCAGTATTTGGCATTTACTCGCTCAAGGATCTGGCAATTGACGCAGTGCCCGACATCACCAATAAGCAAGTGCAGATTAATACGATTGCGCCTGCTTTTTCGCCGATGGAGGTGGAAAAACTGGTGACCTATCCAGTTGAAACTGCTTTAGCCGGTATCCCGGGGCTTGATTATACGCGTTCCATCTCGCGCAACGGATTCAGCCAGGTTACCGTTGTATTCAACGATAAGGTCAATATTTATTTTGCCAGGGCGCAGGTGAATGAACGCCTTGCAGAAGCCAAGGATTCCTTGCCAGACGGCGTTGATCCAAAAATGGGTGCGATTAGCACGGGGCTCGGCGAAATATACATGTGGACGGTTGAATATGAGCACCCAAATGGTAAGGGTGCGCCCACAAATGATAAGCAGCCGGGATGGCAAACGGATGGAAGCTACATGACTCCTGAAGGCCAGTATTTGCGCGCCCCCCACGAACAGGCGGGCTATTTACGTACCGTGCAGGATTGGATTATCCGGCCGCAAATGAAAGGCGTAAAAGGCGTAGCAGGTGTGGATGCGATTGGCGGATATGTTATGCAATATCATGTGCAGCCAAATCCGGAACGCATGGTTGCGCTTGGGATCAGCTTTGCGAACATTACCGAAGTATTAGAACGCAATAATACAAGCGTGGGCGCGCGTTATATTGAACGCAACGGCGAAGCCTATGTCGTGCGCGCCGATGGCCGTATTGCGGATATGCAGGATATTGGCAGCATCGTGGTCGCCTACCGCGCCGGGATAACGGTTTATCTTAAAGATGTGGCGACGGTTACAATCGGCAAGGAATTGCGCACCGGCTCTGGCTCGGAAAATGGCTCCGAAGTTGTAGTGGGCACGGCGTTGATGCTTATTGGCGAGAACAGCCGCACTGTTTCGCAAGCAGTTGACGAAAAACTCACATCCATCAATGCATCACTGCCGCGCGGCATCAAGGCCAAAACAGTGCTCAATCGCACAAAATTAGTCGATCGCACCATTCAAACAGTTGAAACCAACCTGTCCGAAGGCGCGCTTTTGGTTATTGTTGTCCTTTTCATATTGCTGGGCAATTTCCGTGCTGCGCTCATCACCGCCCTTGTTATTCCATTATCCATGCTCATTACGGGCATGGGCATGATCCGCATCAACATCAGCGGTAATTTGATGAGCCTCGGCGCGCTCGATTTCGGGCTTATTGTCGATGGCGCGGTCATCATCACCGAGAATTGTTTGCGCCGCCTGGCTGAACGCCAGCATCATGAAAACCGTCTTTTAACCTTGCAGGAACGCCTTGATGAAGTAATGCAGGCAAGCCGTGAAATGATACAGCCAACCTTGTTTGGCCAGGCAATCATCATCATGGTCTATATTCCGCTGCTCACATTTACCGGTGTGGAAGGTAAAATGTTCGAGCCGATGGCATTGACCGTTATTCTTGCGCTGGTGGCGGCCTTTATCCTGTCGCTTACATTTATTCCCGCCATGCTTGCCATTTTTGTCAGCGGTAAGGTAGATGAAAAAGAAAACATATTTATTAAGTCCGGTAAATTTGTTTATCAAAACCTGCTGAGCTTTGTTTTGATCTCGCCGTTTAAGGTTCTTGCAGGTGCCGTTGCGGTATTCTTGCTTGCACTGTGGCTTTTTTCAAGGATGGGACAGGAATTCATACCTACGCTTGATGAAAAAGACATCGCCATGCATGCCATGCGCATTCCCTCAACGTCCCTGACTCAGTCGCAAAGCTTGCAGTTTGCGATTGAGCGTGCAGTCAAGTCGGTTCCCGAAGTTGACTTTATTTTCTCAAAAACAGGTACTGCGGAAATGGCTGCAGACCCCATGCCGCCCAATGTTTCCGATACCTTCATTATTTTGAAAGATAAGAAAGAATGGCCCGATCCTTCAACGTCCAAGGCGGATATCATCAAAAGGATTAGCGATATTGCTACGCAAGTTCCTGGGCATAACTATGAATTTACCCAACCCATACAGATGCGCTTTAACGAGCTCATTTCCGGTGTTCGCTCGGATGTTGCAGTAAAACTCTATGGGGATGATTTTGGCCAGCTTGAAACAACGGCTGCACAAATCGTTCAGGCGATGAAGGAAGCCAAAGGCGCTGCGGATGTCAGAATGGAGCAGACAAGCGGCCTTCCGATGCTTGAGGTCAAGCTGGATAAGCAGGCCATTGCACGTTACGGCCTCAATGTGTCCGATGTGCTTGAAGTGCTGTCGATAGCCGTGGGCGGCCGCGAGGCAGGCTTGATTTTCCAGGGTGACAGACGTTTTAAAATCATGGTGCAATTGCCGGAAGCAATACGACGGGATATTACGGCATTGGAAAATCTTCCTATTCTATTGCCTGCGGTTGATGAAGACATGACAGACCGCGCTGCCGCTCAAGTGCATGCAAAGCCATCCTTCATTCCGCTTAAGCAGGTTGCGCAGCTTATCATTGCCGATGGCCCTAATCAGATCAGCCGTGAAAATGGCAAGCGCCGCATTGTTGTTCAGTCCAATGTGCGTGGCCGCGACATTGCTTCTTTTGTCAACGATGCAAAGAGCGCGATTGAGAAAAATGTGACTATTCCGCCAGGCTATTGGCTTGAATGGGGCGGTCAGTTCAAAAATCTTGAGGAAGCAAAGGCAAGCCTGAGCGTAGTTGTGCCCGCATGCTTCTTCATGATTTTTCTTTTGCTGTTCTCGGCGCTTGGGTCAGTCAAGCAAGCCTTGCTGGTTTTCTCAGGCGTGCCGCTTGCATTGGCGGGTGGTATCATTACGCTTTGGCTCAGGGATATGCCGTTCTCCATCTCGGCGGCGGTTGGCCTCATCGCGCTTTCAGGCGTTGCGGTGCTCAATGGGCTGGTGATGATTTCGCGCATCAATCAACTTGTGGGTGAAGGCAAAATGCTTGCTGATGCGGTTGTGGATGGGGCGCTATCACGTTTCCGTCCTGTGATGATGACTGCGCTGGTTGCAAGCCTGGGGTTTGTGCCAATGGCATTGGCGACAGGAGCGGGTGCGGAAGTGCAGAAACCATTGGCAACCGTGGTGATTGGCGGATTAATTACCGCTACCATACTCACGCTTCTGGTATTGCCTGCGCTGTATTCGCGTTTTGATTTGCGCCACAATGATAAAAAAATTAATTCGTGATAAGGTTCCGGGTTGCAGGGATGCCTACTAAGCTAAGCCCAACAGGCTGGCCGTGTTCACGGCAGCTTTGGGCGGCCTTGCCATCATTTCTTTAGGCTTAACGCCAATTTTATCCTTTTGCCTGCTACCTCAGGCAGAGATTTTATCTGCCTGCGAATATGGTAATGGCTCCAAGTTCAAATGAGGAGCTGTCATGGCGCGCGCTAAATCATCTCCCGTTCCATCGTCCATCCCATCTTCGGTCAACGATCCCAATCAGTTTGAACGCGGTGAAACACCCGGAAATTTGCGCAACGAGCATATTCCCGCCGATGCCCGCCAACAGTATGAAATATTTTCCGGCGGTGGCAATCGTGGCCAGTACCGCAACAGTTCTGCTCGCAGCCCATCCGCAAAGAATGGACGTAACCCGGGCAGCTCATCTGGCCGTGGTCATAAGGCGGCATAGCAGATGAGGGAAGAAGGCCGGAGGCGTGAAGCCTCCGGTCACTTCCGAATTTTAAAAACGGGAGGATGCCATGTGGTTCATCAATGATTGTGCCAGGATTACCTTAGCCAGGATTACCATGTGCACCGTGCTGCTTGCGCTCGCTTGGCCTGCGATGGGCAACGCGCAATCAGGTACAGGCGTTCCTGAATCCGGCATTCCAACAGTTCAAACAACTACCACCATCACAACAATGGTGAAGGTGCCAAACTGGAATGATGAAAATACCTATTGGAAAAAGAATTATGTGTCGCGTCCTTACTATGACAGCGCAAGGCCCTATGCTATGATTGAACCCGCCTATCGCTACGGGTTTGATTTGCACGCCAAAAACCAGGGCAAATCCTATAGCGATTTGGATAAGGCGGATGTGAGCAAGGGCTGGGAAGAAGCGCGCGGTTCATCCACCCTGGCATGGCGTGATGCAGAACCTGCCGTGCGCGATGGTTATAACCATGTCTATAATGATAATAATACCCATAACTCGGGAAAGACACCGAGTGTGAATAAGAATATTCCGGAAATCTTTCCGCCTGAAGCCAGGCAATAATCGCAACTGGGATTGCGAAAGTAAAACTACAAAATACATTCCGTACTTTTGAATACGTGCGTACGAAGCCCATTTAGAAAAGCTTAGGCGTTCTGCATCACAGTCACCCCATCATTTTTCATTTTCGAAAAAGGCTTGAGGATGATGAAGCAGTTCAAATCATTTTTATCGGCATTCGGCTCGGCATTGACCGTGGTTGCGTTGATATTCATTGCGCCAGCGCCCGCTCATGCCGTGTTTGGTACAACCGTGCTTGCGGTTTCCGTTACCGTGCTTGCGGAATGCCTTGTTGCTACAACGCCGCTGGCTTTTGGCACCTATTCGGTTGATCGCGCATCGCCAACCGATGCAACGGGTTCCATCATCACCACCTGTACCTATGGCACGCCCTATACCATTTCGCTTGATGCGGGAACGGGCACAGGCGCCACGATGGCGGTGCGCAAGATGAAGAGCGGCAGCAATACGCTGAATTACGCCATTTATACCGGTTCAAACCATGCCTCCATCTGGGGTGATGGATCCGCGTCCACATCCACTATGGGCGCTACGGCTGGCCTGCTTCCTGACACGTATCCGGTCTATGGCCGCATTCCGCCCACCCAGCAATCACCAACCGGTATTTATACTGATGCCGTCACTGTCACGCTGACTTACTAAGGCTTAAACATGCGCAGTCCTCTTGCAGGCTTCCTTCTTTCTGTTTTTTGCGTGTTGCCGGCTTATGCGGGATCATTTGGCGTTGCGCCAACCACTATCAACCTGTCATCTGGAACAAAATCAGGTGTGTTTTATGTAACCAATCGCGGCAATGTGCCGATGGTCGCGCAGATTGAAGGGTTTGATTGGAAGCAACATGGCGATACCGATGAATTGGAACCAAGCCAAACCCTGATGGTTAGCCCGCCTATGGTAAAGCTTGCGCCCAAACAGCAGCAAACCGTGCGCTTTGCCATTAAATCCGGCGATGATGGCACCGAACGCACATACCGTCTGGTGGTCAGCGAATTGCCTGACCATTCATCGGGTTCAAAAGAAAGCACCATCCAGATGCTGTTGCAATTCAGCATTCCCGTATTTGTGGAAGGCATAAAGCCTGCATCATCAACGATTGCATGGGGCATTCAGCCGGCGCAAAAAGGCGTTGCGCTTGTAGCGCAGAATACAGGTGATAAAGCAGTCAAATTATCCGGTATCACTTTGGCAACGCCATCCGGTACGCAAACGGAAGTGGCACCGCAAACATTCAGCTATCTGCTTCCGGGTGCAAAGCGCCAATGGATAGTGGAAGCGTTTAACCATCCGTCCAGTGAACCTGTTCATATCAAGGCGCATGAAGATAGAGACAGTGCCACGATTGAAGCAACAGCGTCTGTCGGAAAGTGATGGGCCGTGAAAGCCCTCATTTTCTGCCTGGCGCTGTTGTTTCTTGTTCATCCCGCCCTGGCAGATGAAGGTAAGTTAAATGATACCTTTATCCTTGAAATCAATGTGGAAGGCCGTGACCAGAAAACGGTTTCACTGGTTAATAAGCGCGGTGACGCATTATGGATGGATGCGGGCGATTTAAATGCAGCGGGAATTTCTATAGCGCCAGATGAAATGGATGCGCAACGTCAGGTCAATCTATCAAAGCTTTCCGGTATGCAGGTGACGCTGCGGCACGATGAACAAAAGCTGCTGATAATGCCGGAGCCCCGGCGGCTGCTCAAGCAGGTGTTTGATTTGCGTCCTGATGGGAAAGCATCGTCGATTGACGCAGGTTACGGTTTTATTGGCCAGTATGATATTACCGCAACGGTGGATGATATCAACCATACGATGGGCAGTAGCGGTACAGGGACTGCGTTGACGGGCACGTATTTCACGCCGTCGGGTAATGTTACGCTTGGCGGGTTTGCTGAAACCAATTCACGCGCTACGCGCTATGTCCGGCTGGATACCATGTACCGGCTGGATGATCCTGAAAACATGCGGCGTTTTTTAATTGGTGATACCATTTCGGGTGGGCCAAGCTGGGCGCGCTCGCTGCGCTTTGCGGGGTTTCAGATGGCGACTGACTTTTCCCTGCGCCCTGATTTGGCAACCATGCCGTTGCCCGATTTCTTCGGGCAATCCACTGTGCCGGCAACGGTGGATGTATTTGTGAACTCGGCTAAGGTATTTGAAACCCAGGTTGAATCCGGGCCATTCGAGATTAACAATCTTCCGGTACTCACAGGCAGCGGCCAGGCGCGGGTGGTGGTGCGCGATGTATTGGGGCGCGAGACAATCGCCCGCCTGCCATTTTTTGCAACGGAATCCCTGCTGCGCAAGAATTTGCGCGCATATGATTTAAACATTGGCTTTGTGCGCGGCAGCTATGGACAGCGCAGTTTTAATTACGGCAAGCCCATTGCATCGGGCAGTTATCGCTATGGCCTTACGGATAGCATTACGGTTAATGCGCATCTGGAAGCAGCGGGCGATGCGCAAGTTGCGGGCGGCGGTGCCAGCTTTGCCATCAGCTCGTTAGGCATTATGCATGTTGCGGGCGCTTTCAGTAATCGCACGGGTGATGGCGTGCATAGCAATGGCGCGCTGACCTACGCATCGTTTGAAAGCCAGCTGCATCCCGTCAATCTGTTTGGCTCAGTCACCGCAACCGTGGGTGATTATGCCGACATCGCACGTTATGACGCAGGAAAGCAAGCCATGCTGCAAATGCAACTGGGCGGCAATGTTGATTTTGGCGAGTATGGCTCGCTTTCCACGTCATGGGTTAATGTCAACCGCGCTGGCGGCAGAACCGCGCAATTTGCATCGCTATCCTACAAGCTTTCTTATAATGAGCATTGGAATTTCCTGGTAACCAGCTTTTACGATGTAGGGAATGACACAACCGTATCCGAAGCGGTTGTCACCTACGTATTTGACGATGGCGCAGTGGGAACGTCATCCATCAGCCACGGGGAACGCGCCAATCAAAAACGCATATCTTACAGTAAATCACCCAATGGCGATGGCGGGTTTGGCTATGGCGTGTCGACATCCTTGGGGGATATGCAGCTCGGCGAAGCCCAAGCCATGTGGCTTGGGCGTGATGTTCATCTCAATGGCTCCCTGGCAACGCGTGATGGCATGCAGGCGGCGCGCATCAATGCCGCTGGCGGCATCGTTGCGATTGATGATGCGGTTTACATGACCAAGCCGCCCAAGGGCGATGCCGTTGCACTTGTCAAAACAGGCCAACCGGATGCCAGTGTATATCTTGAAAACCGCGAAGTTGGCAAAACCGATGCAGAAGGGGAGATATTAGTCACGGGCCTTGTGCCTTATATCCCGAACAAGCTTTCGATTAATCCGGCTGATTATAAAATGTCGGCCATATTGGATGATTCAGAAAAGGAAATACGGCCATTGCGCCAAAGCGGCGTAATGGTTGATTTCACGCCGCCGAAATACCGACCGGTCATCATTGTATTGCAGTTGGAAGATAAAACCTACGCGCCCGCAGGCGCGAAAGCGGTGCTGGATAACGGCAGCGATCCGTTGGTTGTTGGCCGGCGTGGCGAAATTTTTATCCGTGATTTAACAAAAGCCATCAAGGGAACCGTTAGTTACGGCGAATGCACATGCACCTTTGCGGTTGAACTCACGCCGCGACGGCAATACGAGATGATTGAGCGTATCGGCCCGCTTTCCTGCACACGGAGCGCAACGCTATGAAGAGCATCATCATGTCACTATGGCTGATGATTGTTCCTGTCCATGCATGGGCTGCTGCATGCGGCGGTGTATTAAATCCGATATTGATGGTGCCGCTGCCGATTTTATTCAGCGCCTATCATCCAACAAGCAATGGTGACTTAACAGGCAATGGAACAATTACCGTAACCTGCACGGTTACGCTTGGCAGTACGCTGCCTGATTTTACCCTTGGCATTTCGGCTGGTGGCGCAAACAGTTTTACGCCGCGCAAAATGGCGTTTTTAACCAGT
Source organism: Alphaproteobacteria bacterium (assembly GCA_021732145.1). GTDB lineage: Bacteria > Pseudomonadota > Alphaproteobacteria > UBA9219 > RGZA01 > RGZA01. The sequence goes on from JAKFVN010000019.1 coordinate 12,348, forward strand.
ACGATTAATTATAATATTTTTACGAGCGGTGCTTACGATACGGTGTGGGGCGATGGCACCAGTTCAACCATGCTGCAATCCTATAATCACAATGATGGCCTGGCGGCCAAATCATTCACTGCCTTTGGCATGATACCCAAGCATCAATATGTGCTGCCCGGCGGCCCCTATCTTGATGCATTGACAGTAACAATCAGCTATTAGGGAAATGAGCTATTAAAAACGATATCCAACGCTGACTGCGCCAAATAAATCCGATTTATCCTGCCCGTAATACTCCGGCGCGCGCCAGTTCAGGGTATAGTTAACCTGCGTGCGGCCATAGGTGAAGGCGGCACCGATATTGGCATCGCCCACAATCGGCTTCTTGCCAACCGATGGACTGTTTTCAAATGTATTTCCATCCAGGAAAATATTGCGTCCGACCGCGCGCCCTTCAACGCCGGCAAAGAGCGACCATGAAAATTCACCTTCCGGCACGGAGAAATAGCCATTCCCCGGCATGGCTGGGCGAACGCGCAGCGGTGTTGTTTGCCATTTATATTGTTTGGGAACCAGTTGCACTATTAGCCCGCTATTGGCGTAGGTATAAATGTTACCCAACGTTGCGCCCACATAAGGCGATGCACGAAAATGCAAATCGCCGAATTCTGCCGCATAGGCTTCCGGCCATAAATGCTCCCATGATGCCATCAGGCCAACCTCATTGCGCAATTGGCTGTTCCAGCCCTTGGGGTCTTGCGCACCAAGCAATGTATGCACGAATTGCTGCGTTTCCTTGCCCAGCGCCCAAGGGCCAATCACGCCAATGGTCAGCTCTACATTGTCCTGATGATTATCCTTCAAATTACTCATGCCCATCGACCCATAAAGAAACGCGGCATAAGGGCGGTCTTTGGGATTTGGTGTTGAACGCGTCAAATCGCGCGGTGCGTACAGGTTTTGTCCAACCGAATAATAAACCGATGTTGTGTCATTCACTGAAAACATTGGAATGAAATGATCAAGGAAGCTGGCCATCGCTGGCGGGCGATCGCCCGTATCAAACCAGCTTATGCGAATGCCATTGGTATAGTTTCTGTCCGCGCCAGATGCGATGGAGTCGTTTTCAAACGTGAGCGTCAAAAATTCATCACGCGGCTTGCCTTCCGCATGCTTTTTGAATTGCTTTTGCAATGTTTCCGGCTTGCCACCCGTTTGCGCATAAGCCGCTACCACGCATGATGACAGGCATAAAGAAAGAATAAGCGTAAGAATGAATTTCACGGGCGTTAATCCTGAAAAAAACTGGAAGCCTTACTCATTTAATCCTTATAAGCTGGCTTCTTAAGCTTATAGAGAATTGATGCCACATTTAGCAAGGTACGTTCCTAACTACAAAGAAGGGAACCACTTAATGTCTAAGCAACTTATCCTTTTATCAACTGTACTTGCCGCTACGTTGGCAGTTTCAGCCTGTTCTTCCGAACAGCGTGCTGCCGATTTGCCACCTGGTAAATACCAGAAAACCACACGTTCAACCGATGCTTATGGAACCACCACAGAACGCCGCGATGTTACCAATGTAACCGTCGACGAATATGGTGATAAGGATGCAACGGTTGAATCCGAAACAACCAAGGATCCAAAGGGCCTGTTTAACAAGAAAACAGTGCGTAAAACCAAAACCAATGTTCATACGGCAAGCCCTGATAACCAATAGCATCCATAAAAAGCCGATTAAAAGGCCGGGCCAAAAACCCGGCCTTTTTTATTCACTTTTACCGATCTCCGCATTGCTTAAGATAATTTCGGCAACGCCTGTGTCTTCAACGCCTTTGCGCATCTTGCGCCGTGCTTCCTTGGCCAAGGCTTCATAACGCGCATGAACCTCCACCAAAGCCTGGTGATCCAGTTTTTCCAAATCGATAATCGCCATGTGTGCGCCGTTGGTTGAGCGGATAAGCTCACCCAGTTTAATGTGCAGCGCCTTGATATCCCGGTTCTGGTTATGCTGAATAAGGAAGACCAGCAGGAAGGTTGGAATCCCGATGATGGTTGAAATCAAAAGATGCCAGCTATCAGAATAATGATAGTAAGGCCCTGCAATTGCCCAGCCGATGATGACCAGCACGGCCAGTATAAAGGCGGGCAGGGAGCCTGCAATGTTCGATGCATGTTCCGCCAGGCTTGAGAAGCTGTGCTTCCTGCGCGGCAGTTTCAGCGTCTTGCGCGCGATAGGCTTTGTTGTTGTGTGCGTGAGTGCCATCTAACACCTCAAAAAGCCCAAAAAAAGAAAACACGCCAGAAAGCTCCGGCGTGCTTCCATCATTCGCGTGCCTTCACCATTTTCTTAGTGCTTAATGCCAACCGTTGGTTCGGCTTCTTCCTTGACATCAAGAGTGGTTTTGCCATCCACCTTGTTTACGCGGCGCACAGTGCGTTTGCCATCCTTGACTTCTTCCTTGTATGTGCTGTCGGTTGATTTTTCGTTCATCAAGCCTTTAGGATCAACGGCGCTGTGGGTTTCCACCGTCTTGGTTACATCGCCCTTGGCGGTTTCTTCAACCGTTGTCTTGGTCGTGTCACGGGTTTCTGTGCCAGATGCATTTTTAGATGTGCTTTCATCGGTACGTTTTTCGGTGTAGCTGCCATCAGCTTTTTGATCAACCTTGGTTTCTACCTTGGTGTTGGTGCTGATATCTGCGCGCGCAGGCGCTTCCAATGCATGTGCTAGGGCAGGGATGCCTAGCGCAAGCACTGCGGCAGTCAGGATGGGTAACTGTCTCATAGGATGTTCCTTTTTGATTGCAAAGAAAAGATGAAAGAAACCGGAAAGTCTTCCGGCTCCTTTCAAGGGGAAGGTTGGCGGTTAGTTAGGCGGCTCGGTTCTTTCTGGCGCATTCTTCATGCCAGTTTTTCACTTGCTGCTCGGCTTCTTCTTTGGCTACGCCATAGTTTTTCTGAATGGTGCCGGCAAGTTTCTCGCTGTCGCCCGCAATGCGGGTAAGATCATCGTCTGTCAGCTTACCCCACTGGCGCTTGGCTTCGCCTTTGAGTTCATGCCAGTTTCCGATAATTTGATCCTTATTCATGGGATACTCCTTTGTTGTGGGCTGCCGCAGTAAATCTCTGTGCGGAAGATGGAGCGAGCATGCCCCGCATCCTGTTCAAGATGCGATAGGTTTAGTGCCCGCCCCATATCAAAGGCGCATAAGAAATTATTAAGGCCGCCAAAGTCAGCCGCGCCTTAATGACGCGCAACTCCATTAAGAAGTAATGTGGACGTTCGGGCCACATCATAAAATTTATGCTATGATGCTTTTAATTGCAGGTATTGCTAATCGTTTCAATGGATACTTGTTTCGTGCATGAATCATACACCTTCGCTGTGACCAGCATGCCGCCTGGGCAAACCGTGCTGGTTTTTAAAATGGTGCTCTTGATGCAACCTGCAGCTACGCAGTTGTTCTGGTAAAGCGTTTCGGTGGATGTACCTGCGCCGCTGTTGCTGCCGTCGCATACGCGAACGCGGCGAACAGTGATGATGCCGCCATTATTCGGCTGTGGGCATGGCTTGGTCGTCAGCACGTCAGATGGCGTGCAGGTGTATATTACGCCGCCGCCTGGTGGTGCAGCCGTGCAGGTATTGCTGGTGACAGTTGAAGTGGTGCTGCCTGCGCCATTATTGCTGCCATCGCATACGCGTGATGTCACGGTGGTGATGCTGCCGGTTTGACCCGACGGGCATGGTGTTGTGTTACTGCTGGTTGATGGAATGCAGCCTGTCGTGCCGCCGCCAATCGGGCAGTTTTGACGGCTGGTATTCACTTGGGTGCTGCCTGCACCGTTGTTCGAACCATCACAAATACGTGTGGTCACAGTGGTGATGGTGCCAAGCGGATTGGTTGGGCAGGTCTGGGTTTGTGTGGTGCTGCCTGCAACGCAACCGGTTGTGCCGCCAACCGGGCAGTTCTGGCGTGTCTGCGTGATGGTGTCGCGTCCTAAACCGCCATTGCTGCCATCGCAAATATGCGCAGTGATGGTGGAGATGGTGCCAGCCGGATTGGTTGGGCAGGTTTGCGTGCTGGTGTTGCTGGAGGCAATGCAGCCCGTTGTGCCCCCGGTCGAGCAGTTGCTGCGCGTCACTATAATCTGGTCGCGGCCCGCGCCATTATTGCTGCCATCGCAAATGCGCGTTGTTACCGTGGTAATCGTGCCAGCCGGATTGGTCGGGCAGGTTTGCGTTTGCGTATTGCTGGATGGCGTGCAACCGGTGGTGCCGCCGCCAATTGGGCAGTTTTGACGGCTGGTTGTGACTTGATTGCGGCCCGCGCCATTATTGCTGCCATCGCAAATGCGCGTTGTTACCGTGGTAATCGTGCCAGCCGGATTGGTTGGGCAGGTTTGCGTTTGCGTGCTGCTGCCCGCAACGCAACCGGTCGTGCCGCCGTTGATGCCGCAGGTTTGGCTCACGACTTGCGCTTCAATTTGCTTGGTGCAGGAGTTGTAAACATCGCGGTAGGTAATGGAACCTGATACGCCATTGGGGCAAGCCCTGGTATAATCGCGTACCTTGCTCATTTGGCAGGTTGCAGTTGGTTTAACATCGGCGGTTGTTTTTGTGCTGGTTTTTTCAGTGTTTATTGCAACAGCATCTATTGCTTTTTCTTGCGTCGTTGCTTGTGCGGTTACCACTTCATCGCTGTTTGCACTGGTGGTTACCCATTTGGTGCCGCCGCATTGCATATGGAAGTTCAAGAACGCATCTTGCTGCCCTGAGCACGCATATTGCGCGGTATAGGTTTTTGAAGGCTGCGAGTTATCTGGCAGAACTGCGCCAATATCATCGCGGTTCATCGGCAGTTTCAAGACAGGGTAGAATCCGTCTTCGCTTTGGTTGTTCGCAAGCACAAAGCCTGAGTCTGCGGATTTTGAAACAGGTTCTGCAATCAAACGCGTGTGGTCGGTCGAGTCAACCAGGCCTTTAAATGTCCAGCTCCCTTCGCATGATGTTTGCGGGGTTGGAACATCGCCAACCACCATTGGGCGCGGCAAGCAGCAGCCGGCCAGAGTCACGCCAGAAACCGGGCGCGTCAAAAACGCCGCCCATTCTTCAGATGTCTTTAAAGGAATGAACAGCGCGCTGCCGGAACTGTTATCAACGTATTTGCATGTATTGTGCACGAAAATCGGCGATTTGCTGATTTGCTCAGATGAATCAAGACGCACCCCGTTAAACCCCGATTCAAGAATGGCATTGTTTGCATCGCTTACAGGGCACTGCACAAAGGTATCGGTGTCGGTGCGCAAGCTGTGGTCTATCGTGCACTGCCCCGATGGTTGCTGCTGTGCCTTCAATGGCAATACAAATACGGCGCTGAAAATCAGTAATGCTAACGCAGCCGCGGTTCTTGAAAACTGGTTCATGGCATCTCTCTTCACAAAATAAATTTTGAATGCAGTGGTCATTTCCTCTAATGAGTGCACGTTAAAAACGGCGGTATCATTTTTCGATGTGGAAATGGCCTTAAAAAATCAATGCGCATAAAAACCATATAAAAAAGCCGGGCGCAAGCCCGGCTTTTCCTGTTAATAAAAACATTAATGCCATAAGCATTAACTTTTACATTATGCCCTCGCCTTAGCGGGTTGGTTTTGCTTGGGTTCTGGCGCATCATCCGGATTTTGAGCTGGGCCATCCCCAGATTTTGCTCCGGATTTTATTTGTTGCTGCGGAAAACCTTGCACATTGTTACCCACAGGCTTGCCGCTCTGCGAAGGCTGTTGAGCAGCCTGTTGCGGGTTGCGGTTCAGGTTGCGATCATGATTGCCGTGTGAGTGATGGTCATGTTCCTTGTCATGTTGTTCCCTGGCATGGTCATGTTCCCGTGATGGCTGTGTGCCAGACTGATTTTGCTGGTTGCCCTGCTTTGGCATTCGTTCAGCATCGTTGTTACGAGGGGTGGTTTGTGGATTGTATGACATGATCTTCTTCTCCTAAGGGTGAAAGATGCAGAACGAAGGGAACTAGTCCCTTCGTTCCGAGATAACCCTAGGCGTCTTATGGGTTAGGATGCGATGCGTGAAACATCATGCACCTATTATTTTTCCATAAGATTGTATTGCCTTATTCATTCACCAATTGGAAAACGCAGCGTATACTGCTTCAATCCGGCTTTATTGACCTGAATTGCTTGCTTGATGGTGCGGCCTTCAAGCTCTGCGGTTACGGTATAACGGCCGGGGCTTAAATCAGCCAGCAAGATTGGGCCATCCGTGGTCGTATTGATGATGCGGTTAAGGTATTTGTCATCAATCGTCACGTTGATGGCATCAAGATAAATGCCGCCAATGCCCACGAAGGTGATCTTCAGCGTGTAGCGATTCTGAATGCTGTCAATTTGCGCTTCACCTTCGTCACTGACACCGCCCGTTACAACCTCAGGATTCATCTTGGTTGGAAAATCCTGCATATGGTGGTGGTGTCCTGCGTTTGCTTCACTCACCATGAACAGGCCAATGCCCATTGAAAGCAGGGAAGATAGGAATAATGTGCGAAGTGTCATAAGTGGCTCCTATTATTATGTGATACCGCCGTTTGGAATGTCCTGAATCAGCAGCCTTGCCACATTCCTATCAGCAACCGCTTCAGCGCGCTGTTCGAAGCATGTTGCCAAAGCATAAAAATTCCATAAGTAGGCGACATTTGCTTTGATTTTAAAAGTATTTTTGCATCTTTGCGCGTTCTTGATGTTTTTTGCCCAAACCAATGACTGCGAATTAATGCCTCCTTCCGTTACCTTTTCCATAACGCAACAAGGAGACCTCTTCTATGCATAAATCGCTCAGCAAAGCCGTCATCAACCAGCAGTTTTTGACCGAGGATTTTCTGCTGCCTGATATGCAGGCGCTCGACGAGCTTGATATTTTCGAAAGCGCTCTCCCTGGCGAAGTGACTGGCCACATTGCAGAACGGGATGACCGCGACGAATGGCCATCCAACGAACGTGGCAACTGGACCAAACACTAATGGCTCAAATACTAATAGCCGAGCAAAAATGATAAGCACGAGTAAGGAGATGTCATGGACTTTCTTAATTCACGAGCTACGCTCGTATTCCTGCTTGCCGTCATCGCGGTTGCAGCGATTGTGTACTACTCGAAGCCCGAGCACCAAGGAACAGGAATGGGGCAGGTCTTGCAGAAGCTCAGCTACACTGTGCAAAACCCAGCAGGGCAAAACGCTAATCAACAGCAGCGCCCTCAAACGCAGGATATGGGCAATCAATTGATGCAGCAAGTTGAGTAACCATTTTTGTAACCAGCGAGAGGCGGCGAACCCATGAAACCCTACAGATCACCAACCATTCCCAAGCTGTGTCTTTATTACGTTCGCCGCGCGATGCTAAGTGGCTGCAAGTATCTTGTTCCCATGCCGCAAGGTTCCGTTTTAATGCGCTGAATACCTCCGTATAATGCGCAAAAAAGGGATGTTCGACAGAACATCCCTTTTTCTATGCTTATATGATGGTGGTTAGAGCGGCGGTGGAACTGGCCTGCGTCCTGTCACGATGCTGTAAATCAGTGTTGCAACAAACAGCACGACAAACAGGATGGCAAGGAACTTGGCGATTTCCGCAAAAGTTCCGGCAAGGCCTGCAAAGCCGAATACAGCCGCAATGACGGCCATGATGAAGAAGGTGATCGACCAATTAAGCATGGTTCTTCTCCTTATGCGTTAGAAGGTTTATTAGAGGGTTTTACTTCCAGGCTGGTTTGCCAAGGTTGATGTCACGTTTGCTGGTGAGTGCGCCTGTACCTGCGCCCACTGCGCCGCCGATGATAGCGCCCGTTGCTGGGCCCATGCCAGTTACAGCGCCAAGAACCGCACCTGAACCAGCGCCAATACCGGCACCAGACAATGCACGCTCGCCCGGGCGGTCACCGCACGCAACCAGCAGTGTTGCCGCAAGCGCCACTGAACCAATGTTAATGAAGACTTTTTGCATGTTATATCCCTTTCTGATGGTGAAGCTCCAAGCTAGGAGCGGGTGCGTAAGGTGTCGATGCGGTCTAGCACTGCGCGCGTAAATAACCCATAAATATCCGTTCGCAAGCATGGGTTATGCAACTGCGGCAACACCACTTGCTGCACCTGTTGCGGATGCCGCCGGCGCATGTTCAAGACGGTAGCCGATGCCTGGCTCGGTAACAATCACGCAGCAATGTTCAACGCCGGGCAATTCAATCTTCTCGCGAATCTGACTCACATAAACGCGAAGGTATTGCATGTCTTCGGCGTGCGCTGGGCCCCACACATCTTTAAGGATTTGTTTGTGCATCAGCATCTTGCCGCGGTTGACCATGAAATAGCGCAGCAATTCATATTCTTTTGGCGTGAACGTTGTCTTCACATTATTCACGAATACTTCGTGGCGCACCAAATCAATGCGCACATTGCCGTTGGTCAATTCAGGCTCGCCGGCTTCCTGTGTCACGGCCTTGCGCAAGCATGCGCCCGCGCGCGCCAACAAGATATCGGGGTTAAATGGCTTGGTTACGTAATCATTCGCGCCTAAATCAAAAGCGGTAATGACTTCATCATCATCGCTGCGCACGGAGCATACGATGATGGGCGTTTGCGACCACTCGCGGATTTTCTGGATGATGTCCTTGCCATCCATGTCGGGAAGGCCCAAATCCACAATAATCAAATCAGGTTTAACGGATGCGGCAAGGCGCAGGCCTTCGCGGCCATTATCGCTATCCACGACCTTATAGCCACGGCTTTCCAGCACGATGGTCAGTAGTTTGCGCAGAGGTGGTTCGTCTTCAATAATAAGAACGGTGTTTTTCTTCACATTCATGAGAACCTCCGGTTATGGATAATGCTCATGGTTATAGCAGTGAAACTATGGTTCGTCAGGACAATTTTACTTAATATCCGCCAACGCCTGCTGAACATGGCCATAAGCGGCCTTAATTCCCGCAAGGAGCGGAGTTTTGTGCGTTAACGGTTTGCCGCTCGCCATCTCTGCTTCAAAGCTTAACATACCCAATTGCTCCGCCCCAAGATTAAACGCAACGCCTTTTAACGCATGCGCAGCATTGCGCCATTGCACGGGGTTGTTGGTTTTCAGGCTGCTTTCCAAATCATCAATGCAGGTATGATAGCAGCTATGAAAATTCACAATCAGCTGCTGTTCCAGCATCTTGTCATTATCAATGATGTCACGCAGGTTTCGTATATCAAGTACATTGCCCATGATGTGCTTTCCTACCATTTGGTGTGCGATGCGACATAGTGGTCGATTGCGGTTTGAATTTTGCTTTTGCTGTATGGCTTTGCGATAAACCCTTTCACATCGTTTTTTTTGGCTGCCTGCACATCCTTGAAAAACGGGCTCGCGGTTACATAGACAATATGGCTGTGCGGGTCAAAGCGTTTCAGCACTGCCGCAATCTCATGCCCTGAAAAATCCGGCAGATTAATATCCAACAATACAATATCGGGCGCATGAACGGCGTACATCTCAATCGCTTCAACCGCATTCTTGGCGGCATAGCAGTTATAGATGCATTCACGTGACAGCAAATCATACAGCATCTTGCGCGAAAAATCCTGGTCTTCGACTATCAAAATGGTGATGCCGAATAATTCCAGGCCTTTCTTGGATGAACGCTCGCGTATGGCATAGGCAAGCTTGCATTGCTGCTTTTGGCTAAAGCCAAGCGATACGTCGCCCAGTTGTTCGAATGAATGGTTTTCTGTTGTCATCATTGCATCATGCAACAGGAAGAAAAATCTTTGCTTAAATCGCTGCATACCGGGCAATGCGGCAAAGTATCAAAATATCCATGAACTTTTTTTAACGTCGATGAATGTTCATTTAATTCAAGGATGGATGCCGTGACCCAACATTCAAATATCATCGCCGCCAATGCCGCCGACCAGCGCTATGATGAGCATCTGCTTATTTATACGCATGAACTGGAGGAGCAGCATCAGGCCTTAAGCGAAGCCAAAGAGCAGGCGGAAAAGGCCAATAAGGCAAAATCGGAATTCCTTGCAAATATGAGCCATGAAATACGCACGCCGCTGAACGGCATTATCGGCATTGCCAGCCTCTTGCGCGATACGCAGCTTACGCATGAACAGAAAAACTGGGTAGACATCATCCGCAAATCCAGCGATGTGTTGCTCGGCGTTGTAAATGACATTCTCGATGTGTCTAAAATTGAAGTGGGGCAGCTGGTATTGGAATCCGAGCCCTTTAATCTGGTGACGGTCATTATGGATGCGACCGACAGCTTCGCGCATCTTGCAAAGGAAAAAGGCCTTGCGGTGTATGTGGAGCAGGGGGAACTAAGCCCGCTTTATCTGGGTGATGTCATGCGCATCCGCCAGATATTGCTCAATATGCTAGGAAATGCCTTTAAATTCACGCATCAGGGCTATATCTCGCTGCGCATTCGCGAAGAAAAATTTACCAAGAACATGGCGCGCATCTGCTTTGAGCTGGAAGATACCGGCATCGGCATTCCTGCCAATAAATGCGAGCAGATTTTTGATAAGTTTACGCAAGCCAATGAATCCATCACGCGGCAATATGGCGGCACGGGGCTCGGGCTTTCCATTTGCAAAAGCCTGATTGAATTGATGGGTGGCAGCATACAGGTCGAAAGCGCACTCAATTCCGGTTCATGTTTCACGTTTGATATTCATCTGCGCTGCGTGGAGCAGGATGTTCAAGCAATCATTCCGCCAGTGCTTCCGCCAGCACAATTCAACAATAAGCGCGCCTTGGTGGTTGATGATATTGAAGTGAACCTGATTTTGCTTAAGGCCATTTTGAACAAGAATGGCTTTGATATTGTCGTGGCGCATAACGGAATGGAAGCATGCGAAATTACCAAGGCCCAATCTTTTGACATCATTTTCATGGACTGCCACATGCCGTTGATGGATGGTTATGTCGCGGCCGCGCAGATTCGCAAGCATCTGGCAAAATCAGAATCACGTTATACGCCTATTGTTGCACTGACGGCGGATGCCATGAAGGATAACCGTGACCGTTGCCATAATGCGGGCATGGATGATTTTCTAACAAAGCCAATAACAAAGGAGCAATTGCTGGCATCGCTGGGTAAATGGCTTGGCGTACCCTGCGCCGAATAGCGGTTTAACCAGTAGATTTTTGCCATGTTTTGGGCTTAGATGGTCGCTCGCTAAGCGCGCGGCGCAATGCCGTGCATGTTATCTCTACGTAAAATACCCCTTACCAACATAGGTGTTCCTTATGAAACGTGATTTACTTTTCCGCACTCTTGCTACAACAGGCCTGTTGACCCTGGCTCTGGGTGCGATGCCAGCTGCCGCAGGTTTTTCTTCCCAGGATGTTGTTGGCAGCAAATATGACAGCAAGGTTCAAACCAAGGACGGCAGCTGCGTTCGCACCAAATGGCAAGCCGGCAATGATGTCTGCGGCACCAAGAAAGAAGCGCCACCCCCGCCACCCCCGGTAGTATAT
>JAKFVN010000037.1 GCA_021732145.1 Alphaproteobacteria bacterium
GGCCTCACTCACGGGCAGTTCCGACCACCTCAGAGTCGGTGATGATGCTGTCCTTATGGCGGCATCCCAATTGGCCACCCATTTGCCAGCAAAGGCTATTTATGCTGGCTTTCCTGCCATGCCACGGGAACGGTTTATGGATCAAATCATGCACTTGGCACGCCTTAAAATTATGAGTAAACGTATCGGCGGCCTGGAGGAAAAGGTTAACAACCTTGAAACCTCAAAAAAGAATAGCTAATACTTCCCTTTCGTTTTTTCACCGAGGCATCACCATTATGAGCCAACTCACTGATGAAGTTCTGGATATTGTAGCCCAAAAGGCGATGATTGACCGCACAAAGCTTTCCCCGGATGCCAAACTATCTGACCTGCAAATCGGCTCCCTTGATATAGTGGAAATCGTGTTCGCCTTGGAAGACAAATTCGAGATTCAAATCCCGTTCAACGCCAATTCCACCAATATGGAATTTGAAACCGTTGGCGAAGTAGTGACGATTGTTGAAAAACTTATCGTTGCGAAGAAGGAAGGCCGCATCGTAACCGAAGCCGAGCTGTTCCCTAAAAAAGATAAACCTGCCGCTTAAGCAACCCCCTTAAAACAAAAGCATTCCATGAACCGCGTTGCTATTACTGGTCTCGGCGTTGTATCTGCAATTGGCTCATCCGCGCCCGATTTCTGGAACTCGCTTGAAAACGGCGAAACCGGCATCAAGGTCATCACCAATATCTTAACCGAAGGCCTCGTCAATAAAATGGGCGCGGAAGTAAAGGGGTTTGACCCTGCCGTGCATTTTGACCCCAAGAAACTGCCGATGTATGACCGCTTCTCGCAACTCGCGATGGTGGCTGGCCGCCAAGCCATTGCCGATAGCGGCTTGAAGTTTGAAGGCGAACTGGCTGAACAAACCGCATGCATCATGGGCACGGGCGTTGGCGGGCAAAACACGCTCGAAGAATCCTACACCAAGCTCATTAATCTGGGCGGCGCGCTCGGCGCGCAATCGGGCGCGAATGTGCGCGTTCACCCTTTCACGGTTCCGCGCCTCATGGCGAATGCGGCTGGCTGCCAGATTAGCATGGAAAACAACATTCTTGGCCCTGGCTATACAATCGCCAGCGCATGCGCATCGGCAACCCACGCGATTGGCACCGCATTCCATATGGTACGCAGCGGCATGATGACCGCAGTGGTCACTGGCGGTTCCGAAGCATGCCTTACATTCGGCACGCTCAAAGGGTGGGAAGCATTGCGCGTTGTCGCGCCTGATACTTGCCGCCCCTTCTCATTGGGCCGTCAGGGAATGGTATTGGGTGAAGGCGCAGGTTGCTTGGTATTAGAAGAATGGGAACACGCGAGCAAGCGCGGCGCCACTATTTACGGCGAACTCGCTGGCTTTGGCATGAGCAGCGATGCAAAAGACATCACAACGCCAGATGCAGGCGGCATGGCACGTGCGATGAAATCAGCGTTGCGTGACGCATCCCTCAACACCGGTGATGTGCATTACATTAACGCCCATGGCACCGGCACGCGCAGCAATGATGCGACCGAAACCAAGGCAATTAAAATAGCCTTTGGCGATACAGCGCCCCCACTATCCTCCAGCAAATCGATGTTCGGCCATGCGCTGGGCGCGGCGGGCGCGCTTGAAATGGTGGCAACCATTCTTGCCATTAAGAACCAGATTGCGCCGCCAACCATCAGCTTTGTTGAAAAAGACCCCGAATGCGATCTGGATGTCATTCCCAACACCGCACGCAAGATGAAGATTGATGCTGCCATCAGCAACTCCTTCGCTTTCGGCGGATTAAATGCGGTGCTGGCCGTTAAACGTGCGTAAAGCAAATTGTTCGGTATGAACATTTCAAAAATCCTTAAAACAAAAAATTCATTTGCAAAAATGTGAGGCGCATTTTCATTGGCGCAATTCTGTCAAAAACATTTTTGCTAAACCACTCTTTTCAACGTGTGATTGTGTTTCACGTGAAACATTTTTGATAAGCGCTTGTTTCACAATGCACTTTTAAAAATTACCCTTTTTGGCAATCACGTTGCTGTTTGATAATCAGGAAAATGTTAGCGGTAATCACAATCGCACCGCCAATATAAATCCACATGCTTGGCACATCGCCAAACACCAGATAACCCGCAATCGCCCCGTATATCAGCTGCAAAAACTGCGGCGGGCTGGAATACGCCGTTGGCGCAAGCTTATACGCAATCGTCAGGAATGTCTGCGCGAAGGAAAAGAATAAACCGCCCAGCACCGCCAGTAGCACCGCATCCATCGTCATATCCTGATAAACAAATAATGCAGGGATGACCGAACCAATCATCAGCGCGCCGGACGTGGTGATGGCGGCAATCTCGGAACTTTCGGTTTGCATCATCTTGCGTAACACCACCAGCGAGCATGACAGCATGAAGGTGCCGATGAACAGCACCAGCGTCCACCCATTCATGCTTTCATCGGGGCGCAGGGCAATCAGCACGCCGCAGAAATTCACCGCCAGCACCAGCCATACATAGCTGGCGATTTTTTCTTTCAGCGCAATGGATGAAACGAGCACCACAATAATCGGCGATGTAAAAACTACCACATAAAATTCGGCTAAGGACACATGCGGCAATGCCAGGTAAGCGCATGTTTGCCCCGCGATTTGCGCAAGGCCGCGAATGACATGCAAATGCGGCCTATGGATTTTTAAAACCGTTTTGGTTTGCGATGTATGCTTAGCGAACGCATAAACCGTCATCAATAGGGTTGAGATAACAAACATCACCGCCATGACCTGAAACACGGAATAGCCTTGCGACACGTATTTAGCGGTCGTATCAAACGCCGTGAAGAATACAAAGGCGATTGCCGACACCATCATGCCAAGCAAAACAGGCGGGCATGTCATGGCGATGGCTCTTTCTTTTGCTGGCGGTATTGCAGATAGATAATCATCACGTTGCTGAGGATGATGCAGATTGCGCCCAGCACCACTGCACGCTCCGGCAATTTATTGCTAATGACAGCATAGGCAATCGTTCCCCAGAAGAACTGCAAAAACTGGCACGGGGCAATCAGGTAAATGGGCGCCATTTTATAGCCATGCGCGTTGCAGAAAAACGCCAGCGTCGTGAACACGCCCGTCAGCAGCACTTGAAAAAGATGCTCTTGCGCAATCGGCTTAAATTCCATTGCAACCGGAATTGAAAAAAATACCACCAGCATCGTGATGGGATAGAATATAAGGCATAAGGCTGTATCCTTACGCCCCAGAAACCGCCCCAATAATGCGGTTGCGCCAAACAGGCATGCCGCAATCAGCACATAGATGCTGTGCGTATTAAATCCTTCCGTGCCCGGGCGCAGCGCAATGATAAGCCCGATGAAGCCGGTGAGCAGCGCGGTCATTTTTGCAATCCCAATCGGTTCTTTTAAAAACAATCCCGATAAGCTCACCGCCAGAAGCGGGCCGATAAAAATGATGGTATAAAAATTCGGCAATGGCACATCGCGGATGGCGATAAACACCAGCACGGTTCCAACCGCCAGGAACCCGCCGCGAATGACATGAATGTTCAGATGGTCAGTATGCAGCACAACCTTCAACCCACGCCATCCTTTACGGACGAGCAAAATCGTCACCAATGTGGCAAGCACCATGACGCAGTTCAGCCATGTGAGCTGCAATGACGGATACAGATGCGTATTAATCGACATCAACGCGTCCTGACAGCTGAAAAAGAAGAAGCCAAAAAATGCAAAAACCATCCCCTTCAAGGCGACCGCATGATGGATCGACCGATGATGATTTAGCGGGGGGACATGCTGATTAGTAGGCGTGAACATGAGGTTTAAATGAGGGTTTTCTTTTATCATTTTCTTTTTATGGGGAGTTTGGCTAGTATCTGGGCAGAACCTGAACCCCACAACACAATTTTACTGAAAACACCTTTTTAGAATCATGACTCGGCGCGCGGCACTCTTACTTGGCATTCTGGTTGCCCTTCTTATCGCCTATATCTTTTACTGGTTCGATGTGAAGGGTGATGTGGTCGCTCAGTACAACACATGGAAAAAAGAACAGGCCGCTGCGGGCGCGACCATCTCTCCCGATATATCGGTTGGCGGCTTCCCATTTGCCGTCACATTGCGCAGCGATGATTTCAAATATGAACGCCCGGATGTGTTCCGCATTAATGTGCCTGACTTGAAACTATCGGTTAATCCGCTCACTCCGTTCCGCATCACCGCCACATCCGATAGCCCGGCGAAGTTTTATTTTCATAAGGCCAATTACACCTTCACCACCAAAGGCCTGATGGTAAGCGTTGCGCGGCCATTGTTTAAAGCGCACGGCAAGGATGATAACGGCTTGTTTGTGCAGGCGCGTTTAACATCACTGGGCCTTGATGAAAGCCACAAGGTTGCCTTGGGCAATCTGGTTCAGGAAATAAGCTTTAAAGCAAAGGTCAAAGGCGCATCGCCAATGTGGGATGACAAGAAATCCGTTGAGGCCTGGCGCGATGCGGAAGGCAGCATTGATTTAGACCGCGTGTTCCTGAACTGGGGATCATTGCTGGTGAATGCAAAAGGCAATCTGGTGCTGGATAAGAACGACCAGCCCAATGCGACATTGAGCAGCACCGTTAGCGGTTACGAACAAGCGATTGATGTGCTGCGCGACCAGAACCAGGTGCAGCCTATTGTTGCCAGCGTGATTAAAGCCGCGCTGAAATTGCTGGAAGACCCCAAGACGCCGCCGGGTGAAGCAAAAACCATCCGCGTGCCTGTGACGATTAAAGACAGCAAGCTGTCGATTGCAGGCGTGGATATTACAAGCTGGGCCCCTTATCCGGTTCCTTAGGCTCCCGTTCCTTAAGCTGCCGCGAGTTTTTTAACTGCATCTTCGATGGTCGCAATTGCGGCATCCATCTTAGATGGGTCTGTGCCACCTGCCTGCGCCATATCCGGGCGGCCACCACCGCCCTTACCGCCCAGCGCTTCCGCGCCAAGCTTCACCAAATCAACCGCGCTGACTTTCGCCGATAAATCCGGCGTTACGCCAATCACCAGCGACACTTTTCCTTCGCTGGATGAAAGCAGCACAATCACGCCTTTTTCTTTCTGGCTTTGCTTCATCGCATCGGCAATCGGTTTCAGTTCTTTTGCTTCCACATCATTCATGATGCGGGAGATGAAGGTGACATTGCCAATTTTCTTGCCTGTATCTTGCGCAGCGCCGCCGCCACCGATAAGCGCTTGGCGTTTCACATTCGATAATTCTTTTTCAATCTTCTTGTAATCTTCAACCAGCGATGCGATGCGCGTTGCAACATCACCTGCATTCACGCGCAAAGCTTCGGCAGCTTGCTGCACTACGCGTTCCTGTTCGTTGAAATAGGCAAGCGCGCCAATGCCGGTTACGGCTTCGACGCGGCGGATGCCGGCGGCAACTGCGCTTTCGCTGACGATTTTGAAAAGGCCAATATCGCCCGTGCGTTTCACATGCGTGCCACCGCAAAGCTCCATGGAGAATTGCCTGGTTTTGCCTTCTTCCCTATCTTTTTCAATTAGGCCACCCATGCTGAGCACACGCACTTCATCATCATACTTTTCCCCGAACAGCGCCATGGCACCTTCTCTCATTGCTTCATCCGGCGTTAAAATGCGCGTGATGACTTCTTCGTTCGCGCGCACGCGGTCATTGACCATATCTTCCACCGCCTTGCGTTGCTCTGGCGTCATGCTGATGGAATGGCTGAAGTCGAAGCGCAAACGGTCAGGCGTGACTTGCGAGCCCTTTTGGCTGACATGTTCGCCAAGGACGCGGCGCAATGCTTCATGCATCAAATGGGTTGCTGAGTGGTTGGCGCGAATAGCAGAACGGCGCGTATTGTTTACAAGAAGATTTAAACCATCGCCAATTTTGACGCTTCCCTTTTCAACAACGCCGTGATGCACAATCACATCGCCTGCTTCTTTTTTGGTGTCATTAATGCGGATGATATTATCACCTAATGTCATCTGCCCTGTATCACCCACCTGCCCGCCGGACTCGCCGTAAAACGGTGTTTGATTGATGACAATTGAAACGTTCTGACCTGCATTGGCGTGTTGCGCCTTCTTACCATCAACGACAATCGCCTTAACCTGGCCTTCGGCTTTTTCAGTGGAGTAGCCAAGGAATTCGGTTGCGCCAACTTCTTCGCGCAGTTCAAACCAGATGCGCGATGTCGCAGCATCCCCCGAACCTGACCAGCTTTTACGTGCTTCAGCCTTTTGGCGTTCCATCGCTGCATTAAAACCATCGGTATCTACGGTAAGGTTTTTGCCGCGCAGAACATCCTGCGTTAAATCGAGCGGGAAACCGTAAGTGTCATACAGCTTGAATGCAACATCACCCGCCAGCGGCTTGCCGGAAAGTTTGGTAGTTTCTTCTTCAAGAAGCTTGAGGCCTCTATCCAATGTTTGTTTGAAGCGTGTTTCTTCCAGCTTCAGTGTTTCGGAAATAAGCGGCTGTGCGCGAATGAGTTCAGGATATGCCGCACCCATCAACTTCACCAGTTCGGGCAGCAAGCGGTACATCAGCGGTTCTTTGGCGCCAAGGATATGCGCGTGACGCATCGCGCGGCGCATGATACGGCGAAGCACATAACCGCGTCCTTCATTGCCCGGCATAACGCCATCGGCAATCAGGAAGGATGATGCGCGCAAATGGTCGGCAATCACGCGATGCGATGCCAGCGCGGCGCCGTCGGGTTTCACCTTGGTCAAATCAGCCGACAAATTAATCAGCGCCATGAACAAATCGGTTTCATAGTTTGAATGAACGCCTTGCAATACCGCTGCCAAACGCTCCAAGCCCATGCCGGTATCAATAGATGGCTTGGGCAATGGAATACGTTTACCCGGCTCCAATTGTTCATATTGCATGAACACCAGATTCCAGATTTCGATGAAGCGGTCACCATCTTGGTCAGCACTTCCCGGTGGGCCGCCAGCAACCTTTGGCCCGTGATCATAAAAGATTTCGGAGCATGGGCCGCAAGGGCCAGTATCACCCATTTGCCAGAAATTATCGGATGTAGGGATGCGAATGATTTTATCATCCGACAGCCCTGCAATTTTTTTCCAATAACCTGCGGCCTGATCATCATCCGCAAACACCGTTACCAATAGTTTTTCTTTGGGCAGGCCGTATTCTTTGGTGATGAGGTTCCACGCCAATTCAATCGCTACATCTTTGAAATAATCGCCGAATGAAAAATTGCCAAGCATTTCGAAAAACGTGTGATGGCGTGCAGTATAACCCACGTTTTCTAAATCATTATGCTTGCCGCCAGCGCGTACGCATTTTTGCGCGGTGGTTGCGCGCGTGTAAGGGCGTGTTTCCGCGCCGGTAAAAATATTCTTGAATTGCACCATGCCGGAATTGGTGAACATCAAGGTCGGGTCATTGCGCGGCACGAGCGGGCTTGATTCCACAATCGTGTGACCCGCACTCTTAAACGTGTCTAAAAAGGTGGTGCGGATATCCGTTAAGGTCTTCATATCATAAAACGCCTGATGGTTGGTGCTGCGCGCACGGGTGGAGTGCTTATATTATTGTCTAATTTCCATTGCGCTATAGGTATTTAGAAAGATTAAGGCATTCAGCGCCACCGCCAGACACGGTCTTCTTATCAACAGCAACTTTGGTTTTAAAATTACCTTTTGTTAACCATACCATTAATAATTAACCTTATAATGCAAGTATACAAGAATACTTTCAAAACTTGCGTGATACACTAAGTACATGAAAAGCTTCTTTTCTAAACTGCTTCCGTTCTTCTTCGTGGCGATGCTCAGTTTCGCCCCCTTAAATGCGCAAGCGGCAAGTTACGGCCCAACCGGGCCACGTGATGGCATGTTTGATTGCCTTGGAAACCTCGATTGGGGTTGCCGCATCATCAGCTTCCTTTTTGAAAGCACCGATAACGGAAATGATAATTCGGTTACCTATTACAAAGATGGCGTTGCCCAAACACCAGAACAACCCACACCTGCGATAAAAGCTTTGCATGCGATGATGGGTTTCTTCAGCAACGTGTTGCTCATTTTTGCTGCCATCAAATTACTTTATGAACTTATTCAGATGACCGCTGAGTCTGCACAGACAGGACAGGTCGGCGGAAAAGATACCAATAAACTCTGGGCACCTATTCGTCTTGTTATTGCAATCGGACTGCTTGTGCCACTGGAAACAGGCGGCGGATTGAATTCAGGGCAATTTATTGTTTTGCAAATCGCCAAATGGGGCTCAGGCGTTGCAAGCCAGGCATGGAAGCTGTTCACACAAAAGCTGTCTGAAGGCGAAGCACTGTCAAAACCTGCGCCGCCACGCATTAAAGACCTTGCCTACTCCACTGCCAAATCATATGCGTGCATGGGCTTTATCAATTACTACGCAGCAAAAGTTGGCCTCGCCAATGACATCGTAGATGATGAAACAAGCAGTGTCGACAATACAACGCGCATTACGTTTAAAAATAAAATTTATAGCGATGTATGCGGCATCATCCGATACCGCGTGCCGTTGCGCACTTATGCAAACAGAGAAGAAGATGCGCGGCTATCGCTACAGCTAACGCAAGATAACCAAAACGATTACATCAAGGCATCGGAAAAAATCTATATCGAAATTGATAATATGATTCAGCGCTTCTTGCCCGATGGCCGTTACATGCCAGCACCAAGCTTAGAAAACCTGAATAAGATCGTCAATCAATACCAAGACGGCGTGAATAGCCGCATTCAGGGCTATGAAGCAAAAGCCAAGGCGGCGATGCAAGCCATTACCGATCAGATTCAAAACGCTGCTAATACGCAAGGCTGGACATCGGCTGGCACATGGTTCCTTGCCATTACGCGCGCGCAAGGCCAAATCATCAATGGTGCGGCAAATATTCCAGAAGCAAGCGGCCCGAATTTAAGCGCATTCCAGAATTACAAAGCAGCCTATGCCGATTATCAACGATTTGCTTCATTCCTGGAACAAGGCGCGCAACCTGCAAGCAATTCTGCGACATTAAATCCGCCGAACCCTGGTGCTGGCTTCAGCAATATGACTGCCACCAGCGAAGCAGGTAGCTGGCGCGAATTTATCAAATCAATTTGGAATAATACAACAGAAGCTCCCGCCGATGCTATTTTCTGGTTCCTTGATAGAGGCGCAGCTGTAATTGGCCTGTGGGATGCTGATCCTAAAAAAGCGTTTGGTGATTTAGGCGCGAGTACAAACCCATTTGGTGAAATCGCAGCGTTGGGCCATAAGAAAATCAGACTAGCTTTGAACTTCATTGGTTATGCCGTTGTGGTAACAGGTGGCGGCGCATTGCTCAGCATGTTTCCTGTGGCAAAAGTTGCAGGCGCTGTGATGTCGGGCCTTGCGGCGCTATTGATGATGATTGCAACCTTGTTCCTGCTTGCGGGCGTGCTGCTTGCCTATATCGTGCCGCTGTTCCCGTTCACGCGGTTCTTCTTCTCCATCCTCACCTGGCTTGGCAGCTTGATTGAAGCGATGGTTCTTGTTCCCTTTATGGCGCTTGCGTTCTTAACGCCAAAGGGCGAAGGCTTTTCCGGCCCCAACACGCGCAACGCATTCTTCCTGATTTTCCAGTTATTCCTGCGCCCTATTTTGTGCCTGTTCGGCTTGATGTGCGCGATGATCCTTTTCTATGTCGCTGCTAAATTCCTTAACGCATCATTCTATGCCGCAACAAGCGGCATTGGTGATTACGAAGGCAGTGCGATGCGCTTTATGCAAAAGTTGGTTTACAGCGTGATGTATGTGGGGCTGATTTATTCAGCCGCAAACATCTCCTTCAAGATGATTGAGCATTTGCCGAAACACGCCTTGAAATGGATGGGCGGCAGCGCAAGCGAAGAAAGCTATGACGATAACAACAGCTTCATGGGTATTGCAACCGCAGTGGGCGGCCAGCAATTACTTAGCCAGCTTCAAGCATTACCGTCCAATATGATTTCGCCATTGACCAAAGGGTTGGAAGCGCATGGCAACAACAAGCGTACGGCGAAGGACGAAGAAGAGAAAAAAGAAAACAAAAGAGCTGGAGATAAAAAGCATGCCCAATTGCTCAATGCAATCGCTGGTGGGCGCAATAATGGCGGGCCAATTGGTGATGGCAGCCCCAACCCTCGACCAATTGGTGGCGGTGGCGGCGATAGAGGTGGCGGTGGCAGCGAAGCTGGCGCGCCATTACCTGGCAGCGCAGAAGATGATGGCAGCCAACGTCAATTGGCATCCACGCAATCGCCTTTATATCAGGCACAGCAAGAACATCAGCGCGTATCGCAAATGGCAGAAGGCATTCAGCAGGAAATTGACCAGCAAGCCAACGAACTGGCTGGCGTTGACCCAAGCAGCAACCGTTCACGCTATGAATATTTGACCAGCGCCATCCAACAGAATGTGAATAGACTTGCCGGAATGGGCATTCAAGCGCGAACTCCAAATATCATCGCAGTTGCTTCGATGGTACCAAGACCAAGCGTCGCAATGAATCCACACAATCGGATTGAGCAGCTTGAAGATCGTATTACGCAGTTACGTACTGGCACAACCACAGGCAGCGGCACAACAACCACTTAATAGATAAATTGAAAAATCAGGCAGGACGAATGGACGCTTGTGCAGGAGCGCCGCTTGGTGTTGCCCTAGGCGTATCTGCGCTTGCAACATGGTCTGCGGAAGGGGTTGCCCGTGCAGCATGGTTTTCAACATTTGCAACTTGGTTAGCGTGTGGTTGCTCACGTTCAATGAGCCGCGTTGTATCAACGGCAGCATAGGTGGCTGGACTTGATGCTGGGCTTGTTTGTTCAGATACTCGATCATGTGCCGCAGGTGTTGGAGAGCCATGCTGCTCGCGCTGCTCTTTGCGTACTTCTTCCAACTCTTCATTGACCGTTTCGATAACTATTGGAACCATTCCAACCACAAGCGAAGCAGTTGCTGCAACGCCAGCCACGGTCAGCGCAGTAGCCGCTGTCGCAGCAGAAACAGGGGCGGTAGCGATAAGTGCAGCAGTAGTAGCAACAACACCAAGCCCAAGACCAGCCCCTTTAAGAATAGCCATGCCGCGATTGCCATTATTCCAATCTTCGACTATGCCACCACTATAGGCTTCATAAGCCAGACCGACCGGCCCCAAAGCTTTAGAAATAAAACGCCCGGCTGTAGTGTTAGCAACTCTAGCAAATATGTTTGTGAGCATGCCCATGTCGGGAATTATGGTGTTTTGACATTAAGATAATCATAATTAACCAACAGTTTATTATGTTTTTAAACATACATTCATGCTTTTTTATTGTTTGGTATATAAAAATGTTAAGTATATTTATTATTTTTAGGATTTTTTGGAGTCATGAATGGCTGATTTAACTCCCATGAAAAAACCCATAAAATGGGGTATCAGGCCTGCCATCAGATGGGGTATCGGTATACTTGGCGCTATTGGCGCTGTAGAATATTTTGGTCGCACATCTACAGAACAAGATGAAGCAAACCGCGCTGAACAACAAAATAGACGCGATATCGATGAAGCCAAACGGCTAGGCATACGTCCGGAAGTTGTTGCTGCGCGCAGACGAGAAGCAGAATTAAATGGCAGTGCCGCACAAGAAGCAGCTATTCAAGCGCTGATAGATGCAGATAACGCTGCCCATCCAGGCAGAAGCCAAGCAGAAAAAGAAACCGCCGCGCGTGAAATTCGCAACAGAGAACGCGACCGTTTAGAAGCCTTGAAATTAGGCACACCAACAAGTTCGCCAGCAGTCACACCAACAAGAAGCCCGTCAGCCACGATGCATGGCATACCACCAGCAGGTCAAACCGTTATCGGCCAAAATAGTTTATGCCGTGTAACAGCGGCCGCTTTGGGCGCTCAACGTCAAGTTACATTCCAATGCGACACAGCGACGCTTGACCCAAACACAAAACTCATCATAAAACCTGTAAATGGCCCAGAAGTTGCAATTGATACAATAATTGAAAATGCAAATCATACGCTAAAAGCGATGGTTGATCCCGCCGTACTTTCCAACGCAGAAAGCATGGTTGTAAGAGTTCAAGGCAGCAACCGTCCGGTCACCATTACCTTTAATGAGAATGATAGAGGGGTTATTAGAGCCATCCCCTCCACACCTTAAAGGCTAAAAAAACAGGCCAAATCGCCTGTAAGAGCCCTGAATAACAAGCTTTTTGTATTATTTTACAATCTATTAACCCTGTCTTCGCACATTAAACCCTCATCAACCATTGTCCTTTAATCTTTCAAGGATAAGGAACCCTTTGCCGACTTTTGCATGAGTTGACCCATGCCTAACGCGCTGAAGTTGTTCTGTAATGTTAGAAAAAAAGATGATGCAACTGAGCAGTGGTATTGAGACACCCGGACTTGCTGATGAAAGCAAGATGTTACGCGCATTCAATCCGTATGGGGATGCGCGCGGTGGTGCTCGCTTCAAATTTTCATTTTCTAAATTCATCACTGCAATCGTATTCTTGCTTGCGGTTTTCTGTATCGCGCCATCCCCTGCGGAAGCGCAAATTTTTGATGCCGATAATGGTTCAGGCAGCGGCTGGGTACAAATGTTCCGCGGCAATGGCTCTGGCCCGATTGCCGACCCCAGTTCATCGATGCAATACGCAGCAGCGCTGCGCAACGCACTTGGTATTTACAGCAACGCATTGCTGATTGTTGCCAGCGTTATTCTTTTGTATCACCTGTTGGTGATGACTGGTGAAACCGCACACCAAGGTGTGATTGGTGGTAAGCGTACCAATCAGGTATGGGCCCCCATTCGCTTGGTTATTGCGATTGGCTTGCTTGTTCCCCTCGCCTCCGGTTTAAATTCGGCGCAATACATCACGCTGCAAGTCATCGAGTGGGGCTCGAACATGGCGAGCCGCGTGTGGTGGGCATTCCTTGATCAAGCAGGTTCTGGCGCTGGTACAAGCCCGACACCGCACATGCCAGACGTTGGCGCGATTGCACGTGAAGCCGCAAAAATCGGCGCATGCATGCATCTTATCAATCTGAATGCATCAAAGAGTGGCGGCGGCGGCGCGAAAAACATGATTACCCGCCGTGGTTATGGCCCGGCGATCTTATACGGCACAGAAAAATACGAAGCCTTATGCGGAAGCGTGATTATCTTTGCGATGGGGCCGGGTGCGGCGGCGGGTGTCGCAGGCATCGAGCAGATTATTCAGCAGATGCAATCCTATGCGCCCAAATTCCTGCAAGGCACTTCAGAATATAATGAAGACCCCGGCGCTGCGCCTGGAATGGGATTAGCGCTGGCGCTTGGTACACTGGAATCAGTAAGTGGTGGTTGGAATTCGGGCGCTGGTTCAGCAGGTGCCGGCTGGGTGGAAGCCGGATCATACTTCCTTGAACTTGCCGCAGGCGGTAGTAACCGCGTTTCGGGTACTGACACATTACCTATTATTACAGGCCCTAAATCAGAACTTATCCGTCCTGAACCGGTGCAACAGGCATTCTATAAAATGGCGGAATGGATTGTTGGCAAATACCAATCCCATATTTCAGGTGGCGGCGCTGTTTCCAACATGATTGGCAACACCGTTGCTGGCCGCAAATTCGTTGACTTGCTGTTGCTGTTCATGGATCAGCTGGGCGTTGTATCGGGTTTATGGTCGCCTGGAAGCGTTGCCTTCTATATTGATTTAGGAAACAGTCCGCTTGCAGAGCTGGTGGATTTGGGTCACCGCATGATACGAACGGCGCTGGACTGCGTGGGTGCTGCCGTGGATTTGGGCGTGAACGAACCGCAGCACGCCATGTATTCATCGCAGGTCGCAAGCAAGGAAAGCAAGGCATTTGGCCCGAAAGCCGGACTGTTCTGGGCGCAAATGGCTATTCCTGTTCTATCCGCATTTGCTAGCGCGCTGATGAGCATGGGCATCTTAATCGGCATCTTCACGCCGATGTTACCGTTCATGAAGTTTGTTTTATCGGTGATGACGTGGCTGGCACTGGTGGTTGAATCGCTTGTCTGCGCGCCGCTCATGGCACTGGCTTACCTCACGCCGTATGGCGAAGGGTTTGGCGGACAAAAGGTTGAGCCGAGCTATCATATTATCATTCACACATTCCTGCGACCGGTGATGACCATCTTCGGCCTGATTGCGTCCATTCTGCTGTTCAATATCGCAGCGCATTTGGTCACGACCTTCTATCAAGCGATTACATCCAGCGCCGGCGCGTTCAAGGGCGGCATGTATGTCGTGGCGAAGGTTGCATTCGGCAATATGTATGTGTCGATGCTGTATACCTGCTTGAATATGTCACTGAAGGTTATGGATACATTCGCGAAACACGCAACCCGCTGGATTGGTGGTAACAGCCATGAAGAAAACATGGGCGATGCAGCACAGACCATTGCTGTTGCTGAAAAGGGTTCTGCCATGATGTCACAATTCGCAGGCAGTCTTGGCGGCGCGGCATTGAGCGCGGGCATGCAAATGTCAGGGCACACGCCGAGTGGCCATGGCGGCGGGCGAAGCGGCCAGGCGGGGGCCAATATGCGAAACCAAGTCGCCCCGCATCGAGGGCCGAATCCAGCTTCAACTCCTTCTTCAGCCGCTCCTTCAGCGGCTTCCCCCCCCTCAGCTCCGTTAAATTCAAATGAGCCCCCTCGCGCGCTGGCTTCGCAGCAGCCGGACGCTGCGCCTATCCGTGAGGATATCCCCGGTAAGCCCGTAGCGCCTGATGTGCAAGCAGAAGCAGCACGCCTTGCGCCACGTACAACCGCAGGCGCGCAGGCACAACAAAATTACAGCGCTGCCTTAAGCGGTGTGCACACCATCAGCGCCATTACAAGCCCTGCGCAAGCCGCGGCAATCGCCAATGCCATCAATGCACATTTTCTTAATGCGCCAAATGACATTAATGGGGCAATTCAGGCGGGTCATCTGGCGCGTGCTGGCATTTCGTAATCAAATTAAGGCGGCTATGCCGCAGCAGATTCTAAACTCAAGACTTTACCAATTTGCACAAGAAGGATAAGATAGCAGCATGTTCGGAACAAATTTTGATCCTTTCAATCAGCAGGGCCCGTTTAAGGGACAGCGTCCGATTGCCGGCACGCCAACTGAACAGCAAGGCAAGCAAAAATCACAAACAAGTAAAATTCTGCGCTATATGTTCAACCCTGAATTTGGCGAAGACATTAAAAACATGCGCGGCAGTCACGGGCATTTTTTAAAGCTGATTTGCAATATCTTCCTGCAAACCGGCTTGATTGATGCGGCTTATCCCGGCCTTGCTGACCCCAGCCAGATGGGTTTGAAATCGCTGATGGAATATGCCTATCGCAATTTGCGTTTCACACGCGAAGGCCTGCCGCAGGTGCTGCTGTTTTTTGCCTTTGCAGGCAGCCTGGTTGTAGTAGGCTTATCGGTGCTGTTTTTTATTATTTCCATCGGCTCCAATCCGGGCCGCCCACCGCGCTGAAATCCCCGCTTACAGCCGAAAAACCAATCCGCGCGACTCATACCCATATATGCGGCGCTTATATGCAGTGCCGGGCCATGTTTGGCTATGGTTTGGGAAGCCCCTTGCATGAGGGCTAAAATCACGCTATTTCAAGGCCTTCTTTTGCAGTGCAATAACCTTGCGCACGCCCCTTATATTTATAGGCCAGACCAATGAACATTCATGAATACCAAGCCAAAGAACTTCTTCGCCGTTACGGCGTTAACGTGCCACGCGGTGGTGCTGCGTTCACTGTGGAAGAAGCAGAAAAAGTCGCCAAGGATTTAGGCGGCAGCTTATGGGTTGTTAAAGCACAGATTCACGCTGGCGGCCGCGGTAAAGCGGGCGGCGTAAAAGTTGTAAAAAGCATTGATGCGGTAAAGCTGGAAGCGCAGCGCATGCTGGGCATGACCTTGGTCACCCATCAGACTGGGCCAGCAGGTCAAAAAGTTGGCCGTATATACATTGAAGAAGGCTGCGACATTAAGCGCGAACTTTATCTTGGCTTGCTCGTTGACCGCGCGACCAGCCGCGTGACCGTGATGGCTTCCACCGAAGGCGGCATGGACATCGAAGAAGTTGCGGCAAAGCATCCTGAAAAAATCCAGAAGTTCTCGGTTGATCCTGCAACCGGCATGCAAGCTTATCATGCACGCAAAGTTGCATTTGGTTTGGGTCTGGAAGGCGCGCAGGTCAATAACTGCGTGAAGTTCCTTTTGGGCATGTGGAAAGCATTCAACGAATTGGATTGCGCCATTGTTGAGATTAACCCGCTGGTTGTAACCGGCAGCGGCGATGTCATCGCATTGGACGCCAAGGTGAACTTCGATGACAATTCGCTGTTCCGCCAAAAAGAAGTTTCCGGCATGCGCGATGAAACCGAAGAAGATCCAGCCGAAGTTGAAGCAACCAAGAACGATCTGAACTACGTGAAGCTGGATGGCAACATCGGCTGCATGGTGAACGGCGCGGGTCTTGCGATGGCGACCATGGATATTGTGAAGCTGTACGGCGGCGAACCTGCCAACTTCCTCGACGTGGGCGGCGGCGCAACCAAGGAACGCGTGACCAAGGCATTCAAGATTATTCTTTCCGATAAAAACGTGAAGGGCATTTTTGTGAACATCTTCGGCGGCATTATGCGCTGCGACATTATCGCGGACGGCATCATCGAAGCGTCCAAGGAAGTGAAGCTGAGCGTGCCGCTGGTTGTGCGTCTTGAAGGCACCAACGTAGACCTTGGCAAGAAGATGCTTGCTGAAAGCGGTCTGCCGATTGTTTCCGGCGATAACCTTTCGGATGGCGCGCAGAAAATCGTTGCCGCTGTTACCAAAAAAGCTGCTTAATCCAATCACATTCAAGGAATACTGAAATGGCTGTTCTAGTAAATAAAGAAACCAAAGTTATTTGTCAGGGCTTCACCGGCTCCCAAGGCACGTTCCACTCCCAGCAAGCGGCGGCATACGGCACCAAGATGGTTGGCGGCGTAACCCCGGGCAAAGGCGGCGGCGTTCACCTTGACCTTCCTATTTTTGATACCGTGCACGAAGCAGTTGCAAAGACCGGCGCAACCGCATCGGTGATTTACGTTCCGCCCCCATTCGCAGCCGATGCGATTTTGGAAGCCGTGGATGCGGAAATTCCATTGGTGGTGTGCATCACCGAAGGCATTCCTGTTCTGGACATGGTACGCGTGAAGCGCGGCTTGTCAGGCACCAAGACACGTTTGATTGGCCCTAACTGCCCAGGCATCATCACCCCAGGCGAATGCAAAATCGGTATTATGCCAGGCCATATTCACAAGCGCGGTAAAATCGGCATCGTGTCACGTTCAGGCACATTGACCTATGAAGCGGTTGCGCAAACAACCGCTGCTGGCTTGGGACAGACCACCTGCATCGGTATTGGCGGTGACCCCGTAAACGGCACCAACTTTGTTGACGCACTTGAACTGTTCCTCAACGACCCCGAAACGCAAGGCATCATCATGATTGGTGAAATCGGCGGTACCGCTGAAGAAGAAGGCGCAGAATTCTATAAGCGTGCAAAGAACAAGAAACCCATCGCCGGCTTTATTGCTGGTGTGACGGCTCCTCCGGGTCGCCGCATGGGCCATGCTGGCGCGATTATTTCGGGCGGCAAGGGTTCAGCGCAGGATAAGATGGAAGCGATGCGTTCCGCTGGTTTCGTGGTTACCGACAACCCGGCGAAGCTTGGCGAAACCATGCAAGCTGCGATGCACGGCAAGAAAGCCGCGTAGAGTTATATTTTGCGCGACTGCTCTGCGCCTGGCGGCGCAACCGCGACTGCGCTTCATATTCGCGTTTAGCTAAAAAACCGAGAAAACAAAGAAGGCAGCTTTTTTGTCGCCTAGAGCGAGCTGCCTTCCTAATTTCCTCAGCGCCTGCATCAGCAGGCGGGTCAGCAGTCGCTGGCCTTGCAAATTCCAATTAAGTTGAAATTTGCCATTTCCTCAATCACGCAAGCTTATGTCTTGTTAGTGCGTTCCCGTCTGCAATTAATGCAGAATGAAATAACCAATAACGCCTACAACAAGAACCACGATGAAAAGTACTTCCTTTTTCATAACGTTCTCCATTTGTGTGCCCAAATAAGCCTGATGGCTTATCTTGAGATTGATTATCCCATAACACGCTTAAACCGCTGTTAAGCAGGCGTTTCCTGCATCGTTTTGCTGCGATGCATGAAGTGCAATGCAGTATTTTCAGGCAAAATTCGCATTCAACTCATTCAATGGGTTAGAAGCCAAAACTTTTCAAAGTTGTTCATTTTGGCTTGTAATTGCAAAGCAGCATAAGTTTTTGCTATGCTCCGCGTTCATTTATCAACACCTTTTAGCATGGTCAGGCACGCATCCTATGTCGCAATCCAATTTCTCGTTTCTGTTTGGCGCAAACGCTGATTTCATCGGCGAATTATACGAACGTTTTCTAACAGACCCCAGCAGCGTTGACCCAAGCTGGCAGGGATTTTTTGATGGCATTAAAGAAGACGCACCAAACATCGCGAAGGAATTGCGCGGCGCAAGCTGGGATAAGCAAACCAGCAAAAAAGTAATCGGCGTGAAAGGTGATTTCACCGCGCCCGTCAAAGGTGGCCACGGCAAGGAAACAAAACCAGCGGCCGCAGCCA
>JAKFVN010000022.1 GCA_021732145.1 Alphaproteobacteria bacterium
AGACAGCCGCCGATCCGCGCAGGAAAGCACTGCGTACCTCAACCGTCTTTCCAGCGAAGCAGGTGCGACGGCATCCTTTGCTGCGGAACAATTGCGCCAGCAAATTACCGGTCTTAAGACGGAAGCTGAAGGCCTTCTCATGCGCTTTGATGCATTGGGCAACGGCTTTGCTAACCAGTCGCTCGGTGTATTTGATATTGCCGATAATCTGGAACAAAAGATTACACGTCTGCGTGATACCACCATTGCAGCATATGAAGATGCAACCAATGCTGGCCAACGCATTCTAAGCTCCACGCTGGAATTCAAGAACGAAGTTGCAGAAGCGGTATCGACCATGTCAGCAACGGGTGAAGGCCTTGAGCAGCGCGGTGAAATGGCGATTACCATGGTTCACCAAATGGCCGGACGTTTTGCGGAAGCAACCCAAAATCTTCGTGAACAATTCGAAGCACAAGCAACCCGTTTGGAAGATGTGGCAGGCAAGGCACAAGCGCAATTGCAAAGCTTCACCACTGAAATCAAGGGCGGCGCAGACCAGCTCAGCGGTCTTAGCCAGCAATTGGCGGCATCCGGTGTTGATGTAAACGAAACCCTGGAAAAGACCAACTTCTTGGTACGTAACGTAGGCGGCCAGATTGACCGCATGAAGACCAGCGCGCAGGAAGTTTCCGGCGGCTTGCTGCAAAGCATGGCGGATATGATTTCAACCTTTGAAAGCGAGCTCAAAGGCATGACCGACAACGCCGGCAACACCATTGAAACGCTGAACCAGAAGGCACGCGGCATCAGCATTGCGATGAAGGATGAAGCGCAAAGCGCAGCCGACACCATTTTGGAAACACTCAACGATATGCGTTCCAACGTGGAAGGCAGCCTGAACCTTGTTGTAAGCAAGGCCGATGAAGTGATGACCACTGTGAAGGATGAAAGCAGCAAGCTTTCAACCACCATGACACAGGAAGTTGAACAGGCGTTTGTGAATGCAAATCAAAACATCTCCACCATGCAGCTTGATTTCCGCTCCACCATTGTGGGCATGGTCGAAGTGCTGGTAACGCATCTGCGTCAAATCCAGGAAAACGGTTCGGGCGTAATGGAAAGCATCCGTAGCGGCGCGGCGATGGGCAGCGACCAGGCG
Source organism: Alphaproteobacteria bacterium (assembly GCA_021732145.1). Classification (GTDB taxonomy): domain Bacteria; phylum Pseudomonadota; class Alphaproteobacteria; order UBA9219; family RGZA01; genus RGZA01. The sequence goes on from JAKFVN010000022.1 coordinate 1,142, forward strand.
ATGCAAATGCTGGCTGATTTACGTGCCAAGACCGAAGAGCAAGTATTGGGCATGGCCAGCTATGTTGAATTGGCATTGCAGGGCATGCGCCAATCATCCCTGACCGTGGCCGCTGAATTAAAGGGCGATAGCACCGAAACGCAGCGCCAGGCCGTGGCCGCATTCGCGCAAATGCGTGAAATGGTGGAAGGCGAGTTCAGGCAAATCATCAACCGCGCGCAGGAATCCGCAGCGCAATTGCAAGCCAATTGCGATTTGCTGACCAAGGATATGCGCAAGGCCGTGATTGATGCAGAACGCAACGCTGAACGCATTTCCGAGGAAATGCGCAAAGTGGTTCAGGAAACACAAACCGGCTCATCACTCATGGCGCAGGATATTGTGGCCGCAGCAAGCCAAGCACAGCAAGTTGGCGCAAGCTTCAACACCGTTGCCAATGCGATGCGCAGCGACAGTGCGAAGATTTCAGCCGGTGTTTCGGAAGTGGCGCAAAGCCTTTCCACCACCAACACCTTGCTGCAACGCAGCCAAAGCGCATTGTACGATGTAGCACAGAAATCCAGTGATGCATTGAACGTGTTCAATGACAGCATCATGCACCAGTCCCGCAACCTTGCCAGCTTACAACAAAGCTTTGTGCAGACCGCAGACCATATGTCGGCCGCCGATGAACGCATGACGGTGCTGAAGCACGGGTTCCAGAATGTGCTTGCCGAAATCATGGAACGCCTCAATGGCGGCCTTGTGAATTTGGGCCAGCAAATTGTCAGCGTGAAGCAGGAAGCCGAAAGCGCCGCGCACATCGTTGCCACCAGCGGTCAGGAAGTTGCAAACCAGAACAGCAGCATGACCCACACGGCCGAAGCATTGGCAACTGCGCTTTCACAGCTCGAAGCAGTGAACCGCACGCTGTCAGCCAATATGCGTGACAGTGCAATTGAAACCGAACAGCAGGCACGCCAGATTTCGGCGCTCAGCCAGCAAGTTCAACAACAAGTGTCGTCCCTTGAAAACGCCGCGCAAGCAGCAGCACATCAAAGCGTTGCGGTAAGCCAAGCGCTTGATACACCGCTCAGCCGTTTTGACACGCTGAATGAACGTATGGATAAGACATTGAACCTGACCGTGATGGTGGGCGACAAAATTACCGGCCAATTGGGCGGCATTACGCGTGAAATGGAGCGCGCATTGCACGATTTGGCAGAAGGCACGCAAAAGGCCGGCGGCATTATCCAAAGTACCACGCAAACCTTCAAGCAGGCACGCGATGAAGCGGCTGAAGAAATGCTGCAACGCTTGCGCGATATTACCCGCAAGAATGAAGCATTTGCGCAACAACATCAGGCGCAGCCTGTGCCGCAGGTATTCCAGCAATACCAGCAGCCAGCGCCTGTGCAGCAACCTGCAGCGAAGTATGTTCCAAACACCTTTGCAGCTCCGCAGTCTCAGCCAATGGGTCAGCCACATACGCAGCCAGCAGCAGCGCCGCAACCCTACTCATCGCAACACCCAATGCAGTCCTTTGTTCAGCCGCAAGCGGTTAAGCCAGCGCCAACCGCGAAGAAGCAGGATAGCGATCTGATTAACTCCCTCACGCAAATCATCCAACAGCTTGAAGAAACAGCGGGCGCACCAGCAGGCGGTGCCAATTCTTTGGGTGGGGTTGATGTTAAGCAGAAGAAAAGCATCTAGTGCCATTTGACCTGACGGATGTCCGCGCCCTTGTGCAACTCGCACGCGAGGCCGGACAAATCATCCTGAAGGTGCGCGATGAACACAAGTCAGGAAAAGATGTATTGGGATTAAAGGCCAAGGGCGATGGCTCGCCCGTGACCATTGCCGATATGGCATCGCAAGAGCATATTCTGGAAGGGCTGGAAAACCTTGGGCTGCAGCAGCCTGTGGTGGCCGAGGAAACCGCAGCCACATCACCTGATGTTGCAAAGCTGAGCCGCTATTACCTGATAGACCCCTTGGATGGCACCAAAGCATTTGTAGAGGGCGGGGATGAATTCACCGTCAATATCGGCTTCATTCAAAAGGGCGTGCCGGTGATGGGCGTGTTGCACAGCCCTGTATCCAATGAAACCTATTATACCGATGGCAGCAAGGCGTATTTCCTTAGCGCCGCCGAGCAGGAAAGCGTGATTGAGGCACGTGTGCCACGCGCTGAAGGATATGATATCATTGTTAATCGTACCGAAGATTGGTCGGGGCGGCTTAAAAACTATTTGCAGGATTTCAATGTGCTGTCGACCAAGCAGCAATCCAGCGCACGTAAATTGGGCCTGATTGCGCATGGGCAATACGATATGTATCCGCGCTTTGGCCCGACCTATGAATGGGATATTGGCGCGGGCCACGCCATTTTACGCGCAGCAGGCGGCAGCATCAAGACACTGGATGGCCAGGAATTGACGTATGGAAAAGATAAGTTCCTGAATCCATTCTTCGTAGCACGAGGCAAAGTGTAATTTGGCGCGACTGCTCTGCGCCTGCGGCGCAACCGCGACTGCGCAAGATTACTTTTGCTTTATGGGACAAAAGAACGTCGAACGCCCGCCTTGCGTGATGCGCTGTATGGTAATGTTCTTATGGCTGCAATGTTTGCATTTCTCGCCCGCGCGGCCATAGACTGCAAACTCATGCTGGAAATACCCCAATTCGCCATCGGCCTGAACGTAATCGCGCAGCGATGAACCGCCCTTGGCGATCGCGCGTTTCAACACCGCCTTTATTGCGGCCACCAATGCCGTGCATTCTTTTAATGTGACTTTATTCGCGGGGCGCTGCGGGTGGGTGCCTGCTGCGTATAACGCTTCGCAGGCATAGATATTGCCAATGCCCACCACCACGCGCTGATCCATAATCGCCAGCTTTATCGCAACCTTTTTGGTTTTCAGTTTGGCGAACAGGGCTTCGCCCGTGAAGCTGGCATCCAGTGGTTCAGGGCCAAGATGCTTGAGCAGCTTGTGGTTGCTCGTTTTGGCGGTTGCCACCATATCCATCATGCCGAAGCGGCGCGGGTCGTTGAATTTGATGTGAAGACTTTTTTGCTCAGACGCCGCATTGATTCCATGGGGGCTTCGCTCGCGTAAGCTCGCGGGGCGACGGTCGTCGCCCTTATTGGTTATAAAAATCACATGGTCATGCTTTTGAACTTTCGATGACCCATCATCAATCACCATGCGCCCCGACATGCCCAGATGCACAATCAAGGATTGGTCGTTCGCAAAGTTGATGAGGATGTATTTGGCGCGCCGTGTCAGTGATATGATTTTGTGTCCGCGCAGCAAAGCATCCATGTTCTTGGGTAACGGAAAGCGCAAATCCTTACGGCGCAATTGAACGGATGTAAAGGAACTGCCAATCAATACGGCTGACAGGCCGCGCATGACGGTTTCAACTTCGGGAAGCTCAGGCATGAAGTGATTGTAAGCGCAGATAATCTATGATTACAAAGAATAAATAAGATTATTCCGGACGTGGCCCGTGGGTATAGGGCGCTTCATGCAACGCTTGTGTTGCAGGGCGTTTTGGAAAGAACGATGGCAAATTATGATAGCTGAAGGCAGCCCCTGCCTTGCGCATGATTTCGTTAATACGGGCAGCCCAGTTTTGTTGCTTATTGGTATTGGCAAGCCAGTCAAGCCAGCCACCATGCCTGTCATGTTCTTTTGTATCATGATGGGCGGCGCTGCTATGTGCGTGCAATTCGGGTGCATGGGTTGCATGGGGAGTCATCAGATGGGCATGTTCACTTCCGCCTCTGGCGCCGCATTCTTCAGCGGCAATGCCAAACCAGCTTCTTAAGCCGCTGGCCGTGTCATGAACCCAGTCAATACCGCCACGCATAGCAGACATAAATCTGCTTTCAATTTCGTGACCGGTTAAGACCATAATGTCTGTCATTAGCTTGTTTTCCCTCTATCCTGTACGTATCATATCAGTTAAGAATACTTTCACCTAATATGAGAGTGTTAATGGTTAATCGCCCCCAGAAAAAGACTGAAAAATCCAAGCTAAACAATGCGTCAGAGAATGGGCAAACTGAAACCACGCAAAGCGGTTTTGGTTACCAAAAAACCGCACCGGAAATGCGCACAAAACTGGTGCGCGAGGTGTTTGAAAGCGTTGCCCCAAAATACGATGTGATGAACGATGTCATGTCACTCGGCATTCACCGTTTATGGAAACGTGACTTCGTAAATGGTGTTGCACCAAAGGCCGATGAAGCGATTTTGGATTTAGCGGGAGGCACGGGCGATATTGCGTTTTTGATGCAAAACGCGCGTAGCCGTTTCACCGAGCCAGACAACAAAATCACCATTTGTGATATCAACCCCGCCATGCTGAATGTGGGCAAGCAACGCGCGATGGATAAGGGGCTGCACGGCAAGTTTGATTGGGTAGAAGGCAATGCCGAAGAACTGCCATTTGATGACAACAGCTTTGATGTGGTGACGATTGCCTTTGGGTTGCGCAATGTGACGCGGCTTTCCAAAGCATTATCGGATATTCTGCGCGTATTGAAGCCAGGCGGGCGGTTTTATTGCCTGGAATTCAGCCATATCCCCGTGCCACTATTGCAAAAGGCGTATGACCGTTATTCATTCGGCTTTCTGCCTTGGGCGGGCGAAAAAATTGCCGGTGACCGCGCGGCGTATCAGTATCTCGCCGAAAGCATTCGCGCATTTCCTGACCAGGCTGCGCTAGTTAAGCTGATGCAGAATGCAGGCTTCAACGCGGTTGCATACCGTAATTTAAGCATTGGAATTGCCGCTATTCATCATGGATTTAAAGGGTAATCCTTTCATCATCGGGTTTTGCTTGACTCCTATGCGCCAAAACCCCTATTTTCCTGCCATCTCCAAAGTTTAGAGATACATATATGCGATGCTTCCGCGCCTTATGGTGCCCAGCTCTGCATATTGACACCACGGTGTCCAGCCTGTCCGCGAGTTTCGCGCACAGGCTTGTTTTGCATTGTGCGTTAGTTAACCCGCCCAAGCGGCTGTGCTGATTTAAAAAATCAGCACAGAGCGAAGGGTAAAAATGAGTTTTGATGTTTGAGAGTTTAGGAAACAAACTAACTGGCATTTTCGACCGCTTGCGCGGGCGCGGCGCATTGACCGAAAGCGACGTTGATGCAGCTTGTAGAGAGATACGCATTGCACTGCTTGAGGCTGACGTTGCACTGGCCGTTGCCAAGGATTTTATCGCCAAGGTTCGCGAACGCGCCGTTGGGCAGGAAGTGATTGCGTCGGTTACGCCCGGCCAGCAAGTCGTCAAAATTGTTCATGATGTTTTGGTTGAAACGTTGGGCGCAAGCGCAACGCCGCTGAGCTTAGCGCATAACCCACCCGTGCCGGTATTGATGGTGGGCTTGCAGGGTTCGGGTAAAACGACCTCATCGGGTAAGCTTGCGAAACGCTTAAAGGAAGTTGAGCGCAAGAAAGTGATGCTGGCATCGCTGGATACGCGTCGCCCCGCCGCGCAGGAACAGCTGGCAATCTTGGCGAAATTGGCGGATGTGGGAAGCCTTCCCATCATTGCGGGCGAAGCGCCAACAGCGATTGCCCAGCGCGCAATTGAAGTTGCAGCGCGCGAAGGATATGACGTTATCATTCTTGATACCGCTGGCCGCACCGCGATTGATGAAGAGTTGATGGCTGAAGTAAAAGCGGTGCGCGAAATCGCGAAGCCTGCCGAAACATTGCTGGTGGTTGATGCGATGACCGGCCAAGATGCGCTGAATGTAGCAGAAAAATTCCATGCAGCGGTCAGCATCACCGGTATTATTATGACGCGCCTTGATGGCGATGCACGTGGTGGTGCTGCGCTTTCCATGCGCGCAGTCACCGGCCAGCCGATTAAATTCTTTGGTTCGGGCGAAAAACTGGATGCGTTTGAAGTTTACCATCCTGACCGTATCGCGGGCCGCATTCTGGATATGGGTGACGTGGTCAGCCTTGTTGAAAAGGCCGCCGCAGAAATCGACATGGCCAGCGCCGAAAAAATGGCCGCCAAAATGCAGAAAGGCCAATTCGATTTTGATGACCTGGCCGACCAACTGCGCCAGATCCGCAAAATGGGCGGTTTTTCAGGCATTATGGGCATGATGCCGGGCGTTAGCAAAATCAAGAACGCAATGAACGAAGCCAAAATTGATGAGCGCGTGATTAAACGCCAGGAAGCCATCATCGGTTCCATGACGAAGGAGGAGCGCCAAAATCCTGATTTATTAAATGCATCACGCAAACGCCGTATTGCCAAGGGCAGCGGCACGGATGTGGCGATGATTAATCAGCTGGTCAAGCAATATCTGCAAATGCGCGACATGATGAAGCAAATGAAAAGAATGGGTAACAAGAATTTCATGCGCAGCATGAACGCAGGGGGATTGGAGAATTTGCTTGGTAAACGGTAAGTAGCATTCAGTTCTCCGGGCAACCGGAGAACTGAAATCTGAATACGACAACCAAGAGAGAAAAGGAAAAGCTATGTCAGTTAAGATCAGAATGTCACGCGGCGGTTCAAAGAAGCGCCCATTTTATTCCATCGTTGTTGTTGATGGCCGCAAGGCTCGCGATGCTCGTTACATCGAAAAGGTTGGCAGCTATAACCCGATGCTTGCAAAAGACAGCCCCGTTCGCGTTCAATTGAATGCAGAACGCATTAAGTACTGGGTTTCAAAGGGCGCACAGCCATCTGAGCGCGTTGCTATTTTCATGCACAAAGCTGGCCTTGGCCCCAAGGTCGAGTATCGCCATGCACCAGTGAAGTCTGCGCCAAAGACGAAGGCTCAAGAACGTGCAAAGGCAGCAGCAGAAGCAAAGGCGAAGGCCGACGCTCCAGCTGAAGCACCAGCAACAGAAGAAACCGCAGCGTAATGTTCCGCGAAGGTTAAATGAAACTCATCTTGGTTGGGCAATTCATTGCCGCGCATGGCATCAAGGGGGAGGTAAAGGTTAAAAGCTTTACCGAAGATCCCTTGGCCTTGGGCGATTACAAGATTGTTCAGGATGAGAGTGGTTCGAATAAGTATAATTTAAAAATTATTGGTGAGAATAAGGGCGCACTGATTGCCAAGGTAAGAGGGATTGCAGACCGCAATGCCGCCGAGGCACTGGTTCGCACCAAACCAAAATTATATGTCACGCGCGACCAATTGCCGGAATTGAAAAATGGCCGTTATTACGTGGAAGATTTGAAGGGATTTTCCGCGGTAAGCGATAAGGGCAAGATGATTGCAACGCTGACCGATATTCATAATTTTGGCGCGGGCGATATTCTGGTGTTGCAGCCAATTGAAGGCAAAGAATTCATGCTGCCGTTCAAGGAACCCTATGCGGGGGATTTGAACATTAAAAAACGCAGCATACGCATTATGATACCGCATGGTTGGCTCGCCGATGAAAAGCCGCCAAAACCGGAAAAAGAAGCGGCAGAAAAGTCAAATAAGAAAAAAACCAAAGCAGAAAAATGAACCCGCCCATGAAAACAATATGGAATGTTCATATTCTTACGCTGTTTCCGGAAATCTTTCCCGGGCCGCTGGGCCATTCATTGCCGGGCAAGGCATTGGAAAACGGCATCTGGAAATTAAACGCCATTCAAATCCGCGATTTTGCAACCGATAAGCACAAGACGGTGGATGATACGCCCTATGGCGGCGGCGCAGGCATGGTAATGAAGCCCGATGTTTTAGATGCCGCGTTAAACAGCTTGCCAGCAGGAACGCGCAAAATTTATTTATCGCCGCGCGGCAAGAAATTAGATCAAGCGCTGCTGCATGAATTATCCGCTGTAGCCAATGTCGCGCTGCTGTGTGGCCGGTATGAAGGCATTGATCAACGCGTGATTGATGCGCAAGGCCTGGAAGAAGTTAGCCTTGGCGATTTTGTATTGGCAGGCGGCGAAGTTGCGGCGATGGCGCTTATTGAAGGCGTGGTGCGCTTATTGCCCGGCGTGCTCGGAAATGCCGAGACAGTGGATGAAGAAAGTTTTGCGGGTGGGCTTTTGGAATACCCGCATTACACCAAACCCGCCAGCTGGAAGGGCATGGATGTGCCAGAAGTACTGCTGAGCGGCGACCACGGGAAAGTTAAGGAATGGCGGTTAAATCAGGCAAAGGCCATTACCAAGGCGCGCCGCCCCGACCTTTGGCAGCGCTATGAGGCCTTAAATACTGGTAATATTAGGCAAAAAAAATAGTCCTTTACGTCCAGTATTTCTATTGCGCTAACCCCCGTTTTTGTGGTTATTAACGCACTTATTAAGTCGCATATTCCTATCCGAAAGCCTTAAAACCACTTTTCGGGAATATGCTGTATTAGGAGTTACCAATGAACTTGTTACAAAAAGTTGAAGCCGCGCAAATCAAGAAGCTGCTGGACAAAAATTCAAATGGCGCAAACGCAAATGCCATTCCAGAATTCGCGCCGGGCGATACCGTGCGCGTGAATGTGCGCGTTATTGAAGGCACCCGTGAACGTATTCAGGCCTATGAAGGTTTGGTTGTTGCACGCAAAAATGCTGGTCTCAATTCTTCATTCACCGTGCGCAAGATTAGCCTTGGTGAAGGCGTTGAGCGCGTGTTCCCGTTGTACAGCCCGCGTCTTGAATCCATCAAGCTCGTGCGCCGTGGCGAAGTTCGCCGCGCCAAGCTATATTACCTGCGTGATCGTCGCGGTAAATCCGCACGTATTGCTGAACGTACCACCGGCTTTGGTATGGACGGACAAGAAGGTCAGGAATAATTCCAGCTTTCGAATAAGAATTTCAAAAAGGCCGCTAATCCAGCGGCCTTTTTTATTGGTGTAATTATGATTGGTTTATTCGATACAGGTCATGGCGGGCTCACCATTTATCAGGCGCTGGCAAAACATTTGCCGCAGCGCAATTTCATCTATTTCGGTGACCATGCCAACGCGCCTTATGGCACCAAGCCAGCATCGGAAATTCTGGAACTCACAAAATCCGCGATTGAAATGCTCTTTAACCGCGGCTGCCCGTTGGTGGTGCTTGCATGCAATACGGCAACCGCAGTCGCGTTGCGCCAATTGCAGCAGAACTGGTTGCCGAACAGTGTTCATAAAAATAAGCGCGTGCTTGGTATTATTGTACCAACGGTGGAAGTTGCGACATCAACGCATGACGATGCGAGTGAAACCTTGGTGGTGTTTGGCACGCAGCGAACAATTGAATCCGGCGTGTATGAAGTTGAAATCCATAAGCGCAATCCGCAGGCCAAGGTTATTCCGCAAACCTGCGCGCAATTGGCAGGTGCAATTGAAAACGGCGCAAGCGAAGGCGAATTGGAACAATTAGTGAGTGAAGCCGTGCGCGAATGTTTGCAAAAGACAGATGGCAAGGCGCCGCAACGTGCGTTGTTGGGTTGCACCCATTTCCCGATTGTGGAGCATTTGTTCAAAAAACATTTGCCAACCAGCACACAAATTTTATCGCAAGGCGCTGCTGTTGCAGACCGGTTGATTGACTATTTAAAGCGTCATCCGGAATTCGCGCAGAATGAAAACAAGCAGACTGACCTGTTCCTTACCAGCGGCGATGCACTGCGCGTTAAAGCTGACGCCAAGCGCTTTCTGGGGGTTTTCCTCCCCTTTGAAAAGTGCCCTTAAAAAAGCTATATTAAACTAATCCAATAGACACAGCGCTTTTGTGCAAGCCATTTGCAATGCAGATGTGTTTATGGGAAAAATTCGCTCCGTTTACATGTGGAATAAAATGACTAAAGCCAAAACCTTATACGATAAAATCTGGGAACATCACGTTGTAAAAACCTTGCCCGATGGCACGGCGATTTTGTACATCGACCGTCATCTTGTGCATGAAGTAACCAGCCCGCAGGCCTTTGAAGGACTTCGTATGTCTGGCCGCAAAGTGCGCCAGCCATCATCAACGCTTGCGGTTGCAGACCACAACGTGCCGACATCCTCGGATAGGCTGAAGGGCATTAAAGAAGAAGAATCGCGCATTCAGGTGGAAGCACTCAGTGAGAACACCAAGGAATTTGGCATTCAATATTTTGATATGGCGGATAAGCGTCAGGGCATTGTGCATATTGTTGGCCCCGAACAGGGTTTGACGCAGCCGGGCATGACGATTGTATGCGGCGATAGCCATACATCAACCCACGGCGCATTCGGCGCATTGGCGTTTGGTATTGGTACATCGGAAGTGGAGCACGTGCTTGCAACGCAGACGCTTCTCGCCAAGCCATCAAAAAATATGAAGATTGAAGTAACCGGAAAAGTTGGCTTCGGCGTAACGCCCAAGGATATTATTTTGGCAGTGATTGGCGTGACGGGCACCGCCGGCGGCACAGGTTACGTGATGGAATATGTGGGCGATGTGTTCAAGCAAATGAGCATGGAAGGCCGCATGACCGTTTGCAATATGAGCATTGAAGCGGGGGCCAGAGCAGGCATGGTTGCGCCCGATGAAACAACCTTTGCGTATTTGAAAGGTCGCCCAATGGCACCACAAGGTAAAGCATGGGATGAAGCGGTTGCGTATTGGCGCACATTGCCAAGTGATGAAGGCGCGCAATATGACAAAACCTTCACGCTTGATGGTTCAAAGATTGCACCGCAAGTTACATGGGGCACCAGCCCGCAAGATGTATTGCCAATCACGGCAATCGTGCCAAACCCAGCCGATATTGCAGATGAAAATCACCGCGCATCATTGGAACGCGCATTGAATTACATGGGCTTGAAGCCCGGTACGAAGTTGACCGATGTTCCGGTTGATAAAGTATTCATTGGTTCATGCACCAATGGCCGCATTGAAGATTTACGCGCCGCCAGCCAAGTTATTCGTGGCCGCAAGGTTGCAAAGAATGTGTACGCGATGGTGGTTCCGGGTTCGGGCTTGGTGAAAGAGCAGGCTGAGAAAGAAGGGCTTGATAAGCTTTTCCGCGATGCCGGATTTGACTGGCGCGAGCCGGGCTGTTCCATGTGCCTTGCAATGAATGAAGATAAATTGCAACCGGGCGAACGCTGCGCCAGCACATCCAACCGCAATTTTGAAGGCCGCCAGGGACGCGGCGGCAGAACACATCTTTTAAGCCCCGAAATGGCTGCGGCGGCTGCGATTACAGGCAAGCTTGCCGATGTTCGTGAACTCGTGAGGTAAAAATGAAAGAATATAAAGTCATCGTTTACCGTGAACCGTTGCTTGGCTCGCTGCTGCTTGGCGAATCCAAAGTGAATCCTGTGAAGTTCAGCGAATTCCTGAACAGCAATGCCAAGGAAGGCTGGCGCGTGGTGACGATGGAACGCGAAAAGCGACGCGAATTATTGCTGTTTGCCCGCGAGGCATTTCTGGTTGTTTTGGAAAGGGAAATTCCATGATTGAAGATCGCGCAAATCAAATCAGCACGCAAATCAGTGAGGCAAACCGCACGCGCCGTTTATTGCTGAATATCCTGTTCATCATCATTGCAACCGCTGGCGGCATTTTCGTGCTGGATTTGTGGTTTGATATTCTGACATGGGCAATCATGGGCAAGGTGTTGCTCACGCTTATTATCACCGCGGGCGTATTGGGCATCTGGATGGTCATCAAAGCCTATATCCGCGAAGAAGAAAGCATGACCAAGGACAAGTTTTTGAATTAGGCCAAGAAAATAAAGGTTAAAGATGCAGGCGTTTACAAAATTAACGGGGATTGCAGCGCCGTTGCCGATTATCAATATCGACACGGACATGATTATCCCGAAGCAGTTTTTAAAAACCATCAAGCGTTCGGGTTTGGGAAAGAACCTGTTCGATGAAATGCGCTTTGAGGCAGATGGCAAGGAAATTCCCGACTTCGTGCTGAACAAGGAACCCTACCGCAAGGCCAGCATTTTGGTGACGGGCGAAAACTTTGGCTGCGGTTCAAGCCGTGAGCATGCTCCGTGGGCGCTGTTGGATTTCGGCATTCGCTGCGTAATCGCGCCAAGCTTTGCCGATATTTTCCACAACAACTGTTTCCAGAACGGCATCTTGCCCGTGCAATTGCCGCAAGACCAGGTTGACCAGTTGATGGAAGATGCATCGCGCGGCCGTGAAATCAGCATCGATTTGGAAGCGCAAACCGTAAAGGCAGGCAATAAGCAATTCAGCTTTAACATTGATGCTTTGCGCAAAGACCGTATGCTGAAGGGGCTGGATGCGGTCGGCATTACCTTGCAACATCAAAGCGATATTACCGCGTTTGAACAACAACGCAAAGCCAATCAAAGCTGGACTTAATTCAGGAACACGAAATGTCAAAGACGCATAATATTCTTATTCTTCCCGGCGATAATATCGGCCATGAAGTGATGGAGCCCGTTAAAAAACTCATCACTTATTTCAAGAATAAGGGCGCAAGGTTTGAAGTGAGCGAAGATGTCGTAGGCGGCACGGCGTATGATAAGCACGGCGTGTCATTGCATGATTCAACGCTAGCAGCAGCAAAAGCAGCCGATGTAGTGATGCTGGGCGCAGTGGGTGGCCCCAAATGGGATAAGGTCGATTACGCACAGCGCCCTGAAGCAGCATTACTGAAGCTGCGCAAGGAACTGGATTTATTCGCCAATCTTCGCCCCGCGATAGTGTTTGATGCATTATTGGATGCCAGCACGTTGAAGCCTGAAGTGGTGAAGGGTCTTGATATTATGATCGTGCGCGAATTATGCGGCGGTGTTTATTTTGGCGAACCGCGCGGCATCAGCGATTTGGGGAATGGCGTGCGCAAAGGCGTGAATACACAGGTTTATACAACACCCGAAATTCACCGCGTGGCGCGCGTGGCCTTTGAATTGGCGCGCAAACGCGGCAACAAGGTGTGCTCATCCGAAAAAGCCAATGTGATGGAAAGCGGCCGTTTGTGGCGCGAAGAAGTGATTAAGCTGCATGAAGCAGAATATAAGGATGTGGAATTGACGCATATGTATGCTGATGCGGTGGCGATGGTATTGCTGCGCAATCCCAAAAGCTTTGATGTGATTGTAACCGATAATCTGTTCGGCGATATTCTGTCCGATGAAGCATCGATGCTGACGGGTTCACTCGGCATGTTGCCATCGGCCAGCCTTGGTAGTTCAAGTGGGGGCGCGCCGGATAAAAACGGCAAACAGAATGCGATGTATGAACCCATTCATGGCAGCGCGCCGGATATTGCTGGGCAGGATAAAGCCAACCCGCTTGCCACCATCCTGAGTTTTGCGATGGCATTGAAGTATTCACTTGGCATGCCAAAGGAATGCGCGGCATTGGAGCGTGCGGTTTCAAAGGTGCTGGAACAGAATATTCGCACGATGGATATCGCAGCTGCGGGTGTTAAACCCGTTGGCACGCAAGCGATGGGCGATGCCGTGCTGAAGGCACTTCAAAACGTGTAGTTTGCCGATTAAGGCAAAAAAATTAACTATACCCGCGAAAGAAACACAGGAAAGCTGCGGCTGACAAGCATCGTGGTTAATCCCTCCTTCACCACATGTTAAGCTAAAAAACCTATAATAAGCCCAGTAAAAAAGGATTTTAGGGATTGGAATGCCAGCGCAGGTCAGCAACCTTGCCGCACGCACGTGCCCTGCAATGCCATGTGGTATCGCAGAGCATGATGCGCATCCAAGTGCGGTGATGTAATGGCACGTCACCCCATCAACCCCAGTGACCCGCGTAATAACCGGAATGCGATTATTGATCGCTCGCAATTTTACAATCAGTTGTTTGATGCGCGGGGACGGCCAACCCCGGTGATGTACGAGTTTGCGGGACGCATGCAAAAGGAAGTCGGCAATCAAGGCCCCGAAGCGCAAATGGCATGGGCCGAAACTGTTTTCAATCGCAGCGCATCGCGCGGCCATACCCTGAGTTACGAATTGCGCAATAACGGGCGTTACAGTTATTGGCCAGTGAACCAACCCTCACCGGGTTATTCAAACAATCCGGCATTTATCGATACGATTTCCAGAGTTTGCAGAAACGGCACCAATTTAAGCCTTGGCGCGACGGGTAATGCATCAGGATCCGTTAGTACGGGCAGGGAAACATTCCGTTCACGCGGCGAGCGGTTTGGCGTTGAAGTAGGGGATACCGGTTGGTGGAATAACCGCTTTGCCAGCCTTATCCGCGGTGTTGGGCGGTTTATTGGTGATGTTACAAGCGTGATTGGCAATACCGTTGCAACAATTGCAACGGGCGTTGTGAATGCAGGACGCTGGGGGATGCATAGGCTTACGGATGCGGTTACTCCAATCACACCAGCGATGCAGCCGCGCGTTGATCCGCCGCCGCATCATCCGAATTATGTGCAGCAGCAAGCACCAGAGCGCAGGATGATGACACCGCAACCTGTCACGCACACCACATGGGTGATGCACCGTCTTTACACAACGAATGTGCCTCAGCCGCATCCTGAACCACATCGTCCGACACGGCCAAACCCTTAGAAATCGCCACCATTAACCATAATTTGAAATGAAAGAATCCGTGCTGCGCAACGTGGCGCACAATAATGCGTTGTTATTCCTTGGAAAGATTTCAGCAACTTTCAACCGCGTTAACGCTTATTTCACCAAGTTTTAATGATAAGAAATTAAAGTAAGTATAGCTGTAGAAGTATTTTTATATAGAGAACGGAAATGGTTGCCGTACGACATCATGGTGATGAAAGAAATGATCCGGCTGCGAACCGCAGACGCGTACTGCGACACCTCACCACCGAATATAATTTACAACAACATCAGATACAGGCCGTCATGGCTGCCATTCAGCATGAATCAGCATTCAGGCTTGGTGTGGTTGGCGATAGAAATCTGGGAAGAGGCCGTGAAGCATTTGGCTTGTTCCAATGGCGCGAAAACCGCAAGCATGGATTAGACCGCTTTGTTGCTGCGCGCCCGGGTCAGGATATGGTGACTGCGCATGTTGATTATGCGATGCATGAAATGGGCATTGCGCGCCGTGACAATTCCAATATGGCAGGGCCACGGTGGAATGCAGAAGCAGGGCCCGGCAATATGCTGAAACGTTCGCAAACCCTGCCGCAGGCAGTTGAGGCGATGCACCAGTTTGAGCGTTATGACAACCGGTTTGGCGAAACCAGCAGACGCCAGCGTACCGCGATGGGCTTTATGCGCGAAGTGGCGGATGCGATTACGAATGCTTACAACTATGTGCGTGATAAAGTGGCGGGGGCATTCGATTACGTGCTTGGCAGAAATCAGCCAGACTCGCAACGTGCAGATTTGCAGCGTCCATATCCGGCTGCAAATGCAACCACCACAACTACGGTCTGGCGCATGCATCGCCTTAACGGCGGCGATATGCCAACGCAAGAACGGCGTGATCAGGTTTCCTATACTCAATATGGCGTGCCGATACGTTCGGCTGACCAGCGCCCTGCGGAACAGGTTGTGCCGATGAAACGGCCGATAACGGCGGGCCCTCCTCATCCAGCGCCCGCATTTGTAATGCACAGACACACGGATGAGCCGCGCTCGCCGCGTGTCTGATAGTGAGTATGTAAATGCCAAGCCATCCTCGTTCACCGCAGTACTCGCAATATGAAGCCGCATTGCAAAACCCGAATGTGCGCGCGTTTCTTGATGCGATTGCCAAAGCTGAAGGCACGTATCGGCGCGGCGAAGATGGCTATAACATCGTTGTGGGGCACGGCCAGTTCAATAATGGGTATTCCGATCATCCCCGCAGAATGGTGCAGTTAAACGCAAGGCTGCGTTCGAACGCAGCAGGCCGTTATCAGTTCTTAAGCACGACATGGGATCGCATTGCACGCACTTACGGGTATAATGATTTCAAGCCGCATACGCAGGATATTGCCGCAGTGTCCTTGATTGCGGAACGCGGCGCGCTGCAAGCGGTTATGCGCGGCGATATTCAGCGGGCAGCGTATTTATGCCGCCAGGAATGGGCATCATTGCCAGCTTCGGAACACGGTCAGCGCACCGTTTCAACGAATAGCTTTATGCAAGGATTTAATGATGCGCTTGCCTTCATCCGGCGCGGCCTAACAACCATTGGCAATGCGATTGGAAGCGTGTTTCGCCCGCCAGAGCCCCAGACTCAGGCCC
>JAKFVN010000034.1 GCA_021732145.1 Alphaproteobacteria bacterium
GCGCCGCATGCAGCCAAAGTTCATTTAAAAGGCATTTTACAGGCGTTTAACGGTAAAACACACGGGTTTTCCTATGCGTTAAAGGATGCCCAGATCATAAAAAACGCTTTCGTTTAAGCTGATTTGTAGGTATCACTGCAAACGGATTGGATGGGTGGCCGAGCGGTTTAAGGCACCGGTCTTGAAAACCGGCGTGGGTGAAAGCTCACCGTGAGTTCGAATCTCACCCCATCCGCCATATAAATCAAAGGCCTATTGGCCTTTGATTTATATGAAAGATGGCGTGCAGTGGACGCATCCTTGTTCGACAATTTTCGCGAGTAAGCCCATTTATTTTACATGGGCGCACGAGTAGAAAATTGCAACTTTGCGAGCCGCTTGCGGCGTGGCAAAGTAATCTCACTCTACCCATAAACTAGTCGAGACCGAGTATTCTGATTTTTGTAAACAATAATTAGTTGAGGTGCTCTGATGAAAAAAAATAATAAACGATCAATTCCTAAAATCCGCATGAGACTTAGAGAGCTTGCCGATAAACACGGGATTCCGGAGCTCTATGATCTTGCGAACGAAACGTATCGAAATCCTCCGATAAAAAGGGCCTCAAATCAAAGCGCACGTTTAACTTCTAGTTTGGCTGCAGAGATTCGAGCATATGTGACCCGAAATCCTAACCTACATCAGCGTGCAGTAGCAGAACGCTTCAATGTAAATCCTGGCCGTGTATCTGAAGCATTAAATGAGCTAGTCTGATGTGTCACGGGGAATGATATCATCATCTCCGGCAACGGGCGTGAGAATTCAAAATTTTGTTTAGTTAAAAAGAATAAACCGTAATTAGCTCTTCTCTTTTTTATGATAGAGGCCGTCGACGCTTTGCTGGTAGCGGTCGAGGAAGCCAGTGAGCTGTGAACCTTCAGGTTTCTTCACAACATCATCCAGTTTCAGCTTTTCCTGCATTTCAGCATGGGTCTTAATCATCAGGATTTCTGCGCGCTTGATTGCAGGGCTGCCTTTTGGTGAATAATAAATAACCATCTTGATGTATTGCTTGCGCGATGATGGCATTTCAACCTGCGGGATGTTTTCCAGCATCAAATCAAGGCAAAGGGCAATCAAATTGCTGGTCTTTGGCGCGATGGAAACCACGGAATAGCTTGCTTTAATGCGGTCTTCTGCATCCGGGAACACGTTAATGCACACAATCAATGACTTATGGGTTAAATCTTCCAAACGGGAGTTTTCAGGAGCCTGTAGCGCTGCGCGCTTTGATAAATCCACGGCATCCCATAAGTGGGGCTGGCTCTTTACCAGATAGCCGGTGATGATCACCACAGCTTCCAGCCATGAGTTCTCATTAGCGGCCTTTTTTACAAGGTTGATGCCCAGGTCATAGAGGCGGCCATAGTTGTGTTCATGAATGGCAAGCTCTACTTCTTTAAGTACTTGCTGTGCGTCTAATGATGTTGGCATTCAAATTCCATCTAAAATAATACGAATATTGGATGACTTTATCAGTGCCCTGTATACGTCTCATTAATACTCATGGTTACATGCGTATTAACTGTTTATTTATCATTTCGAATTCGCTCTACATTTGATGTAATTGCGTTTGCACATTTAAATCAAATTCGTTCTATGCAACAAGTGCGATTTCGAGTCTGATTTGTTACGCGTATGCGTCATTGCAGCAGCAAATTGAATCGTCTGCAAAATTATTTCGCGCTAGAATTTTTATGGGAAATTTATAGTGATTTAGAAGGCTAGAAAATAAAGCCTTTTTGGTTAGCGGCACTGCTGTCTTTGCTGTGCTCGGCTCAACCCGCGCAGAGTCGTTTCACCTTCGAGGGGTCTCGCAAGTTTCACAGACGTTACAACATTATCAATCAGGAGTATTAAATCCTCTCTCAGTGCAGGGCTGTACGCTGGAATGCTGCCCAGTTTCTTTCTGGCGTCTTCTGCCAGCTTTTCCAGATACTGATGGAATCTATAATTCCCTGTAACAGGGTTGTCTCTAATCTCTCTTGTAAAATCCCGCGCGATAGTTGGTGCAAATTGAATGCATTCCGAACCACGTGTAATCATCGCGAAGAATTGCGATGATTGCAGAACAGCATCGGCTCCGATGGACCGCACGATATCCTGTTTCACGCTTGGCATTTCCAACAAATTCATGCTGAGTTGCAACAGGGATAGCGACAGTTTTTGTTTAATGTCCGGTGATAAATCTTTTGCATCCTCAACGCGTTTTATCGCCACATCCACCAATACGCGAAGGTCATTGCGAATGAAGTCAGCCTTTAATGCGTCATCGCCTGCCAATAGACTAGCCAAATCAGCAGCCATAAATGCGCTATCACTCCATCTTTTCTTGGCAAAGGTAATCATCTCGTTTAATTTGCCAGCAAAGGATGCGATGCGCGAAAGCGGGCGCGGAGCTGCACGTTCCAGGGTTGATTTTTGACCGTGATCCGGATGGTTGCGGCTCAGTTTCTCAACAATCGGCAAATGGGTTGCGATATGACTTGTAAACCCGCCCCATGACAAGGTGCGCCCATAAAACGGCATATCAAGGTTCAGCATCATGCCAACTTGGCTATCGTTCATGGTGATGCTGGCGTTGGTGGATGGCGTTTTTGCCAAAATCAGAAATTTTATGCTGGCTTCAAAGGTGGCTGCGTCTTTGATGGTTGTTTTTCTAATGCATAAGCGCCAGATGCGCCGCAGAAGGTTGACGCGGCAGCGGTATAACCAATTACTAATAGTTTGGTTGCGGTTGAAGCCATTCATAAAAGTTACCACAAAATACCAAAAGTATTTTGGAGGCAGCAGGCATTAACCAAGCGTGGGATTATTGTTCTGATTTATCATTCATGGTGAGTTTTACATCACCGCGGTTATAGGTTGGCCAGCGGCCAACGGTAAGCTCCGCCATAGCGGTAAGGGGCTTATTAAAGCGTGCGCGGTAAACCCAATAGGTCGCCATAACCTTTTGCATATAGTCGCGGGTTTCTTTAATCGGCAATGTTTCAATGAACAGCAATGGGTCATCGCCATTCTGACGCTTGCTTGCTTCAAACAGACCCAGAATGCGTTTTGGCCCTGCATTATAGGAGCCGATGATGAAGAGCAGGTTCTTATCAATGCCATCGGTGCGTGTCAGCATTTCAATATACTTATCGCCCAAGGTTACGTTAAGTTCCGGGTCGCCCAAATTCTTCGATGAACCATTGCGCATCATTTCTGCGGTTTGCGGCATGATTTGCATCAGGCCCGTTGCGCCAGCAAGGCTTACTGCGCCGTGGTTGAAATGGGATTCATTCTTGGCAATCGCCAGCACCAATGCAGGGTCTGCGGTGTAGCCATTTTCAGGCTGCCATGGAATAAGCGGGTAAAGCGCGGCGTCATACTTCGCGCCAAATGCGCTGCCAACCTGAACCGAAAGGGAAGGAAGGGCATAACGGTTCGCAAGCGCCAGCAAACCGTTCTTCAATACAGCATTGCCGGATACATTCATTTCACGCAGCTCAGCTTGCGCTAATACGCGTTCGCCAAGTTGCAGCAAGGCAAGTGCGCGCTTGCCAGCTGCGTTCTTTTTGAATGCTTCCGCCGTTGATTTATCAAAGGCTGGAATATTCCAATTGTAATGCGGCGCAGTCTTGCTGCGGTTTAATGCCAGCAAGCCATAGAATGAACGCGGGTAATTCGCCGCCAATGTCATATTGGCATTCATTTCCGATGTCAGGCCGATTTTTTCAGCAGCGCGCGCTGCCCAGAATGCAGCCGCCGCTTTGTTTGGCGCTGGAAGTGTTTGCGCAGCTAATTGCTTGAACGCTTCGAAGGATTGCATATAGCCTTCCTGCGTCCATGCAATCAAACCCTTTACCCATAGCGCATAGTTTTGCGCGCCGGTATCAAAGCCAGCCTTATAAATATCTGCTTCACGAATGAGCGGCCATGCCTTATCGGCGTTGCCATTACGCATCAACAATTCGGCAAGCGCGAATTGCGCGGCAACTTCCTGCGCGTCAGAAAGCGTGCCTTCGGTTTTTTGTTTTTCAATTAATTGAATAGCATCATTCAATTTGCCAGCACGCAGCAGCTTGGCGAATGCGTTGCCGCTCTTGCCCTTATTGGCAACGGTCAGAATGCCGCTTGCCTGCCATTCAATAGTGCCGCCGCCATCGGCGCGTTCAACACTGCCCGCGAAAAGCGGGTAGGTGATTGGCTTCGGGCATTGCGCAATCGCTGGCGCATAAAGCTTTTTGAACTTGGCGTAGATTTCATCCGCTTCAGGTAAATCAGCATGATTTTGCATCCAGGCAAGTAGTTTTTCCTGCGTTGCGTGGCCATCGGGGCGCAGCAATTGCACCGCTTCCACATGGCCCATTAGTAACGGGTCTTGAAGCTGCAAGGAAAGGGCGGTGATTTCGTGTAATTTGTTATCGCCAATTGCGCTGAAAATTTTGCGGTAAATTTCTTCGTCACTTGCATTCAAGACTTTTGCATAGGCATCAAGCTTGATAGGTTTGGTGAGCGGCGAGCCACCCTTGCCAACATTATTGAACCAGTTGCGCGGGCTGTTTAAAAACGCATCCGCTTCCTCTTTGGTCATGCCGCCGAATTTCACGCTGCTATGGCCATGCACACTGCCGTTATAGCCAAGAATTTCAGAACCCGCGCCATCTTCCATTTCAGGCGCGACATTCAGCATGCGTTGCTGCACCGCGACAAGGTTGGTGAGATTTTGATAGGATTGCGCAAACGCTGCTGGCGAAACGCCAAGCGCACATAAAACCAAGACTGCAAATCGGGCAAATTTGGGGCAGCTGTTCATGGCTGGATTGGTAGGTTTTTAGCTGCCTTAATACAAGGTGTTTTTTACAATCTATTAACATGGTCATTAAGTTGTATGGCGGCGCAAAGCAAAAGATATGCATAAAAAATATGCAGATTGCTTGTCAAAAAACTAAAAGTTCTGCATAAATTTCAATCACTTAACCGCAGTATAAAAAACCTATAAATATCTGAAAATACTCATGTTTTTAATTTTTAGCTACCATTAAGGCAGTTTTTAGCGTACAAAGCAGCAGCATTAAGCATGTTGCACTGCAAACAATATCGTCACCCGCAAGAGTATTAACATGGCAAAGCCAGACAACGTTACGGAACTCAGAAAAGGGCAGCCTTATCCACAGCCCGCGCCAGACGAAATCAATGACAATGACATTAAAGGCATGGTGGAGAATGTCGTGTCTCTCGCCAAGGATGTGCGCGTGTTTGAACGCGGCGATCACCTGGCCACGGTATTCAAAAACACACGTTCGATTTTGGAAAAATCCGGCCGCGTCATTCTGATCAGCGATTGCGTTGCATTGCTGGTTGCATTCATCGCGGGTGGTTTGACCGCATGGGCGTTTAACACATTCATTTCGCACGAAACATTCCAGAATCTCATCAGCATCGACACGCTGAAACAATTCGGCATGTTCGCATCGCTGGGGATTGCTGCCGTGTTGTGGCTCGATATGAAAGGCCATTACCGCCAGCGTCTTCCATATTGGGAAGCGGTTGGCAACATCGTAACAGCCGCGTTCATCGGCTTCATCATGGGCGGCTTTGTGCAATTTGCGGCGCAAACGCTTTATTCACGCCTGTGGCTGGGCTTT
The DNA here is from genome assembly GCA_021732145.1 of Alphaproteobacteria bacterium. Taxonomy (GTDB): domain Bacteria; phylum Pseudomonadota; class Alphaproteobacteria; order UBA9219; family RGZA01; genus RGZA01. The sequence goes on from JAKFVN010000034.1 coordinate 5,670, forward strand.
AGCTGGGCGTTCTTTGCGGTCTTTATGTTCGCTGGCCGCGTGATGATGCGCCGCATGCTGGATAAGCGCGGCGAATGGAAAATCCCATCGCTTATTATTGGCAATGGCCCAACAGCGGAAGCCGCGATTGCAACCTTGGCGCGCGAAAAGCGCATGGGCTTTAACGTTATTCGCCAGATGTCACCGGATTCATTTGCGCAATTCACCACGCCGCGCGCATGGGAACGCATGATGATGGTAACAGGCGTGGGGCACATCTTTCTCGCGCTGGAAGGCAGCGAGCTGGATGAGCATAATGACGTGCTCAAAGGATTGGTACGCGAACGTGTTCCATATTCCATCATTCCGCCCTGGCTTGGGCTGCCCTCGCGCACGCTATCGCCGCATCACTTCATGATGCAGGATATTTTGATGCTGCATAACACCAACCAGGTGGTATTGACGCTGCCACGCTTCCTGAAGCGCACGTTTGATATTGTGGTTGCTGGCACTGCGCTTATCGCATTGTCTCCCTTGCTGCTCGGCCTTGCCATTGCGGTTAGCATGGATGGCGGCCCGGCGATTTTCTCGCAAGCACGCGTGGGGCGTAATGGCAAAGAATTCAAATGCCTGAAATTCCGTTCCATGAAAGTAGGGGCGGAGGCTGCGCTGAAGGAATACCTTGCGAATAATCCCGCTGCGCAGGAAGAATGGAAAATTTTCTATAAGCTGAAAAATGACCCGCGCGTTACCAAGCTTGGCGCATTCATCCGCAAGACCAGCCTTGATGAATTACCGCAGCTGTTCAACGTAGTGAGGGGTGATATGAGCCTTGTTGGCCCGCGCCCGATTAAGGAAGCTGAAATTCTATTTTATGAAGGCGATTACAGCTATTATGAATCCGTTCGCCCGGGCATTACCGGCGCATGGCAGGTCAGCGGCCGTTCCACGCTGAACTACAAGCAGCGCGTTGCGCTTGATGCATGGTATTCCCGTAACTGGAGCTTATGGCTGGATATCGTCATTTTGCTTAAGACCATCCCCGTGCTTTTGAAGAAAGACCAGGCGTATTAATCGCCGCTTGTGGGCATTCGAAAGTAATTCCCGGTAAAAATTAACCGCGCCTTTTTGCTAAGCTATCTGCACATTCGTTGGAGCAGATATGGACGTTCGCAGTTTCAGTAAAGCAGCATGGGCCTTTGCCCAGCGCATTAAAGCCACAGGCATGGCTGCGTTTTCCAAGGTCTATGCAGCGCCATATGTTCTGCAAGAAATGCGATTAGCTTACGAAGCAGTGCAGGAAAAACCAATGTCAACCGTTGAAGAGCTGCTGGAGTATCAACGCGGCACCCATCATATCATTCCCTATAACAAAGGGCCGAATGGCGAGGATGAAGAATTCAGCGAGGCAAAATTTTATGAACGCGTGAAGCAGCCTTTTTATCTTGCGCATGCCATGCATGGCGCTTCCGGCATGAAAATTCTTTTCAGCATGTCGATGCGCAAGATTGAAGACGAAGCCTTCATCACCAACCCCGCCGTTTATTCGATTGAAGGCGCGGATGGCCAGCGCGTATCCTATCATGATTTGCAACGCATGAATGAAGCACGCGAAGCAAAAGTGCGCAGCATTTACCTCTTCAATATGGTGCTGGCGCTTTCACGCCTTGATTATTATGAACGAACCGCCATCCGCAATCCCGATAGCAACTATGATTTTGAAGCCGGGGAAACAAATTACGCGTATGGCATCCGCATGATTATCAATGAAATCATCTTTCACGCGTTAGATAAAAAGACCGGCGAATTCATGCGCGACAAGCTGATTGAAGATGCAGGCTTGAAAAACCGCCTTAAAGATAAGGTTGTCAGCCAAGTCATGGATGATGTGGAACGAGGCATCTTGCATCGCTATGAAACCGGCAGGGTCATGCGCCCGCGCCACCATCACCTGACGCTTATAAAGTCGGATAAGCGCCTGGCTGCCGACCTATAACACGGCCTTCAAAAATTATTTTAGTGCCAGAAAACCGCGTCTGGCATGCGTTTTCATGCATTCAATATCCTGGCGGCCAAGTATGGTTGATACAAAATAAACGCGTAAAATTTGATCTAATTTCAAATTGAAACGGAAGCATCAGTAAGTTTCGATTAGCCTTAAAAGCAGAAAATGATCCTTGAATTTTTTATTTCAAAGGTCATTTTTTATGAAACATATTTTCGGGTTGCTGTCATTTACAGTTGCGCTTTTCTTGTCGCTTCATGTTCAGGCTGCGGTTCCAGATGGAACGCGTATCTCGCCAGCCGAGCTTGCGCCGATTGCGCGCTGGGTTGAAAATGCCGGCGGCATGCGGATTCATGCATTGCCGATTGTGACCGCCAGCGGTTTCAGATTGAAAACATCATTGGGCTTGGAAGGCGTGCAACAGGCGCGTTCGGTTGCGGCCTACATTCCCGGCCAAATTATCATCAACAACATTATGTGGGATCCTGAATCCCTGCGCGCAAAAAGCTATCTGGTTCATGAAATGGTGCACCACGCCCAAACACTGGCTGCCCGCAGATACCCATGTAACAATGCCAAGGAACGGGATGCCTATATGCTGCAAAACCGCTGGCTGGCAGAACATGGCGAAGACCCTATCTATTCCCAGGAATGGATTAATGAAATGGCTGTTTGCCATTAATGGTTTCACGGTTTTTTGGGGTTGTGAGCCAAGTAAAACAGCCCAACATTAAAAATATCCAGCAAGTCATTGAAAAACAACGCAAGATTTCCTTGTGACGGATTCCACACAAATCGGACAGATATAACTTTTTATTGATTATATTGCTTGTAATGCACCCATCAAGGTTGTAGTCATTTCCCCAGTAGATGCACTGCATCATTTTTACAAATTTATTGGGGGCCTAGCCATGAAAAAGCTGATTTTATCTGCATTATTTGCCTTATTTGCCACATTCGCTGTTCACGCATCTGCTTCAGCCATTACCGATTCTGTCCAATCGGCGATTGCTGCGGGCAACTTTGAAAAAATCAACGCAATTGCAGCCGCAAATCCAGGGGCACAAGGCGAAATCGCTATGTACCTGCTGCAACAAGCGCAATCCAAAGTAACGACCAACCCAACTCTTGCTGCAAAAATCTTCACCGCGGCTGGCCCATTTGTGGGTCAAATTCCGGAAGGTCAATCCAAGCAAGCTTCCAGCATCATTGCCTCGCTCGTGAATACTGCAAACGGCAAGGGCTTTCAGGCGGCAACCCCATGCCCGGCATCTGATATTTTTGCTGCTGCGCTCGGCATGACCGACCAACCAAACATTTCACAGCAAAATGCGGGTCTGCATGGTCAAACCGTTGCCAATGCTAACGGCTTGATGGCTCAAAACCCGCAATGCGATGGCAGCAAGTTGGCTGCGTTGCTTGCGGTAACCCAAGGTACAGCTCCAACCGTGACAACGCTTGGCGCGCACGTACCAAGCATTGAATAATCTAAATAGGGGCGCGACATCTCTGTTGCGCCCTTATCCTGCCTGCGTTTATCACCCCTACCAATCGCCTGATTTAATATCTTTAGTTAATAACACGTGGAGTAAAAAATGAAAAAAGTCGGAATTGCTATGTTGGCAATGGCAACTGTCTTCGTAGCTGGTTCAGCTCAAGCTAACCAAGGCCTGTTCGGGGGTCGCTCTCAGCAAGATGGTAGCTTCACCGTTCGTCGCTCCACGACTGAACAATTCGAGCCTATTCGTGGCCAGTCGGTTTCAGCCCGCCCACGTCCAGACTTCGACCCTACGCCAATCGATGTTGGTTCGTTTCAGATGTTCCCGGCTATTAGCGTTGCCGGATTTTACGATAGCAATATCTATTCCTCGAAGGCCGCAAAAAACGATGATTTCGTAACCAAGGTAAATCCGTCATTGACCGCCGCATCCAACTGGGGCCGTCACGCACTTGCGTTTACCGGCTTGGCGGATATCAACACCAACATTATCAATAACGAAGAAAACAATGTTGGCGGCATGACCCAATTGGAAGGCCGTTATGACATTGAAAGCCAGACATGGCTTGCGGGCTCGCTCGGCTATCAGCGTGGTACAGAACCGCGTGGCAACCCTTCATCCCTTGGATCGGCAGCGGAGCCAACCCAATTTGATAACTATACCGCAGGCGCAGAAGCTTATCGCGGCATGGGGTTATTAAAGGCTAAGCTAGGCTACGATTTTATGTATCGTGACTATGACAAGGTAACCTTGCTTTCCGGCGCAACCTTAAGTCAAAACGCACGTAACCGTACAAAGCACCAAGTTGGCGCAACGGTTTCATACGACTTGACCGCAAACCTGAAGCCGTTCATTCGTGGCGGCTATGACGTGATGGATTACACGTCAAACGCCTTGCGCAACTCAACCGGTTACAAGGTAAATGGCGGTGCCAAGTTTGACTTTGGCGGCATCATCACAGCAGAAGCATTCGCCGGTTATAAGGGGCGTGACTATTACAACTTTGCAAGCGGCGGCGTGAATGTATTTGATTTCGGCGCAAACGTATTGTGGAACGTAACGGAATTGACCTCTATCGAAGTTGAAACCAGCCGCTCCATCGAAGAAACCACTTTGGGCGGTGCCGCTGTGCCAACGGCTTCCAATGCATATATTGCAACGGGCGCGTCGGCTACGGTTACGCATGAACTTCGCCGCAACCTTATTCTTGAAGGTAACACATCGTTCACCAACAACGATTTCAAGCAATCGGCACGTAATGACGACACGCTGGGCCTTGGTGCAGGTGCGCGCTACTACATCAACCGCAACCTCTACAGCGATTTCACCTATGACTTTACCAAACGCATGTCGAACATTGCCGGAAGCGATTACGATCGCCACGTAGCATTGGTTCGCTTTGGTGCTCAATACTAATTGGGTAAACCCACATGCTGAAAAACGCGCATCGGTTTCTTAAGATGGGTTTTTTGAAATTAGGGCTGCTTTTTGCAGCCCTTCTTTTCTTGGGCCTATCGTCCGCCAGCGCTGCTGACCCCAGCGATTATGTGCTGGGCATTGGCGATAAGCTGCGCATCACCGTTTATGGCGAAACCGATTTATCAGGCGAATTTGAAGTCTCATCCACCGGCATGGTGTCCATGCCGTTGATTGGCGAAACCAAGGCCTTGGGCACAACGATTGCGAGGCTCAAAGATTCCATCACCGCCAAGCTGCGCGATGGCTATTTGAAAGACCCCAAGGTCAGCATGGAAGTCATGAATTACCGCCCGTTCTTTATTGTGGGCGAAGTCATGAAACCGGGCAGCTATAACTACCAAAACGGCATGACCGTGATTAACGCTGTGGCGCTGGCTGGCGGCTATACCTACCGCGCGGATAAGGACGATATTAAAGTCAAGCGCGGCGGCCAGAACGGCAAGGAAGAAAAGGTCAAGGAAGATACAACCGTTGGTGCGGGTGACGTGGTCACTGTTCCAGAACGTTTCTTCTAGTATCCCTGATAATATAATTTAGCGTGTTTGCACAAGCCATTGCTGCGTGCCTTCAAGGGCAATCGCGGTCAGGCAGCCTGTGGCATAGGCCCCTGTATCCACATTGATGCGGTGCGGCAGCAATTCCGGTGTTTCGCTGATGGTATGGCCATGCACAATCATCTTTTCGTACTTTTTGGTATTGGCTATGAAATCGCGGCGTATCCATACCAAATCCTGCTCGGTTTGCTCGGTTAATGGCACGCCATACCGCGCACCAGCATGGCAGAAAAAATAGTCGCTGTAAGACACCGATGATTCCATAGCATTTAAAAATTCCACATGGCTTGGTGGAACTTTCGCCAGAAAATCCTGCAACATGGCGGTGAGGCTAGCGGCGTTGCTTAGTGCAACAGGGCGAATGCCATAGCTCATTAATGTTTCGCGCCCGCCAAAGGTAAGCCAGTTTTGCGTCAGCCGAAGGTCGGAATGCTTGATGATTTCGCGCATCACCTGTTCGTGATTGCCAAGGATGAAATGCGGCTTTTGCGCGTCGCTCGCATGGTGGGAAAGGTGCAGCAGATAATCCAATACTTGCTTGCTTTGCAGCCCGCGGTCAATGTAATCGCCCAGGAAAACAAGCTTAACGGTTGCAGTTGTTGATTTGGCATCAGCGTCAATTTTATCCATTAATTGCTTGAGCAAATCAAGGCGGCCGTGAATATCGCCAATCGCATAAATGCGTAAACCGGGCGGCAGCGCATGGCCTGTGGATGTTGGATTAAACATGACGAACCAAACTATAAACTGGTCTTACGCTTTTTTAGGCAGGTATTTTTCCTTGTATTTATCCGCAAGTGCTTTCACGGCAGGGATGGCAAAGGAAGGGTAGGCACCAATAAATCCGCTTAGCAATGTGCCAGGCTGCGATAACAGGCGATAGGTGTATTGGACATTCCACTTCTTTGCCCATTCGGGATAAAATTCGGTATCGAGCAGTGTTTCATCAAAAAAGCCGGTGACAGCGATTGCAATGCCCTTATAGCCAGCATCGTTAAGCGCAATAAGAAAGGCTTCAGCCTTGCCCGCAGCAAAATCAACCAGCACCACATCGGGCTTTTTTTCAAGGATAAGCGCGATTTTCGGGGCAATATCGCCATAGCCATTGGCTGTGGCGACGATGTTCAGGCCAGCATAGTGCACGCTTAATTTATCATGCACGCGTTCATCAATCGCAGGCTGTCCGCCGATTAAAACCAGTGACGTTTTATTCTCAACCGCGGCTTTGAAAAATGGTGCGGCCAATGAATGCGTTTCAAAGCAAATATCGGTGCATGGCGTATCGTTCAATTGCTGCGCGGAATAAGCGATATCAAAACTGGCGGGAAGCACCAAATCCATCTTGTTCAGCTGTTCGACATATTCAGGTTGCTTGGCGGCAAGCGCCCATGCATCCGCGCGTACAAAGGTCACCAATTTGGTTTCGCCTTTTTTGGTCAAAAGGGTAGCCAAATCGGCGATGGTGTGGCCAACATCAAGCGGAAGGCCCAAAAATGAAATGCGTTGCTGTGTCATCAGCAGTGTTATAGACGGTTTAACGCCTAAAACGTAGTGGTTTTATTGCTTTCACGGTAAATAGTTAGGCCGAAAAATCAGCGATTATTGGCGTGTGGTCGGATGCCTTTTCGAGGCCCCGTGGGTGCTTATCAATCCAGCATTTTAAGAGCTTATCAGAAGCCTCAGGGGAGGTGAGGAGATGGTCAATCCGAATACCATCATCGCGCGGCCATGCACCTGCCTGATAATCCCAAAATGTATAGGCACCTTTTTCATCCGGGTGCAGTGTGCGGAACGCATCCGCATATCCCATGTTCAGCAGCGCATTAAAATGCGCGCGTGATTGTGGTTGCGCCAGCGCATCGTTTCGCCAGTTTTCCGGATGGCGCGCATCAGCATCAACCGGAATAACGTTATAATCACCGCCCAATACAACAGGGCGTTCTTCCTTATAAAGTTTCTTTGCCTGCGCAGCTAAACGTTCCATGAAGCGAAGTTTGTACGGAAACTTTTCAGTGCCGAGCGGATTGCCATTGGGCAAATAAATACTGGCAACAATCCAGCCTTTTACCTCTGCTTCGATATAGCGGGCATGGGTATCGGCTTCATCGCTATCATTTATATTTGGCAGCGCCTCGCTGCGCAACACCGCCGGTTCCTTGGTTAGAATGGCAACGCCGTTATAGGCCTTTTGGCCTTTCACCAACGCGTGATAACCGCAGCCCTGAATTTCCATCAGCGGAAACGCATCGGTTTCGCATTTCAGTTCTTGCAGAAACAGCACATCGGGGGATTGGGATTTCAGCCAGTCGCATACGATTGGAAGTCGCATTTTGATGGAGTTGACGTTCCAGCTGGCGATGCGCATTTAAATCTTTACGGCAAAGGATGTTCCGCAGCCGCAGGATGAATCCGCCATTGGGTTCTTGACCTGAAAGCTCTCGCCGGAAAGGTCGGACACAAAATCAACTTCCGAACCTTCAAGAAAGGCGAGGGATGTTTTATCAACCACCAGCCTTGCGCCATCACGCTCAACGATAATGTCATCCGCCGTGGTTGGCTTTTCTTCGAGCTGGAAGTTGTATTTAAAGCCGGAGCAGCCGCCGCTATCTACGGCAAGGCGAAGAAAGAGGCCCGCTTGCGCCTGTTTATCGGCTAGAAAACGGATGCGTTTTGCGGCGTTTGGTGTAAGCTGAATAGCGGTCATATGACCAAAATAGTCCACATTCCTTAAAATTCCAATCTAAGAAAGCGCCAGAAAACATCAAATGAGCGATTTTTTTCTTCACACCCAGCTTGCCAAGGATACGTTTTTTATCAGGGATTTGAAGCTTTGCCAGCTTGTCCTCATGAATGACAAGCGTTTCCCGTGGATGGTGCTGGTGCCGCGTAAAAATGACGCAACGGAATTGACGGATTTATTGCCAGGCGAGCAAAAAACCTTGCTGGAAGAAATCAACCGCGTATCGGTGTTCATGAAGCAGTTTTATCGCTCGGAAAAAATGAACATTGCAACCATCGGCAACATCGTCCCGCAATTGCATATCCATATTGTTGCACGATTTTCCAAAGATTTGGCATGGCCCAAGCCCGTATGGGGATTTGGAGACATGGTGCCGTTTATGGAAGAAGAAGGCAAAGAGATGGTCAGCAAAATTCAAGGCCAGCTACCGCATGGCTAGCCGAGGGCAACGCGTTGTTTAACCGTGGGGGCTTGGGCATTATTGAAGCCCAGCGCTGCGGTAAGCTGGCTGGTGTAATGGCTGCCTTGTCTGTGTTCGCGCATGATTTGCGCGACAAATATTTTACCTCTGGCATAACCTTGCCAGAACACGTCTTCCAATACGCTCGGGTCGGTTTCCAGCGGGTTCATCTGGCTATCGCCTTTATCCGGATGGATAACGCGGATATGCGCATTGCCTTTATCGGTTTTAATCTCGCCCGACATGATTTCATCAATCAGATCCGGCAGCTTGGCGCGGTATTCGGCATAGGCTTCCGTGCTGGAACGTGCATGGACGCGCGCATATAAATCAACCAGCCGCGCGATTTCGCCTTCGCTTTTTAAAATGTCATCGGGGTGCAAGCTGAGCATCATTACAATGCGGTTATAGCCGCGTTCTGCAATATCATGCACCGGGTACGATGCGGAATAGCAGCCATCAAACATCAATTCATCGCCAATGCTGACAGGCTTTCCTGAAATAAAAGGCAAACGGGAACTGGCATCCACATGTATCAGCATTTCATCCAATGTTTTTGCATCACGCAGATCAAAGCTGTGGGCTTGCCCTGTGCGCGCATTGGTGTAATAAACGCGATATTCTTTGTCCGATGTGCGAATGGCATCAATGTTCGGAACATGTTCTGTATGCAGAACGTGCGCAAGATATTCATTATCCAGATATGCGCCAACGCGCACACCGTCATAGCCGGTGATTTCAGCAAGCTTGGATGTGGCGGCGGTGCCAACAACTTGGAATGCGCGCAGGGTTGCAGCACTAAGCAGCGAGCGGCTGCGCAGCGTTAAATCATGCTGCGATAATTTTACAAAGTTATGCCCGGTCAGTTTTGAAAAAATCCCAAGGCCTTTTGTCGGATCATCTGCGAAAAGAATTTCAACAGCGCCAACTGAAATTCCAAAATATCCGCTGAATTGCTGTGAGATACCTTCTTCGTGGAGCGCGCAGAATGCGCCGACATCACCAATGCCGCGCATACATCCAGGAGT
>JAKFVN010000046.1 GCA_021732145.1 Alphaproteobacteria bacterium
GGTTGAGGCGCGTAAATATTTCGTTGAACCGCACATTCCCGGCTTTGCCGAGTTTGAGCGCTGGAAAGGCAAGAGGGTTTTGGAAATCGGCTGCTGTCTTGGCACCGACACCATCAATTTTGCACGCGCGGGCGCAACCGTGACGGCGATTGACTTATCATCTGAATCCATCGCGCTGGCAAAGCAACGCGCGGAGGTGATGGGGCTGTCTGACAAAATAAAATTCTATAACTGCAATTCGGAAGAACTGAGCAAAACAGTTCCCGTTGAAACCTATGACCTTATTTATTCATTCGGCGTTCTTCATCACACGCCGCACCCTGATGTGGCATTGGCCGAGCTTCGTAAATACGCGAAACAGGGCACCGAGATTAAAATTATGATGTATTACAAATGGTCGTGGAAAGTGTTCTGGATACTGGCGCAGGAAGGCTTCCGCTTTGACCAGACCGATGCACTGATTGCCAAGCATTCGGAGGCACAAACAGGCTGCCCAGTCACTTACGTCTATACCAAGAAAACACTGACGGAATATGTTGAAAAACAGGGTTTTGAGGTGAAGGACATTTTTGTCGATCACATCTTCCCGTATTTCATTCCCGATTACGTGAAATATATTTACCGCTTCGAATGGTTCTTTGCATGGATGCCAAAACCGCTATTCCGCTGGCTGGAAAAACGCTTTGGCTGGCATGTATGCGTAACGGCTGTCGCGCACTAAACAAACTTTTTCGCTTTATCGTCTGACTTGAAAAGACCCATCGCCGGAATGTCTTTGGGCAGACCCGCCAAAGCTGTCATGCCAAGCGCGCCCGCATAACGATCATCGGTTTTTTCAACAAAAGCTGCTTTGCGTTCGCTTTCGGGTTTCTTCAATTCGTTATAAATCCACGCATAGGTTTTCTCGAGACCGATTTGCAATGTAATGCCCGGCGCCCAGCCGATTTCCTTTTTAATCTTGGTATTATCGCTGTTGCGGCCACGAACGCCTTGGGGCGCATCCAGCTGGTAATTGCGCTTTAGCTTAATGCCCGCGATGCCTTCCACGATGCCGACCATTTGATTGATGGTCACCAATTCATCGCTGCCAAGGTTTAGCGGCACATTGCAATCGCTTTCCATGATGCGTATGGAACCTTCCAGGCAATCATCAATATACATGAAGCTGCGGGTCTGTTCGCCATCCCCCCAAATATCGATTTCATGGTGGCCGGAGATTTTGGCATTGGCAATCTTGCGGCAAATGGCGGCTGGCGCTTTTTCGCGCCCACCATCATAGGTGCCTTGCGGGCCATAGACGTTATGGAAACGCGCCACGCGCGTTGTCATGAAATAATCTTCCATGAAATGGCGCGCCATGCGTTCGGAGAATAATTTTTCCCAGCCATAGCCGTCTTCGCAAAGCGCCGGATATGCATCTTCTTCACGCAAAGGGGTTACCGCAGCCTGCTTTTGCTTTTCTGCATTATATACGCAGGCGGAGGATGCATAGAAAAACCGGTCAACGCCGCTGTCACGTGCCGCCAATAGCATGTTGGTACTGATGAGCACGGAAAGCATGCATTCGGCCTTAAACCGCTCGATAAACCACATGCCGCCCATATCAGCGGCCAGATTGAATACGATGCGCGCGCCCTTGCACACATCATAGCAGGTTTGCATTTCTTTCAGATTGCCCTGGCGGTTATCGACATCATCAAATTTTTGATACCATTCAGCCAACGGCTTTACATCCACCGCGCGAATTTTGGTAAAACCTTGCACGCGCAATCGCGCAACCAGATGCCCGCCGATAAAACCGCCAGCGCCCGTGACCACAATCACATCATTTTTTGCGTCTTTGGCTAAATTGACTGTCATTTTATCCTGCCTTCTCTTTTTTATTTGGCTTCTTTACAAAACTATTGCCGCGACCCAGCGCCAGCAATTCGGCTTTCTTTCCAAATTTGGTTGCGTCATACATGCGCCAGCAATCAAAAATCACCAGTGGGTTTTTGCGCTTACCGATGGTTAGCTTCTGGTATTCCTTCAATCCGGTCATAACCAGCAACACATCGACCTTTGCGCCAAGCGTTTTAATATCCGGCGCAATTGAAACCTTGTCATTCAAGGCTGCTTTGGCGGCTTTGGCGGCCAAGGGGTCGGTGATGGATACCTTATAGCCATTACGCAGTAATTGTGCGGCCAGCGCCATACCAGCACTGCGTTCAATCACAGGTGTATCAGGTTTATACGACATGCCGGCAATGCCGATATGGGCACCCGATGGGAACATTTTTTCAATGCGCTTATTCAAACGCTCCGTTTGATAATCATTGATGCGGTCAGTTGCGAAAGATAAATCAACGCGTGCGCCTAATTTACGCGCCATCACCGATAGGGCAATGTTGTCACGCGGGAAGCATGGGCCGCCATAAGCAACCGCCCCTTTCAAATATTTTTTGCCAATGCGACTATCGGCACCAACGGCTGCCGTCACCACATCCACATCTGCGCCCGGCAAACGTTCGCAAATATCGGTGAGCATATTAGCGTAGGAAATTTTGGCCGTGACAAAGGTATTGATGGAAAGCTTCGACAATTCCGCATTCACACAGTTCATGCGGTGCAAGATAGTATCTTTGCCGCAGACCTTTTTATATATATCGCCAATGGCTTTGCCTGATTTAGCATCGGATTCACCGATGAGAATGAAATCAGGTTCGAGCATATCGCCAATCACGCTGCCCAATGCGATGAATTCGGGGTTATAGCAATAGCCAATACTATCACCCACAATTTTGCCCGTCGCTTTCTCAATCGTTTCACGGATTATTCCATCGCTGGAACCGGGCATCACGGTGGATGTGACGACAATAATGTGCCGCGTTTTTTTCTTCTTTATCGCCGCGCCCATATCCTTAATCGCGCTGAGGACAAAGGCGTTATTGAACACGCCGTCTTTACCCGACGGAGTTGGCACGATGATGAAGGTGACATCGGAATTTGAAACCGCTTCGTCCATATTCATGGTGGCGCGCAAACGTGCGCGGCCTTTTTTAATGAATTCCTGCAATTGCGGTTCGGGCACGGGGGCCATGCCGTTGTTAATCGCCATGACGAATTTTTTGTTTTTATCAACCGCGGTCACGCGGTAACCCTTGGCGGCCATCACCGCAGCAAAGGGGGAGCCGAGTTTTCCAAGGCCAATAACGGAAAGGGAGAGAGAAGACATTACGAAAGACGCTCCAAGAATAACGATTTGGAATTGTGTCGTTAAACCTGCCGGGATGCAAGAATTAGCAGGTGATTTGGGGCTTATTTGGCCTTTTTAGCGCCGACATAGCCATGGCGGATTCGTGTGCCAAACGGCGTTTCCTGCATATTGGTATAGGTTTGCAGCAATTTGCACATCTCCAGATGATTGCCATTAGTCACGATGAATTTGCGCGGCGCATGGGTGGGAATGGCAACGCGTTGTTGCTCCAGTTGAAGCATGTATTCCACTAGCTTCATGAGTCGTTCATTTTCTTCTTTTTCAGCCTGATAACTATCTTTATTCCAAACCTTATACCCGGCAACGAACAGGGTACATTGCTCGTCCGCTTCTTCAGGTGAAACGCATTGCAAATCAGTTAGGCCGGAAGCTTTCGCAAACTCATCGCGTTGTTCGCGGCCAATGAGCAAAATTTTTCCGGTAAATCCCAAAGCTTTCCATACTTCAACAAACGCCACGAATTGTTCAGCACTATAACCCATATAGCCCGCGATATTGGCACGATGAAACGGATAAAGAATATCCGCAAGATAGGGCTTAAGATGTTCCGGCGGGCATGGCACCCAGTCACCCAAAAAATTCTGGAAATGATAGGGTTCTTTTAGCGTTGTTGGACACAGGGCATTTAATGCGCTCAGCACATTCTGCTGGCGTTTATCATGCAGGCGAATTTCTTCCAGCCTTTCATTGACCAACCCCCATGTATCGCGCTGTTCCGGCACATCGGGGCGCACGATTTGCTGCACCACATCATCCCATGAATTGGATTTGCGGCCTGCACCATGCGCAATGCTTTGCGTGCGTGTATGGTTGCAATGCCAGCCTGCCAAAAATTTGTCCGCTGATAAGGTCACGCCGTATTTGATGTTGAAGCGTTTGCACAAATTGCTGTCCATGTGCCAACCAAGGTTATAACGCTCATCAAATCCATCCATCACAAAAATATCCTTGCGCAGAAACAACTGGAAATCACCGGGTGCATCGAACAGCGCAAATTCTCCACGTTCTAGAATTTCGTTGATATGATACCGCATGCCCCATTCCTTCATGAGGCGGATGTTTTCCTTGGGATTCTTACGGTCTAAGCCTTCCCACAATAAATCGGGCATTTCATAGCGCGGCAATTCATAAAACCCGTCGGGTAAATCGCGCACAACCTCGGACAGCGATTTGCTGTCATCATGCATGGCAAATACCATGTCGGTATTGGTGCATAGCATCCAGCGGTTATTGGGGTTGCTGGCGCGGAATGCCACGTTGCGCGACACAGGTTCCAGTGCCACTAAATCGGTTGATGTTTTGAAGTATTTATTATGGTGGCCGGGGCGCACGCGAATGATGCGCAGCATGGATTTGCAGCGATCGGTCAGCGTGTCGGCAATCGCTTCAGGAAAGGTGATAAAATCATCCGGCGTATTGTAATCGACAAACAGGATTTCATCCTCCTTGTCGGTCAATGCTTCGGCAATGCAATTCAGGCTTATCGCCGCGCGTTTATGCAGGTTATATCCGTGACTATCATTGCGGCCATATAGAATGACTGAGATCATTTCATCAATTCCTCAATACGCTTGCGCATCTTCGCGCCAGTAACTTCGGGATTATAATTGGCCGCAATATGCGCCTGCCCTGCTTTGGCGATTTGGCTTGCATATGCCTTATCCTCCACAACGCGCTGCATCGCTTGCGCTGCTTGTGCGGCATCAGGGTCTAACCATTTATGGCCTTTTTCCTGATCAATGAATTTATAAGCATCATAGACAATGCTGCATTCAACCGCATCCACCAGCAGCGCGGTTTTATCATTTGCAATATCCGCCGTACCTGTGCCCTTGGTAACAATCACCGGTTTGCCCAGCAACATCGCTTCCATCATGGTGCGGCCATAAGCAGACGAGCGGTGCAAGCTGACATAGCAATCGGCAAGGTTCAGGAAAGATGCCATTTCCACATCAGAGTAATTGGTGTGGTAAAGGATGATGCGGGAATCCTTTTGCGTGATTTCCTGCAATTTAAAACGGATGGAATGCTCTTTTGGTGCATTCGGTTTTTCAATGTTACGTGTTTTAATCAGCAAACGCACATCCGGGTTTTTCGGAAAAGCGCGCTGGAACGCGATTGCCACAGCAAGCGGGTTCTTGCGCGCCATTAAATCAAAACAATCAAAGGCGGTGATGAACACAAATGCATCATCCGGCAGGCCATAAGTTCTGCGCGATATATCGGGGCTGGGCTGCATCACCGTGACGGGATATGGCATGACTCGCACAGGTTTTTGCGTTGCAGCCACGTAAACGTTTTTTACATATTCACTGGGCACCCAAATTTCATCGAGTAAATCAAGACCTGCTTGATGCGCGCGTGGCAGCTTGCTGGTTTCCCATGTGCAATAGCCGATATTGGTACGGCCATTCATGGTGGGCAGCCCCTGTGATAACATGACATCGGCACATTTGCTGGCATCGACCGCGAAGATATTCAATTTGCCCCAGGGCGCTGTAATTAAATTATTCGCCTTTACAATACCCAGATACGGTTCATAGGGCGGCAGCAAGGTGGTCATGGACACCTGCGCGGTTTGAATGGCCTGGATCAAGCGGCGGGCAACGCTGTTGAAGGTTGCGTTGGTTTCACCCGCATCAATCAGGTTTACCCACGCCTTGCCGGTGTCCTGCGGCAGCGCGGGTTCATCGGCCATGATGTATTTTTGGCGCGCCTTGGTGTCATTTGTTAAAACAGGTGGCAATTTTTGCGGCATGCCAAATTGCGATGCCAGCGCCGCATGATGTTCGGCAATTGCTTTTGGCAAAGGCAGTGTTGCAAACGGGCCGTTATAAAAGCGTTTGATTTTTTCGGTAACCTGGCTTGGATTTTGCCAGCCTGCCTTATCGCCCATTCCGGCAAGGCGCAGTACTTCATAAATCAAGCCCGTTGCCTGCACATTATTCATATCGCTGTTAAATAATGGTGCATTCAGGTATTTAACCAAAGACGGCGTAAATAAGCGCAAATCGAGCTCGGTCATTTGCACCAGCATTAAAAAGCGCATGAAGAATGTAATGCGCGCGGTTGCATCGGCAGGCGCAAACAGAACTTCCGGAATAAAATCGCGCCAGATTTGCGCAAGGCCGCGCGATAACGGCAAGACAGGTGCTTCGGGGTTGATAGCGCATGGATAATCCTGCCCCAGATAATCAAATACCGCATCGGGAAGGAGACGTGATGGCAGGTTCATACCCACATAATATTTACCGGCAACTTCGGTATATAAGTCTTCAATGCCTTTTTTGGTTTTGATATCGCATAAGCGGTCAAACGGCGTGACGTAATTAGCAATCAGCCACAGCAAATTGGTAACAGGTAACGGGTAATTGCCTGGCGCTGGATGGTTGAGCCATTTCAATAAATCTTCGGTCAGCAAAACCGTGTTCAGCCCCATCGCATCACGGCCAAAACGGCGATGCAAATATTCAAACAATAACCCGCTGTGGCGGATTTGTTTTTCAACATCGGTCAGCTTGTAATCTGAATCCGCTGTCGTGAATGCCTTTTGCTGCAAGGGCACATGCAGATAAGGCGGCATATCCGCCTCTTTGGAAGGCTTGGACATGCGTTGAAACAGCGTTTGAAAATGTGGCGGATTTTTATCAGAAGTCACGTGGGCTCGTCTCTTAGTTCAGGCGGGGTCGCACTGAAGGATAAGAGAAAAAAAGCTATGCGTATAGCGCCCAGAAAAACCCCGTTATGGGCTGGTTTTCTTATCAGAATCAACTGGTGCAGCTGCTGGTGTTGCCGTTACCAAATCCTTGCTGCTCCATGAACCGCCAAGCGCACGGATAAGCTGCACGGTCGCCACATAACGCCCGCCCAGCACTTGCACTTCGCCGCGTTCGGCTGCCAGCAATGAACGCTGCGCATCGATAAATTCCAGATAGCTGATATAGCCATTTTCATAACGCGTCTTGGCGATTGAGAATGCCTTGCGTGCAGCGCGAACGCCTTCCGCTTGTGCTTCGGCTTCACCCTTCAAGAAACGCAGACCACTGAGCTGGTCTTCGACTTCCTTGAAAGCTACCAGAACGCTTTGGCGATAATTAGCAACTGCTTCTTGAAATTCTGCTTTGCTGAGCGCGAGGTTGGAGAAATTTTTTCCTGCATCGAATATAGGCGCGGTCAGCATCGTGCCAATAAATGGCCCCAAGAGCCATGTGCGGCTTGACCAATCAAAGAGCTGGCCCAGCTGGTTGGATTGGAAACCACCCATTCCCGTCAGGTTAAGCACTGGCCAGAATGCCGCACGGGCAACGCCGATGCTTTCATTTGCGGCAGCCATTTTCTTTTGCGCGGATTGAATATCCGGGCGGCGTTCAAGCAATTCCGATGGCACGCCGGCAGGCACCATTGGCGGAATGCCGGAAATAGCACTTTTCTTCATATTCAATTTGGCGGGCGGCTTACCCAGCAATAACGCAAGATTATGCTCAGCTTCTGCGCGGCGACGGCCCACTTCCAGACTTTCGGATTTGGTTTGCGCAAGTTCTGCTTCCGCACGCGTTACGTCAAGCTCGCTCACGTCACCAATTTTCAAACTACGCTTGGTAAGGTCACGCGTTTCTTCGCGAAGCTTTTGCGTGGCATTTAAGATTTCCTGTTCGCGATCAAGGGAGCGCAGCGCGTAATAGGCCTGCGCAACATCTGCCTCAAGCGATAGCATGGCCGCGTGATAGACAGCTTCAGCGCTTGCCGCGTTGAATTCTGCTGAATGGGATGCGGCGCGCCTGCTGCCAAATAAGTCTGCTTCATATGAAACGATGCCGGACGCTGTATATGTGTAAATAGTCTTTGACATGCTGCCATGCGGCAAGCCGCGTGAAACTGCCGATGGCTGGCTAATGGTTGGGCCAGCCCCCAGATCAACGCGCGGGAACAAGGCGCTGTCAGCGATGCCGGAACGGGCACGCACCTGCTCTAAACGCTGCTTGGCTGCTTCCAGTGTCGGGCTTTGCTGCTTGGCCTCGGCAATGAGTTCATCCAATTGCTTGTCATTAAATACATACCACCAGGAGCCACCCGCCAATAAATCAGTGCGTGCGGGTGCCCATGCACCATCCGCAATCTTTTCGTTCGCGGCTGGCGCTTTTGGCGCTTCCTTAAACGCTTCGGGTGTTTGCGTATCCGGCATCACCAAATCAGGCGCGAGGGTACAGCCTGCAAGCAGCAGCGATGAAACAGTGACGATTATTCTATTCATGGCTGCCTTACTCATGGGGTGCTCCCTGGTGCGGGATGTGCTTCTTATTGCGTGTCGCCAGTTGGCGAATGAGAACATAAAAGACGGGTGTTAGGAACAGGCCAAAGAACGTCACGCCGAGCATTCCCGAAAACACGGCAACGCCCATATCACGGCGCATTTCCGCGCCTGCGCCGGTGGAGGTCGCCAAGGGAATCACGCCCATGATGAAGGCAAAGGATGTCATCAAAATCGGGCGGAGACGCAGATGGCAGGCTTCAATCGCGGCATCGACAATACTTTTACCTTGTATTTCCAATTCGCGCGCGAATTCCACAATCAAAATCGAGTTTTTGCACGACAGTCCCACAAGGACAATGAATCCAATTTGGGTGAAGATATTATTCTCCTTACCCATAATCCATACGCCGGTGATGGCGCAAAGGAGGCACATTGGTACAATCAAGATAACCGCAAGCGGCAGGCTGATGCTTTCATATTGCGCGGCAAGCACGAAGAACACGAACAGCACGCATAACGGGAATACCAGCAGCGCAGTATTCCCCGCCAGAATTTGCTGATAAGTCAAATCCGTCCATTCATAGCTCATGCCCTTTGGCAATGTTTCTTTCAGAATGCGTTCGATTTCTGCCTGCGCCTGGCCAGATGAAACGCCACGCGGCGGGCCGCCGTTCAAATCAGCCGAGCGAAAGGCGTTATAACGCATGGCGCGGTCGGGGCCATAGGTTTCCTTCACATTTACCATCGCGCCAAGCGGCACCATTTCATTATTATCATTACGCACTTTCAGTTGCAGAATGTCATCCGGATACGCACGGAACGGCGCATCGGCCTGTGCCACCACGCGGAAGGTACGGCCAAATTTATTGAAATCGTTGATATACAGCGACCCCAGATAAATCTGCATGGTGTTGAACACTTCGGTCAGCGGGATACCAAGCTGCTTGGCTTTCGCACGGTTCACTTCGGTATCCAATTGCGGCACGTTGATTTGATAGGAACTGAACACGCTCCAAGGGTCGAGCAGCTTTGACATGCGCGCCTTGTTTTGCACCTGTGTCATGACATTGTTCAATTCATCATATCCGGCATCGCCGCGATCCTCGATTTGCAGCTTGAAACCGCCAATCGTGCCAAGGCCTGATACAGGCGGCGGCGGGAAGATAGCGGTGAACGCATCTTTAATGCCTGCGTATTTCTGCGTGAGCGATGCGGCAATGGCAGCGCCCGACAGATTGGACGACATGCGCTCTTCAAACGGTTTCAGGGTCGTGAACACGATACCAGCATTGGGGCTATTGCTGAAACCCGCAATCGATAGGCCAGGAAATGCCACCGAGCTTTCAACACCGGGCTCTTTTAATGCGATTTCCGACATGGTGCGGATAACCTCTTCGCTGCGTTCCAACGATGCGCCGCCCGGAAGCTGCGCGAAGGCAACAAGGTATTGCTTATCTTGCGATGGCACATACCCCGCAGGAACCAGACCGAACAACAGGAATGTGGTGGCAATCAACCCGCCATAGACCATCATCGCAATGCTCTTGCGGCCAAGAATTTTTGCAACGCCATTTGAATAATTATTAGAGCTGGCGCGGAAAAATTTATTGAACCAGTTGAAGAATGGGCCAAACAATCTATCCATCAAACGCGTCAGCGCGTCTTTTGGTGCATCATGGCTTTTTAACAAGAGCGCCGCGAGCGCCGGTGAAAGCGTGAGTGAATTAAATGCCGAGATAACCGTTGAGATGGTAATGGTGAGTGCAAACTGGCGATAGAACTGGCCCGTCAAACCACTGATAAACGCAATGGGAATAAACACGGCGCACAGCACGAGGGCAATGGCGATAATCGGCCCGCTTACCTCTTTCATTGCCTGAAACGCGGCATCGCGCGGGCTTAGCCCGTTTTCAATGTTGCGCTCGACGTTTTCAACGACCACAATCGCGTCATCCACCACAATGCCGATGGACAGCACAAGCCCGAAGAGCGATAGCGCATTAATCGAGAAACCGAACATGTGCATGAACGCGAACGTGCCAATAATGGAAATCGGCACCGCCAATAACGGAATGATGGATGCGCGCCATGTCTGCAGGAAGATGATAACCACGAGCACCACCAGCGCCACGGCTTCCAATAGTGTATGGATAACTTTTTCAATCGACTGGCGAACGAATACGGTCGGATCGTAAACGATGCTGTAATCGATGCCTTCGGGGAAATCTTTCTTCAATTCTTCCATCATCGCGCGGATGCGGTCGGAAATTTCAATCGCGTTGGCACCGGGGCTTTGGAAAATGGGTATAGCAACCGCAGGCTTATTATTCAGCAGCGAACGCAAGGCATATTCCGATGCACCCAGTTCCAGACGCGCCACATCTTTGAGCGATGTGATGGAGCCGTCCTGTCCGGCCTTTAAAATAATATCGCCGAATTCTTCGACCGTTTGCAAACGGCCCTGCGCATTGACTGGCAATTCAAATTGCACATTCTTACCGGCAGGCGAACCGCCAATGATACCGGCAGCAACCTGAATGTTCTGTTCGCGAATGGCATTCACCACATCGCTGGCATTTAAACCGCGCGCTGCAACCTTTTGCGGGTCAAGCCAGACGCGCATCGCATAATCGCCCGCGCCGAATAACAATGCCTGCCCCACGCCTTCGATGCGCGCCAAACGGTCTTTCACGTTCAACAGCGCGTAGTTGCGCAGATACAGCATGTCGTAGCGGTCATTGGGCGAGAATAAGTGAACCACCAATGTGAGGTCAGGAGAACTTTTCGCCGAGGTCACGCCAATGGTGCGCACAACATCGGGCAAACGGGGCAAGGCTTGTGAAATGCGGTTTTGTACAAGCTGCTGCGCCTTATCGGCATCGGAACCCAATTTAAACGTAACGGTGATGTTGACGTTACCATCCGTGGTTGCTTGCGATGACATGTAAAGCATGTCTTCAACGCCATTAATCGCTTCTTCCAATGGCGCGGCAACGGTTTCAGCGATCACCTTCGGGTTCGCACCGGGATAGGCAGCACGCACCACAACCGATGGCGGCGCAACTTCGGGATATTCAGAAATCGGCATCAGCGGCAGCGAAATCAGCCCTGCGATAAAAATGAACAGCGATAAAACCGACGCAAGAATGGGCTTATCAATAAACGTGCTGGAGATATTCATAAACTACTCTGGCTACTCGGGTTTCTTTGGCTGATCGACTGATGATGGAACATCCTGAACTTTGATCGGTTCTTTTTCGGCAGGAATTAAAACAGGCCCATCTTCCTTTTTTGCTTCACCAGGTTTCACTTCAGGCTTTGCTTCCGCTGCTGGTTTTGCGGTTGGTGAAGCTTCCGTTTGCATATCAACCACATCCGGCGTTACGGGCGCGCCGGGGCGAACGCGCATCAGGCCATTTACAATCACCTTATCGCCCGCCTTCAAACCGGTGTTCACCACGCGAAGGCCATCAACGACGGAGCCCAGCGTAACCTCGCGGTATTCCGCCATGTTTTTATCATTCACAACGAACACGTATTTTTTGCTTTGGTCGGTGCCAATCGCTTTTTCGCTCACCAGCAAACGCGTTTCGGCGCGCGGCGTGCCAAGCTTCACGCGCGCGAATAAACCCGGCACCAATTTGCCATCGGCATTATCATTAATGGCACGAACGCGAATGGTTCCCGATGACACATTCAACTGGTTATCAAATGAATGAATGGTTGCAGGAATGGGCGTGTCTTTTTGATTGGCCAAGCCCACCTGAACCGGGATTTGCTTCAATGCATCGGCAGGGTAATGTTGAATGTGGGAAAGGAAGGTTTGCTCATCCACCTCAAAACTGATGTAGATGGGTGAAAGCGCGACAATGCGCGTTAAAACCGGCGCGGAGCTGCCAGCATTCACCGTGTTTCCTTCGGTGAGTTCAGCGCGGCCCAGCTTGCCGGAAATGGGCGCAATCACATCGGTATAGTCCATATTGACCTTTGCGGCATCCACAGCGCCTTTGGCAGCGCGCATGTTACCTTCGGCAATTCTCAGAGCGCTGGCGCGTTCATCGTATTCACGTTTTGAAATCGCCTTGGTTGCCATCAAATTTTTCGCGCGGGTAATTTCCTGCTTTGCATTCACAAGCGCAGAATCTGCGGCAGCGAGCGCGCCTGTTAAACGATCATACTCAGCTTTGTAAGGACGCGGATCGATGGTAAATAATACATCGCCTTTTTTAACCATCGCACCATCCTGGAAATGCACTTTTTCAATGGTGCCGGAAACCTTTGGTTTTACCTCAACGGCATCCATTGCTTCGATACGGCCGGAGAATTCGCTCCACTCAATAACATCCTTTTCCAGCACCGCAGCCATAGTAATGGGCGGCGGCGGCGGCATGGCGGGGGGGCCTTCGGCATGGGCGTTGAAAAATTTTGTACTTACAAATAAGGCAATTAGCGCAATCGCACCCAAAAATAGGTTTTTTTGATTGAATATAACCATTAGTTTCTCCAAAATGAGATATGATATATAGGAGGAGTTGACTGGGCAGTCAACCCGACCTACATAAAAACCTGAAAACAGTTTCATGATGACACAACTTAGCACCGCAGCACAGAGCGTTGATACACGCACAAGATTACTTGAAGCAGCCCATACCCTCATATGGCAGAACAGCTATAGCGGTGTAAGTGTTGATGATATTTGCCGCAGAGCAAATGTTAACAAAGGCAGCTTCTACCATTTCTTCCCCAGCAAAAATTCACTGGCTGTTGCAGCTTTGGACGACCATTGGCAACAAATCGAACCCGAAATCAAAAAGATTCTCGCCACGCAAGTGAAGCCAAAGGAAAAAATCAAACTGCTGACGCAGTTTATCTACGATCAACAGAAAGAAAAATTTGATGCCATCGGCCATGTTTGCGGTTGCCCTTACGCATCGCTGGGCAGCGAAATGAGCATGCAGGATGAAACGCTGCGCCTTGCTGTCGAGCGCAAGTTGGAAAACGCAACGCAGTTTCTGGAGCAAATATTGCGCGAAGCCGTTTCACAAGGCGTAATTGAAGATAGCCAGATTAAAGAAAAAGCGCGCGAGATGGATGTGTTCATCATCGGCATCATGACCACTGCACGGGTGCGAAATAACCTTGACCTGTTCAAGGGTGATTTAGAAACCGGCCTGCTGCGCATTGCCGGCATTAAATAATTCCCTGAACAATGATCACGCTGCTGTTGATTTGAAGCAAGCAGCGCGATTTCATATAACGCATCATGCCTGACATTCGCGGCAGGTTCCATGAATTTCCAGCACATGGTGCTGCGAGCTAAAGCCAAGCGATATGGCGTTTTCATCAAGACGTTTGACAGCAACATCATCATGCAATTCTGCGATCGCGCCGCAGCGATTGCACAGCATCAACACGTGCTGATGTTGTTCGCCCACATGTTCGCACAAGATGAATGCATTCTGGCTTTCCAGTTTGACGACCACGCCCAGCGAACCCAGGAAATCAAGGCAATGATATATTGTATCAATAAGAAAACCGTGTTATCCAAAGGGCCATGACACACGGCGCACGGCATTTTAAGCCAACTGCAACGGCTCTTTCTGCATCGGCATTCACGCGCCTTTTATGGGCTGCATGGCTGCTGGCCGGCATCTGGTTCCTGGTGGGCTGATATGGGCATTCATATCAACAACATTACTGCCGGCTATGACCGCCACCCCGCCATTCACCATGTTTCCGGCATGTTTAAGGATGGCAGCCTGACTGCCGTCATCGGCCCCAATGGTTCGGGCAAAAGTACGTTATTAAAAACCATTGCCGGTTTTATCAAACCCATGTCGGGGGAACTGAATTTCACGAATGGGAAAAAGCGCATCGGTTACTTGCCGCAGATTGCGGAGATTGACCGTTCCTTTCCATTGTCGGTTTACGATATGGTGATGATGGGGCATTGGCCAAGCTGCGGCGTGTTCGGCAGTATTTCAGCCAAGCAACGCGAACAGGCATTAGCCGCATTAAACGAAGTGGGCATGGAAGCCTTCGCGCAGCGTTCGATTGGCGCATTGTCATCCGGCCAATTCCAGCGCGTGCTGTTTGCGCGGCTGATGCTGCAAAATGCGGATATCCTTTTGCTCGATGAACCGTTTTCCGCAATTGATACGCGCACCGCGCATGATCTGCTGCATTTGATTGAAACATGGAACAAACAAGGCAAAACGGTTCTAACCGTGCTGCATGATATGGAACAGGCAAAGCACCATTTCCCCGAAACACTTATT
>JAKFVN010000043.1 GCA_021732145.1 Alphaproteobacteria bacterium
GAACGCGTATTCACCCAGGAATACCGCCCTCCAAAAACCGATGGCAGCGGCAATAACCGCGATAATATGCGCAAGGCGCAGCAGTTGCTGAGCGAAGCCGGATGGACATTAAAAGACGGCACATTGGTAAACGCGAAAGGCGAACCATTCAAATTTGAAATTTTGATTGATAGCCCCATGTTTGAACGCTGGATCCAGCCCTTCATGCGTAATCTTGAAAAACTGGGCGTGAAGGTTGATTTGCGTTTGGTGGATACCGCACAATACCAAAACCGTTTGCAGGACTTCACCTTTGATATGATTGTGCAGGTATTCCCGCAATCCATCTCCCCGGGCAATGAACAGCTCGATTTCTGGGGTTCAAGCCGCGCCGATGTGGTGGGCAGCAAAAACATTTGCGGCATCAAGGATAAGGTGGTCGATGAACTGGTTGATAAACTCATCCGCGCCAAAGACCGCGTGGAATTGGTAACGCTGACCCGCGCGCTAGACCGCGTATTGCTGTGGAACTTCAACGTCATTCCGCAATGGCATACCAAAACATACCGCATCGCCTATTGGGATATGTTTGGCCGCCCCGCCATCAACCCGCCCTATGGGTTGCCGGTTACTGAAACATGGTGGATTGATGACGCAAAACTTGCCAAACTGAACGCCACCGGTAAACGCGCCAAATAAATATGCTCAACTATATCCTTCGCCGCCTGCTGCTGATTATCCCGACCTTGTTCGGGATTATGGTGCTGAACTTTCTAATCGTGCAGGCAGCGCCGGGTGGCCCCGTTGAGCAGGTGATTGCAAAGCTGCAAGGCAACAATACCGATGCAACCGCACGCGTCGGTGGCGGCGGTAGCGATAATATGCAGGCGATGCAGCACCCCGGCGACAAGATGATGACCAATGCCAATAGCGGCGGCTCATCACGGTATAAGGGTGCGCAGGGTTTAGATCCCGAATTCATCAAGGAGTTGGAAGTGCAATTCGGTTTTGATAAGCCGATGCATGAACGTTTTTATCTGATGATGACGCATTATTTGACGTTTGATTTTGGTAAAAGTTATTTCCGCGACCAGAAGGTGATTGATTTGGTGCTGGAGAAAATGCCCGTCTCCATCTCCCTCGGCCTTTGGACGACATTGCTGATTTACCTCATCTCCATTCCACTTGGCATCCGCAAAGCCGTGAAGGATGGCAGCACTTTCGATATATGGACCAGCACGGTTATTATCATCGGCTACGCTATTCCCAGCTTCCTGTTTGCCGTGTTGCTGGTGGTGGTATTTGCGGGCGGGCGCGTCTTTGACTGGTTCCCGCTGCGCGGCCTCGTTTCCGATAACTGGAATGATTTAAGCTGGCCCCAGCGCATTCTGGATTATCTGTGGCACATCACCCTGCCCGTGACCGCCATGGTCATCAGCGGCTTTGCCAGCCTGACGATGCTGACCAAAAATTCCTTCATGGATGAAATCAGCAAGCTGTACGTGACGGCCGCGCGCGCCAAGGGACTTTCCGAAAAACAAGTCCTCTACGGGCATGTGTTCCGCAACGCGATGCTGATTGTGATTGCGGGTTTCCCGCATGCGTTTATTTCAATTCTGTTTACTGGATCATTGCTTATCGAGGTTATCTTCTCGCTGGATGGATTAGGATTGCTTGGCTTTGAATCCGCCATCAGCCGCGATTATCCGGTGATGTTTGCCACGCTTTATTTCTTCACGCTGCTGGGCCTCATCCTCAACATCATTGGCGATTTGACCTATACCGCCGTTGACCCGCGCATTGATTTCGAAAAGCGGGATACATGATGCTGAAACTATCCCCATTAGGTGAACGGCGCTGGCAGAATTTTAAGGCGAATAAGCGCGGGTTTTATTCCTTATGGATTTTCCTTGTGCTGCTGGTGTTCAGCCTGCTGGCCGATGTGATTGCCAATGATAAGCCGCTGATTGTTTCCTATGATGGCGGTTTGTATTTCCCGACCATTGAGAAATACCCCGAAACCACATTCGGCGGTGAGTTTTTAACCGAAGCCGATTACCGCGACGCGTTCGTTGCGCAGAAAATCAAAGAAAAAGGCTGGGCAGTTTGGCCACTCATCCCCTATTCCTATAATACCATCAATTATAATCTGTCGGTGCCTGCACCGTCGCCGCCATCGGTTGATAATTGGCTGGGCACGGATGACCAGGGGCGTGATGTATTTGCGCGGCTCATCCACGGCTTCCGCATTTCCGTGCTATTTGGCCTTACCCTTACCTTCTTCTCGTCCATTGTCGGTATCGCCGCTGGCGCAATACAGGGCTATTTCGGCGGCATGCTGGATTTGGTGATGCAGCGCTTCATTGAAATCTGGTCGGGCATGCCGACCTTGTTCCTGCTCATCATCATGTCATCGCTGGTGCAGCCAAATTTCTGGTGGCTGCTGACACTGCTGTTGCTGTTTAGCTGGATGCATCTGGTGGGCGTTGTGCGCGCCGAATTCCTGCGCGCCCGTAATTTTGATTATGTGAAGGCCGCACGCGCGCTGGGCGCAACCAACCTGACCATCATGGCGCGGCACATGCTGCCCAATGCGCTGGTCGCCACCATTACCTATCTGCCGTTTATTCTGAACGGCGCGATTACGACCCTGACGGCGCTTGATTTCCTTGGCTTTGGCTTGCCGCCCGGTTCGCCTTCATTGGGCGAATTGCTGAACCAAGGCAAAAACAACCTGCAAGCGCCGTGGCTGGGCATCACGGCGTTTATCGTGCTATCACTACTTCTCTCGCTCCTCATCTTCATTGGCGAAGCAGTGCGTGACGGGTTTGACCCACGCAAGAATAAGGTGGGCGCCTAATGAAAACTGAAACTAGTTTGCTTGAAATCAAAGACTTGAACATTCGCTTTAACAGCGGCACCCGCGCGGTCGATGCCGTGCGCGGCGTTTCATTCAGCATCAATAAGGGTGAAGTGGTTGCGCTGGTGGGTGAATCCGGTTCGGGTAAATCAGTTACGGCCCTTTCCATCATGCAATTACTGCCACCGGCTGCGAACATCATAGGCGGCAGCATCAAGTTCAACGGCAAGGAATTACTGGGCAAACCCGAAGCTGAAATTCAAAAGCTGCGCGGCAATGATATGTCGATGATTTTCCAGGAACCGATGAGCGCACTAAACCCGCTGCACGTCGTTGAAAAGCAAATCGCCGAGACTGTAATGCAGCATAAGGGCATCAGCATGGAAGCAGCGCGCCCGCGCGTGATGGAATTATTGGAACTGGTTGGCCTGCCCAACCCTGCACAATGGCTAACCCGTTATCCGCATGAATTATCCGGCGGGCAACGCCAGCGCGTGATGATTGCAGCAGCACTGGCCAACGACCCCGACTTGCTGATTGCCGATGAACCCACCACCGCCTTGGACGTCACCATTCAGGCGCAGATTTTGACATTGCTGAAAGAGCTGCAAAAGAAACTGGGCATGGCGGTGTTGCTGATTACCCATGATTTGGGAATTGTGCGCCATATGGCGCAGCGCGTTTGCGTGATGCAGCATGGGTTGCTGGTTGAACAAGGCAATGCAGCCGAATTGTTTGCCAAACCACAGCACCCCTATACCAAGCATTTGCTGGATAGCGAACCAAAGGGCCACGCCGCGCCCGTTGCAGCGAATGCCGCAGAAATTTTGAATACGGAGCACCTGAAGGTCTATTACCCCATCCGCAAGGGTTTCCTTAAACGCATCGTTGATTACGTGCGCGCGGTGGATGATATCAGCTTTAAATTGCGCATCGGTGAAACGCTGGGCGTGGTTGGTGAATCCGGTTCCGGTAAAACCACGCTGGGCATGGGCATTCTGCGCCTGACGCGTGGCACGGGCACAGCCGTGTTCATGGGCCAGAATGTGCTGACCATGAACCAGAAAGATCTGCGCCCGCTGCGCCAACGCATGCAGCTGGTGTTCCAAGACCCCTATGGCAGCCTTTCGCCGCGCCAGACGGTTGGCGCGATTATTGGCGAAGGCCTTACCATCCATAATATCGGCACGATTGAAGAACGCGATGCCGCCATTGCCGCGATATTGAAGGAAGTTGGCTTGGAGCCCGAAATGCGCCACCGCTTCCCACATGAATTTTCGGGCGGTCAACGCCAACGCATCGCGATTGCCCGCGCATTAATCCTGAAGCCCAAATTGATTGTGCTGGATGAACCAACTTCTGCATTAGACCGCTCCGTGCAGGCGCAAATCATCGCCCTGCTGCGTGATTTGCAAACGAAGCATAGCCTCAGCTACATCTTCATCAGCCATGATTTGCGCGTTATCCGCGCCATGTCGCATAATGTATTGGTGATGCAGCACGGCAAAATGGTTGAAAGCGGCACGGCTGAAACCGTGTTCAATAATCCGCAGCAGGATTATACGAAGAAATTGCTGGCGGCAGCACTTAGTTAAACAACGGGGCCTAAACGGCGTACCATCGTTACCGCACTGCCCCGCGCAATAACGTCATTCAACGGTTCCACCACCACGCGGCCATGAAAGGCATTGGCGTGCAATAAATTGCTATGGTCGGTCATAATACCGACATGGCCGGGGAAGAATATCAAATCGCCGCGCTGCAACTTGTCGCTATTGGTCATGGCCTTGCCAAGGCTGGCCGCCTGCATATCGCTGTCGCGCGGGCAGGCAATACCCGCCGCTTCGCAGGCCATTTGCACCAACCCCGAACAATCCATGCCCAACGACGTATTCCCGCCCCACAGGTAAGGGATACCGAGGAAACGCCCTGCGGTGAAAACGATATCGCGTTCTGCCCAATCGGCAATCGGCGTGAGGTGATGCGCATGGATGAACCCACCGCCTTTTAACTTACAAAACTTGCCGTCAGTCTCTTCAACTTCAACACCGCTTAGGAATGTCAGCGTATCCATCGCCATGGATTTGATGGTTGGCGCGGGGAATAAAAAGCTGTGCGATACTTTGATGCGGTGCGTGGGGCTTAAGGACTGTTCAAAAAAACCCTGATTGAGCGTATAGCCCACATAACCATCGCGCGCGCATTGGCCCCATAACCATTTCTCGGTTACTTCATAGACGGTGAACACATCGCCATAGCGCAAGACCGATACCTGCTCCCCCACCGTATTGGGTTCTTTATGCAGAACGCCAATGCCGTGATAAAGGGTGAGTTCTGTACCTGTGACATAGGAAGGCGCATCAACAATGCCGCGCAAATGCTCTGCGGCAATGTCAGTGCGATATGGATTGATGCGTGAATCGGGTGAGGTCATAACCCCACATTAAGCTGCTTGTGCTTCGCCGTCAGCCGCTTCGTCTTCCTTGGCCATTTCAGCAAGCTCAAGGAAGATGGAAGGTTTCAATGAATCATCCGCGGTGCGGTTGGCTTCCTGAATGCTTTGAACAAATTCAACAAGGAACGCCGAACCCTTAACGGTGCGCTGTACCAGAACGTTCCGCTTGTCTTTTTCATCACGGCGGCGCTTGACGAAATCCAGTTCGCCCAATCTGTCGAGCGCGCGGCTAATCGCAGGCTTTGAAATGTTAAGATAGCTGGCAAGGCCACGCACTGTGTGTGGGCCCTCTTCCAAATACACAGTCAACATCAGGGCCATTTGGCGGGCGGAAAGGTCTGGGCCTTTGCTACGCACACCGGTTACTAATACTTTGCGCCACACATTGAGCGCACGAACATCTAAATTCACGTTAGCAACTCCGGTAAAAATGACTGGATAGGTTTGAATCGGTTAGTGCCTCACAGTGTGCGTTGCATTTGTTAAAACTGCAAGAGGCCGTGTTAATGATTTTGACAAGTGTGACTTTTGCGCCCAACCAGCTGAAACCACAGGCAATAATCACTTTAAGAAAAGCGACTAACGCCCTGAAAACACATTATTACGAATCAATAATCATGGGGTTTCCGCCGTACAGCTCACGCCCGACTTATTACCGGTATCAATGTAGCAATAACTGACATAGCCGGTATTCACATTGATACGGAATACGCCTGCTGCGGCAGTGGGGTTACTATGCTGCATCAGCATGTAAGGGCCCAGGGTCATGCGCCCCGTCTGCGCGGCATTCGCTTCGCTATATAATGCAATGCCAAGCACCGCGATGATGACCACGCATGCGCCGAGAATATATGGAGTGGATTTGGGTGATAAGAACGACATAAGTGCCTCCTGATGTAATATCCAGAAGCAAACTATAAACCTGTATTCGGGGGAATGTTAGCGATTCAGCCTGCCAAAACAAACTAGCCGGCTTTTTGTTCCAGTTGGTCTTGCACCAATTGATCTTGGCGCGCTTTCCATTCCATCAGGAAATGAACGGCTTCGTTGTAATCATCGCTCTTCAAATCTTCAACACGGATGATATTGAACGAATCAAGGAATGTTTTTTGCAGTTCTTCAACAGAACTGTCGGTTTCCACTGCCGTGTATGCAAGCAGGCTGAGCAGTGACATTTGTTCGGATTTATTGATGGTTTTATGACCACGCAACAACCAGCGCATCACGTCAAAACGATCGAAACGACCAAAGCGACTTCTTAGAATGTCTTCGAGCGAGTTAGCCATACTTCCTATATCCACCACGTTTATTGTTCGATGTTGTTTAGTCTTAACTGAACAAACTGTATCACAAAAAAAGCCGGAAATTTGAAAGTAATAACGCCATTAACCCAATAAAAAAGGCATAAATCCCAACGCATTATGCGGATGGATTAATTATCCCTGACGAGCCTTATAGCGCTTTTTCAACTTGTTGATGATGTATACACGGCCCTTACGGCGCACCAAGATGCAGTTCGCATCGCGCTTACGCAGACCCTTTAATGAATTAGCGATTTTCATAATCTTATCCTTATAACTTCACTCGTGCTTGGCACAAGCGCAGGAAACTAGGCGATTGGCTGGCTTGAAGTCAAGAAAAACCGCCATAAATTTAATAGTGTTCCAAGTGCTACAATCCGGGCTTTTCCGACCAGCTACCCCCTTGGAATCCAAGGAATCGATAACAATCCGGATTATGCTGCGGTACGGTAATAATGGTTAAACGTTAGATTAACCTTTTAGGCCTAAACTGTGGATAAGTGGGGCTAAAAGCGTTAACTCATCGAAACGTGTAACGCCACATTAGGGTAACGGGATTTTAAAATCCCACATCCGGAAGGAGAACGGCGATACGACATCGCTTTGATCTCAACACTGCACAAGCACTCGCGCACCGCGCAAGCCCATCGTTTGTGCCAAATTCCGGAAATTCAAAAATCACGCTCATTTCAAAAAATTCAAATCGCGGTTTTTCATCGCGCGATTTTATACCGTTCACATGCATCATGAGTGCGGCCAAGCCTTGTATTGGTCATGTTGCATCTGAAGCTACCAACCTCACCCTCACAACATGGAGACAGTTATATGGGTAAACGCTCGGATAAATTCCAGAGTAAACGTAGCGCTGAAAGCAGAAAGTCGAATGTCGAAGTTCTCTTCAACCAAAAATGGTCGCCAATAAAAGAGGAAGATGATCGCCGCGATCAAAGCTACATCCGCAAGATAAAGCCGCAAAACAATAACCAAGCGAGATTGATGGAAGCGCTCGCCACGCACAACCTGACCCTTGCGGTTGGCCCGGCGGGTACGGGTAAAACCTATTTGGCGATTAGCGCTGCGGTTGAAGCATTAGAAGCAGGAACGGTTGACCGCATCATCCTTTCCCGCCCCGCGATTGAAGCAGGCGAAACCATCGGCTTCCTGCCAGGTGACTTGCAGGAAAAGATGGCGCCATACCTTCGCCCGCTCTATGACGCATTGAATGACCGGATTGGCAGCAAGCGGTTAAAACAGCATTTGATTGATGGCGCGATTGAAATCGCTCCCATCGGTTACATGCGCGGACGCACCCTCAACAACGCCTTTGTGGTCATTGATGAAGTTCAGAACTGCACCTACACGCAGCTTAAGATGCTTTTGACCCGCCTTGGCTGGCATTCCACGATGGTGCTCACAGGTGACCCCGACCAAAGCGACTTGCTGCCGGGCATGTCAGGCTTTGCGGATATCGCCAAGAAGCTGGATGGGGTAAAAGGCATCGCGGTTGTGCAACTTGAAGCAACCGACGTGGTTCGCCACCCGCTGGTCGCCAGCATGCTGACCCGCATCTAACTAAGGGAAGTTACCGACTGGCAACAGCGACTTGCTGAATTTGCTCGCGCAATTCATGTGCCTGGCGAACCGGCAATTCAATCACGGATGCTGCGTGATTATCCGCTGGCAATCCCAATGCCTTGAATACCGCATCGCGCGTTTCCTGATTATCAAACGCAAATTCCGCGCGGCACGCCCGCAAATCAGCAACTGTTTCCGGTGCAACTATCCGCGCATGGGTCTGGGCATCCAGCAACTGAAAGCCCAGCCATTCAAATAGCTTCAGCTTGCCAAGTTCCATCTTTTCAACCAACGGCCTGTCTTCATCCTTGATGCGTCTGATTTTGTCCGGATCTGCCATTACACCGGTTGCAATGACCAGATGATGCACATCACGAAAAACCGAAACCAGATGGCGCACCGCATAAGGCGCAAACCCTTTCATGCCGCGCGCATCATATTGCATTTGGGATAATCTGATTTTTCCGTTTTCTACACGCATGCTCGCGGTGATGGAGCCGAAGTAATGTCCAGCATCCATAAACTCCATAGTGAATTGCGTTGCTCCATCAGCGTAATTGTCGATATGAACTTCGGTGCGCAAGGCGGATGGCATGCCCGCAACGGGCTTCGCGCCAATCTGGCTTAAATCAACCACGCGGTGCGCAGCTTCTTGAGCAGCCACATTGAATTGCGCCCGAACGAGCTTATCAATAGCTCCCTGATGATCTTGTACTGGCGCAGTCTTTAAATTGCTTTGCGGCATATCGCTTTAAACTGTTAATCCGTAACGTTAATGCCGCTATTGTATCGAAAATCACTGAAACTAATTAACGCGAAAGGCGTTTATACCTTCTGTTAACGGCTTAATATTAGTCTTAAGCTACGAATTTGCTGTGCCACTTCACAATTGGGGCGAGTTATGACTGAGCTTGATAAGAAAATTAAGGCGTTTGAAAAAACACGTGCCGAAGCAAAAGCCCCGATGTTCAAGAAAATGAGCGGCACCAACGCAGGCCGCGTGGGTTATGAATTCCTGATTGCAACATTGTTTTTTGCAGGCATTGGCTTTGTCATTGATATGCAGCTTGAAACCACGCCGTGGGTTACGCTGGCTTTATTCTTTATCGGCTTTATCACCGGCATCTATAACGCATGGCGCGTGATGAATGTGGATAGCGAAAAAGTGGGCGCAAAGTACAAAGCGCCGCCAAAATCGGAAATTGGCTCCCATGACATTACGATGCCATTGGGCCGAAAACGCGACGAAGATGAAAACCAGCCTTAAGATAAGTCCGGGTTTCATCCATTAACACCTACAGAAAACCCAATAAATAAGGGTCTTTTTACCCACAGTTTTTTGGCCCGTTTTCCATTTGACATTTTTCCCGTTCTTTCCGATAAGAAGCGCGGTTTTTGATTCACACTTTCCACGATTTACCCCGCCACAGAGACAAACAAGCCGAATGAGTTCACCACTCCACCAGTTTGAAATTCACACCATTTTGCCACTGAATGTTGGCGGGTATGACGTTTCGTTGACCAATTCTTCCCTGTTCATGTTTCTGGCCGTGATTTCAGCAACGATTTTCTTCGTGCTGGGCATGCAAAAGAAAGCTCTGGTTCCGGGGCGCTTTCAGGCGGCGGCAGAGATGCTGCATAATAGTGTTGCGAATATTGTGGGCGACACGGCCGGTGAACATTCCAAGCCTTACTTCCCGCTTATCTTCTCCATCTTCATCTTCATTCTGTTCTGCAATATGCTGGGCATGATCCCGTACAGCTTTACGGTGACATCACATATTCTTGTGACCTTCTTCCTTGCATTGATTGTGTTTTTGGCCGTGACGATTACCGGCTTTGCAAAACACGGCTTGCATTTCTTCTCGCTATTCGTTCCTGCGGGCACGCCGATTGTGATGGTGCCGCTGATGTTCGTTTTGGAAGTATTCTCGTTCTGCGTGCGCCCATTCAGCCTTGCCATTCGTTTGTTTGCAAACATGATGGCTGGCCATATCATGCTTAAAGTATTTGCGGGCATGGCGGTGATGTTGCTGGCCGCTGGCGGCGCAACGGTTATTCTATTACCATTGCCTGTGTTACTGAATGTTGCGTTGACGGGGTTTGAATTCTTCGTTGCCGGACTTCAGGCCTACATTTTTTCAATTCTGGCCGCTGTGTATCTGCACGACGCGCTAGAGCTTCACTAGACTACCAGTTTTTTTTAAACGCATCACAAAGGAGATTAAAATGGATGCAGCTTCGATGAAACTTCTCGCCGCCGGTATCGCCATGATTGGCACACTCGGTGCCGGTATCGGCCTTGGCAATATCTTTGCCGCTTGGCTTTCAGGTATCGCACGCAACCCAGCTGCTGCTAAGCAGATGAACACCACAGGCTTCATCGGCTTTGCTGCTACCGAACTCGTTCTTTTGCTTGGTTTCGTTGTATCCATGCTTTTGCTGTTCGTTGCAAAATAAGCAACCTGCTGACAAAGGTATCTGATGCTTAAGAAAGCTGCTCTCTTTTGTGCGTTCATTATGCTGTCGCTGGGCCTGGCCGTTAGTGTTGCTGCGCCTGCCCATGCGGCAAAGCATAAAAATGCCCCTGCCCCTGCTGCGGAAAGCATGGCTGCACAAAGTGAACATGGCGAAAGCCATGAAGAAGCTGGCGCGCATGAAGATGCTTCCGGCGGCTTGCCGCAAATGGATGTCAGCCGTTTTCCAGGTCAATTGTTCTGGCTTACCATCACCTTCATCCTGACCTATCTGTTGATGAAGCATGTGGCATTGCCCGGCGTTGAAAAAACCCTTGAGACCCGCGAAAAGCGTATCTCGGCTGACATTGGCGGTTCAAAAGCCAAGAATGAAGCCGCCAAGCATCTGATGGCTGAATACGAAGCGCGCCTGGCCAAGGCACGTTCGGATGCGCAAAACGCGACCCGCACCGTGACCGATGAAAGCGCGAAGAAAGCTGCCGAGGCCCTTGGCGTACAAACCGCCAAGGTCAATGCCGATATCAAATCAGCCGATGCACGCATCCTGGCTGAAAAAAACAAGGCCATTTCCGCCCTTGATAAAGAAGTGGTGAGCGTGGTCGGCGCCTTGGTTAAATCCGTTGCCGGCATCAGCCCATCAGCAAGCGATATCGAAATCGCCCTGCAAAAAGCAAGGAAAGCATGACCATGCAAGAATTACACTCAAGCTTATTGCACGATGCCACAGTATGGTTTGCGATTTCGTTCGTGATTTTCGTTGTGATTGCATGGAAAGCAGGCGGCGCTGCCATTGCATCCGCGCTTGATAATTACGGAGCAAAAGTAAAGCAGGAGCTGGATCAAGCGGCCGCATTGCACGCTGAAGCTGCACAATTGCTGGCCGATACGCAAGCAAAGCACAATAATGCGTTTAAAGAGTCTGATGCGATCATTGCCCGCGCGGAAGAACAAGCACGCTTGCTGCAAGTTCAAGCTGAAAAGGATTTGGAAAGCACCCTGAAGCGCCGCGAACAACAGGCCGTTGAACGCATTCAGTTGCTGCAAGAACAGGCTGCGACCGAAATTCGCGCACAGGCCGTTGATGTTGCGCTCAAGGCTGCGGAAGCATTGCTGCGCACCCATCTTGGCGCAGAGCACGATAAGAAACTTATCGAAGCGCAAACAGCCGAAATGGCTAAGTCACTCAAAAACATGGCCTAACTGGGCTTAACCGTTACTTAAGCGTACCTAACCTGCGCTTTTCCGTCATAACCGCGTATGCTATGGTCGCCTTCCCATCCATAGGGCACAGGGCAGACAGCTATGGCTCAGCGCGTTTTAAAATCCGCCAACCAACCCAACATGTCGTTTCCGCTTAGCGGTTACGCATCATCCACCATTCAGCCGATGGTGATTGATTTCAAGAAAAACCGTGTACGCATGCTATCAACCAGGGCGCTGTATATTGGGTATGGCGCGCTGGCCTCTTTTTTTGTCACCAGCCTGCTTGCCTTGTTCCTGCTTGGCGAGCAGATGAACCAGCTATGGCGTGAAGCGCAACGTGCACCAGAGCGCACCATTCAAATCGTGAAGGAAGCAGAACCTGAAGCCGCATTTCCAGCGGCAACCATCACGCCGCTTCCCAGCAAGGCGCTGATTATCGGGCGTGACTTCCAGCAGCCTAAAACCGCGCCAAAAGAACGGGTACCCCAACCTTTAGCACCCATGCTGGCGCAATTGCCGCTTTATGAAAAGCCAGCCGCCAAATCCGGCAGCCATTTCATTGAAGTTGAAACGGTAAGCGCTGCGCGCAAAGCATCCACCCTGCTGCAACAGGCTGATGCAGCGATTGCACATGGCAATGCACAAAAAGCCGTGCAGCTGTATGGCCGCGCGGTGCAGCTCAACCCAGCCGATGATGGGTTACGCAGTAATTACGTTGCCCTGCTATTGCAACAGGCGCGCGGCTATGATGAACAGGGCGAAACCGATAAGGCCTTAGCCGTTTATAAAAAAGCGCAGGGCCTATGGCAGGGCGATAGCCAGACCGCGCAAAGCATCAAGGCACGGATTGCCTATTTGGAAGATAATTAAATTAACGCAGCGCGGTTTCTGCGGGAACAAGGTTCAGCGTCATTTGCTGCTCGGCCTTGCCGTCTTGCCAATGCACCGACACGCTTTGCGGTGATACATCAATCATCGTCAGGTGATGGGTGGTTTCACCCGGCAGGTGCTTTTCACCATTAATCCACACCACCCAATCCTGTCGGCTGTTATAAATCACGGCATTCAGCGTCAATTGCGGCGGGGTTGCGAGCGGCGCTTCAGGCTGCAATTGCGATACAGGCTTTACGGGTTCAATCACCGCAGGCACGGCGGCAGCATGCTCTGAATTGCCGACGCTTGTCAAAATCGACATGCCGCTGAAAATGCCTGCGCTGCCGAAAGCCAGCAATACCCAAACAGCGATTTGCTTTTTCATGATGCCATCACGCATCTGGCGCAGCCAGCCGGTATCAATCGGCAGCGCGGAATGCTTTTCCTGCGCGGCGATATGCAGCCATGTGATATCTGCCGCCCATTCAACCGGCACATGCGCCGCTTTGGGCGATGCAATTGCAACCACTTGCGTATGAGGCACTTCGATATCACTTAAGGTATCCGCGACATACAGACGCGGCATGATGTTTCCCGCCACATCGCTGCGTAAACGCGGCAAATAATCCAGCGTGGATTGGACATGCTCGGCAATTCGCCCTGCTAAGTCTTCCTTGGCCATGCTTGGCACGCAATCCGGGTGGCTGCGTGTAAATACAAGCTTCCCATCATTCAAAACTAACTGACGAAGGCCGAAGCTTTCGCATAGCACATTCACAAACGCCCAGCCTTTTTGTGGCATGATGGAGACTTGCCGCGCATAATCGAACCATTCGGTTGCAAAGAATGATAATGGTTCAATCGGGTTCACAATCTGCCGCAAGCGATCGAAAATCGGTTGCAGCCATGCTTCTTCTGGCGTTGCGGCGTGCAGCACATTCCATTTGCCTGTGGCCTTGTCATGGAACGCTTCCGATACTTCCAATTGGGCTTTGGGGAAGAAATGCGCGCGCTGGCGCTCGACAATTGATTTACGTGCCCACGGGCTGACAGGCGGCAAGGTTTCCATGCGCACATCAAGATGCGCGGAATCAACAACGATTTTTAACGGATAAAACGGATGGCGCTTTAATGCGCCGAGCAGCGTGTCATAGAACTGGTCGCTGTCATAAGGCAGGATCCAGCTGGTTTCGATTTCTTTTGCGTTGGTCAGCATTAACACTGCTGCGCGCGGACTGAGTAAAAGCGTAAAACGCGTAACGCCACAAAAGTTCATGTAGCCACCATATGACTAATGCCACGGTATAGCGGCCCCATAACGCCGCTGACCATCAATATCAGCGTCAAGCCTACCGCAAGAGTGATGAAGAGACTACTAATTCTTAATAGCTGACCAAGGGCCTGCTGGGTCTCTTCCTGATAGACGCTGGAAATATGGCGCAGGCTTTCAGCCATTTTGCCGCTATCTTCCCCGATTTTCAGGATGCGGACGACATAAGGGGGGATAAATATTTGTTTGGTTAACACGGCGCTTAGCCCCTGCCCGCCACTAACCTCCCTTGCCACATTGTGCAGGGCAGCCTCCATGACCCGGTTATGGGTCAATGTGGGCAATACGGCCAAAGCATCCATCATCTGCACCCCGCTGCCCAGCATGGCCGAAAACACATGGGTAACATGCGCCAGCTCTACCTTACGGAACAGCGTTCCAATAACAGGAAGCGATAGAAAAACACGATCTGCCAGCAGCGCGATATCCTGATGCAGTGCCTTGATAAGCGGCAGCATAACGGCCATCGCCATCCCCAAAATCATCACCAGTGCTATCGCTGCGCCAAAAGCACGCATGCCCCATAAAATGATTTCAGATGCCAGCGGCAAGCGCTC
>JAKFVN010000042.1 GCA_021732145.1 Alphaproteobacteria bacterium
TACCCAGCCGCAAATTACCGCCGCGCAGGAAAATGACAGCCATTGGCTTGAACCCTTGCCGCAAGCGCCGATTGCCGAATTGCAGGAACCCCTTGGCAACGGCTTTATTCCCATCACTGCGCCGGATGGCCGCGTGTCATGGCACAGCTATGCCCGCCCTTATAACCAAACCGATGCGCGCCCGCGCATTACCGTGGTGATTGGCGAATTGGGGCTCTCGCAGCAAATCAGCCAGACCGCGATTACCGATCTGCCCGGCCCCGTGACGCTTATTTTCTCAAAATTCAGCAATGAACCCGATGCGTGGATGGCAAAGGCGCGTCAGCTTGGCCACGAAACGCTGCTCAGCATTCCGATGGAACCGCTTGATTATCCCTCCAGCGATCCGGGCACTGACAGCCTGCTTATTCATAACAACAATGATGAAAACAAGGCCTTGCTGCTTAAGTATTTAGTGAACGGCAAAGGCTATATTGGCGTGACATCGCTTTCGGGGTCTCGCATGAGCACAACGCCGGAACGCTTCCGCCCCATTCTGGAAGAACTTAATAGACG
Source organism: Alphaproteobacteria bacterium (assembly GCA_021732145.1). Lineage (GTDB taxonomy): Bacteria > Pseudomonadota > Alphaproteobacteria > UBA9219 > RGZA01 > RGZA01. The sequence continues at coordinate 556 of JAKFVN010000042.1, forward strand.
TGGCCTGATGTGGCTTGATGCGAACTTAACGCCGCTTAGCGCTGGCGATATCCTATCCAATGAAATCCACATGCCTTCCGCCAAGGCGGATATTCACATCGATGAAAACATGGGAAGCAGCGACATCACGCAGATTTTGCAGGATGTTGAGAAATCGGCATTCAAGAACGGCCATGCCATTCTTATCGTTCAGCCATCGCCGCTTTCCCTGTCCCTGCTGCGCGACTGGGTCAAGCAGCTTCCTGACAAGCGCATCTCGCTTGCGCCTTTATCATCGCTAGCGAAGTAACGGGACACACTGATGGAACAACGCCCCCTCCCTTATCGTGCGTGCGTCGGCATTATGCTCATCAACCATGATGGCCGCGTGTTCTGCGGTGAACGCCGCGATACGCCGGGCGCATGGCAAATGCCGCAAGGCGGCATTCAAAAAGGCGAAGACCCGAAGGTGGCGGCGCTGCGTGAACTGCATGAGGAAATCGGTGTCAGCAAAGCGGAAATCATTGGCCAGACCGCGCAGACCTATCGCTATGACTTTCCTGATTTCTTGCAGCACCGCTCGGTTTACAAAGGCAAATACCGCGGGCAGGAACAGCACTGGTTTGCCCTGAAATTCCTTGGCGGCGACAGCGATATTGATTTGGTCGCGCATAATGATGAAGAAGGCCCCGAATTCATCGCATGGAAATGGGTGCTGTTGCCGGAGGTTGCGCAATTGATTGTGCCGTTCAAGCGCGCGGTGTATGAAGGCGTTGCCGCCGAATTCGAACCGCTGATTAATAAAATCAAGAAATCCGGCTAATCGCGCGAAGCGTCTTCGCGCTTTCGCTATCCAATTGCCCCGTCACCTTATGCTGCACAAAGCGGCGCTGGAATGCGCGCAGCGCCGCATGCAGCCCATCTTCATCAATCCCACAATCATAGCCGATGGTGGTCAGCAGTTTTTCGCTGGCTACAAAGGTCAGCGGTTCATCATCCTGTGCCTTGAATTCAGGCCATACGCCAATGCCGTGCGCGGCCAGCATTTTCCAGTTAAACAGCTCGCCGGGGTCTTCCTTGCGCAGCGGCGCAACATCCGAATGGCCAATAAACGCGGTCGCGGGCAGCGCATATCGCGCCTTTATGCCTTCGCATAATGTCAATACCGCCTGCATCTGCTTTTCAGGAAATGCGCGGTAGCCGAATTCATGGCCGGGGTTCACAATTTCAATGCCGATGGAATGGGAATTCACATCCACAATGCCGCGCCAGAAACTTTTTCCGGCATGCCATGCGCGCTTCGCTTCATCCACCAGTTGAAAAACACGGCCATCTTCTTCCACCACGTAATGCGAACTGACTTTTGCCGCCGCATCGCATAACCGTGCGATGGCCGATGCGCCATCCTTCATGCCGGTGTAATGCAGCACGACAAGTGATGGCGCGTCGCATCCCTTGCGGTCATCAAAATTGGGCGATGGTTGCTTAATCATACACCAGCTGCTTTTTTGATTTTCGTATAGGCATCGTTGATAAGAACGGTTTTTTCCTGCGCGCGCTGCAAGGCAAAGGTATTGCGCCCCTGCCAGCGGTCGGGGTGGAATTCCTGGATTAAACGCTTATACGCCTTTGCCGCCGCATCAACTCCTGCGCCGGTCGGCAAGCCAAGGATCTGGTAGGGGTCATAAAGCGCATCGGGCAAATAGCCTTTAATGGTGGCCAATGCCGCAAAATCATCGGAGTCGTAATTCAGTTTCGATGCAATTTGTTCCAGCGTTGCGACCGTCGCGCGATCCAGATGATGATGGCCTTCCACCGCCAAATCCAGCAAGCACGCCAGCATGGCGTGGAGTTTTTCCGGCTTCCCCGCGCCTTCGATACGCAGTTGCGTGAGCGCGTAATTCACTTCGGAAGTCGCCGCCGCATCTGCCGCCACGATGCGCCCGATATAGCGAAACGTTGATGCATTCAGCGTGTAGAAATTTTTTAAAATGGCAATCGCGCGCGCGGGCCTGTTGAGCGCAGGAAACGCATACGCCTTGGCCAGCATCACCAACGCCACCACCGTTGGCGCATCATGCGTTTTGGGCGGCGCAATAGCCTTTGGTTCGGTATGCTTGCCTGACAAAAATAATCCCCATACATCATAGGCGAGGCCTAAAACAATGCCGATGAATGCGCCCCACACGCCCCAAAATAATGAAGCGGCCAAGCCCAAGCCAGCGCCAATCAGCTTACCCTTATGATCATGATATGGGAAATTCTTTAAATGAAGTGCGTTCACGAAGGCCAAGCTCGCCCGCTAGTTGTGAAGAATGACACCCGGAACTAATGCATTACACTTCTTTGCTGTAGTAGGTGCCATAGGCTGAATCGAACATGCCGCCATACACCTGATTAAGCAAGGCATACATGCTTGCGCCGCTTTGCGCATAGGCAGAACCATAGGTTTGCTGCACCGCTGGTTTTTCAATAGTCGTGTAATCTTTTTCAAAATACTTGGTTGTTGCCAATTGAATGGCGTAATTGGGCTTCACGCTGTCCAGCGTGCCGGTTGGACGGGTTACTTTGATGAAGTACTGCCCTTTATCCAATTCCAAGGCTTGCTTTCCGGCTTTCTGGAAATTGTCATATTTTTCGCCAAATCGGGCTTCGCTATCGGCAATCACCTGACCTTTGGCATTTAAAATCTGCGTGCGGATATCTTTATCGGTTTGTATCGCGATACCCAGATTTTCTTTTTCGGTTACGTTGAACTTGAAGAAGTCAACCTTATCGCCTTTGGTCAATGCGCTGATGATGTTAAGGCGCGTTTTGCCGCGCGTTAAATCCCCCGCACTGCGTGCAGTAAGCGTGCTGTCACCCGTCACGTCATTTGAATTTTGCTGGAAGTTCAGAATGCGGTTGTCTTTGAGCGGGGTCTTTAAATCATACGGATCAACCGGCCCAGTTGAACCTTGCAACAGCTTGGTTTTGTTGACCTGATACTCCGCTAAAATCAGCGTGAGATTTTTTTGAACTTGTGCGGCTGTAAGTGGCGCAACCATGGAATCTCTCCAAATGAGGGCCAAAAATAATGCGGCCCCTAAAATCCAGATTTGATTGTGCCTTCAAAAGCTTAACAAGATTTTAAGGGAAAAAGCTGCCTAGTGAACAAAATCAATAGCTTGCACCCATGCGATATCAATCTTTCATAAAAGATATGAGTGCCCGAGCCGACTGGCCCGGCAGCGGCTTATGCCGCCGGAAAAAACCTAAGAAAGCACGCCATAAAGCATCTTCGCGGCAATAAACAAAAGAAATGCGCCGAATATCCGGCGCAAGACTTGGCGGCTTAAAAAATGCGCCACTTTTGCGCCCACCGGAGCAAGCAGCGCAGTGGTTGGCAGCAATACGGCTAATGCCATCAAATTCACAAAGCCCAGGGAATATGGCGGCAAGCCTTCATGCCCCCAGCCGCTGATGATAAATCCGGCTGCGCCCGGCAATGCGATAATCACGCCGAATGCGGATGACGTACCCACTGCGCGCTGCATCGGCACATTGCATGCGGCAAGCGTGGGTACGGAAAGCGCGCCGCCGCCAACGCCCACGATGGATGAGAAGGTTCCGATAAACCATGAAATGAAACGCTGCCACCACGCCGATGGCAGGCTTTGGCGTAAGACCGCGCCGTCCTTGCCAATCAGCATATACAGGGCAACAAAAATCAGGAAGCCGCCAAAAGCCAAACGCATGCTGGTACCGGACATCATGCCGGCAATCAACGCGCCCATCACTGCGCCCACTGCAATCGGCGGGCCCCAGATTTTTAAAATATCCTTATCCACGCTGCCACGTTTTTCATGCGCGCGTGATGATGAAAGCGAGGTCGCAATAATAGTGGCAAGCGATGTGCCCACCGAAACATGCATCGCCACTTCCGGCGATATGCCCATATGCGTGAACCAGTAATACAGCACGGGCACCGTGATGGTGCCGCCGCCAACGCCGAATAATCCTGCAACAAAACCGCCAACCATCCCTGCGCAAATCAGCATCGCTAAATCGGGTAAATACTGGACTAACTCGTTCATATTGATGCTTATTATTTTATGGGTTTTTTTATTTCGAGGCGGAATTGAACGTTCATTCAAGATGGAGTCTGCGCGTCAATAACGCAAGCCGCAATCAGCGACTCAATAGCTGTTTTATGTGGATGTGCCTTTTTCCAAACCTGCTGCGGCTAAGAATGCCGCAGTTAGGCTTTAACTTATGATTGCGTTGGCGACATCATCAATCAGCCAGCCTTGATATGCACGCACGCCCATTTTTTGGCCAAACTGCAATGCCTCATCATGGTCGCAATGGCTGAAAATGATTTTATCAGATGGCAGCGTTCTAAGCGCCTCCAGCACATCAGGAGCGTTCATGCCCGACCATTTATCTTTCGATACATTGACTTTAAAGAAATCGATATTCGCCATGCGCGTGAAGTTAATGTAAGGCAGCACCGACGCGGTAATGCCATCAATTCCCACATTAAATCCTTCACCTTTTAATATGCTCAGCGCATTTTGCGTGGTGGTGTAGTTGAGGAATAATTCGGAGCGGTGAATTTCAAAGCTAACCTTGCTGCGCACGGACTTTGAAACCGCCTGGCAGAATTGCGCAAATACCGATGATAGCGCCGTTTCAACCGACAGGTTCAAACTAATCGACTTATTTTCCCATTGCGCGGTAAAGCTGGTCAGCTCCATCAGCAATTTGCGGTCTAATGAACTGCACAGTTCAAGAAACAACCGTTCCGGCGTATCCAAAATCAAGCGCGGAAAGCGCTCGCGCTTCAAATCGCTAATGCCGATGAAGAAATCGATTTGCTTCTTTTCCCATACGCCGCGTTCATCCTGCCTGTACACGGGCTGCGTGCGCACATAACGCTTAATGTCGATTTTATCGAGCAGCGTTTCAACCTGGCTTAAACTCCACGCTGTCAACGGGCCTTGAACATCATGCGCCTGCAAAGCCTGCGTCGCGGTTTGAATGGCGCCCATATGCTCGGATGCATTCGCCTGTTCCACATACACATTGGCGCGTTGGCGCAGCGCCGAATAATCGCGCGGCAATTCATAGAATGTAATTACTTTATCCTGATCACTCTCGGTTGTGATTTCCATTGCACCGTAAAGCGCGGTTTTTAAAACCGTGGTTTCTTCCGCATTATGCACGGGCATCACCAGAAACAAATCGCCATTGGCCATGGCGAATACTTCGCCGCTGGATTTTTTGACGATTAAACGGATGGCGCTTTCCACCTTGTCGCTGGAAACCACGTCGTAATCCACCAGCTTGCGGCGCACATTCACAATGGTATGCGTTGAATTCAGCCGATTGAACCGGCGTATCGCTAAGATGAAATCTTGTTCTGCAATCATGGCATCAAGTTAAAAGATGGGCGTTCATTCAGCAAAACAAATCGCTCGCATCAACTGTGCAACGATTCATTTAACAATTCATCAAGGCGGTTGGCTAATATCAGCTAACCAAGAAAATCGCTTCGACTTCAACGGGTGCATTAATCGGCAGAGCTGCAACGCCAACCGCGCTGCGGCTGTGTCTGCCCTGCTCGCCCAACACATCAATCAGCAATTGCGAGCAGCCATTGATAACCACAGGCTGCTGGGTGAAATCAGGCGTCGATGCTACAAAGCCAGTCAGTTTAATGCACTGCTTAACCTTCGCTAATCCAACGGCGGCTTCAACTTGCGACAGGATATGCAGGCCGCAAAGCTTGGCACAGGCTTGCGCCTGCTCAAGGGTTACGTCACGGCCAACCAGCCCTTCATGGAGCAAAACGCCATCCTTGCGGGGCAACTGTCCTGATACGAAAAGCAAATCTCCGGCTCGCTGCGTTGCAACATAGGCGGCAACTGGGTTTGCGGGCGTTGGCAGGGTGATGCCAAGCGCGGAAAGGCGCTCTGAAATAGAGGGTAAAGCTGTGGGCATGGTTTGTTCCTATGGGTAAGCACTATCGAAAAAAGAAGCCTAACATAACCAAAAGACTTGAGATTTCCTACTCCTCTTGTCATGTTTCTTACCTTATTGAGTCCCGACATCAAGTTTGGGGACTAACCCCTTTTCTGAAAAAGGTTTTTAACCGTGAACGCCGCCCGTCCAGCATCGAAAAAATTACCCAAAGAATCCAAAACCGCAGCAGTAAAAGAAGCAGGCAAGCCAACCAAAACTGGTGCAGAAATCAAGAAAGTGCTTTCGGCGCACATCCCCGCCCGCGACCGCACCCAATTCCACGACCATGACTTGTCGGCGATTGCAGAAAGCTTTGCGTCCTTTATCCATGAACGCAAACGCGGCGCGCCAAAGCTGCGCGTTTTAAATCCATCCTTGAAGAAGGACGGCTATGTCAGCCGCCACACCGTCATCATGGTTGCAAATGATGACATGCCATTCCTTGTTGATAGCACGACAGGTGAATTAAACCGCATGGGTCTTGGCATCCATTTGGTTATCCATCCGGTTGTGCACATTGTGCGCAACGACCGGAATCAATTTGAGCATTTTGCGGGCAAGGCCACATCGCCTGATGAGCTGTCAGTTGAGTCATGGATGTATATCGAAATCGATGAAACCCATGAAGCCGCCAAGCTTGCGGAAATCACCGCGAACCTTGAACGCGTTTTATATAATGTCCGCCTTGCGGTGCGCGACTGGTCGGCGATGCGCACCAAAATCATGGAAACCATCACCGAATTGCCGCGCAATGAAACGGTTGGCCTTCCGGTTGGCGAACGCGAAGAAACCGCCAACTTCCTTGCATGGCTGGAAGCCGACAATTTCACCTTCCTTGGCGCGCGCGATTATCACGTAACAGGCACGGGCAAGAACATGCATCTGGCCATGACACCAGGCAGCGGCCTTGGCATTTTAACCGATGCCGTATCGGTCATGTTCTGTGGCGAGGAAGGCGAAGGCAGCCAGCCATCCGATATCCACCACTTCCTTGAACGCAAGCAATTGGCGCTGATTACCAAGACCTATAAGCAATCGGTGGTTCATCGCACCACGCCAATGGATGCAGTGCTGATTAAACGCTACAACGCCAATGGCAAGCTGGTTGGCGAACGGCTGTTCGTGGGCCTCTTCACCTCATCATCCTATAACCGTTTGGCAAAGGATGTTCCGCTCATCCGCGAGAAAATTTCCTATGCGCTGGAACATGCGGGCCTTGATCCACGCAGCTATAACGGAAAAGTGTTCACGCATATCCTGAATTCCTATCCGCGCGATGAATTGTTCCAGATTTCTGCGGCAGAGCTGCTGCAGACATCACTCGGCATTCTTGATTTGCAGGAACGCCAGCGCCTTGCGCTGTTCATTCGCCATGATGCGTTCGAGCGTTTTGTGAACTGCCTCATCTATGTTCCGCGTGATTTGTACATCACCAAGCTGCGCAAGGAATTCCAGCGTATTTTGATGAAAACCTTCAACGGCGCTTACAGCGATTTCAACGTGAAAATTACGAATGAATCACTTGCGCAAATCTTCATCGTCGTGCGCACCTCCAAGGGTCAAATCCCCAATTACGACCGCGCGAAGCTGGAACATGAATTGGAAGATGCAAGCCGCGGCTGGTCTGGCCGTCTGCGCAATGAGCTGGTGGCGGCTTTTGGCGAAAACCAGGGCCTCAAGCATTCCAACAAATACGCGGATGCATTCCCCGATGCCTATTGCGAAACCGTGAACGCGAATGAGTCCTTGAAGGATCTAGCATTCATCGAAGATGCGCTGAAACACAATTCGCTGGAACTGAACCTCTATCGCCCCGCAGGCAGCAGCGCGGAGCGCATTCACTTGAAATGGTTTTCCCCCAATGCGCCATTATCCTTGTCGCTGATTTTGCCGATGATGCAGGACATGGGCTTAAAGACCAACGCGGTGCTTGGCCCTTATGAAATCAAGCCGGGGGGCGTTGATAAATCCGTATGGATCCAGGATTGCCATGCGGAAGTAAAACCCGGCATCACCATTAATCTGGAACAAGTAAAGGCAAAATTTGAAGAATGCCTGCTGAGGGTTTGGAACAAACAAGTTGAAGCCGATGCCTATAACCAGCTTATTTTGCTGGCCGATATGCACTGGCGCGAAGTGGTGATTTTGCGCGCGATTGGCAAGTATTTGCGCCAAGCCCGCCTGCCCTATTCCGAACAGGCGATTATCCGCACGCTGTCGCAGCACCCTGCGGCTGCGCGTTCGCTTGCACAATTGTTCATTGCGCGCCACAACCCTGAATTGGGCAAGGAAAGCGCAAAGCAATCCGCGAAAATTGAAAGTTCAATCGCGGAATACCTGAAAGATGTCAGCCTGCTGGAAGAAGACCGTATTCTTCGCCGCATGCTCAACGTCATTCAAAACACCTTGCGCACCAACTATTTCCAATCGGATGAAAACGGCCAGCCGAAATCCTATTTGTCGTTCAAGCTGGACAGCAAGAAGCTGGATGGCCTGCCATTGCCGCGTCCGCACGTGGAAATTTTCGTTTATTCCCCGCGCACCGAAGCCATCCATTTGCGCGGCGGCAAGGTTGCACGTGGCGGTATCCGCTGGTCAGATCGCCGCGAAGATTTCCGCACCGAAGTGCTGGGCCTGATGAAGGCACAGCAGGTAAAAAATACCGTGATTGTGCCGGTTGGTTCAAAGGGCGGCTTTGTGGTGAAAGACCCCAGGCCAGCCGATATGGGCAAGGAAGGCATTGCCTGCTATCAGATTATGATGCGCGGCCTTCTTGATATTACCGATAACCGCGTGGGCGAAAAAATTGTGCCACCGAAGAATGTGGTTCGCCATGATGAGGATGATCCGTACCTGGTGGTCGCGGCGGATAAAGGCACCGCGAAATTCTCCGACATCGCGAATGCGTTATCCATCGAATACGGCTTCTGGCTTGGCGATGCGTTTGCATCGGGCGGCTCTGCGGGTTACGACCACAAGGGCATGGGCATCACGGCGCGCGGTGCGTGGGAAGGTATCAAACGCCATTTCCGCGAACAGGGCAAAGACATCCAGAAGGAAGATTTCACGGTTGTCGGCATTGGCGATATGGCAGGCGACGTGTTCGGCAACGGCATGCTGCTATCACAGCATATCCGCTTGGTTGGCGCGTTTAACCACAAGCACATCTTCATCGACCCATCGCCGGATTCAGCGAAATCATTCGTTGAACGCCAGCGTCTGTTTGATTTACCCGGCAGCCAATGGAGCGATTACGATAAAAAGCTGATCAGCAAAGGCGGCGGCGTTTACAGCCGTGATGCGAAAACCATTGCATTGTCCAAAGAAGCGCGCGATCTGTACAACATCAAGACCGACAGCGTCACGCCCGATGCCTTGATGCAGGCGATGCTGCAAGCATCCATCGAACTGCTCTATTTCGGCGGCATTGGCACCTATGTTAAGGCCGAAGATGAAAACGATGCCGATGTGGGCGACCGCAGCAATGATGCATGCCGCGTGAATGCGGAAAGCGTTCATGCGCGGGTGATTGGCGAAGGCGCAAATCTTGGCATGACGCAAAAGGCGCGTATTGCCTATGCCCTGCGTGGTGGCCGTTTGAACACCGATGCGATTGATAACTCCGCCGGCGTGGACACATCAGACCATGAAGTGAACATCAAAATCCTGTTCGCGCCGATTGTTGCGTCAGGAAAGCTTAACACCAAGGCTCGCAATACCTTGCTGGCGAAGATGACCGATGATGTGGCCGGCCTTGTGCTGCGCGACAATCATTTGCAAACGCTGGCACTTACGGTTACGCAAGCGCGCGCGGCGGAATTGCTGCCCATTCATGCGCGTCTCATGCACACGCTGGAACGCAAGGGATTGCTGAACCGCAAGGTCGAGTATTTGCCAAATGATGAAGCCATTCAGGAACGTGCACGTTTGGGTAAAGGTCTGACTCGTCCTGAATTAGCTGTGTTGATGGCCTACGCAAAAATCGATTTGTACGATGAAATTTTGGCCAGCGAATTGCCGAATAATTCCGCGCTGGAAGGTGACTTGTTCATCTATTTCCCCAAAGCACTGCAAACGGAATACGCAAACGCGATTAAGAGTCACCGCTTGCGCCGTGAAATCATCGCAACCTTCACCACCAACAGCCTGATTAACCGTGGCGGCACGCATCTCATTCAATTGATGCATGAAAAAACCGGCAAATCGGCAGCAGAAATTGCGGGTGCATATGCCGTGCTTCGTACCGTTTACGGCCTTCGCACCACATGGAACGAAATTGAAAAGCTGGAAGGCAAGATTGACAGCAAGGTGACCACCGAGCTTTACACACGCCTTGCCAAGATGATTGAACGCGCCACGCCGTGGTATGTTCGCCATTCCACGATTGCTAACAGCGAAGCCTTGATTAAAAAGCATGGTGACGCCGTGGTGACCTTGCGTAAATGGATGAGCGAACGCGCCGATGAATTCATCACCCGTGATGAAAACGAAAAGCGTGCCGCAGACTTCCGCAAAGCCGGCGTTCCATCCAAGATTATTGATGATATTCTGGGCCTGCCTGTATTGGCGCACATCCCTGAAATCGTCAGCCTCTCGGAAAAGACCGGCCGCAGCCTTGAAAGCGTGGCGGAGTTATACTTCGCTATCGAACAACGCTTCCGCATCTTCTGGTTGCGCACGCAAGCCCGCGATTTGTCATCGGAAAACGTATGGCAACGCGAAGCCGCCACGAACCTGATTGATGATTTGTATGATATGCAATCGGTGCTCACCAACCTTGTGCTGCAAGCAAATGGCAAGGTAACGCCAGCAAGCGGTAAGGCAGGCAAAGGCAAGAAGGGCGCGAAGGCATCCTCATCTTCCTCGGCCAAGGCAAAGCCCGAACAGCTTATTGAACTCTGGGTACAAATGGGGTCGGAACCAAAGGCAGACATTGCACGTCAATACAGCCTGATGCTTGGCGAAATTGCCGCCACGCGCCATGCAGACTTCGCCATGCTCAACCTAGCACTGCGTCATCTGCAACAACTGGCTTATAAGGGATAAGCACCATCGCAAAACAACGCGCAGTCATTGCGAGGAGGCTTTTTTTGCCGACGAAGCAATCCATATATCGCCACTGGATTGCTTCAGGTGCTACGCCCCTTCGCAATGACGATGCCGTTAATAAGGTATTATGATGAAACGCCGTGAACTCTTCGCACCGATTGAGCCTTACCAGACGGGTAAGCTGGAGGTGTCTGGGCTTCACACGTTATATTGGGAGTGTTCTGGCAACCCTAAAGGCACGCCGGTCGTCTTCCTGCATGGCGGGCCAGGCGCTGGCACGCAAAGCGTGCATCGCCGTTTCTTTGACCCCAAGCACTGGCAGATTATTCTGTTCGACCAACGCGGCTCTGGTAAATCCACCCCGCATGGCGAAATGGCCGAAAACACCACGCAGCATTTGGTGGATGATATGGAAAAGCTGCGCATGCATCTTGGGTTAGAGCGCTGGCATGTGTTTGGCGGTTCGTGGGGCTCAACGCTTGCGCTGGCCTATGCCGAAGCCCACCCGCAGCGCGTGCTGGGTTTAATTTTGCGCGGCATTTGTTTGCTGGAGCAATGGGAAATCAACTGGTTCCTCTACGGCCTTGCCACCGTCTTCCCCGATGCATGGGAAGCATTCGCAGGCCTCGTGCCCGAAAACGAACGCGGCAATTTATTGGATGCCTATTTGAAATTGATGGATGACCCCAACCCCAATATCCGCGTGCGCGCCTATGCGGCATGGAGCCAATATGAAAGCTCCTGCTCCACCCTGCTCCCCAACCCGGATGTGCAATCGAACCCTGATGATGGTAAGCGCGCCGCGAGCATCTCCCGCCTTGAAGCGCATTATTTCAAAAACAATTTGTTCAAACCGGAAACGCAGCTCATTGATAACATCGCCCGCATCCGCCACATCCCCGGCGTGATTGTGCATGGCCGCTATGACATGGTGTGCCCTGTTGCCAACGCATTCAAACTGCATAAAGCCTGGCCGGAAGCCGATTTCATCATCGTTCCCAATGCCGGCCACGCAGCCTTAGAGCCCGGTATTCGCAGCGCGCTGATTGAAGCGACAGATAGGTTTAAGGATATTGTGGGGTAGTATTTGACGTTTTGTTAGTTATGAACAACTTCAAAACTTTTTTCTAAAAAACTTTGCACTTGCGCGTGGTTTTGTTGGCGAATGTCGTCAACGCAATTTTTGCTAAACCACTCTTTTCAACCTGCACTGGTGTTTCACGTGAAACATTTTGACTAACGCGCTGTTTCACAAACGCATTTCTAAAACCGCCCATTTGGCCATAAAAAAAACGCCACTATTGCTAGCGGCGTTTTTGATTAGCTATTCAGAAACCGGTTATTGAACCAGTACGATTTCTGCGCGGCGGTTCTTGGCTTCACGAACATTGTTCGCGGTTGGAACCATCAGCTCGTTTTCGCCAGCGCCGCGTGTGGTGATTTCATCGCGTGGGATACCAAGGCTAACCATGTAACCTTGAACCATCGCTGCGCGGCGGTCTGACAAACGCTTGTTATAGCGTGTGCTGCCACGGGTATCGGTGTGGCCGGTTACTTGAACGCGGGCTACACCGCCACGGCGGAATGCATCAGCAGCGCGGTTGATGGTATCTTTTGCTTCAGCGGTAAGGTAGGTCTTATCGAAGTCAAAGAACACGATATAAGTTTCTGGAACAACTGGTGGTGGCGGTGGAACCTGTTGCTGTACCATCATCGGCTGTGGCTGCTGGATCATCATCATTTGCTGCGCCGGCACAACCGTCACCGCGCGTGGCTGGGTACGCATCATCACAGGGGTTGGTACTTCGCGTTCAATACCAAACACATAACGCAGGCCCAGCAAGAAGGTGTGGTTGCGGTATTCAGCTTCGTTGGTTTTGAAGCCGCCAACAGCCGTCTTGTATTCGGGATCAACAGTTGCAAAGTAACGGTAGTCTGCCGTCAAGTCCCAGCGTTCGCTGAGTTCGTATGACAAACCGGCGATGCCTTGGTAGGCAAATTCAAATGGCTGGTTGTTGAAGAGGTTGCCGCCAAATACACGGCCTGCATTGTTCGCGCCAATAAACGCGCCCCCGATACCCGCACCCAAATAAGGAGTTACGCCCGATTGAGTCTGGAAGTCATAGAACAAGTTACCCATGAACGCGACGCTATCAAAATTACCGGTCGGAGTGCCCGCGCCCGCGCCGGATACTTTATCAACCGTGTTGCGGCGGTAAGCGATTTCGAATTCAGGACGGAACTGGTTTTCAAAACCAAAACCAACCGAACCATCAAGGAGCAAGCCCGGGTCAGCTTCAATGCGGTTGGTGGTTGCGCCAATCTTCGCATCATTGTCTTGAAGGAAGTTCACGCCCGCGCCCGCGCCAATGTACCAGCCTTGCTTTGGATAAGCCTGAGCCGAACCCGGGATGAAAAGCGCAGCGACCAACGCTGCTGCTGCAAGTTTGCCGATCACATTATTCGTCTTCATGTCTTATCCTCGATATTGTTTGAAACGCATCTCATGGGTTAGCATTTTTAATCATTTGACCATAGGCAAAAATCAAATTCATGATATTAATCAACGAGTCAGGCGGTTTTTGTTGCAATTATGCAACTATTCTTTTTAACACTTTTTGGTGTATTGTTACGCCTTCACCAGATGGCTGGATGGTCGCCTTTATCGCAAGATTGGGGAGGAAAGTCCGGGCTCCATAAGATTATGGTGCTGGCTAACAGCCAGCGGGGGTGACCCCAGGGAAAGTGCAACAGAAAGATACCGCCAACAGCTTCGAAGACGGGGGGTTGGCAAGGGTGAAATGGTGCGGTAAGAGCGCACCGCGTTTTTAGCGATAAAAACGGCATGGCAAACCCCACCGGGAGCAAGACCAAATAGGGATGGTTGGCTGATCTTACCATTAACCATCCGGGTAGGTTGCATGACATGTGGAGTAATTCACATGCTAGATGAATGACCGTCTTAACACTGTTAAAGGTGCGACGAC
>JAKFVN010000026.1 GCA_021732145.1 Alphaproteobacteria bacterium
CGGCTTGGCACCTCGTTGCTCATCACGCCGCCAAAAGGCTGCTTGTCAGCCGTGGCCCGGTTTGCTGCGGTGTGGGCGTTGGCTGCTTTAATCGCGGCGTTTTCTTCAGGCGCGGCATTCGCCAGCATGGTTTCCTGTGCTTTTTTCTGGTTGCTCGGCAGCTTGTGCGCATTGGGCGTATCAACGCCAAGGACGCTTGCCAGAATGGTTTGGCCAACATCGCCGCCTTTTTCCTGTTCGAACATCGCGTCAATTGCGCCAGTAACAACCCCCATCGGGCCCCAGTAGAGCGCGCTGCCCATCACCTTGGCGGGGCCGCTGATTTCATCGCCGGTTAAATGGCGGTAAATCATGTTCACGACAGGGATTTGCTGCAATGGATTGATGGTGTCGATGAAATCCTCAAAGGTGTAATCGACGTTATCGACATCGGGGCCAACGGTTTTTTTGTTGGAGCCGCTGTGGTTGAACGCGTTCATCTTCACGCCGTCGCTCTTGTAACGGTCTGGGTAAAGTGAACCATCTTCTGAAATCCCGGCAGATTGCTGGGTTGCTTGCTGGGCTGCCTGCTGGGATGGCGCTTCATCCGATTTTACAAGGGACGCGCCCGCGCGGTTCAGTTGTTCGGTGATGGCTTCAGCCTTGGGGTAGCGGCTGGGTTTCTTTACGCCATTTGCGGCATCCTTTGCGGCCTTATAAGCGGCATCATGGGCTTCAACCGCCGCAGCAAAGCCGGGATTATTTTGGCGCGATGCCTCTGTGCTACGCACAACCGGCTCTGCGCTTGAACTGGGCGTATAGGCCCAATCTGGCTGGTGCAATGCGAGCTGACCGCGACCCTTTAAGACATAATCTGAATTCATAACCCCTCGTTTATCCCTTGCCCCACCATTAACCATTGCAAGGCCTGTGCCAAGTCCAGGCCCCTGCACAGGCTATAAAATCTGTTTACAAACAATGACTTAGTGTAATAGAAGAAGCTTCGCGCTGATTTCGCCCCCAATCTTGAACGCGTTGAGCTAGCCTTTGCCATCATGAGCGAAAAAATCCAGATCACACTGATAGGCAAGGATGATGTGCTGGCTTCCATTCTGGCCGAGCAAGCCCGCGGTCATGCCGGGGGGCAGGCAGGCGACCATGTAAAGGGCGCGCGCGCGTTTGACTTTGTGGCAGTAGCAAGCGTGAGCGATGCATCGCCGCAATCCGATGTTTGGGTTTTGCCGCAAGGCATGCATGTGCCAGCGCTTGAACAGATGCCGCTCTGCATCTGCATTGCAGCCGCAGGTGAAGCGCGGCAGCCAGGCGATGGCACCGTTTTCACAAAGCCGTTGCGCCTCGCGCAAGTTCTGGATGTCGCATTGAGCGGTGCACGATTGCGGCGCAGAAAACAACCGCGTGCGCTTGGCCAAACACATATGTTTCATCCCTTTGCGCGGCTGATTGAAGAAACAGCATCAGGGCGCGGCGTAACGC
Organism: Alphaproteobacteria bacterium; assembly: GCA_021732145.1. Lineage (GTDB taxonomy): Bacteria > Pseudomonadota > Alphaproteobacteria > UBA9219 > RGZA01 > RGZA01. Next base: position 1,474 of record JAKFVN010000026.1, read on the forward strand.
TGACCGAAAAGGAGGCATCGCTTTTATGTGCGGTGCTGGATAGCGGCGAAAAAGGCTTATCCCGCAAGGATGCCATGACCGAATTATGGGGCTATCACCCCGACGCTGAAAGCCATGCGGTCGACACAACGCTGTACCGCCTTCGCCAGAAATTGCAGGAATTGGGCAGCATTGATGCGCATCTGGTCAATGAAGGCGGCGTTTACAAATGGCATGACCGATAGCAAGCGATGCGCAAATCAGTTGCGATAAAGGGTTGACGAAACACCTGACATCTACAAAGCTTTTGCATCACATCACGAACAGCAAATCACTTTAATGAACAAATCGTTTTTGCCCGGGGTTTTTTTAAAGGGCGCGCGTTTTTTATTTAGCGCGGCGCTCCTCGCCATCATTGTTTCCTGCGCGCCATCACGCGATTTGTCGGTTGCGCCGCAAGGCGACCAGAGCATCGTCATCTGGCACCGCCAGAGTGGCGAGCGCATGGACGTGACCTTCCGCCGTGGCGGGCAGTATAATCAGGAAGCATTCGACCGGATTGACCACATTTTCCGCGACCGTCATACGGGCGAAGAATATCCCATCGATCCAAAGCTTATCGATGTGATTGCGAATTTGCGCGACAGATTATTGATGTCACCCAGCGACCCGATTGAATTATTGTCCGGCTACCGCTCACCCGAAAGCAACGCGCATCTGGCAAAGACCAATAAATACGTTGCTAAAAACAGCTATCACATGAAGGGGCAAGCGGCCGATATCCGCATTCCGGAAATGAACAGCAGCGCATTGGAAGCGGTTGCGAAAACCATGCAAAAGGGCGGCGTGGCACTGTATCCCGACAGCGGTCACGTGCATGTGGATACAGGCGCGGTGCGCGGCTGGTCGGTGGTGCGCGGCAAGGAAGCCGGCCTTAACGATCGCATTCGCAAGGGCGCATCTTCTGCGCCAGTGCCAACGGTACGCGGCCGTGTTCCGGTGCAACCCCGCGCGACCAATGTGCGCGTGAAGCCGATTAATTCGCCCATCAATTCATATGATGATTTACCGGAGCCATCGGCTCCTGACCATGCCAGAATTTTGCCAGCGGTCACGCCAAAGCATGAACCAAAAATTATTGGCGGCGCGACGGTGACCACCAAGCAAGGCGTGCCTGTGCGCACCGCGCCAAAACCAACGACACAAAAACCGGTTGCAAGGACACCCGTCAAAGCACCTGCAAGATCAGCAGCGCCGCAGAAAAAAACCGTGGAAGATGCCAAGAAACAATGGGTCAAAACCCCTTATCATGGCGGTGTAAAAAGCCCTGCAAAAGTTGCGCCCAAGAAGCCTGCACCCAAAAAACCAGCCAAGAAAGACGAATAAAATAAGCGGTTTGCAAACATTCACGCATCGGTAATACTTATCCGATAGACCTAATAGCATCCTTTTTCGACCGTCCATGAGGTTTAATATGACAACGCAGCGCTTAAAGAAAAATGCCGGTATGACCCTGGTGGAAGCAACCATCGTGCTTGCTGTCGCATCGGTGATTATCGCTGCCGTGTGGATGGTTTCAACTGTTGTCTATGAAAACGCGCGGCAATACCAGGCCAACCGCCAGCTGCAAACGATTGTGCAAAATGTCCGCCAGCTTTATGCACGCATGAATGCATTGACCAATATCGCCGATGTAACCTGCACGCTCGACGCGCAAGCCGCATTCCCGGTTGAAATGCGCGTTGCGCAGGGAACGCCGTGTTCGGGAACGCCAGCCCTTAATCACCCGTGGATGTCATTGACCGCAGGTTCCGTGCGCGTATTCAACCGCGATGCGACAACATTCGCAGTCGTGTTTTCAAACCTGCCCAAGAAGGCCTGCATTGGTTTGGCAACCAAGCTGACGGGCGGCGATATTACCGCGCTTAAGAACGTGCTGATCAATAGCGTTTCCACAACGCCGCCCGTTACCATCGTGACATCGACTTCGCGTTGTACCGCGGCCACCGACACCAATGTCATCGAATGGCAGTTTGATATCCGCGCTTAATTTAAATCAGGTTCCGTACATTTTGGCTGTATCTGCCGCGCAGCTATTGGCGAGCCATTTGGCTTCCACCTGTTCCAGCGTGCCGCTGCGAATGCCATCGCGGATTTCACGCATCAGGCGGTTCATGACCGATACATTGTGCTCGGTCAGGATTTGCATGCCGAGCATTTCTTCCGCCTTGATCAGATGATGCAGATAAGCACGTGTGTAATGCGATGTGTGCTCGTGATGATGCCCAGGGTCTAATGGCGTTTTGTCATCGCGGAAACGCGAGTTGCGCAAGTTCAAGCGCGCGCCGGGTTCCGATGGCATCAAGGCAACGCCGTGGCGGCCAAGGCGCGTGGGCTGCACGCAGTCAAAGGTATCAATCCCGTGCTTGATGCCCACGAAAACATCGGCAATATCGCCCACGCCCAATAAATGCACAGGGCGCTCTGGCTTATGCAGCGGCGCAGTCCAGCGCAAAATCGAATACAAATCCTCTTTGCTTTTGCCAAAGGAACCGCCAACCGCCGTGCCGAAATAGGGAAGCTGGGTTACGTCATTCATCGCGCTTTCGCGCAAATCCTGATAATGCGCGCCCTGCACAATGCCATACAAAGCTTGTTTACCATCAGCATTTTGCTTGGTGAACGCTTCCAGCGAACGAACGCCCCAGCGGTTGGAGCGCGCCAGCGCCTGAATCTGGTATTCCTTGGAATGATGGAATGCGGTGCATTCATCAAACGCCATGATCAAATCCGCGCCAAGCTGGCGCTGCATATGCATGGAAGTTTCGGCAGTGAGCAAGATTTTTTTGCCATCCAAGTATGACTGAAACATCACGCCTTCTTCGGTGATATCAATCACGGTGTTGGGGCGGGCGGCCTTGTTGCGGCCTTTTACTTCGTCTGATATGCCGCCGAATTGCATCGCGAATACTTGGTACCCGCCGCTATCGGTCAGCATCGGGCCATCCCAGCGCATGAAATTGTGCAAACCGCCCTGGCTTTCAATGACATCGCAGCCTGGTTGCAGCATGAGATGATAAAGGTTGGACAGGATAATATCGCTGCCAGCGCGCTTCATGATATCGGGTGCCAACCCTTTAATCGCAGCCTTGGTGCCGCAGAAGATAAAATTGGGTGTTTCCAGAACGCCATGCGGCGTTGTCAAGCGGCCAAGGCGTGCTTTGGTCGTGGGGCAGATTTTTTGGATTTCAAATGAATGTTTCATAATCTCTAACTGCGCCGTTGGCTTTTTGCGCATTCCTGCGCTTCCGGTGCTCACGTACTCAAACGTACGCTGCGCCCCGGTTCTCGAAATGCATCAAAAATCCTTAGTCGCAGCGAGATTAAAAATAGAGAGAAGCTTACGCAGCCTTCTTGTCTTTGCGGGCTTTGGCAGCAACCACGCGGCGCTTTTGAACGAGCAATTTCGCGTCCAGTTCCGACTTCTTTGCTTTGAGCAAGTAAGCATCAATGCCGCCACGTTTTTCAACGGTGCGGATGCCGTTTGGGGTCAGGCGCAAGGTGATGGCACGGCCAAGCAATTCGCTCGGGAATGAGCAGACCTGAACATTCGCTTCGAAACGGGTGCGGGTCTTGCGGTTGGAGTGGCTAACCATGTTGCCAAACAAAACCTTCTTACCTGTAACTGCACATACTCTAGCCATGACCAATATCCTTGTTCTTAGTACATTCTCGAAGGCCGTGTTGTAAGGAAAACTATCCACAAGGTCAAGGAAAAAGCCCCTTGTTTAACACTTTAAAAGGGCTGACACTGCAAGCGTTAAAGCTAAGGATTTCTGATGGATAGATGGCAGGAGAGGCTTGAGGCGGTCAGGCAGAGTGGCTGGCAGGCAGGGGATGATGATTATTTAAGGCTAATCAGGCCCTTATTCACCCTGCGCCGTGGCTCAATCGGCGTGGATGTGGGTGCCCTAGTGGGGCTATACGCAGCCAAGATGGCCGAAAATGCTGCCCATACGCTGTGCTTTGAACCCTTAGCCGATGCCAGAAGCGTACTGACCCAAAACCTGGCAAGCTATGGAAACCGCGTGACCATCCGCGATTGCGCGCTTTCCGACAAGCGCGGCGAAGCACAATTGTCTTTTCCCATTTGCAAGCAAACGCCGGTCAAACAATGGGCGAGCATTGAAAAAGATTTTGGAAAATTAGCGCAGGATTTTCCGGGCTGCATTGATGGCATTGCGAGCATGACCGTGCCATTGCGCGTACTTGATGAAGAGTTGATTGAGCTGCAATTGCCGCCGGTTGCGTTTTTGAAAATTGATGCGGAAGGCGCAGAAGAAGCAATTTTACGTGGCAGCCAAAAAACATTGCAACGCGACCGTCCCTTTGTGGTGTGCGAATTGGAAGAACGCCATGTGCATGGCTGCACATGGCGCACGCCGCAATTTTTAGGCATGCTCAATTACGACATGTATTTCATATTGGGCCCGGCGATTTATCCCATTGCCGCATTTGATGCGAATGTGTTGCAAGTGGGCCCGCCCGTGCCGCAATTTGCCATGCCGGAAGCGAGTTTTTCGAAACCCTATATCCAGATGTTTATGGGCTTGCCACGCGAAGATAAAGCCATGCACAATTGCGTGCTCAAAACCCTCTCCACTTAGAGCGTCATTGCGAGCTGCGTAGCAGCGAAGCAATCCAGATTTTATGATGAAGCAGCCCGCTATTTACATCATGACCAACAAACGAAACGGCACGCTGTATGTAGGCGTTACGTCAAATTTGATTCAACGTGTCTCTCAACACAAGGAAAAAATAGGCGGTGGGTTTACTTTAAAATATAGCTGTTCAATGCTTGTTTATTATGAGCAATATGAAGATATGGCTTCAGCCATTGCGCGCGAAAAGCAAATCAAAGCTGGAAGCCGCACCAAAAAAATCAAACTGATTGAAGACAATAACCCGAAATGGAAAGATTTGTTTACCGAGATATGTAGTTAACTGGATTGCTTCGCTACGCTCGCAATGACGAATAATAAATGATATGACCACCGTCGCCGCTAAGCCCAAAACCTCTCCCTTTCACTATCCTGAATTTGTATTGCTGAGCCTGTCGCGCTTTACCGGCACGCTGGGCTGGCAAATGCTGGGCGTGGCCATCGGCTGGCAGATTTATGAGATTACCCATGACCCGTTCGCAATCGGTTTGGTAGGCTTATCGCAATTTTTGCCAAGCGTTATTCTGGTGTTATTTGCAGGCCAACTTGCCGATCAGATGGACAGAAAAAAAATCATGGCCATCACCCATAGCATCGGCGCATTTGTTGGCGCGGTATTGATGCTTGGCGAGATGGATGCGTTTGTAACGCCCGCGCTGATTTATGCCTGCGCGGCATTGCTGGGCATTGCGCGGATTTTTGGCGCGCCGGCGATGCAGGCATTATTGCCCAATTCCGTGCCACCTGACCAATTCAGCAAGGCGGTTGCGTTCAATTCCAGCATGTTCCAGGTGGGTACTATTCTGGGCCCTGCCTTGGCAGGTGCGCTGTTTTATTTTGGCGCGGCAACCGTGTTTTGCGTGGCGGCGCTATTGATGGCGCTTGCCAGTTTTCTCAATACGCAGATGAAAACCACCACAGCAATTGTGAAGCGCCCGCTGACGCTGGAAAATCTATTCGCGGGCATCCTGTTCATTAAGGAACGCCCGATTTTGCTGGGCGCGATTTCGCTGGATTTATTTGCGGTGCTATTCGCAAGCGTCATCGCGCTGCTGCCTGTCTATGCCAAGGATATTTTGCACATCGGCCCGCAGGGGCTGGGGCTGTTGCGCTGCGCGCCCGCGATTGGCGCGGTTGCGATGTCGCTCTGGCTGGCAAAACATGGCCTTCGCGCCAATGCGGGGCGTAACATGTTCCTTAGCATTATCGTCTTTGCGGTGGTGACGATTATTTTCGGCATTTCCACCAATGTGTATTTGTCATTTGCCATGCTGGCGCTGCTGGGCTGCGCCGATATGGTCAGCGTTTATGTGCGCACGCATATGATGCAAATGAACACGCCCGATGAAATGCGCGGCCGCGTTGCCAGCGTGAACATGCTGTTCATCACCACATCGAACGAGCTGGGTGATTTTGAATCCGGCGCGATGGCGGCATGGTTGGGTACGGTTCCGGCGGTGGTGGTGGGCGGCGTGTTGTCGCTGGTGGTGGCGGGGATTATCGCATGGCGCGTGCCGTCGCTTCGTAATCTCAAGACCCTTGAAGAAGTGAAATAATGACCGTCACGCATTATAGCTTCAAGGCTTGCTTGAATGCCCCTGAAACATTCGGGTTGGATTCAGATATTTCTGTCTGTGCGGGGTGGGCGCGGTTTGCGCGGATGACGGCGAATGCGTACTGGCGCACTATCCGCTGGGGTGCGTTCCATTGCTGGTGCGGGCGGAATGCTGCAAAATGGCAGTGCGATGGCAGATGATATTTTCGCGCAGCGTAATTTCCTTGGAATGCATGCAGGCGCGGTGGGCGCGGTGCAGTAATTGGGTGAGGGTGGACACATCATCCGCTTCGTTAAAACGGGTGTTGAACGAGGCTGGGGATTGTTGAACTTTAGACAGTTCGGCCATGACCAACGCTTTCTTAAAAATTCTTAAACGCTTAAATTAATCAACTAAACAAAATGTGCTATGTGACCAAGATGCACCTGTTTGGGTGAAGAATGTATTAAGTGAATTTTGTTTCATTTCAATTCGCGCAAAATACTTTGCAAGTATTGGGGGCAAGTAATTGCCGCGCTCATGCAAATAAAAAAGAGATTGAAAGAATGGAATTGCCCGAGTGGTTGCGCCACCTGTGTTAGCAGCAGGCGCAGAACGAATGGCAACTTTTATAATGCAGCGGTGAGAGCTGGATTCTTCTTTGCGCGCAACGCCGCAGGAATTTCCGGGCCATATGTTGTTGCTGCGTTGTTGTTTGCAGCAGGCGCAGGCACATATTCCGTCAGGAAGGTTAGAATGCGTGATGGATTTGGCCCTGTCGCCATGCCGCCTTCAATCTGCTCAACGGTCAAGTTTTTATAAATCGCATCGAGCAAAATCGCTTCAATCACGCTGCCCCATCCGCCCAGACCGGACTGAATATCATCAAACATCTCCATGTCGCGAATGGCGATGACATCTGGCGTTCCATCCGGATTTTTGGCAAGAAGATCGTGCGTATCCAGAAAGCCCAGAACGGCTTCTTTCAGTGTGGATGATGGATCAAGCTTAAGCATGAGAGCATTGTGCACAGATTAATACTTTCAGCTATTAAAAAACGCCATTCGCTCTGCGCCTGCTGCTCACGCAGGTGGCGCAACCGCTCGGGCGTAATAAGTAATAAAAAACGCCATTCGCTCTGCGTCGCCGCTGCGCGGGTGGCGCAACCGCTCGGGCGCATAAAAAAAGCCCCGGATTTCTCCGGGGCTTTAATTAGTGTTACTGGGATTTGGAACTTAGAAATCCATATCACCCATGCCGCCATGACCGCCGCCAGCCGGAGGAGCTTCCTTCTTCGGCTTTTCAGCAATCATCGCTTCGGTGGTGATGAGCAAGCCAGCAACCGATGCTGCGGATTGCAGCGCGGTGCGCACAACCTTAGCAGGATCGATAATACCGGCTTCGATGAGGTCAACATATTCACCGTTTTGAGCATCGTAACCAAAGCTGGTTTTCTTTTGCTCTTGCAGCTTGCCAACTACCAATGCACCATCTACGCCTGCGTTTTCAGCAATTTGACGGATTGGAGCTTGAACGGCCTTCCGGATAATATCGATGCCGCGACGTTGATCGTCGTTCGCAAACTTCACCTTATCGAGAACGCTTGAAGCATACAGCAATGCAGTACCGCCGCCTGGAAGAATACCTTCTTCAACAGCTGCACGGGTTGCGTGCATGGCATCGTCAACGCGGTCCTTGCGTTCTTTCACTTCCACTTCGGTTGCGCCGCCAACACGGATAACGGCAACGCCGCCAGCGAGTTTAGCAAGGCGTTCCTGAAGCTTTTCACGGTCGTAGTCAGAAGTGGTATCTTCCATTTGCTGACGGATTTGGCCGCAACGTGCTTCGATATCCTTCTTCTTGCCAGCGCCATCAACGATGGTGGTGTTTTCCTTATCGATGCGAACCTTCTTCGCCTTGCCAAGCATAGCAAGGGTTACGGTTTCAAGCTTGATGCCGAGGTCTTCGGAAATGAGCTGACCACCGGTTAAGGTCGCCATATCTTCCATCATCGACTTGCGGCGATCGCCAAAGCCAGGTGCCTTCACAGCAGCAACTTTGAGGCCACCGCGCAGCTTGTTCACAACCAAGGTTGCCAATGCTTCGCCTTCGATTTCTTCAGCGATGATGAGCAATGGACGGCCGGATTGTACAACTGCTTCCAATACGGGGAGAAGTGGTTGCAGACCCGACAACTTCTTTTCATGGAAAAGAATGTATGGCTCTTCCAGTTCGCAGATCATCTTGTCGGCGTTGGTCACGAAGTAAGGTGATGCAAAGCCACGGTCAAACTGCATGCCTTCAACAACATCCAGTTCGGTTTCAAGGCTCTTTGCTTCTTCAACAGTGATGACGCCTTCATTGCCAACCTTCGCCATAGCTTGAGCGAGGAACTGACCGATTTCCTTATCGCCGTTTGCTGAAATCGTACCAACTTGCTTGATTTCATCATTCGACTTTACCTTGCGGGATTGCTTCTTCAATTCTTCAACAATCGCTTCAACGGCCATATCCACGCCGCGCTTCAGATCCATCGGGTTCATGCCAGCAGCTACGGCCTTGGTGCCCTCGATCGCAATCGCTTGGGCAAGTACGGTAGCGGTGGTGGTGCCGTCGCCAGCAAAGTCGTTGGTCTTTGACGCAACTTCTTTAACGAGCTGAGCGCCCATGTTTTCGAGCTTATCGGAAAGCTCGATTTCCTTGGCAACGGTTACGCCGTCCTTGGTGGTACGTGGCGCGCCGAAGGATTTTTCAATCACAACGTTACGGCCCTTTGGACCCAGCGTTACCTTCACGGCGTTCGCCAGAATGTTCACGCCGTTTAAAAGGCGGTCACGCGCATCGGCGTGAAATACAACTTGTTTAGCACCCATGTTTTTTACTCCTGTTTGGTTTTAAAATGCTCTTTAGTTTTTTTTAGGCAGCTTTTTTCTTGGAGGAGGTTGTTTCCACAACGCCCATAATATCGCTTTCCTTCATGATGAGGAGGTCTTCGCCATCAATCTTTACTTCGGTGCCTGACCACTTGCCGAAAATCACGCGGTCGCCGGTCTTCACATCCAACGGAACAATCTTGCCGCTTTCATCGCGTGCGCCTGCGCCCACGGCAATGATTTCACCTTCTTGTGGTTTTTCTTTTGCGGTGTCTGGGATGATGATACCGCCAGCGGTCTTTGCTTCGCCTTCCAGGCGGCGCACAACAACGCGGTCATGCAATGGTCTGAACTTCATGTGTAGCTCCTAAGTTTTGTTTATAACGAGATTTTTTAGTGCGACTGCTCTGCGCCTTCCATTTCAGAAATGGGCGACGCAACCGCGACTGCACTTGGTATTCCCTGTTACAAACGGGTTTATTTGCTGGGATTTGGTGCTGTTAGCACTCAAGCCCCACGAGTGCCAGATATATAGGCGCTGGGGCTTCCTTCTTCAAGAAACAAATTGATAACAAAAACAATTGTTTAAAAGCAAAATACAGGGGGCTGCCACCCGTTTACGGGATGGTAAGGGGTTTTTTGCGATATTCCGGCGGTTATCCAGCACCCGAGAAATTCCACCATGGCCAAAGAACCGCAGCCTAAAAAATCACTGCCGAAGAATTTCAGCCGCGATGAAAACGGCACGATTTTCGTGCGCCCTGACCATAGCATGAAGAAAAAACTTGGGCTGGGGAAATCGATTAAGTCGATGCTGAATACTACAGCGATTGAAAAAGCCGAAGAAGCGATGCAAGGCACGCTGCCTGAATTGATGAATGAGATTAAGGGCGCGCTGAAATCGTTGCAGAAGATTGTTGCGGGTTTAAAACCCGGTGCATTAGCGCCTGATGAAATGCGCGCGATTATCGAAAAAAGTTTTGAGATTAAAGGTAAGGCAGGTTTCTGCAATTACCCGATGGCATCATCCTTTTCGCGCTTTTTGTATTTGTTCTGCGAAGGGCTGACCGAAACCAAAATCACCGCGCAGGAAATCACGATGATTTCAACCTGCGTGACTATCCTCACGGTTATCTTCGAGCGTAATTTCGAAGGTGAGGGCGATAATGAAAGCGTGGAAGATTTCCTTGAAGACGGCGCAGATAAAAGCCCGTTTGCCGGGCTTTAAAGCCAAAAAAACCCCGCTGGGGAGCGGGGTTTTAGTTTTAGGCATTTAGGAACCTAGAAGCTCAGCTTATAGCGTGCCAAGGCAATGGCTTCGCGCTGGCCAGCCACATGGTTGGCATTTTCACGAAGCAGCAGGCCCGCTGCGAATTTGCCCATATCATCCACCTTGGTTGTGTAAAAGGCCTGCACATCAAGTTCGCGGGATTCGGCGCTGATGTCAGCGGTTGACGAGCGGAAGTTGATGCTGCCATCCGCATTTTGCGAGTTAGCCAAGGTTAGGCTCATGGTTGCATTATTCACGCGCAGGGGTTCGCTTACCACAACGCCGAAGGTGTCGGATTTGCCAGCCACGCCCGTCTTGGTCAAGCCAGCGCGGAAGGATTGGGAATTGATGTCCGATACATTCTGTACGATGGAGTTGCGCGCACTTTGTACTTTCGACCAGCCCATTTCAAAGCCACCAAACGCGTTCAAGCCACCGCCCAGGTCGAACGTGGCGCTTGCGCCAGCAAACATGGTGTTGGTGCTGTCCGCCAGCTTGGTGATACCGCTGGAGATAGAACCGAGCATGGCGTTTTGTTCGTTTACAAAACCTGCGGTGAATGCAATTCCGGAATGCTTGGTGCCGAGCGCGCTGCCAATTTCAGCAACGCCGCCATATACCTTGCCAAGATTTTTGGAATAGTTTGGATCTTGAATAAGGGTGGTTGGCGCATTCAAATCGGTTGCCTGCTGGCCAAAAAAGCTGCCGCCTTTTACCCATACATCATCCGAAAGCTTTGCCTTGGCAGCAACGGTGATGGGGTTCTTGGCAAGCGACATGTATGGGTTGGTGATTGCATCGCCTTCCACCAGCCTGCCGCCAAAGGCCATGTCGCGTGGTGCTAAGCCAAACACGGTGCTTGGGTTGATGTTGAATGCGGCCGTTGTGGCGGTGCTTGCGATGGGCGTTTCAATGAACATGCGTGCGCCATCAAATTGCGCGCCGCCAATGGTGGTCTTGGCATCGGCATTGGCAAAGCCATAAGTGGTTGCGCCGATGCGCGTGGTTTCCACGCCATTGTTGAAATCGCGCAGCGCGCTTACGCTGTCAAATGTAGGCATCGCATTGCTGAAAAATTGTGATGAGTTCATGTAGAAATCACGGCCGAATTCATCAAAGGTGATGAGCGTCAGCGCTTCCACGCCAGCGGATTTTGCATAGCCACCAAAGCCGCGGCCA
>JAKFVN010000008.1 GCA_021732145.1 Alphaproteobacteria bacterium
GTTCAATGCCGTTCGCCTCGCCAAAAAACAGCTGGCTGGTGCCAGCGCCACCGCTGAAGCTATGCAGCTTGTTCTGGCGGCGGCTGACGGTTTGGTTAAATTCATGGCCTGCAGAAAGCGCCAGGGTGGTCAGGCTGCTCATGCTGTTGCCGGACGCGCTTGCGCCGATAACATTGTCGGAAATTCCAAAGCTGGCCGGGCGGGCAAGGGAAGCCGTTGCATCATCATTGGCGTGGGCCGGTGCGGCATTAATCATGGCCCCGGTCAAAAGGACGGCGGCAATTGAAAAATTAATTTTAAAATGGTTACTAAAAAGCATTTTTTGCAATCCACGTTAATCTTACTTAGAACTGGTTTGCTTGCATAAATCTGCATTCATAAGCTGTTCAGTTTATATAGGTTAGCTTTCGTTAAAATTAATTTTATAAAGCATTTTATCTATCGCGGCGCTGCTGGGTTTGCGCTGCAAAATGAATAGTTACAGTGCGTTGCAGCACTGTTTAACGATAGTTTAAAAATCATAGTAATTTTTTGATGAAATTTATTGTGGAGAACTTCCACACAAAAACGCATGCAAGCCGGCATGATGGCCGACTGTGTTCAACATTTTTTTGAGGAGAGAAGTGGAGCGGGTGAAGGGAATCGAACCCCGCGCACCCTTTTAATGAAAGGGGGCGCAACATCAATACGAGGGGTCGATAGGTTCAGTGAGATGATGGAGCGGGTGAAGGGAATCGAACCCTCGTAGCTAGTTTGGAAAACTAGTGCTCTACCATTGAGCTACACCCGCTTTTAGTCAGCGCTGACTTCATCTGACTGGCGAAAGATATATTATTATTCAACAGGTTTTACAATAACTGTAATGGTAGCGCCGAAAATAACAACGCGTTCGCTGCCTACTTTTACGCCAGTTGCAAACACGGCGCGTGCGGGAACAGGGCCGCCACAGCGGTTGCTGTCGCGTTCATAAGCGCCGCCATCCGAAAACTTAACAAGGCCGGTAATTGGCAGGCGCGGCTTGGTATTTTCCCATTCCGGCGCTTCCTTAAAAAGGCATTTGCGCTGGCGGGCGGCGGCAATGGGTTTTGTTTCACCCACGGCAACGGCAAAGGTCTCGCCATCATTGGGAAGAATGGGGGTCAGGTTTTTTGGAAGATTTTTCAAATCAATCTTGGCTTGTGCCTTGATGGCCATTTGTTTTGCTTTTTCTTCAGCCTCGATCATCTCCTTGGTTTTTCCAGCCGATGCGTCAGGCGCTACGGCATTCGCCGGCGGTGCAACGGTTTTTGGATCCTGCTTGGGCAATTCTTTCGTCTTGAGCGTTTCTTTGGGCGCTTCTGTTTTTGTTTCTGCTTTCACTTCGGCCTTTGCAGCGGGTGCTGTTTCAGCAAGGGAAGGCCCGGCAAATGCGGTCAGTGTAAAAATAGCCAGTGTAAAAACAGCGAGTGTAAAAACGGCAATCAGGAAGCTTTTACCAATACGCGTCATTGCAAACTCCGTTCAAGGGGCAGAAATTTCAAGGGGCAGAAATCATGTGTTATCGATACCATAATGCCCGCCAAAAAAACAAGCAATACTGGCCCATTCCTGACATCTGTAATCGCCAATACGGGGCATTTTTTGTGATTTTTGCATGAATCCGGTTATTCAGGCATGGGCTGCTATGCGGACTTGTGCAGCGCGTCCGTTATCAATACTCTTTTTTTGTGACCGTGTTCTATGACCATATTGCCTACCATGATTTCTGCCAAGCATAACCGTATGAAAAATAAAATTGCCATAATTGGTGTTGCGCTTATTTCCGCTTTGAGCGTATCGCCAGCTTTTTCCGCGACGAAAACATATCTGCCTGGTTTTACGGGCGACTGGTTTGCGGATATCAACTGGAACCCAAACCATCCCGTTGCGGGTGATGATGTGTTTGTAGGTGGACTTTCCTTTCCAGTGTTATCGGTTAGTACGGCAGGCGCGCAAGCGACAAATCTTACTGCCTATGATAGCGGTACTGTGGTTGTCAGTGGGACAGGCACGCTTGATCTTACAGGCGCACTTAAGGTTGGTCTTAGCGGTTCGCCTGGGAATTTTAATATCACCGGCGGCGGTGTGGTTACCGCGGCTGATACACAAGTTGGTACGGGCACAGGTATTGGTTTTGTTAGCATTGACGGTGCGGGTTCAAAGCTTGAAACAACCCAAATAACCATTGGTAAGGATAGAATTGGCATTTTTAGCGTTATGGATGGCGGCGAGCTAAGCGTCAATGCTGGTGCGGGCACGGTAAATGTTGGAAGTGCTACTGCAACTGGTACTTTAAATGTAGGTACAGGCACCGCGCACGGGGTTGTAAGCGCGGCGGGGATTGCTCTGGATGGGTCATCCTCGGTTAACTTCAATTTCACGGATAACTATACATATGGCGGCATCATTTCAGGAGCAGGTAGCGTTGGAAAAAGTGGTATCGGCGGCATTTTAACCCTCAGCGGCGCGAATACCTATACGGAAGGCACGGCAATTAATAGCGGTATCATTGTCGTTGATAATGCCAACGGTTCCACATCCTCGTCGGTAGGTACAGGGCAGGTGGTGTTGAATGGCGGTATCTTTTTATCGGGCGCTGCCAATCTGAACTTCGCCAATTCATTCTTTGCAGGTACCAATGGCGGTATCGTTGATAATGGCAGCAACACGCTGACGCTTTCGGGCGATGTCACTGGCACGGGCGCAATTGGTTTTGCAGGTAGCGGCATAACCATTCTCAGCTATGCCAATACCAATACGGGCGGCTTGCTCGCGCTGGCTGGTGTGCTTGCGATAAGCGATGAGGCGGCGTTGGGTAGCGGCACCTTTACGATATATGGCGGCGGAACCTTGCGTGCAGATACTGCCAATATGGTCATCGCTAATAATATGTCGATGGACAACAGCATTTCGGGCAACCGCATCATTAATACCAATGGCAACAATTTGCAGTTGGATGGGTTGATTAGCGGCAGCGGAAATTGGCAAAAAAATGGAACAGGCGAATTGACGCTGAACCATGCGAATACATCGTCCGGCACATTCACCGTGAATGGAGGTTCAATTAAATTAAATAATCAGGCTGGATTTGGTACAGGGGATGTGAGTTTGCACGGTGGCTCGAAGCTGACATTCAATGCAAGCAATATGAATGTTCAGAATAATATCGAGCTTTCATTAGTCGGTGGCTTTACGCATGAACTGGATACACAGGCTAATACCGTAACCTTATCTGGCATTGTTTCCGGCGATGCCGTCATGCAAAAAACAGGCGCAGGCACATTGGTGCTGAATAACACCAATACCTATACTGGGGGTACGACGGTGGGCGATGGTACTGTTGAGCTAAAAAATGCCAGCGGCTTTGGCACGGAGCTTGTTGTGATGGATGGCGGTACGGTATTGCGTGCAGGCGCTAATAATATGGTGGTGGCTAATGACTTTTTGGCAGGGTGTTCGTGCAGCGATGCGGTATTTGATACGCAGGCGTTTAACATGACCATGACCGGCGGGCTTTTTATTGATAGCTATGTCAATAAAACAGGCAGCGGACGATTGACGTTTAATGGTGATGGTTCGACCTTTCGCGGCAGGATTACTGTTTCAGACGGCACATTCCAAATTGGTGATGACACGCATGGCTCGGTTACCCTTGGCGACGGTACTGGAAGCGCGCTGGTTGATGCAAACGGCACGCTTTCAGGTCACGGCACGTTTGGCGGCAATATCATCAACTCTGGCACGGTCAGTCCGGGCGGTTCGATTGGCACATTGACGGTAACCGGCAATTACGCGCAGGTCACCACGGCTAATCTTGCCATCAGCGTTTCACCGGCGGCATCGTCGGTATTGGCGGTGCAAGGAATTGCCAGCATCAGCGGCGGATTGCGCGTTACGTTTGAACCCGGTGTGTATGCGCCTAAAACCTATACTTTCCTGACGGCGGCGGGCGGCGTGAACGGCATATTTACTGATCCGCAATTTGCGCCGGTTCCTGCCGGCGCTGATGGCGTTGAATTAACTGCATCCGCGCCGATTTACACAGCGAATAGCGTGAGCTTCATGTTATCAGGCTTGGTTCGTTCAACGCCAGGCAATACTGGTGCGGCCATTGTCCCCAGCGTTGCATCGTCGGTGATTACAGCCAGCCCCAGCGTGGCCTTGCGCGTGTTTGATGCCGCGCAGTTTGCCCTTGGCGCTGATTTAGTTACGGTTGATGCGCCCGGCATGAATGCGCTGGCTTTCTCCAATCTGGGAACAAGCCGGATGGTGAATGCTGAAAACGCGGCGGGGATTAATGACCTTGCCAAATCCTTGCCGAATGTCATGAAAGATAAAGGCGGCTGGTTCAAAGCCTATGGCAATCTTGGCGCGGTGAGCAGCGATAGTGCCCGCCCAGGCTTTCGCAGCGAAAGCGGCGGTTTCCTGTTTGGCGGCGATAAGGCGATTTCCAAAACATTCAAATTGGGCGCGGCGGGTGGATATGAACGCACTATGATCAATTCATTCACGGCCGGCAAAAACGAAGGCCGGGTCAATAGCATGCGTTTTGCGATTTATGGCCGCCAAATCGTGTTTGATGATATCGCGCTGGATGGGCAGGCAGGCTACGCGCTCCACATGATTGACATTGCGCGTTATGTTGCCGCCGCAGGCGGGGATGCGACCAGCAGCCATAATGCCCATGAATTTTCCGGCACAGTGCAGGCATCAAAGAAATTTGACACATCATCAGGCTTCAAGCTGGTGCCGCAAGCGGGTATGCATTTCACCTACCTTTATGAGGAAGGCTTTACCGAAAGCGGCGCGCGCGCGTTCAATGCAACCTTTGCCGATAAGAATACGAATAGCCTGAAATGGTTCACGGGCTTTATGGCCGTTGCGCCTCTTCAAAAGGTGCAGGGCTATTTTGTCAGCCCCGAAGCGCATGTCCGGTACACGTATGAAAGCCTGAATAACGCCAGCACGTCCACCGGCACGGTGGGCGCGGCCGCGTTCACGGTTACGGGCGTGACCCCTTCATCCCATGTGCTGTCGGCGGGTACCAGTGTCAAAGCCAAGCTGGATGATAAGGTTGATGCCTTCATCAGCTATGATGCCAATCTTCCAACCAGCAATATCTTCAGCCAGACCTTTGGTCTGGGTGTGAAGGTTAAATTTTAAAGAAAATGGTGGATGGGGTAGGATTTGAACCCCGGACGCGCTTTGCGCGCCCGCATATAAGACGTAGGTTCCTTATCATCTAATTCAGAAGAAAATGGTGGATGGGGTAGGATTTGAACCCCGGACGCGCTTTGCGCGCCCGCATATAAGACGTAGGTTCCTTATCATCTAATTCAGAAGAAAATGGTGGATGGGGTAGGATTTGAACCTACGTAGACGTGAGTCGACTGATTTACAGTCAGTTGCCATTGACCGCTCGGCCACCCATCCAGAGCGGTCTTTTTATTCATTTATACAATGTAAATCAAGCAATTAGTTTTCATTGTTCAATCGTCGTATTAAAAGGCTTTTGTCCCAACGTTTTGCTATTGTCCCATTGAATTACTCAGTCTAGCTATAAAGAAAATCATTACTTATTAAGGTGAAACCGCTTGCGCAATTCCAGACAGCAACATGCCAGAAATGACCATAAGCCCGGCGCGGGAAAGCGGAGCCCGGAAAGAAAAGGGGGCGTGCAGCTATTCGGCTATCATGCCGCCTCGGCTGCCTTTGTGAACCCTGCGCGCCATTGCCAGCGCTTGCTGCTGACCCAGACAAGCCTTCGCCAGTTCGAACCCATCATCGCGCAGGCAAAAAAACTTGGCCTGAAACGCCCATCACCGGAAATCATCGACCTGCGCGCGATTGATAAGCAATTGCCAAACGGCACCGTGCATCAGGGGATTTTACTGGAAGCAGAGAATTTACCCGATAAGGAATTGGACGATTTGCTGGAACTGGAACATTTGCCAGCCGCCATTGTCGTGCTTGACCAAGTCACCGACCCCCATAATGTCGGCGCGATTTTGCGTTCCGCTTGCGCGTTTGGAGTTGGTGCGGTGCTGGTCACCGAACGCAACGCCGCATCGCAAACAGGCGTGCTGGCCAAAACCGCATCAGGCGCGTTGGAGCACACGCCGATTTTCCGCATTGGTAATCTCTCGCAAAGTCTCAAGAAATTACAGAATGCAGGCTATTGGTGCATCGGCCTTGATGAAACAGGCAAAGACGCGCTGCATCAGATTAAAATGCCCGCCAAAACCGCATTGGTATTGGGCGCGGAAGGTGAGGGGCTGCGCCGCCTGACCATTGAAAGCTGCGATGAAATTGCGAAACTTCCAACCACGCCGCCCGTGGGCAGCCTCAACGTATCCAACGCCGCCGCCGTTGCGATGTATGAAGTGATGCGTCAATTAAGGAACTAAGCGTGGCCTGTTTCGGTTGAAAGCAACCAGGGGCTGAAGCCCAGCTTGGCAATGGCGCGTTCCCATTTGGTGTCATTATCCGTATCAAACAGAATATCCAAATCGGCTGGCGCAGTGAGCCAGCCGCCAGCCTGAATCTCCTGTTCCAGTTGTCCTGCGCCCCAACCGGAATAACCAAGGCTGACAAGGCAACGCGCGGGCCCGCGGTTTTCGGCAATGGCGCGCAAGATATCGACCGTCGCTGTCAGCGCCACATCATTTTCCAAACGCATGGATGCATCCAGCGTGTAATCATCGCTGTGCAAAATAAACCCGCGGCCTGTTTCAACAGGGCCGCCAAAATAAATCGGATATTCGGGTGTTTGGTCTGTGGTTGGAATAGTGAGTTGTTCCAGAAGCCCCTTCATGTCAATTGCGCCATACAGGCGGTTAATAATAAGCCCCATCGCCCCGGTTTCATTATGCGTGCAGATAAACACGACCGCATGGGAAAAGCGCGGGTCGTTCATATTCGGCATGGCAATAAGGAACTGGCCGGTAAGGGGCGTGGCTTTCAAGATGCAGCTCTTTCTTATATTTTTACGAATCCTAATTTAAAGTAATTCAGGCGGCAACACAATTTGTGCATTATTTGGGTATACGCTGCTGCCATGCTTCATTTAAGGGAATAGCCGATGCAAATCCACATGCAAATCCACATGCGAATTTTATGCGCTGTTTTTCTTTTGGCTGCCCTTCTTGTTGCGCTGCCGCTTCATGCGCAGGCAAGCGAATGGCAACACCATGAATCTTCCGATGCGCGGTTGATTGCGTCAACCAAGGCTTCACCCGATGGCGCATTGTATGCAGGGCTGCATATCAAGTTGAAACCCAACTGGCATACCTATTGGCGTTCACCGGGCGATGCCGGTTTTCCGCCCGCGCCGGAATGGAAGGAAGCAGTCAATTTAGAAAAAGCGGAAATCATGTTTCCGTGGCCGCATCGCTATGCGATGCAGGGCTTGGAAACCTATGGCTATGAAGGTGAAGTGGTCTTTCCCATCAAGATTACCAAGAAAGATCCCGCCGCCGATGTGAATTTGAAGGCGAAGCTTAGCCTGTTGGTCTGTTCCGATATTTGCATTCCGGCTGATTTCACGTTTGATTTACCGCTTGCCGGATATTTCCAGTCAGCGGGTGATGATGAAGCAACCAAGCTTATCAAGGATGCGTTGGCGCATGTGCCCAAGAAAGATGACGGGCAGGGCTTAAGCATTCTTTCAGTGAGACTTGATGAAGCAAGCGGCGTGCGCACCGTAGCGCTGCAATATAATTCGCCAGTAGCTGCAAATGACGTTGAACTAGTTGGCGAAGTAGGCGATGGCAGCACATTGCCCTATACCGATTTAAAGAATGATGCGCAGGCCAAGACGATTACGGTCACGCTGACCAAGGATGCGCCCAAGGAATTAAACGGCAAGGAAATGACCTTCACGCTGATTGATAATACCAATCAAAAAGCGGTGGAGAAGAAATTGGCCATTGATGGCGGCGCGGTGATTGCGCCAGCACCTGCACCAGTCACGCCCGTGGTGGCAACGCCAGCCGCGCCAGTTGAGCAACCCAATTTGGTTGCGATGATTTTATTCGCGTTACTTGGTGGGTTGATTTTGAATTTGATGCCATGCGTATTGCCTGTTATTGCGCTGAAATCCATTTCATTCATCAAGCACGGCGGCGGCACGCCATCGGGCGTGCGCTTAAGCTTCCTTGCGACCAGCGCGGGGATTATTTTCTCCTTCCTTGTCATGGCGGGCATTATCATTGCGCTGAAAGATTTCGGCATGAGCGTGGGGTGGGGCGTGCAATTCCAGAACCCCATTTTTCTTTCCTTCCTGATTGCGATATTGGTGTTATTCTCGCTTAACCTGCTTGGGTTTTACGAAATTCCCTTGCCGCGCTTTCTGGCCGACCGCTTAAGCTGGACGCATGGGCATGGCAGCCTGACCAAAGACTTCTTTTCCGGCGCTTTTGCGACGCTTTTGGCAACGCCCTGTACGGCACCGTTCCTTGGCACGGCTGTTGGTTTTGCGCTGGCGGGCGGGGCGTTTGAAATCCTCGTTATCTTCTTGGCGCTGGGTGTTGGGCTTGCCGCGCCGTTCCTGTTGATTGCTATTTTTCCGCATTGTGCCACATGGCTGCCAAAGCCTGGCGCATGGATGGAAAATGTGCGCAAGTTCTTGGGCGTGCTGCTGACCATCACCGCGCTATGGCTGGGTTATGTTTTGTACAATCAACTTACGCCATCAACGCCCGTGTCGCATAGCGAAGCGATGCAGGAAAAATGGGAAGCCTTTGATGAAAAGAAAATTCCTGAACTGGTTGCACAAGGCAAAATTGTATTCGTCGATGTGACCGCCGATTGGTGCTTAACGTGTCAAGTCAACCGCAAGCTGGTCTTGGAAACAGAAGAAATTCAAAAGCTGTTATCTGACCCCAAGGTTGTGGTGATGATTGCCGATTGGACAAAGCGCGATGAAACCATCGGCGCTTATCTGAAAAGCTTCATGCGCTATGGCATTCCATTTAATGTCATCTACAGTTCATCTGCGCCGCAGGGTGCGCCATTGCCGGAATTGCTGAGCAAGGAAGCCGTGCTGGAAGGCCTTAAAAAAGCAGGCTTATAGGCAATAAACAAGCGTTTCTGCGGGTTGCAGGGTGGGGCTTGCGCGATTTGGGCAAAACGCTTAAATCCTATCCATCCGTTATCCGTTTGGAGCAATAAACATGACCATTAAAGTTGGCGACACATTTCCATCCGTGACCCTGAAACATCTGACGACCAATGGTCTGGAAGATGTCAGCACCGAAAGCCTGATGAAGGGCAAGAAGGTTGTGCTGTTTTCCGTGCCGGGTGCCTTTACGCCAACATGCTCTGCCAAACACCTGCCTGGTTTTGTAAACCACATTCAGGAATTCAAGAGCAAAGGCATTGAAGAAGTTGTGTGCATGGCCGTGAATGATCCATTCGTGATGAACGCATGGGCCAAAGCCAACAGCGCCGAAGGCAAAGTCACCATGCTTCCTGATGGCAATGGCACATTGACCCGCGCGCTTGGTCTGGAAATGGATGGCGCAGGTTATGGCCTTGGCCAGCGCAGCCAGCGTTTCGCCATGCTGATTGATAACGGCGTTGTGAAAGCCGTGAACGTTGAAAAGCCCGGAAGCTTTGAAGTTTCCAGCGCCGAAGCGATGCTGAAAATCGCTTAAAATCCTTAATTAAAACGCGTCTTTTATGGCGTTAGTTGCAAGGGTATCCGCGCGTTCATTGCCGGGATGTCCTGCATGGCCTTTAACCCAATGCCATTTCACATCGTGCTTGGTTGCAACCGTATCAAGGCGTTGCCAAAGGTCAGCGTTCTTTAAGCCGCCCTTTTTCTTCCAGCCATCGGCTTTCCATTTTTTCATCCATTGCGTCATGCCGCCGCGCACATATTCGCTATCGGTATATAAATCGACCGCGCAAGCGCGCTTCAGGGATTCCAGCGCCATGATGGCAGCCATCAGTTCCATGCGGTTATTCGTCGTCTCCGGTTCTGCGCCGCTGATTTCTTTTTCCTTATCGCCGTAACGCAGCACTGCGCCCCAGCCCCCGGGGCCGGGATTGCCGCTGCATGCGCCATCCGTATAAATCACCACACGTTTTTTATCGGATTTTTTTTCGGGGGCTTTAGCATTCATAAGGGTGGCTCTGGAAATAGGTGAGTTTGGCTGCGTATTCCAGCGGGTCTTTGGGTTTTACCAGCGCGCCTTCCGGATGATGCAAAAGGTCATATAAACGTGTTAAAAGAAAGCGCAACGATGCGCCGCGCAGCAATACAGGCATGGCTTTCTTTTCATGCGCGTCCAGCTTGCGCACGGATTGGTAACCATCCATCATCGCAGCTGAGCGAAGCGCCTGGAATTGATGCGCATCATTAAAGCACCATGCGTTAATGCAAATCGCAAGGTCGTATGCCAGGAAATCAGAGCATGCGAAATAGAAATCAATGAGGCCGCAGAGTTTATCATTGGCAAAAAACACATTATCCGGAAACAAATCGGCATGAATAACGCCGTAAGGCATCGCGCCCATATCCGGCCAATTGGCCACTAGGTATTTCAATTCATTGACCAGATTATGGGTAAGGCCCGCCTGCACCGTATCGCCTTTTTCAAGGCAGCGGGTAATCAGTGTGGCCCAGCCTTCCAGCGAGAGATTATTAGCGCGGCTTTCCTTGAAATCGGATGTCGCGATGTGCATTTGCGCCAGCGCAATTCCAACTTCGCGGCATTGTTCCACGGTGATGGCGTGGGTAGCGCCGCCATTTAAAAAGCTAACTAAGGCTGCGGGTTTACCCGCCAAACGCTGCAAAACCGCGCCTTTTTTATCGGCAATGGGCGCAGGGCAGGGAATGCCCTTGGCTGCAATGTGCCGCATTAAATTGATAAAGAACGGCAGGTCTTCCTCGCGGGTGCGTTTTTCATAAAGGGTGAGGATGTATTTGGCGGCATCCGTCGTCAGGAAAAAATTGCTGTTTTCCACGCCGGATAGAATGTCTTTGAGTTCGCGCACTTTGCCGATGTCGTAGCGGCTTACGAATTCAGCAAGTTCAGTTTCAGGGATGCGCGTATAGACAGCCATAGTTGTTTATATCCCTTACCTCTTATCCCGCGGGTAATCTTGCTCGGTTTTTATCTTCTTGCTGCTCTCGAACAAATTGTCGAGGAAGCGCGAGAAGCTGCCGGATTGTTCCTTGGTATAGGCGGGCTGGTTATCCTGTTCTTCCTTCGTATAGGCGGCCTTCATATAATCATGCCAAAGCTGCGCGGGCAGGCTGCCGCCTGTTACTTTATTCATGGCCTGGTTATCGTCGTTACCCATCCAAATCCCTGTCGTCATGCGGCCGGTATAGCCGATAAACCATGCATCGCGGTAATCCTGCGTCGTGCCCGTTTTGCCTGAAACCGGCACTGACAGCGCGGCTTTTTTGCCCGTGCCATAGCTTACGCAAGCTTGCAGCATATCATCAAGGGCCGCAACATTATCGCTATCCACCAGTTGCGGCATGGATGGCGCATCGCGTTCATACAAGACCGTGCCGGATTTCGTGGTAATTTTTTCAATGGCGTAGGGGATGATGGCGCGCCCGCGATGCGCCCATACGGCATAGACCGTTGTCATATCCATGACGGTGACCGCATTCGTGCCCAGCGCGATACTCAATTCACGCGGCACATTCGTGCTGATACCTAATGTGCCCGCCAGTTTTTGAATGCGGCCCGCGCCAACTTTTTCAGCCAGGCGAACCGTCGCGGTGTTGATGGAGTAGGCCAGCGCATCCTTCATGCTAATGTCGCCGCGATAATTTTCAGTATAATTTTCCGGTGCCCAATTGCCGATTTTGAGCGGTGCATCCAAAAGCCTGTCGTTTTTATCCATGCCTTTTGCAAGCGCGGCTAGATAAACAATCGGCTTGAAGGATGAGCCTGGCTGGCGCTTGGCCTGCGTGGCGCGGTTATAGCTGCTTTGCGCATAATCGCGCCCGCCTACCAATGCGCGCACCGCGCCGTTTTGCCCGATGCTGACCAGCGCTGCCTGGCTGACGGCTGCTTCCTTGCAGTTGGTGGCCAGCATGTTGTCAATCTGCCGCTCGGCTTCGCGCTGCATCGATAAATCAAGCGTGGTGCGAATGATCACATCTTCATCTTGTTCATCAATCAAATCGCCCAGTTGGTCCATCGTCCA
>JAKFVN010000032.1 GCA_021732145.1 Alphaproteobacteria bacterium
TCGCTGCGAAGCCAGTATGTGAAGTCTGGCAGACTTGAGCAGCCGACGCGTCAACTCTATTGGCGCAATCCACGCGGCCCCTTGACATGGCAGCAAGTGGTTATCTCGTTGCAGACCATCCTGAGTTACCCGGTTGTCGTGGGAAGCCGCACCGCTCTCGAACTCCAAGGCTATGCTCACTACCTGCCGCAAAAAACCAAAAAAGAGGTGCATCTCTATGGCGGCGAGAAATTGCCTGCATGGTTGCAACGCCTTTCGCTCGGCGTGGCATTTGTCGTTCACAACGATCAACGCCTTTTTGCCAATGCGCCGATAACGCGAGCGCTTACCAGCTTGGCATGGAACGTCGAGAAAAATTCAGGACGCGACGTGACCTCATTCAGAGGCGGTGTCATCGAGCAGCCTTACGGTCAATGGGATTGGCCGCTAACGCTTGCAACGCCCGAGCGCGCCGTTCTTCAATTGCTGGATGAGCTGCCGCATCACGAGAGCTTTCATCAAGTGGATATGCTTTTTTCCGGACTTACGAGCCTCAGCCCGGAACGGCTAAAAAAATTGCTTCAAGATTGCCGAAGCGTGAAGGTCAAGCGCCTGTTCTTTTTCTTTGCCGCGCGTCATCACCATGCTTGGTTGAAACGGCTTAACCGGAATCAGGTGAACTTTGGAACCGGCAAGCGCATGTTGGTCAAAGGTGGACGACTAGACCCCGCAACGCAAATCACCGTGCCGGAGGACTTGGATGGCGTTCAGTGACATCTATCGCAAGCAGGTCAGCTTGCTTATTCGCACCCTGCCATATGTTGCAGAAGAGCCGTGCTTTGCGGGCATGACGGATGAACCCGTATCTCCCGACGAACTTTCAGCAGCACGCGAAGCGCTTATTGCCTTTCCCGCGCGCAGAAAATCCCTTTTATCCAAGCTTCAGATTACAAGTTTTGCGTCCGCCATAACGCTGACCTTCTTGCCAGCATCCGGTTGATCTGCATTCCGAAAGTTTTGGTGCGCAATGATCGGAAGGGCATGCTTTGTCTGTCGGATTGTCTTTGCGGCAACGCGCTACGCACACACTATATGTGCCAGTACAGCTACCTGCTGCCAATTGCATCGTGTCGTGTATATTCATGTCATCGGCTTTGGCGGCTGCTGTACCCAGTCCAACCACCACAAGAGCTGCCATGCTGCTCACCGCGACAAGACGCGCGATGCGTCCAGCGCCAGTTGCTACTTCTTCAAGATTATTTCTGACACTTGCTATTGCACCGGACATGAAAAATCCTCCGTGTTTGAAACGAGTTGATAAAAGCATAAAGCAAATCAAGGACTGCGGTTGCAGAGCTTAAATCATTCTACAAAAAATATAAAGGCAGCAATATCGTGCAAATGCGCTATGTTATGCGGGTTAACGATAGGGGATGCGGTCGATTTTTCTGGAAAAAACTCTAAAAATCATTAGAAATCCTTACGTGAATAGTTTACCAGATAACCAGCAATTCAAAGTTTTTTATATTATGTCACCGCAAGCAATGCCCAAATTATCACCCGAAACGCACCACGACCGTATCCTGATTTTGGATTTCGGCAGTCAGGTGACACAGTTGATTGCGCGCCGTGTGCGCGAAGCGGGCGTCTACTGCGAAATCTGGCCGTTCAGTTTTGCAAGCGGCAGCGCAGCGTCCGATAGAATCAAAGCTTATGGCGCGAAGGGAATTATTCTTTCCGGCGGGCCTGCATCGGTTCTTGAAAAAGATTCACCGCGCGCGCCGGAAATTGTCTGGCAGTTGGGCGTTCCGGTATTGGGCATTTGCTATGGCCAGCAGGTGATGTGCCAGCAGCTTGGCGGCAAGGTGGAACAAGGCCATACCCGCGAATTCGGCAAGGCCGAAGTTGAAGTGATTGATGCCAACCCATTATTTGATGGCGTATGGGCCAAAGGCAATAAGCAGCAAGTATGGATGAGCCACGGCGACCACGTTACGGAATTGCCAAAAGGATTTAAGATTGTTGGACGCAGCACTGGCGCGCCCTTTGCGATGATTGCGGATGAAGCGCGGCGTTTTTACGGCGTGCAATTCCATCCTGAAGTGGTGCATACGCCGCAAGGCAAAGCATTGCTGGGCAATTTTGTGAAGAAGGTCGCGGGCTGCAACAGTGATTGGACAATGGCGGCATTCCGCCAAAGCCAGATGGATGCGATACGTGCGCAGGTGGGCACGGGCAAGGTCATTTGCGGATTATCCGGCGGCGTCGATAGCGCGGTGGCTGCAGTGCTGATACACGAAGCCATCGGCTCGCAGCTCACCTGCATTTTCGTTGATACGGGCATGATGCGGTTGGGCGAAGCCGAAGAAGTCGAACGCCTGTTCCGTCATCACTATAATATTCCGTTGATTGTCGCGAAGGCTGAAGAGAAATTTCTTGGCGCATTGAACGGCGTAAGTGACCCCGAAAAGAAGCGCAAAACCATCGGCGCATTATTTATTGAAGTGTTTGAACACGAAGCTAAAGCCATATATGGACAAAGCGGCGGCGCGCAGTTCTTGGCGCAGGGCACGTTATATCCCGACGTGATTGAGAGCGTTTCATTCACGGGCGGGCCAAGCGTCACCATCAAATCGCACCATAATGTGGGCGGTTTGCCGGAACGCATGAATATGAAATTGGTTGAGCCATTGCGCGAATTATTCAAAGACGAGGTGCGTGCATTGGGCCGCGAACTGGGCTTGCCTGAACAATTTGTTGGCCGCCACCCATTCCCGGGCCCTGGTTTGGCCATTCGCATTCCGGGTGAAATTACGCGTGAGAAACTGGATATCCTGCGCAAGGCTGACAGCGTTTATCTGGATGCCATTCGCAAAGCCGGATTATATGACGAGATTTGGCAAGCATTTGCAGTGCTGCTTCCTGTACGCACCGTTGGCGTGATGGGCGATGGCCGTTCCTATGATTATGTGCTCGGTCTTCGCGCGGTGACATCCGTTGATGGTATGACGGCAGAAGCGTATCCGTTCGAGCACAAATTCCTGGCGGATGTGGCGACGCGTTTAATCAACGAAGTAAAAGGCATCAACCGCGTTGTGTATGACGTGACCAGCAAGCCGCCGGGCACGATTGAGTGGGAATAACCCATGGTAGATTTATCGAATTTGAAAGATGCAACGCAGGAAGAAAAGCATCAGCTTTACCTGTGGGCCAAAAACTACATTTGGCAATATGAAGGCTTTTCATATGATTTTGAGACGAATGGCGAGCGGCTGTTAATCGACCGCCTTATGGCGTTTGATATACAAACGGTATTTGATGTCGGCGCAAATGTTGGTTCGTGGACCAATATGGCGCTCAAAAGTTTTCCAAGCGCAAAAATCCATTCATTTGAATTATCGCAAGAAACCAGCAAATACCTGCAACAAAACGTGTCCGATGCGCGGGCTACGCTGAATGCATGCGGCATCTCGGATAAAGAAGGCGAAATCACGTACAAAGACTACGGCGTGAATTCTACGATAAATACGACCGTGCTTGATACCGATCTTCATGACAGCAGGTTTCCGTTCACGGAAAAGAAAGCGCCTTTGATTACTGGCGATGCGTATTGTGAAAAGAACGGTATTGCAAGCATTGACCTTTTGAAAATAGATGTCGAAGGCGCAGAGCATCTTGTGTTGAAGGGTTTTGAAAAAATGCTCAGCGAACGCAAGATTGGCGTTGTGCAGTTTGAATATGGTTATGCAAATGCTGATACCCATTTTCTGATAAGGGATTATTACAATCTGTGGGGCAAATACGGATATAAAATGGGCCCGCTAAAACCCACGGGTGTTTTGTTCAGGGAGTTTGAGTATGGCCTGAACCAATTCTTCTCCGGCCCGAATTACGTTGCGGTTGCAAATGACCGCACCGATTTAATTCATGCGTTGAATGGTGTGCCGATTGCTGGCTATCCGTAACTTATTTCTTTTTTGAAATATTGATGATACCAAAACTCATTCATCAAACCGTTGCGGATAAAACGTCACTTAATCAAACGTTTCTTGATAATATTGACCTGTTGAAACGGCTTAATCCGTCATATCAGCACATGATTTATGATGATGGTGATATTCCAGCCTTTATCAAAAAAACATATGATGCGTCGGTTTATGGATATTATGAGCGCATCAATCCCAATTACGGCCCTGCGCGCGCTGACTTTTTCAGATATTTATTATTGTATGAGATGGGCGGCATCTATCTCGACATCAAATCCATTTGTACCAAACCGTTTGATGAGGTGTTGACCTCGCCGGATTATCTATTGTCGCATTGGCACAACAAGCGCGGGGAGCGGTACGAGCAATGGGGCATGCATCGCAAATACGGCGTGCCGAATGAATTCCGGCAATGGCATATGGCAACGCCGCCCAAGCATCCGTTTTTAAAAGCGGTTATTGCTGAAGTGATGCGCAACATTGAACATTATGTGCATGGCGGCGACGATACGGTTGGAAAAATCGGCGTGCTGCGTGTGACGGGGCCCATTGCGTATACCAAAGCCATCACGCCGTTGCTAAAACAGCATGCGCATAAAATAGTGGATAGCGAAGCATTAGGATTTGTGTTTTCAATTGTTGCAAAACCCGGTGATGAATTGCTGCATGCCGGATTGACCAACAAACCCTATTACGAGTCATTGAAAGAGCCGGTTGTGCTCAATCCAAACGGAACGCGGTTTTAAGTCGTTGAGCAAAACGCTGGTTTTGCTCTCTGTCGTTGCGTTGTTGCGGTGTGAATTCGTTTTCCGGTGGAATGCAATTTTCTAAGATAATTCGCTGCGCAACGCCCGCCAAAATGGAGTGGTTGACTTTAAACGAATGTGCTGCGATGTGGCCACGCCATGCAGTTTCAGAGTTATCTGTGCCGCGCTCAAAACCATCCATGCCTAATGCATGAGACGCATTTGCCAGCATTTCATATGGTGCGGTGCGACCATCGGCAGTCTTTTCCATTTTTTCAAAAAACGCATCGACGGCTAATTTGTAACGCGCCTTGGCTTTAGGTGAAAGCGGCGCTTTTCTGAGGAGCACTGCTTTGCCAGCTTTGGCAAAGGTATCGTAATCGACAGATAGACCTTCGGTCGTCAGTTGTCTGATGATTGTATGAATTTCGCTCATGCCTTTATCCTTTTAAGTATGGGCAAGGAATAGCACAAAAAAACGAAAGTAAATCGATTAACGAATTACTTCTTCCTGAAATAACCCCACGGCACGATTGAGTGGGAATAAGAATTAACTTCTTAAGCCTTGCTGCCAGCGCTTTTACTTGCCCAAATTGTAACGATCCCAGACAGATGAAAAAAGGTTTTCGTCTCCCTTAAATTCTTCCGAGTAAGGAAGATCAAATTTCATCACATCATCATTGACTAATATATCAGTTTCTACAAGTTCTGGCCGAACTAAAAAAATAGTTTTTGCTCCTTTAAAAGATTCAGCAATTGCGTCTTTCATCATATGGTAGCGAGATGAGGTAAGAGTGAACTGATCAAAAAAAGATTGACAGGCAGATTTTAAATTTGGTTGAAGGTTCGACCATAGAAAAGTAATGTTGTTGGGGTTCATACGGAAGAATTTTTCTACCTGATGCTGATGTTTATTCTTAAATGAATCAAAATAAGGTTCGAAATCTTTGATTGATGAATAATGAATATTGCCCTGTACAAACTGATTCATATGCCACCAGTAAAAACCCGGCAAACGCTCTGATTTCAAGATGCATTCCGAATGAAGTGATAGGTCGTTGAGAGAATTGACAAATGTTAATCCTTTAGATTTAAAAATCTCAATTGTTGAATGCGGCGTGATGATATTCCAGTCGAACAGTTGTGAATCATACGAAGATTGCCCAAACTTAAAATTTAACTGAAACTGATTAATGCACGAGCAGCCAATTGGAACGATATAATGAGATTGAGTTAGGCTTGCCATGATTTTTTATACCTTCTGCAAAATTAGAGTGAGTAGACAGAGTGTAACAATTTGGTATGTAGCAGCATAAAAAATTAGTTGTGCGCAAAGATTACATGCGTTGATTACTTCTTCCTGAAATAACCCCACGGGGTTGCGCCGGCGCGGTTTTCGTAAGACAGCAAACATAAGTCCAAATCATCGATATTGGGTAAATCGAGGTTGAATTTGCCCCAGCGTAATTCGGGTTCTGCCCACGTAATATCGTGGGTTTTTGAAAACCGTTCGATGAATACGTTGCGCAATTCCGGAATGAAGCATTCATGGCATTCCAGAAGAATATCCATGTTGAGCAGTTCGGGATAAGCTACAGGGTCAATCAATTCGCGCTCTGCGCCTTCAATGTCGCAGAATACCAGCGTGCGCTTGCCCTTGAATTCGGCAAATCGCGTGCCATCAAACAACCCGCCAATTTTAATGCGGTGTGCCACATTGTTTTTTTCGGCAACGCGCATCGTCACGGCTTGCAATTTTTCATCAATGTCATGTGCGTGGATAACGCTGTTTGGCATGGTGGTCGCAAAACCAACGGCGTAATATCCTTCCGCGCAGCCAATGTTGATGACCGCTTCATATTGGTTGGCAATCGCGTGGCGCACAAATTCGTGCATTTCCATCTCATACACGCCGAGTAATTTTGGCGCAAAGCAGCCCAGCGTGTCGTTGAAGTAAAAATTCATGCCTTGGAACGGGCCGCTCATCACCTTGCCCTGACTCATCGTCAGGCGTTCATGCGCCAGCACATTCGCCCGCCACGATGCCACCATATACAAAATACTGTTGATAGTTTTGGCGGGGTTCGACTTATCGGACGCAGCGCGGCGGATAATCTCAAGTACCGCCTCATTAGGGCTAAGCGTGGTAGAGGTCGCGGGGTTGGACATATCGATTCCAATAGTATTTTGCGTTATTTCTAAGCTAGTCTTGCCAGCAACTGCTCTTCGCGCAAGCGAGAATCCGTAACTACGCCAGATTACTGCAATCCTTTAGGAATAAACGAATGAAGCATAGCTTTCTCATCGCCATATGTTTGGCGCTCATGCCCATCTTGGCGGTTGCGGGTGAATGTTACACACCTGAGGAGTTTGAAGCGGAGCAGGGCCTGCGTCTGCACACCGATTTGGAAGTGATTATGCTGACCTGCAAATATGATGGGTACCGCCGCCCGCTCAAAGATAGCTATGCGGTGTTTTTAAAAAAATACGGAACGCAAATCCGCAAATGGGAAAATACCATTGCGCGCGTGTATGCCGCGACGGGTGGCAGCCGTAATGAAGTGATTGATAATTTCCGCACATCGCTGGCGAACCAGAAAAGCGGGGAATCCAGTGTGCTCGCGCCGCGCCAATTCTGTATTAAATATGCGAATTGGGTGCCTGCGGTGGCTGCATGGTCGCCCGACCAAGTGATGGTGTATGTGCGCACGCCCGATGCCGCGCGCAATCCACGAAAACCACTTTGCCAATAGGGTTTAAACTGGGCTGCTGAACATGGAATATTTCCTTCAACAGCTTATCAATGGTTTAACGCTTGGCAGCATCTACGCCCTTATCGCCATCGGTTACACCATGGTCTATGGCATCATGGGCATGATTAACTTCGCGCATGGCGAACTATATATGATTGGCGCATTCGTGGCGGTGGTCACAGTTGTTGCGATGAATACGGTTGGCGTGGTTGCTGTGCCGCTGGTTATTCTGGCGGCCTTTGTGTTCAGCATTATTGTTACATCCACTTACGGCTTTGTGATGGAGAAGATGGCGTATCGGCCACTGCGTAACGCGCCGCGCATTGCACCGCTGATTTCCGCGATTGGTATTTCGGTCTTGCTGCAAAACTATGTGCGCATGGCGCAGGGCGCGCGCGTAAAGCCATTGCAGCCGATGGTGGAAGGGCGCATCACGCTGATGGAACGCGCGGATGGATTTGTGGTGTCGCTATCCTACCTGCAAATTGTGATTGTGGTGATGGCGGTGGTATTGATGATTGGGCTGACGCTGCTTATTCACAAAACGCGTTTGGGCCGCGCGCAGCGCGCATGCGAACAAGATATTAAAATGGCGGCGCTGCTGGGTATTCCGGTGGAGCGGATTATTTCCATCACCTTTATTCTTGGCGCGGCACTCGCTGCCGTTGCGGGCGTGATGGTAGTTTTGTATTACGGCGTGGTTGATTTTTATATTGGCTTCCTTGCGGGGATGAAGGCGTTTACGGCTGCTGTGCTGGGCGGTATTGGTTCGCTGCCAGGCGCGATGATTGGCGGCGTTTTAATTGGCCTTATTGAGGCATTCTGGTCGGCCTATATCAGTGCGGAATACAAGGATGTGGCGAGTTTCTGCATTCTTATTCTTGTGCTGCTGCTGCGCCCGCAAGGCCTACTGGGTAAACCGGAAATTGATAAGGTTTAGCCATGCAATGTTCACAAAACAAAATAGGGGAGTTGATTGCGCAAAGTTTTGTTGCTGCATTGCTTGCCGCTGTTTTGTTTTTGCATTTCATCGGGCTGCATACGGTTGATCAAGCGCAGGGGCTTTCCATTTCACCGGAATGGAATAATTTTGCATTATGCGTTGCAGGTGTGTTCGTGGCGCGGTTTGTGTTTGGTGTAATCGGGTTTTTAAAAGCCAAACCAACTGAAGCTAAAAAACCATTATTCGTTCTACCAACCAGTCACGCATTTTATAATAAAGTTTTGCTGGGGCTGTTTATTATCGTAGTCGTGTTGCCATTTACGCCTGTCTCCAGCCGGTATGTTTTAGATGTCGTGACGCTTATCCTCACCTATATGGTGCTGGCTTATGGGCTTAATCTGGTCGTGGGTCTAACAGGGCTATTAGACCTTGGTTTTGCTGCGTTTTACGGGCTTGGCGCCTATGCGTTTGCATTGTTGGCATTGCAGGTGGGATTGAATTTCTGGGTGGCATTGCCCGTTGCTGCCATCATCGCTGGATGCGCGGCGTTTTTAATTGGCGTGACCGTGCTGCGTCTGCGCGGTGATTATTTTGCGGTGGTGACGCTGGGCTTTGCGGAAATCCTGCGCATCGTTTTATTAAATTGGGTTTCACTCACTGGCGGGCCAAACGGAATTAACGGCGTGCCGCGCCCGACCTTATTCGGGTTGTCGCTTGAACGCACTGTTCCAGATGGTTTTAAATCCTTCCATGAATTTTTCGGGCTGGAGTTTTCATCCACCACCCGCGTGATATTTTTATATTATCTTGTGCTTGCACTCGTCGTGCTGGTTCACATTCTTGCAACGCGCCTTCGCTGTCTGCCATTGGGCCGCGCATTTGAAGCCGTGCGCGAAGATGAACGGGCGAGTGAAGCGGTGGGTATTAATTTAACCCGCACCAAATTGGCGGCCTATGTGATTGCAGCAGCCATGGGCGGCGCTGCGGGCGCATTCTTTGCAACCCGGCAGGGCTTCATCAGCCCCGAAAGCTTTACGTTTATGGAATCCGCGTTGGTTCTCGCGGTGGTTGTATTGGGCGGCATGGGGCACCCGCTGGGACTTGCTGCCAGCGCAATCTTTCTAGTAGGGTTGCCCGAAATCTTCCGGGAGTTGCAGGATTACCGGATGATTGCCTTTGGCGCAGGCATGGTGATTATCATGCTGCTGCGTCCATCAGGCTTGTTTTCCAAGCGCGAGCCAGCTATCAAGCTGCACAACAGAAAGTAAGACTTGAATGCCTAAAGTTATTTTTATTGAACGCGATGGCCGCGAGCGCGAAGTGGAAGCACCGATTGGCTCAACCCTGTTGAACATCGCGCATATGCATAAAATTGATTTGGAAGGCGCGTGCGATCATTCACTCGCTTGCGCAACCTGCCACGTAATTGTCGATACCGGATGGTATGATGTGCTGCCCGAACCCGAAGCCGATGAAATGGATATGCTTGATTTGGCAGTGGGGTTGACCAAAACTTCCCGCCTTGGCTGCCAGATTATCATGCGCGAGGAATATAACGGCCTCACGGTTAAATTGGCTGGCAAAGCTAAGTAGAAAAACCACCCCAAAATCCGACCTAAAAGCCCAATAAATGAAAGGGGTTAAGGCCGCTTCCTTTCCGCTTGACTTAAAGGGCCGAAAACAGGAAAAAGATGCGCCTTTCAACGATTCCACATACTTAGGAAGTCTCCCTAACGCATGCCTAGTTTAAAAGACCTCAAAGTTCGCATCGAGAGTGTGAAGTCCACTCGTAAGATTACCTCGGCCATGAAAATGGTGGCCGCGAGCAAGTTGCGCCGTGCGCAAGAACAAGCCGAAGCGGGTCGTCCATACGCGCAAGCGATGACGCGTATCATTGCATCCCTTACCGCAAATCTGGTGGTGGATAGCTCCTCACCAAAATTGCTGAGCGGTTCTGGCAAAAAAGAAGTTATCGCACTTGTTGTGGTTACATCCGACCGCGGTCTGTGCGGTGGTTTCAATTCATCCATCGTGCGCGAAGCGCGCCGCCAAATCCGCAAACTGAAGGCGGAAGGCAAACAGGTAAAACTCATCACCATTGGCCGCAAGGGCCGCGACCAGCTGCGCCGCGAATTTGCGGATATGATGCTGGCAACATACGAAGATGTAGGCCGCCGCAAGCTTGGCTTTGCTGATGCAGATGCTATTTCCAAGAAGGTTCAGGATTTGTACGAAGAAGGCGCGTTTGATGAAGCGCACATGATTTACAACCGCTTTAAGAACGTGATTACGCAGGTTGTAACGCAGCAACAAATCATCCCGGTTCCAATGCCGGAAGTTGATGCAACCAAGGCAAAAGAAACAACTGCATCCGCCGTGTATGAATTCGAACCAGATGAAACTGCAATTCTGGCTGACCTTCTTCCAAAGAATATTTCCGTGATGCTGTACAGCGCGCTGCTTGAAAGTGCAGCGGGCGAGCAGGGCGCACGCATGAACGCGATGGATAATGCAACGCGCAACGCTGGCGACATGATTGGCCGCTTAAGCTTGCAATACAACCGTGCGCGCCAGGCGTACATCACCAAGGAAATGATTGAAATCGTAACCGGTGCCGAAGCCGTATAGGAATTTTTTTTATAGTTAAACACTTAGAATAAACACAAGAGGACTAAATATGACGACTTCAGTTGGTAAAGTAACCCAGGTTCTTGGCGCGGTGGTTGACGTGCAATTTGATAATGTGCTCCCCGCCATTTTGAACGCCATTGAAGTGGACAATGATGGCAAGCTGCTGGTGATGGAAGTTGCGCAGCATCTTGGCGAAAACACTGTTCGCGCGGTTGCGATGGATTCAACCGATGGTCTGCAACGCGGCGCCAAAGTAACCGATACCGGCGCGCCAATTTGCGTTCCTGTTGGCGAACACACCCTTGGCCGCATTCTGAACGTGATTGGCGAACCAGTTGATGACCGCGGCCCAGTGAAGTTCACCAAGAAACTTCCTATTCACCGTGAAGCACCACCCCTTACCGAACAATCAACCGAGGCACAGGTTCTGGTAACCGGTATTAAGGTTATCGATTTGCTGACCCCATACGCGAAGGGCGGTAAGATTTGCCTGTTCGGTGGTGCGGGCGTGGGTAAGACCGTTCTCATCATGGAACTCATCAACAACATCGCGAAAGCGCACGGTGGTTTCTCCGTGTTTGCGGGTGTGGGTGAACGTACCCGCGAAGGTAACG
>JAKFVN010000039.1 GCA_021732145.1 Alphaproteobacteria bacterium
CCGCAATCGATGCATTCGTCCGGGTTGATGACCAGCATGTTTTCCCCTTCGTAGAAGCAATCTACAGGGCAAACTTCAATGCAATCCATGTATTTGCAGCGGATGCAGAGTTCAGTAACAACATAAGGCATACCAGATTATCCTTTAGGCTAGACGGGCGTGTGAATGTTTGAGATTATAGGAAAGAGGGTATTCGTTTAGCGTTTCTTAAAGACGAAATCCACCCTTTTTTGCTGTTTTTTGTGCTGGATTTCTAGTGCATTGCAGCAAAACGATAAATAGGTAATGGGATATTCTAATGTTGGCTTACACGCCTGAAATTGCAACGAACACTGCCGCGCTTTACAAGAAAGTTGCAAAGGTTATTCCTGAAATCGAATGGCCGTTTCATGCGCCCTATATCGCTGAAATCAACCGCCTGAAACGTGAGCAGGGTGCCGTGATTCTGGCGCATAATTACCAGACCCCCGAAATTTTTCACTGCGTTGCCGACATTGTCGGGGATAGCTTGCAGCTTGCACGTGAAGCCGCCGAAACGAAAGCGCCGATTATCATCATGGCCGGCGTGTACTTCATGGCGGAAACGGCAAAGCTGCTTAATCCGGAAAAGAAAGTTTTAATTCCGGATGAACGCGCGGGTTGTTCGCTGGCTGAATCCATTACGGGCGCAGATGTGCGTTTGCTGCGCGAAAAATACCCGGGTATTCCGGTGGTCACGTATGTGAATTCATCGGTTGATGTGAAGGCTGAATCCGATATCTGCATTACGTCGGGTAATGCGGTGCGCGTCGTGGAAACCATCGCCAAGGAACGCGGCGTGAACAAGGTCATCTGTTTACCGGATGAATATCTTTCCAACTACATCGCAAAGAATACAAAAGTTGAAATCATCAGCTGGAAAGGCCATTGCGAAGTGCATGAACGCTTCACCGCGCAGGAATTGCGCGATTATCGCAAGAACTTCCCGGGCGCGATTATCCTTGCGCATCCCGAATGCCCGCCTGATGTATTGAATGAGGCCGATTTCGTGGGTTCCACCTATCGCATGAGCAAGTATGTCAGCGATAACAAGCCCGCCAAGGTGATTATGATTACCGAATGCTCCATGAGCGATAATGTCGCGGTTGAAAACCCTGATGTTGAATTCGTGCGCCCAT
The DNA here is from genome assembly GCA_021732145.1 of Alphaproteobacteria bacterium. GTDB lineage: Bacteria > Pseudomonadota > Alphaproteobacteria > UBA9219 > RGZA01 > RGZA01. The sequence continues at coordinate 1,158 of JAKFVN010000039.1, forward strand.
GCAATTTGTGCCCGCATATGAAACGCATCACGCTTGCAAAAATCCTGGAATGCCTGCAAGGCGGTGGCAAGGAAGTGACTATTGACCCACAGCTTGCCGCGCGTGCAAGGCTGGCGGTTGAACGGATGCTGGCGGTGAATCATGGTTGATAACAGCAAGCTAACAAATCTGCGCAATCAGATTGATGCTATTGATAACCAATTGCTCGATTTATTGCGTGCCCGTGCCAATGTGATTGAAGAAGTGCGCGGCGTGAAAGGCAAACAGGCCGTTTATATTCGCCCGGGCCGCGAAGCATCGATGCTGCGCGTGCTGGTCAAGCAGCCGATGGGCCATTTGCCGCCGGGGCTTGTGCACCGCCTGTGGCGCGAGATGATTGGCGCATTCACGCTTCAGGAAGGCATGATGAAAGTGGCATTGCCATCAGCAGAGGGCGAGGAAGGATTTTGGGATATATCCCGCGACCATTTCGGCAGCTTCACGCCCATGCAATCGTTTTCAAATCCAACCTCTGCCTTGCGTGCGGTATTAAACAACACGCATCAACTAGCCGCACTGCCTTTCCCGCGTGAAGGCGATGGGGATATCTGGTGGCGTTTATTGTTGGCGGAGCAGGAAACCATCCCAAATTTGTTTTACGCATTCCCGTTTGATGGCGTGCGCGGCAATGCCCGTAAAACGGATCATCCCAACAATGAACAAAAGGGCGTTGTGATTGGCGCTATTCCGCCTGAAAGCACCGGCCAAGACCGCAGCGTATTGGTATTGGAATGGCAGGATGTGGCGGATAAAAAAACCGCCGATGCATTATGCGACAATCTTCCATTCACTAAAGTCACGCATGTGTTTGCGCCAGCGGCGAAAGATCCCGCCTGTAGCTGGATAGAGCTGGATGGATTTGTTGAGCGCGCCAATGCGCAAATTGCGGCATGGTATTTTGAACATAAGCGGCATTTACTGCGTCATAAGATTATTGGCGCATATCCTGTCCCCATTAAGTAAGAGTACCTAATGCCCCCAAAACCACTTTCATTCTTGCAAGGCATGGAAGGCTATATCACTCCGCAAAACAAAGTGGATGATGACGGCTTTAAATACCGCCTGTGCTATAACGAAGGTGCCTATGGCCCCAGCGTGAGGGCGCTGGAAGCAGCCAAGGCCGCGCTGGCACAAAGCCACCGCTATCCTGATATCAACTATACGGATTTGCGCAAGGCGATTGCCAGTAAATACACGCTTGATGCCAGCCGCATTGTATGCGGCGTGGGTTCCGATGAATTGATTACGGTGTTGGTAAACGGTTATGTGAAGGAAGGTGATGAAGTCATCATCAGCAAATACGGTTTTTCACTGTATGAAGTTGCAACCAAACTGGTCGGCGGTAAGCCGGTATTCGTGCCTGAAAACGATTTGCGCATGGATTTGAATGCGATGCTGAAAGCCGTCACGAAAAAAACGCGCATGGTGTTCATTGCCAACCCCAATAACCCGACGGGGGATTGCATCACGCGCAGCGACATCAACGCATTCCTTCGTGAACTGCCGCCAGACATCCTGTTCGTGTATGACAGCGCCTATGCCGAATACATTGATGATGAAGATTATTCAGATGGCTTTGAATTCGTTGGCGAGGAAGGCCGCGTGGTTGTGCTGCGCACCTTTTCAAAAATCTACGGGCTTGGCGGTTTGCGTGTGGGTTATTCCTATGCCTCGCGCGCGGTGACCGAATGCATGAACATCGTGCGCAAGCCCTTTAACGTATCGCAGGTAGGGCAGGCAGCTGCCATTGCCGCGCTGGGCGATGACGACTTTGTTAAAAAAAGCCGCACGCATAACGTGATATGGCGCGAAAACCTGTTTAATGCGCTGATTGAATTCGGCACCAGGCCCTATGACAGCAAGGGTAATTTCGTGCTCACCCGCTTTAAATCGAGTGAACAAGCTGCTTCCATGTTCGCGCATCTTAAATCAAACAGCATTTTGGTGCGGCCAATGGCGGGTTACGGCCTTCCTGATTGTTTGCGCTTTACAGTCGGGCAAGAACAGGAAATGCTGGCCTTGTTCGCGGCATTCAAGAACTTTAACTGGAACTAATATGGGCACGGATACACTTGGCATTATCGGCATCGGCGCATTCGGCGAATTTATTCTGCCGCATTTATCCGCGCATTTTAAAACCAAGATTTACGACAAGCTGCGTAAGCCCAAGGATTTGGAAAAAATTGCGAAGAAGAGCAAATCCAAATCCGTAACGCGCTTGAAGGATTTATGCGACAGCGATGTGATTTTAATCGCAACGCCCGTCAAAACCTTTGAAGACATCGTCAAGCAAATCAAGCCCCATCTGCGCAAAGGCCAGTTGGTGGTCGATGTGGGTTCGGTGAAAGAACTGCCCGCCAAAATCCTGAAGAAGCATTTGCCGGCAGGCGTTGATATTATTGGCCTTCACCCGCTGTTTGGCCCGCAATCGGGAAAGCACGGCATTAAGGGCCTTAACATCACTGTTTGCAATGTGCGCGGCAAGCGTAATGCGAAGCTGATTAATTTCTTTAAAAAGAAGCTTGGCCTCAATGTCATTGAAGCCACGCCAACCGAGCATGACAAGGAGTTGGCCTATGTTCAGGGCCTTACGCACTTAATCGGCAAAGTGTTCGTTGGCCTCAATCTTGATCCGTTCAAGCAAACCACGAAGACTTACGAGTTGCTCAAGCAAATGGTTGAAATGGTGCGCTACGATAGCGATGAATTATTCCGCACGATTGAGCGCGACAATGCCTACACCGCCAACGCCAAGCGCGACTTCTTTGATGCGGTAAAAAAGCTGGAAAAGAAATTAGCCAAAACGAAATAACCTTACTTAACCGCCAGCATGCGCAGAACCACGCCTCTGGCAGGCTCTGGGTTGCGTTCATCGGGAACGCGTTCAACCTTGCTGTAACCTGCTTCGCGCAATACGCGGCCCAGCTTTTTTTCATCAAAGCCGTTCACATGGCCCATGCCGGGAATGTGGTGTTCTTTCGGGTTTACCCAACCGCCAAACATGCACAGCATCGCATTTTCAAACGGTTCATCGGGAAAGAAATGCAACCACGGCACATTGGCTTTCTCATTCCAGTCATCATTCACAATGCGTTCGGCCAGCCAGCGAATATCGGGGCAGGTAACGTCGAGCACGCCGCCCGGCTTGGTGATGCGGTAAATTTCCTTCAGGACTTCCGGCATCTTGAATTTGTTGATGTGTTCAATCACATCGCCAAGGAAGATTTTATCGGCCACGTTGCTTTCGATGGGGTAGGGCACATTCAGCAAATCATGCTGCAAATTCACATGCGGCCATTTATGCAAATCCATGCGGATATCTGCAAAGACGCGTGGGTTTGGGCCGCTGCCGATATCGATAATCATAATAGGCCTTGGATATGGCAGTTAAATATGAATCGGGCGGCCTTCCACTGCCAATGCAGCTTCCTTCACGGCTTCGTTCAAGGTCGGATGCGCATGGCAGGTGCGTGCAATGTCTTCGCTCGATGCGCTGAATTCCATCGCCAAGGCGACTTCGGCAATCATCGTGCCCGCATCAGGGCCAAGGATATGGCAGCCGAGCACTCTATCGGTCTTGGCGTCCGCCAGAATTTTCACGAAACCATCCATATCATTCATCGCGCGCGCACGGGCATTGGCGGAGAATGGGAACTTGCCAACCTTAAAATTAATGCCTGCTTTCTTAAGTTCCTCTTCGGTTTTGCCAACACTGGCGATTTCAGGCCATGTGTACACAATGCTTGGAATGGCATCGTAATTAATGTGGCCTGATTGCCCTGCCATCATTTCTACGCAAACAACGCCTTCATCTCCGGCCTTGTGCGCCAGCATGGGGCCGGCAATCACGTCGCCAATGGCATAGATGCCCGCGACATTGCTTTCGAAATTATGGCCAACCTTGATGCGCTTGCGTTCATCCAGCTGCACGCCAACTGCTTCCAGCCCCAGCCCTTCGGTGTAGGGGCGGCGGCCAATGCATACCAATACAATATCGGCATCCAGCTTTTCGGCATTGCCGCCCGCAGCCGGTTCAACGGTAAGGGTAACCTTGCCGCCTTCCTGCTTCGCGCCAGTTACCTTGGATGACAGGCGGAATTTTATGCCCTGCTTTTCCAAAATCTTCTTCGCGTTGCTTGCCAAATCAGTGTCCATGCCGGGCATCAAGCGATCAAGGAATTCAACCACGGTTACATCGGAACCCAGGCGCTGCCATACGGAGCCCAATTCCAAGCCAATCACGCCGCCGCCAATCACGATCAGCTTCTTTGGAACGGATGAAAGCGACAATGCGCCGGTGGATGACACAATTTGCTTTTCATCCACTGTCACGCCGGGAAGCGGCATCACGTCAGAACCCGTTGCAATCAGGATTTTTTTGGCGGCAATCGTTTCCTGCTTGCCATCGGCGCTGGTTACCAAAACCTTGCCAGCAGCCGGAATGCTGCCTTTGCCCTTAAATCGCGTAATCTTGTTTTTCTTGAACAGGAAATCGATGCCAGAGGTGTTGTCTTTCACAACCTTGTTCTTATGCGCCATCATCGCGTTCAAATCAAGCGTCACGGAGCCCAGCTTCACGCCGTGCGTTGCAAGGCTGTGCTGCGCTTCGTGGTATTTTTCGGAAGAGGTAAGAAGCGCTTTCGATGGAATGCAGCCCACATTCAGGCATGTGCCGCCCAGTGCATCGCGCATTTCAACGCATGCGGTTTTCATACCCAGTTGCGCAGCGCGGATTGCAGCGACATAACCACCAGGGCCGCCGCCAATAACGACGAGGTCATAAGCGGATTGAGCGGATTGTTCAGACATTTTGTTTCCTGTAAAATTTTGTGACAATTATATCCGTTTCGCCCGAGCGGTTGTTCTGCGTGGAGCAGAACAGAGCGAATGGCGAATACCTAATTAGAGGTCGAGCAGCATGCGTGCCGGATCTTCCAGGCATTCCTTCACCTTCACAAGGAAGGTTACTGCTTCACGGCCATCGATAATCCGGTGGTCATAGGAAAGTGCAAGATACATCATCGGGCGTACCACAACCTGGCCATTGACGACCATCGGGCGTTCCTGAATTTTGTGCATACCCAAAATACCCGATTGGGGCGGGTTCAAAATGGGCGTGCTCATCAAGGAACCATAGATACCGCCATTGGTGATGGTGAAGGTGCCTCCGGTCAGTTCGTCCATCGACAATTTACCATCGCGCGCCTTTACAGCGAGCTTGCTGATGGTCTTTTCAATATCGGCAAAGCCCAATTGGTCGGCATCGCGAACAACGGGCACTACAAGACCTTGTTCGGTGCCAACGGCAACGCCGATATCGTAGTAGTTTTTGTAAACGAGATCATCGCCATCAATTTCCGCATTCACGGCCGGCAAGGCTTTCAATGCCTGAATGCAAGCTTTTACGAACAGCGACATGAAGCCCAGCTTTACGCCGTGCTTCTTTTCGAAGTTTTCGTTGTATTGCTTACGCAGCGCCATCAGGTTGCCCATATCCACTTCGTTGAAGGTGGTGAGCATCGCGGCGGTGTTTTGCGCTTCCTTCAAACGCTGTGCGATGCGCTGGCGAAGGCGTGTCATCTTCACGCGTTCTTCCTGATCGGCGCGGCTGCGCGGGCCGGATGGTGCCTTGGCTGCTGGCTTAGCTGCTGGTTGTGCCCCAGGATTTGACATGTAATTTTGCACATCTTCCTTGGTCAAACGGCCATCTTTGCCGCTGCCTGCACCGATCGATGCGGGGTTGATGTTGTTATCATCGGTCATCTTGCGAACCGATGGGGCCAAAGCAGCATTGGGTGCTGGGTTTGCGCCTTGTTGTGCGGACGCAGCAGGTGCAGGTGCTGGCGCTACAACAGGTGCTGCTGCCGGAGCTGCGGTTTTGTTTGCATTTGCGGCGGATGCTTTCAATGCAGCAGCATCGGCTTCGCCAATGGTGCCCAGCAATGCGCCAACGGCTACGTTGCCACCTTGCTGTACATTAATTTCGGTAATCACGCCTGCGGAAGATGCGTTGACTTCCAAGGTAACTTTATCGGTTTCGAGTTCGACGAGGGGTTCATCCACCTTCACAACATCGCCAACTTTTTTCAGCCATTTGGCAACGGTGGCTTCGGAAACAGATTCACCAAGAGCGGGTACGCGAATTTCGACGGGCATAGGAAAAACTCACCTTTAAGGGATATGAACGGCACAATAAATGCTGGGCGCATATTCCTAAAAAACGAGCCATTTCGCAAGCTTATTTGATGGAAGCCTGTAGATACAGGCTTCCCCAATACTACTTGCCGAGCGCCTTATCGATCAATTCAGCCTGTTCCTTGTTATGGCGCTTCAGATAGCCGGTTGCAGGTGATGCAGCATCAGGGCGGCCGATGTAAATCGGGCGTTCCTTGCGGCCACAATCATTCAAGACTGCTTCAATGCGGCGATCAGCAAACAGCCATGCGCCCATATTCGCGGGTTCTTCCTGGCACCATACAACTTCCGCTTTCGGGTAACGCTTCAGTTGCTCGGCCAAAGGCTTGGCCGGGAATGGGTACAGTTCTTCCACGCGGACAATCGCAATGTCCTTGATGCCACGTGTGTCACGTTCCGCAACAAGGTCATAGTAAACCTTGCCCGTGCACAGAATAACGCGGCGTACTTTCTTTTCATCCACTGCGCTGCTGGTTTCCGGAATAACACGTTGGAACTTCGTGCCGGGGCCCATATCTGCCAATGCCGAAACGCACAGCTTGTGACGCAGCAATGATTTTGGCGTCATCAAAATAAGCGGTTTACGGAATGGACGGCGGATTTGGCGGCGCAAAATATGGAAATAGTTTGCGGGCGTGGTGCAGTTTGCAACTTGCCAGTTATCTTCCGCCGACAATTGCAGGAAGCGTTCAAGGCGGGCAGAGGAATGCTCCGGGCCTTGGCCTTCATAACCATGCGGCAGCAGCAAGGTGAGACCCGACATGCGTAGCCATTTGGTTTCGGAAGATGCAATGAATTGGTCGATAATCACCTGCGCGCCATTGGCGAAATCGCCGAACTGGCCTTCCCACATCACCAATGCGTGGGGTTCGGCAAGCGCATAGCCGTATTCAAAACCAAGCACCGATGTTTCGGAAAGCGGGCTATCAATCACTTCGTAGGTTGATTGCTTGCCGGGGCGGACTTGCGACAACGGAATATGCTGGTGTTCATTGGTTTGATCGACCAGCACCGAATGGCGCTGCGAGAACGTGCCGCGGCCGCAATCCTGGCCTGACAGACGAACCGGCGTTCCTTCGATAACCAATGCGCCAAATGCCAATGCTTCCGCCGTACCCCAATCAATGCCTTGGCCTGAAGTGGTTGCTTGCAAACGTGCTTCCAACTGCTTGGCAATTTTCGGGTTAATGTCGAAATCCTTCGGCCATGATGAAATGTTCTTGCCGATTTCTTTTAAGACATTCAAATCAACGGCCGTGTTACCGCTGCGGTCTTCACCGGATGCGATTTCAAGGCCCGACCATTGGCCTTCCAGCCATTCAGCCTTGTTGGGCTTATAGCTTGGCGCGGATGCAAAATCCTTTTCCAGGCTATCGACGAAATCCTTCTGGATTTTATCGGTTTCTTCCTGCGTCAGGCTTTTTTCCGCAACCAGCTGGCGCGCATACAACTCACGCGTGGTGGTCAGGTTCTTGATCACCTTATACATGCGTGGCTGGGTGAAGGCGGGTTCATCGCCCTCGTTATGGCCTTGGCGGCGATAGCACACAATGTCCATCACCACGTCTTCCTTGAATTGCTGGCGGTATTCCATTGCAATCGCTGCAATGCGCGCAACCGCTTCGGGGTCATCGCCGTTCACGTGGAACACAGGTGCTTGAACCTTCTTCGCAATGTCGGAGCAGTAATAAGATGATTTCGAGTATTCAGGGTTGGTTGTGAACCCCACTTGGTTGTTAATCACGATGTGAATGGTGCCGCCCGTGCGGTAACCCTTCAGCTCCATCAATTCCATGGTTTCAGCCACAACGCCTTGGCCGGCAAATGCGGCGTCACCATGCATCAAAATGCCAACGACGCTGTCAAAATCCTTGTCTTCCAGATTGCTGGTCTTGCTGGCGCGTTGTTGTTGCTTGGCGCGCACGCGGCCCATCACAACCGGGTTCACGAATTCCAAATGCGACGGGTTGGGGGAGAGCGTTAAGTGTAAAGTCTTGCCATTGAACTCACGGTCTTTGGAAAGGCCCATATGGTATTTCACGTCGCCCGAACCTTGCACGGATTCAGGATAGGCTGGCGTGCCCTGGAATTCCGCAAACATCGCAGTGTAGGATTTGCCGAGGATGTTGGTGAGCACGTTGAGGCGGCCGCGATGCGCCATGCCAAACACAACTTCCTTCACGCCTAAATCAGCGGCGCGTTGCAAAATGGTATGAATGGCTGGAACGGTGCTTTCGCCGCCTTCCAAGCCAAAGCGCTTGGTGCCGGGAAATTTTACCGCCAAAAACTTTTCAAAACTTTCCGCCTTGGTCAGTTGTTCCAAAATGATGGTCTTGCCCGCTTTATCAAATGCCGCAGGCGTGCCTTCAATGTGCGATTGCAGCCATTGCTTTTGGTCATGGCTTTGCACGTGGATGAATTCATAACCAACCGTGCGGCAATAGGTGTTGCGGCATACATCCAAAATCTGTTTCAAGGTTGCGGTTTGCAGACCCAATACGCCATCAATGAAAATCGGCTTGTCCATATCTTCCGGTGCAAACCCCCAGAAGGCTGGGTCAAGCTCGGGAACAACCGCAGGCGCTTTAATGCCCAGCGGGTCAAGATTGGCGGCCATGTGACCCACGGCGCGGTGCGCTCTAATCATCATCAATGCGCGAACCGATTGGCGCGCGACCGTCTGCGCGTCTTCGCTGGTGTTGGCTGCGGCCGCTGGTTTGGTTTCCTTGCCGTGGCCACCTTTGACGGGCGCGGTGAAATCACCTTTCACGCCGATTACTTTTTTGCTGGTTTGCTTATCCCAGCTTGCGCCGCGCAATTCCTTCGCGATGTTTGGTGCGTCTTCT
>JAKFVN010000035.1 GCA_021732145.1 Alphaproteobacteria bacterium
CAATGATACCAGCGATTATATGCACGTTTTGTTTTTGAATTCGCGCGCGTTTTGAAAAACTTTTCCACGATTTTTTATTTTTGAAATCCGGTTTTTGGGTCTTGGAATCGAAGATTGGAATCGGTTTTTTCGATTCTTATCCACGGAATCATGCTGCGTATGCGAGCAAGAAGCGGGTCAAAACGCCAAAAGCGTTGCATTGAAGTCACTAATTTGCCTTTCACATCACAAAAATGCATTTTTGGAGATGTAATAGTGAAAAAAGTTATTGAACATTTTTTTATTTGTGGGAAATTGTAATCCGTAACTTAGACAACCTGGAGGTATACAATGGCTGCTAAGAAGAAAGCTAAAAAAGCACCGGCTAAGAAGCCAGCTAAGAAAAAAGCTAAGAAGAAGTAGTTCGCGATAAGCAATTGCTTACTTTTAAATTTAATACCCCGCCAGAAATGGCGGGGTATTTTATTATGTGCCCATGCACGCTTTAGCGCTGCATTACTTATATATGTAGCTATGTATATATATGTACAAATATAGATGCGCCCAATAAAAAACCCCGCATGTTCTGCGGGGTTTTTATTTGTTTAAAGCATTAACGCTTTATCTATCATCCAGGAAGCTGCGCAATTTGCGGCTGCGGGATGGGTGTTTCAGCTTACGAAGGGCTTTTGCCTCAATTTGGCGGATACGTTCACGGGTCACGCTGAACTGGGTACCCACTTCTTCAAGGGTATGGTCGGTATTCATGCCTATGCCAAAGCGCATGCGAAGGACGCGCTCCTCACGGGGGGTCAGGGTAGACAGCACCCGGGTGGTCGTTTCGCGTAAGTTACCAAGAATCGCGTTATCGAGCGGCTGAATGGCGTTTTTATCTTCGATGAAGTCGCCGAGATGCGAATCTTCCTCATCCCCGATGGGGGTTTCAAGGCTGATTGGCTCTTTGGCGATTTTGAGAACCTTGCGCACCTTTTCCAGCGGCATCATCAATTTTTCGGCCAATTCTTCCGGTGTTGGCTCGCGGCCGATTTCATGAAGCATCTGGCGGCTGGTTCTGACCAGCTTGTTGATGGTTTCGATCATGTGAACAGGGATACGGATGGTGCGGGCTTGGTCGGCAATCGAACGGGTGATGGCCTGTCTAATCCACCATGTTGCATAGGTGGAGAATTTATAGCCGCGGCGGTATTCGAACTTATCAACGGCCTTCATCAAGCCGATGTTACCTTCCTGAATAAGGTCAAGGAATTGCAGGCCGCGATTGGTGTATTTCTTCGCAATGGAGATAACGAGGCGTAAGTTTGCTTCAACCATTTCTTTCTTCGCACGGGCGGATTCCTTTTCGCCGCGCTGCACGGTGGCAACGATGCGGCGGAAGTCGGGCAAAGGCAGGCCAGCTTCGTTGCAAATCGCGGTGATTTCCGCGCGCATGCGGTCAACTTCTTCGTTGTGGCGTTCAATAAAGCGTGTCCAGCCTTTGATAACGGTGGCGGATGGGCCTTCTTTGCCGGTTTTGGCGTTAGGGCCAATCACAGCGCCTAGCCAGTTCGGGTTCAATTCGTGACCATAGTAACGCGCAAGGAATTCATCACGGTTTACGCCGCAATCGGTTGCCATGCGCAGCAAGCGACCTTCCAAACCAATCAAACGGCGGTTGAGGGTATAAAGCTGCTGAACAAGTTGCTCAAGGCGGTGGTTGTTGAAGCGAATGGTGCGAACCAGATCAACCAGTTCAACTTTCAATTCTTCGAACTTGCGGTCAGATTGTTTGGAGAGCGGTTCGCCCTTCATGAACGCTTGATGGCGCTGTGCAACCAGTTTGAAAAGCTTCGCATAGGTTACGGCAATACGCGCAAACGTATCCATCACGCCGGGTTTCAGCTTTTCTTCCAGCATCGACAGGGAAAGGCTGTTTTCTTCATCGTCAAATTCGCTGGTCATGTCTTCGCCAACGCCTTCTACGCCTTCTTCGCCTTCCTTTTTGGGTTCTTCTTCTTTTTCATCCTGCGTTAAGGCAAGACTGCCTTCGCCGCCGGTTGGCGCAAGGGCAGGGAGTTCCGGCGCGCCGGTTTCATCCGCATGGGTTGCTTCCAAATCGATGATTTCGCGCAGCAGCATCTTTCCTTCGGACAGGGCTTCGTGCCATGCCAGAATCGCCTGAATGGTGAGCGGGGATTCACAAATCCCGCTAATCATCATTTCACGGCCAGCTTCAATACGTTTAGCGAGTGCGATTTCGCCTTCGCGTGATAGCAGCTCAACCGAACCCATTTCGCGCAAATACATGCGTACGGGGTCGTCAGTCCGGCTTACGGATTCTTCGTTGATGTTACCGGAAGCCTGTTCATCGTCATCCTTCGCTTCCTTTTCTTCGGGCGCGTTATCGTCGCCTTCTTCCTCTTCGCTTTCGATGACGTTAATGCCGCTTTCGGAAAACAGCGCCAAGGTATCTTCAATTTGCTCGGATGAAACCTGGTCGGGCGGCAATACCTTGTTGATTTCATCAATGGTGACGTAACCACGTGTTTTACCTTTACGGATAAGCTTTTTCAGCGCGTCTACGGATGCGTCATCCAGTACCGGCGCGGCGTCGGTGGCGGCTTCGGCCGGCTTGCCTTTGGTCATATCGACGCGCTTGAAATTCTTGGGCAATACTTTTTCTGGAAGCTTCTTTGCGTCTTTGCCTTTAGGCACAATTTTCAAATCTGGCTTTTTGGCGCCAGGCTTCATCGCGCCGCCTTTGAGCGGCAGCGGCTTTTGCGCAACGAGCTTTACGACTTTTTTCTTATCGTCTTTTTTTGGCGCGGGCTTTGCGGCGGTTTTCTTAGCGGCGATTTTTGCGGATACTTTAGCGGCAACTTTGGCAGCAGGTTTTTTCGCAGGTTTCTTAGCTGGCATGATTTTTCCTAAAATGGATTCATAAATAAAAACAACAAACCTAGTGCGCGCGCAGGCAATTGCTTACGCACGCGTTTAGTCACGCGGAAAGTCTGGGTAGTAAGCCATGGAATTTGTGCGTTCGTCCAAAAGCGCATGTGGTTTTATTAATCCCGAAATGCCGGGTAACCTGGCTGGACGGCAAAATCCCTTGTCTTTGAATATCTTGGGTCTTTAGGTTTAGTGGCTGAGGCCTTGGTACACAAGTATATATGTATGATTTTTTGGGCTTCAACGGGCGGGCAGAAGAGGGCTAAAGCTCAACTACTTCGCGTTCTGCCTTTTCATCCATATGGATAAGCATAGCTTGGAGCTGTTCAATTCGTTCCAAAATAGCCGAATCGCCCGTGCTTTTGAGCTCTAAACTCAGGTTTTTGAGCTCATTTTCCGCTGAAATGCGCTCATGGCGGTTCCAGATGTCGTGCCAGCCGGCCAAAGCGGCGCTTAATGGCCGTTCAGGGCGGGCAAACCCCGCGTGAACGTACAAATCCGGGCTTAAAACCCTTGAAAGTGCCTGCCCAAGCCCCGCTTTCTCCAAAAACTCGCGTAAAGCGGCCGGATTTTCGTGCTCCATGTTGCTTTCCGACATGAAATCGAAAACACCCTGCCTTAACGGCTCTAATGACGCATCCGTAATGGGGAGGGTATCAAGCGCGCTTTCCATTTCTACGAAAAGGGCGGGGTGGTTGATGAGCAGCGCCAGCACAATGCGTTCCTGCAAATTATTGGGCAGCGGGCGCGGCTTGATAACTGGCATGAAGGAACGGCCATAAGATTTTGAAGCATCACGCTTTTCAAACCGTTGTTGTTGAGGACGATTATCATTGCCACTGAAGCTTTGCTGCAATCGTTCCTGAATGGAATTTTTATAATCCTGCTGCAATGCGCGGTCTTTAATCAGACCAATGCGCGCATCCAATGCTCTGCGAAAACCTGCGCGGTCTTCAGGGGTGTTCAGCGGGCGGTCACCCGCCGTGCGTTGCCACATGAAATCAATCAGCGGCTGCGCGGCATCCAATACCGCCTGCATGGCGGCTGGGCCTTTATTCAAAATCAATGTATCGGGGTCTTCACCCGCAGGCATCGCCGCAAAGCGCACCGATTGGTCGGGCGCAAGATGGGGAAGAATACGTTCCAGTGCACGCTCCGCCGCTTTGCTTCCGGCGTTATCACCATCAAAACACAAAATCGGAATGTGATTGAGTAAATCGGGACGCACGGGTGGCTTTGGAACAATTTTCCAAAGCAGTTGAATTTGTTCTTCCGTTAGCGCGGTGCCAAGCGGCGCAACCGCGCCCATAAATCCTGCTTCAACCAGACGGATTACATCCATATATCCTTCGGTGATAATCAGTGGCTTGCCATCGGCTGCGGCAGCACGTGCGCGTGAAAAACCATACAGCAATTGGCCCTTATGGAATAAGCCGTGGTCAGCGCTGTTGATGTATTTTGGGCCATCGCCTTCCAGTAATCGCGCACCGAATGCAACGACGCGGCCGCGTCTATCGCCCACTGGAAATATCAAACGGCCACGGAAAAAACTGTAAACGCCCACATCTTTTGATGTGTCGCGTTCTGATTTCTTGGCAACGCCCGCATCCACCATTTGCTGTGGTTTATAACCCTTTGCGGTCAGGTATTTAATCAATGCCTGCGCATCATTCGGCGCATAGCCTAGGCGAAAACGGTCAATGGTTTCCTGTGATAAATTGCGGCGCTTGGCATATTCCAACGCCATGCGGCCAGATGGAATGCGCAGCTGTTCTTCAAACCAGCGCGCTGCTTCATCAATCAGCGTATAAAGATTTTTTTCTTCTTCATAACGCTTTGCTTCTTCTGGCGAGGATTTGGGAACCTGCATTCCCGCCATGCCCGCCAATATTTCCACTGCTTCAGGGAAAGAACGATTTTCCTGCCGCATGGTAAAGCCAATCACATCGCCATGCGCGCCGCAGCCAAAGCAGTGAAAGAAACCCTTCGCATCATTAATCGTAAAGCTGGGGGATTTTTCTTTATGGAATGGGCAGCATGCTTTGAATTCACGCCCTGCACGCGTGATTTTCACGCGCCGCCCAATCACTTCTGACAAGGTCAGGCGATTTCTTAGTTCATCAAGAAAGGCGGGGCCAAATGTTGACATGCTTGCCTAAAATAAAATTACCCAGAAAAAACTAAGCCGCGCTCAGCATTTCTTTGATGATGCCGCTGGCCTTGCCCATATCCAGTTGACCTGCATATTGGGTTTTCAAAACGCCCATGATTTTACCCATGTCTTTGATACCGGCTGCGCCAGTGGAAGCGATGAGGCCTTTGACCACGCCGCGCACTTCATCTTCCGACATTTGCTTGGGCAGGAATTTTTCAATCGCGGCAATTTCCGCGTTTTCTTTATCCGCTAATTCCTGGCGGCCACCTTTGGTGTAAAGGTCAACGGATTCACGGCGTGACTTAATCATGCCCTGCATCAGTGATAAAACTTCTTCGGGTGAAATCTGCTGGTCACCGCGCGGGCGGGCTACATCGATGTCTTTTTGCTTAATCGCGGCGTTAATCATGCGCAGGGTGGAAACGCTGGCTTCGTCCTTGGCGATCATGGCGGCTTTTAAGGACTCGGTGATTTTTTCGCGTAACATGGTGCTATTTCCTAACATTTATGGCCCATTTTGGGGCGTTGTAAAAAACGATTGCAGGGACGGGTCGTCATGTGGATACTCTCGCCGTTTTACCTATATATATGTAGAAAAGAAAAAAGCGATGCCCGAACCAACCCTAAAAACTGCATCTGGCCATTATCCACAAAAACCCGCCGCCGCCAATGCTGTTTTAGTATTAAGTGATGGATCAGTGTTTTGGGGAAGGGGTATTGGCAAGGAAGGCGATGCTGTTGGCGAAATTTGCTTTAACACATCCATGACGGGCTATCAGGAAATCCTGACCGACCCCAGCTATGCTGGCCAGATTATTACCTTTACCTTTCCGCATGTTGGAAACATTGGCACCAACCCCGAAGACATCGAAACGCAAAAAGTCGCGGCGCGCGGTTTGATTTTGCGCGAAGATATTACGCAGCCATCAAATTTCCGTTCCACCAAGCATTTGCAAGCGTGGCTGGAACTTAACAATCTGGTTGGCTTGTGCGGCATTGATACGCGCGCGCTAACCCACCGCATTCGCGATGCGAAGGAAGCGGTGAACGGTGTGGTCGCGCATAATAAAAAAGGCGTGTTCGACATTGCTGCGCTGACCAAAAAAGCAAAAGACTTTGCTGGCCTTGACGGTATGGATTTGGTTCCCGAAGTCACCTGCAAGCAGCGCTATTCATGGGATGAAGGAAAATGGGTATTGGGCAGCGGCTATGAAAAAATGGGCCAAAAACAAACCAAGCCGCAATTCCACGTCGTGGCGATTGATTACGGCGCAAAGCTCAACATCCTGCGCTGCCTTGCCGCAACGGGTTCAAAGGTAACTGTGGTGCCAGCAACCACATCCTATGAAGATATTGCCGCATTAAAGCCCGATGGCGTGTTCCTTTCCAACGGCCCTGGCGACCCATCGGCAACAGGTAAATATGCAGTGCCGGTTATTCAAAAGATTATCGACAGCGGCGTGCCGTTATTCGGTATCTGCCTTGGCCACCAATTGCTGTCACTCGCGCTTGGCGCAAAAACCAAGAAGATGAAGACGGGCCATCGCGGTGCAAATCACCCTGTGAAGGATTTGAAGACAGGCAAGGTGGAGATTACCAGCCAGAACCACGGCTTTGTGGTGATGCCGGAAACATTACCGGCTTACGCGGAAGAAACCCATATCAGTTTGTTTGATGGCACGAATGAAGGCATGCGCGTGAAAAATGCGCCGGTGTTCTCGGTGCAATACCACCCCGAAGCCTCACCTGGCCCCGAAGACAGCCATCATTTGTTTGAACGTTTTGTTGAATTGATGCGCGCCAAACTTACCAAGGCCGCTTAAAGAAAGAATTATGCAGGGAATAGCCTCATCATCGCGCACGAATATCGTGCGCCACGTATTTGGCCTGACTATGGGGCTGGGGGCGGCATTACTGTTCTGGCAGCAATTGATGTTGGGTCGCTTGTTGCTGCCAGTGTTCGGCAGCGTTCCAACCGTGTGGCTGGTTTCGCTGGTGGTGTTTCAAACCGTGTTGCTGGGCGCATATGCGTTTGCGCATCTTTCGCAGGCATGGCCACGCTGGGTTGCAATTGCATCCATCGTCTTGCTGGTGGCAGCGGCGGGGGCGCAGCATTTTCTTTATCCCGACATGGCGGCGCTGGGCGGTTCAACCGCGGTTAACGCCAGTTCCGTGATTATCGCGCTGCTTGGCCTATCGGGGTTTAGCCTGTTTGGGCTTTCGCTCATTTCGCCGATGCTGCAAGCCATTTATGCAGGGCTGCCGCAACCGGATGCGAAAGATCCCTATTTCTTATATAGCGCCAGCAATTTTGGTAGCTTTGCCGGATTGCTGATTTTTCCATTATTGCTGGAGCCACTGTTTGGCGTGAGCATGAGCCAGACCATTTGGTTCTGGGGCGCGGGCGCATTTGTTATTTTGCTGAATTGCTGCCTGGTGTTTTCGGCCAAGGCTGCGCCAGTGGTGGATGTAGCGCCAAGCGCAATTGATGAAGCAAAACTGCCATATCTGAAATGGCTGTTCTATTCCTTCCTGCCATGCGCGCTGTCGTTTGGCGCAACACAGCATCTGATTAGCGATATTGCGCCGCTGCCATTGCTGTCGATGGTGCCGCTGGCGCTTTATTTGCTGACCTTTGTATTGGCGTTTTCGCGCAAAGACCGTTTCAGCGATGATCTGGCCGTCGCGCAGATTTTCCTGATTGCATTCTATGTGTTCCGCGAAATCTTCACCAATTTCAAGCCATCGCATCTATTCGATATTCTCATCATCCTTGCGGTGTTCTTCCTGACCGCGTGGCGCTGCCACCGTGAATTGGTGAAGCTGCGTCCATCATCGCGCCATCTCACTGCATTTTATCTGACCATCGCCTTGGGCGGCGCGCTGGGTGGCATCTTCAACGTATTCGTCGTGCCATTCATCCTGCCATTGCCGATGGAATTCATGCTGTTCCTGCTCATTGCGCTGCTGCCGAACTGGAAGGATGATGTGGCGCGTCTGAAGATGCCGCAGTTTAAAAAGCTGCATATCCTTGTCTTAGGATTGCTTGCGGTGACCTTGGTGATGCTGGCCGTGCAGAACCTGAATACGACGGTGGCGCGCATGATTACGCCCGTTGCGTTGATTGTATCGCTGATGCTGCTGACCATGCTGCCATCGGTG
>JAKFVN010000044.1 GCA_021732145.1 Alphaproteobacteria bacterium
GATTGATACGCGCACCGCGCATGATCTGCTGCATTTGATTGAAACATGGAACAAACAAGGCAAAACGGTTCTAACCGTGCTGCATGATATGGAACAGGCAAAGCACCATTTCCCCGAAACACTTATTTTGGCGCGTGAAATCGTGGCATGGGGCCCAACCGCCAGCGCATTGACCGATAAAAATCTGGCAACTGCCCAGCATCTTTCACATCACTGGCACGATGATAATCATACCTGCAACCGTGATGAGGCTGCGTAATGGAAATTATCAACGCCATCATCAGCCCGTTTACCGATTACGCCTTTATGCGCCGCGCACTTATCGGCTGCATCATTTTATCGCTTGGCGCGGGGCCGCTGGGCGTGCTGCTTATCTTGCGCCGCATGAGTTTAATGGGCGAGGCGATGTCGCATGCCGTATTGCCCGGCATTGCGGCTGGATTTTTAATTGGCGGATTATCGGTGCCATTAATGGGTCTTGGCGGATTGATTGCCGGCATCATCGTCGCGTTATGTGTTGGCATTGTTACCCGCACCACCATTTTGCGTGAGGATGCAAATCTCGCTGCGTTCTATCTGATTGCATTGGCGCTTGGCGTGCTGCTGATTTCACTGCATGGCACCACGATTGATCTGGTGCATTTATTATTCGGCTCGGTGCTGGCGATTGATAAGGCATCGCTGCAATTGATGGCCAGCGTGACCAGCGTGACGCTCATTCTATTCGCGCTGTTTTACCGCCCCATTCTTACCGAGGCGTTTGACCCCATTTTCATGCGTTCGGTAAACCGCTTTGGTTCGCTATATCATTTGCTATTCCTTGTGTTGGTCGTCATCAACCTGATTTCCGGGTTTCAGGCGTTGGGCACGCTGATGGCCGTGGGATTGATGATGCTGCCCGCAGCAGCGGCGCGGTTTTGGGCACGGCATTTCCTTTCGCTTTCACTGACCGCATGCGGGATTGGCATGTGCTCCGGCTTCATTGGCCTTCTCATTTCCTATTACCAAAATGTTCCATCGGGCCCGGCGATTATTCTGACCGCCGGGTTTGTTTATATCGCTTCACTCTTGTTCGGGCAGTATGGCAGCGTGCGGGCGCGGTATTACCCAGCCACGCATCTTGAAAACTAACGATAAGGATACGTCCATGCGCACGTTTTTCACTGCAATCGCCGTGACTTTGTCTTTTTCCGGGTCTGTATTTTCCTTTCCGTTGCATGCCGCGCCTTTAAAAGTTGTCGCCAGCTTTTCCATTCTTGGCGATATGGTCAAGCAGGTGGGCGGGAACTTGATTGACGTTGAAACGCTGGTCGGGCCAGACAGCGATGCGCATGTGTTCCAGCCAACACCAGCCGATGGAAAGAAAGTCGCCAGCGCATCCATCGTATTCATCAACGGCCTTGGCTTTGAAGGCTGGATGGAGCGCTTAATCACATCCACCGATTATAAGGGCAAGGTCGTTACCGTAAGCCACGGCTTAACGGGCACGCGCACCATGATGGGAAAGGAAGACGGCAGAGCCGAAACCATCACCGACCCGCATGCATGGCAAAGCCTGAGCAATGGGCGCTTGTATATTAACAATATCGCCGCTGCGCTCAGCGAAGCGGATGCCGCACATGCCGCGCAATACAAAGCCAATGCTGCGAAGCTGGATAGCGAACTCGCCGCACTGGATAGCTGGGTGAAGGCAGAAATTGCGCAAGTGCCAGCAAGCAGACGCAAGGTCATTACATCGCATGATGCGTTTGGGTATTTTTCCAGTGCTTACGGCGTGACGTTTAAAGCGCCCGTTGGCGTCAGCACCGAAGCCGAGCCGAGCGCCAAAGGCATGAAGGATCTGATTGTGCAGTTAAAGCAGGAAGGCGTGAAGGCCGTTTTTCTTGAAAACATGGCCAGCGAAAAGGTCATCAAACAATTGGCAGAAGAAGCCAAGGTTAGCGTTGGCGCGCCGCTTTACGCAGATGCGCTGTCTGCCAGCAGGAATGGCCCGGCACCCAGCTATCAGGCAATGTTTAAATATAACACACGCATGCTGGCCCAGGGCATGAAGCTCAACCGGTAATCCCAAGCCTTACTCGGTTTGCTCTGCCGGTACTTCGGCTGGCGCTTCAGCTGGCGCTTCTGCCGGAGCTGCTTCAGCAGGTGCATCTTCCGGCGGCGTTACGGCATCTGGAACTTCCTGCGGCGTATCTACGAATGGCGACACGTTATCCAGCATGCCACCTGGCTTGTATTCCACGAAACCGCTTTCCAGCCAAATACGCTTCATAGGGCATCCGTCGTCGTCTTTTTTATCTGCGGCGGCCGCACCTTTGCATTTAGTGGTAAGGCCAAACACCATGAGAACGGTTTTCAGCCTGCCATCTTCAACGTTTTTATATTCCCAGCTTTTCTGGCGGAGAATGAAGTGCTGGTTCCATTTTTCATACGCGGTTGAGTTATAGCCCACCAGCATGCAGCCATCCTTGTTGCACGCCGTGCCAAGAACGCAGGTTTGCTGGGGTTTTTCAGCCAGGCCGGCAAAATCGATGATGTAGCTGGCGGAAACCGAGTTATCGCGTGTTGCATCGGATGTATAGCGGTAGAATTTCAGCAGCTTTTTATTTTCAACATCCTTGGTGCAGGTTGCAGCCAGGGTTTCTGCTTGAATGCGCATATAGTCCGGAAGGGTGCTTAACTGTACTTCCTTGATGACCACGTTTTTTGCATTGTTCAAGCCGGTGGCCTTGCTCACCGGGACGGCAAAGCGGTGTTCAGGTTTATAGCGGATTTCAGGGCCGTAATTGGGCTGCGGCGCTTCGGCTGAAAAAACTGGCTGGGCAACAAGTGTCAGAAAACCGAAGACAGCGGCAAAAGCCAAGGAGTACTTCATGGAACAATCCTTACATGAGAGAATCTGTGTGGATTATAAACCTTTGAACCCAAAACCTCCAACGAAAAACGAGGGGCACTGGGCCCCTCGTTTCAAGTCCGGAAATTGGTTACTGGTTACTTCTTGTCAGGCACTGGGTAATCCAGAACTCTGAGGCCACCAGCGATATAACCATCTGCACCTTCCACATCCATGTTATATACGGTAACCGGGGTTGTATTTTCGGTGATTTCCTTCACAAGAATTACCTTGCCATCGGCACCGATAATCTTGTCGCCAATCTTCACGCTCTTGGCTTCAACCACCTTACCACCTTCAAGGATGACCTTGTGTACCGAGGTAATCTTGAGATCATTGAGCGAGAGAACTTGTTTCTCGCCGGTAATCATCACAGACTTCACCTTGGCATCCTTAAGAGCCTTAAGCGGATGCTTGCTGTCGAAGGCTTTTACAATATCGCCTACTTTAATAGCATCGATTTCTTTTTCGCTGCCATCAGCCAACAGGATCTTGGTGTCCGCGCTTACGCAGAAGTTATGCACTTCTGGGCAAGGCTCGCCAGCACACTCTGCAAAGAAGCTACAGCTATCGCGGAACCCATCGATAACCTGCGTATCCTTGCCAGCACACTCGCTGCATGCGCCCTTCGATGATGTCGAACGGATGCAATTACGTTCTGCGGCAATCTTACGCACTTCGTTGCAGGCCAAGGTGATGCCACTGCATGATGTTGTACCAACCCACGGGGTGAACTTGCGTTCACATTCACGGATGCTTACATCAGCGATGCTGCCGCGTTGTGCAGCGTTGATAAAGGATACATACTCAACATCCGTTTCTGCCGGGATAAAGATATCCTTGTTAGAGCGGTTGTAGTATTCCTTACATACGAACTGCAAGCTTGCTTCAGGCTTGGTGCACACTTTCTTGAATTTCTTTTCAGTGCGGCACATAGGCTGGCCATCGTCGCCAACTGTCTTGCGGCCAAAGCCATCGGTGCATACTTCTTCATCGTATGCAACATCCTTACAGGTTTCGCCTTGACCGGCATTCACGTCGAAGTTAGGAACCTGTGAAGCAAGGCCATGACCTGAGAGCAACTTGAAGCCCTGACCCTTAATGTCAATGCCGTCAATGGTGGTTGCACCGCGACCGCCGATTGATTTCGAGGCATCGAAGAAGTCACGCGCCGACGTACCGGTCAAGATACTGTCGATGTAGCGTGCTGCATCATCGGTTGCGTTCACAATCACGGTTGGATAGTACATATCCACGAAGCAGCCATCAGCGCCTGAGCAAAGGCTCTTGCTGTTGGAGTACTGCATGTATTTGATACATCCTTCGCTGCTGGACACTACGCCGTCATGGTTTGCGTCCATTTCTTCAAGATTACAGTAGTTGCGATCGCGCACCACACGGAATACCGGATTGCTGTTAATCTTATCACGGTAGATGTAGCGCTTGTCCGGGAACGTGTTCTTGTTTGCTTCACGCATCGCCAGATACGCATCTGTCGAGATGAAGGTTGAAGCAAGCGCATAACCCGACCATGCCACGTTACGTGCGTGGTTGAACAAGGCAGGGCATTGCTTTTCAGTTGCGCTGCATTCCTTGCGGCACGTCACATTCAGCTCAGCCGTTGCCGGGCATGGATCCGCGGCGGATGGGGTGCCTTCAATAATCTGGGTATCGCCATCGTTGCGGTACACTGGCAAGTTACAGCCGTCTTCACGGCAAATGCGCACTGGACAGGTGTCGAGTTTTGCTTCACCACCGAAGTAACCAACAGGATCAATCACAATGTCCTTGAGTCCGTCGCCGTCAAAGTCTACTTCATACCCTTTGAGCTTGGAATAATTAGGATCTTGCGGCGCTGGCTTACAGCCTTGCACAGCCGCTTTAATGTCGCGCTTCACGCTGTGGCGCTCTGCTGGAATAACAGGATCATCAGCGGACTTGAGGTCAAGCGTACCCCATTTGGATACCCAATCCAAATCTGTCGTTTGAGCATTCACTTGCGTTCCCATCAACGAGAAACACAGAGCAAGCAAGACAAATAAAGTGCGCATATAAGACTCCCACAAGAATTATAAATTCACCACGCACTTTAGGTTAAAAGAATTGCTGACTTCTTAATTGATACAGTTACAAATCTGTTAAAATATTATTCAAATTTTCTTGATATTTTGCGCCAGAATTTGCGATGCCCTTGATAAACAATCGTGAATCATTTTGTCCGGTTTTTTGCATATGCTTAAAACCACGCTGTACAAAGCGCTATACGTATGCGTGACGTAAATAAGTTTACTGTCTTTCTAAATCATGGTTAATTTTGCATTACTCATCACGCTTTTCAGGAATCGGTTATGTCTTCTCGCCCCGCACGGTCAACATGGTTTTTGATTATCATTCTTATTGCTGCCATCGGCGCTGCGGCGTGGATTTATTTTGGGCCGGGCTATAAAACATCACCGCTTCCTGTGCTTGAACACAGTGAAAAGCCGAATGCAAAAGAAAGCGCAAATCAAAATGAAAATAGCGATGCAAATGACAATGAAAACAGTGCGGAACAGCGCGCCGCACTGGAAGAGTTAATCACGAATGCCGATGTGCGCCGCGGACATAGCCTTATTCATATGTGCATTGAATGCCACACGTTTGATGAAGATGGGCCTGTTCGTTTTGGCCCAAACCTGTTTGGAATTGTTGGCGCGCGCCATGCATCCAAAGAAGGATTTGCGTATTCAGAAGCATTGAAATCCATGCAGGATAAAATATGGACGCAAGATAATCTGAATGCATTTTTAACGGGCACGCAGACCTATGCGCCAGGTTCACGCATGACTTATCCGGGCGTACCAAAGGCAGAAGACCGCGCGGATATTATCGCGTACCTCAAAACACTGAAGCCTTAAGCTGGATTATTCGATAACAGCCGGAGCAAACGAATAGCTTGGCAAGCCGTCTGAATCTTTTGCGGTATATACCAGCGGCAGCACTTGCCTGCTGATACCTTGGCTGCCACATGTGATGAATAGCATGGCAGAAGGCTTATATTCTTTCGACACATCACGCACCACAACACCCTGCGGCCCTTTTTTCACGAGCGCAGAACCATCATCTTCCTCTGCAACCGGATAAGCAGCATCGCCATTTTGCTCAAGCCTGCGCCGTTTGCCGCCTTCTTTAACAAAATTTACAGCCGAGCCACGCAGGCGAACAAGTCCTACGCAATTCTCATAGTTCGGCTTTTTAATGCTGGATGCAAGTTCCAGCGTGTCGGGATCGGTGCGGTCATATATAAGGAATACGGAACCTGTATCTTTCTGCGCAATCTTGGCCAGCACAGGGCCCATTTCGCCAAGCGCGCCGGCAAAGAAATCCCCTTCATAGCCCTTGAGGGGACGACCCTTCCATTGCGCGATACTGTTAATCAGGTTCAACGCAATGCGCGGAACTTTCTTTGAATCCAAATCCTTCATCGATTCACTGAAGCGGTTGGATAACGTAGCCTTGTCCTTAACAGGAGGGGTTTCCTTACTGTCCGCAAACAGGAATTGCGGCTGGGAGAATACAGCGCCACGATCAGCCGCACGCGCATGGCATTCAACACATGCCCTGATTTCAGCATCCGACATCACGCCCCAGATGCCTGTGTTGGCAGGATCCTGCGGTGCGCGCGGATCAGGATTGATAAAACGCAAATACGTCCATCCATCGGCAGATTTTTTCCTGTGGCCCGGATCCCATAACATCACCATCAACCGGTTCAAAAACCGCGACGGCATGACGCTGCTGGGCAGTGCCAAATCTTCTTCCGCTGGATAAACCAGCTTACCGAACATGGCACCCACCGGATAATCGGTGCGCTGCTCAATCAGCGTTTTCCAGGCCAAATCATTTGCGTAGGTCAAGCGGAATTCATGAATATCCTGCCGCCAGCGCGCGCCTACAAAATGCCATTTCTTCCAGAAATCGGCATACATGGAAGGCGGAATATCCATTTTCGCTTTATCTTCGTCAGATAAGGCAAACACAAAATCAGGGAATTTCCGGTTTGATTTTACGCCATCTTCTTGTGATTGAGATTCGATGGTGATTTTTTCTTCTTTAGGAGGTAATGCGGCTGGTGCTTCTGCCCAAACAGGAGCAGCAGCAACCAGCGGCATGATAAAAAGGAACGCTTTTAAATTCCAAAGACGCATTCCAAACCCTTCACGTTATTTATTGCTGCACATCCTGAGCCGGCTTCTGGTAAACTGGACGGCCAGTTACAGCGGCCATGGCGCGGTCGCATTCCGAAGCTTTTGGACGTGCTTCGAGCTGCGGATTGCCTTTGCCGTTGTTATTCTTGGCTACACGGCGCGTGCCAAGGAATGACACGGTCGTATCGCAATAGGATAGCCAGATTTTATCAAGGTTTTTACGTTCGTCAGCCTGACATGCGTATAAATCTTCAACTGTTGCCGCTTTTTGAACGCATTCCATTGATTTTTGCAGCATCTCCATGCGTTCCTGACGGTTTTGCACTGCCAGCTGTTGCGCCCCGGCAAAATCATTAGGGCGCTTATGCATGACAATGTCTTTTAGGGTATCTTCAACAGCTTCATCGGTCAGCACATCAACGGGAAGTTGTGGCGTGGTTGGTGCAATTGCATTTGGGTTTGGGGCAGCCGCTGCGGCGGGTTGCCCGGGCGTTGCTGCGGGCGCTGCGGCGGGCACTGCACCAGGAGCACCTGGCGTTGCCGCATGTGCCGCCGCGGGTGCCGCGGCAGGGTGTGCTGCAACGGGCGGCGTTACTGTTTTGGCATCGGGCGCGCCAGCTGTTGTTTCAGCAAAAGCAGGTGCTGCAAGAATTGCAAATGAGATGAATGCAAACGACAGGAATTTGTTCATGGTAAATTTTTTCATGGTGGAACCCTCATAAGAGTGGTTGGACATAAAGACCGATATTCGTTTTGATGACCGCCCTTTATTGCGGAATATACTATGCTACATCAACATAAGTTGCAACATGTGTTCGCTTTATCATTCGCATTGCGATTTTTAAAAACGACATGAACGCAGCGTCACCCAGATGCAATATGCATTTCATTCAAACGGGTTTTTATTGAATTGAAATATAGCGCCCAATCAAGGCAAAACTAAGTTAGCCGCCGCCACCGTAATAGCCGCCGCCATCGCCATAACAACATGGTGGCGGAGGTGGGGGTGGCGGAGGTGGCGCGCCCACGAATGATACATAGGTGTTGCTAGTCGATACGAGTGTTCCATTTTCATAAC
>JAKFVN010000051.1 GCA_021732145.1 Alphaproteobacteria bacterium
GTGGGTTTGGGGCGTTTTTTGACATTAAGGCGGCGGGCTATAAAGACCCGCTGATTGTCAGCAGCAATGACGGTGTAGGCACCAAATTGAAAATCGCCATCGAAACCGGGTTGCATGATGGCATCGGCATCGACTGCGTTGCCATGTGCGTGAACGATTTGGTGGTAAGCCGTGCCGAACCGCTCTTTTTTCTCGATTATTTTGCATGCGGCAAGCTGGATGTGGAAGTTGCAGAACGCGTGATTGCGGGGGTCGCCGAAGGGTGCAGGCAGGCCGGCGCAGCATTGGTGGGCGGTGAAACGGCGGAGCTTCCAGGTTTATATGCCAATGATGATTATGACCTTGCCGGTTTTTCGGTTGGCGCGGTAGAACGCGATGAAGTCATCACCGGAAAAAATGTAAAAGCGGGCGATGCGGTGATTGGCCTTATGTCAAATGGTGTGCACAGCAATGGCTATTCATTGGTGCGCAAAATTGTAAAGGATGGCGGGCATGACTATAAAAAGCCAGCGCCGTTTGAGCTATCCGTGACGCTTGGCGAAGCGCTGCTTCGTCCCACGCGCATTTATGTAAAGCCGCTGTTGGCGCTGTGCAAAGCATTGCCTGTGAACGCGATGGCGCATATTACGGGCGGCGGGCTGCTGGAAAATATCCCGCGCGTGTTGCCTGAAGGTTTGGGCGTAAGCATTGACTGCACTGCATGGACATTGCCGCCTGTATTTGGCTGGCTGGCGGCGCAGGGTAAAATTTCAAACAACGATATGGTGCGCACATTCAACTGCGGCATCGGCATGATTGCGGTGGTAAAGGCAGAAGATGCGAGCCGTGCGCAGGCGAATTTGAAATCCGCAGGCGTTGAAAATGTGGTGATTGGACAAGTTGAAACGCGTAGCGGCAATGATGAAGTGATGCGTTTTGATAAGCTTGAGGCGTTATGCGCAAACTAAAACTTGGTGTGCAAATCTCGGGTCGCGGCAGTAATTTGCAAGCGCTGATTGATGCCTGTGCACAAGAAAATTTCCCCGCTGAAATTACATTGGTTATTTCGAATGTTGAAGGCGTGGAAGGATTGGCGAAAGCCCAAGCCGCCAATATCCGCACCCTTACGATTCCGCATAAATCATTCCCCAATAAGGAAGCGTTTGAAGAAGCGATTGATGATGCGCACCAGAAAGCCGGTATTGATTTGATTTGCCTTGCGGGCTTCATGCGCGTGATTTCGCCGTATCTGATTAGCCGTTGGCGCGGGAAGATGATAAACATCCATCCATCGTTGCTGCCTGCGTTTCCCGGCCCTCATACCCATCAGCGCGCGATGGATGCGGGCGCATTGTTTTCGGGTTGCACCGTGCATTACGTGGAAGAAGAAGTGGATGCGGGCGCAATCATCGTTCAAGCACCCGTGCCAATTAAGCCCGATGATACGGAAAGCGAGCTGGCCGCGCGCGTGCTTGCCATTGAGCACAAGCTGTACCCCTATGCGGTGCAATTGATTGCGTGCGGTTTCATCCGTTATCAGGACGGCAAAATTATAAGCAAAGACACGGATTCCATGCCCCCAATTGGACTTTTAAATCCTGCGCTATTATCCTGACGACCTATTTGCATCACGGAGGAATATATGGGTTCACATGCACAGCAGCAGCCATCACCAGAACAATTAAAGCCTATGGTGGAGCATAACCGCAGCTTTTGGGTTGGGTTTACCAAAGCGATGGCGATGGGTGGCATAGGTGTTTTCGTGCTGCTTGGCCTGATGCTTATTTTCTTAGTGAAGCAACCCTAATCTTGGAAAAGATTTTTTCACCAACTGGGCGGTCTCCAACACTATGGGTTGTGACTGATGGCAAGGCGGGCATGGAAAGCCAATGCGTGGGGCTTGCCGAAGCGCTGGGGCTAACGCCTGTTATCAAACGCGTGCGCTTGCGCAAATTCTGGCGCGATGTCAGCCCCTATATCAATGTATGGAAACGCCTTGCCATCAGCCGCAAGGGGGACAGAATTCGCCCGCCCTGGCCGGATATGGTGATCGCATCGGGCCGTCAAAGCATTTTGCCTGCGTTGCATATTAAACAGATGAGCGGCGGCAAGACGTTCCTCATCCAGATTCAAAACCCCGCCATTCCTGCATCGAATTTCGATATGGTGATTGTGCCGGAACATGACCGGCTGGAAGGCAAAAATGTGGTATCGGTGCAGGGCGCGCTTCACCGCGTCACGCCGGAGATGTTGCAAGCGGGGGCGGATAAATGGGCTCCTGTCTTTGCGCATTTGCCGCGCCCGTATGTTGCGGTATTGCTGGGCGGATCGAACGGCGCATATAAGCTCGACCCGCGCTTTGTCATGCAGTTTGGCGACAAGCTTTCGGCCTTATCCAAAAAAGAGAAAGCCAGTTTATTGG
Organism: Alphaproteobacteria bacterium; assembly: GCA_021732145.1. Taxonomy (GTDB): domain Bacteria; phylum Pseudomonadota; class Alphaproteobacteria; order UBA9219; family RGZA01; genus RGZA01. Next base: position 2,402 of record JAKFVN010000051.1, read on the forward strand.
TCACGCCGTCGCGCCGCACGGGTGATGCAAATATGGTTTTGCTTTCTGCGCTGCTGCATGACTGCCCACATTACATTTGGGACGGGCAGGGGGATAATCCCTATTACGGGATTCTGGGTCTTGCCGATGCGATTATCGTGACCTGTGATTCCATCAATATGGTGTCGGAAGCCTGCTGCACGGGCAAGCCCGTGCATGTGGTGCAATTGCCGGGGCATTCCGATAAGTTCCTGTCCTTCCATCAAAGCCTGCTGGTGGATATGCGCATCCGCTTTTTCGATGGCGCGCTTGTTGGCTGGTCGCCCAAGCCGCTCGATGAAATGAGCCGCGTCGCGGCGCTGGTGCGCGATGCGTATCGTGCTAAAAACCCATCCTAAATAGCGTATAAGCCAGCGTTTTAACCTGCGACAATAAGCACCTGACAAATCATCTGACTCTGCTATTAAATAGCGTCACAACCTTTTAGCGGCAGGCCCCCATGAATAACATGCTTAACATTGAGGCGTTAAATAATGCGGAAGTAACACGCGAACCTTATCCGTTCCTGATTGTACCGGGTTTTGTGGATGGCAGCGCATTGGAAATGATTGAGAAGGATTTTCCGGAAATTTCAAAGCCCGGAAGCTTTCCACTGGAAACGCTGCGCTATGGTTCCGGCTTCAATCAATTCATGGATGCGCTGCGCGGGCCGGAATTCCGCCACGCGGTGGAACGCAAGCTTGGCATCAATCTGGATAAGCGCCCGACGATGATTACGGTGCGCGGTCAGGCGCGCTCACGCGATGGCCAAATCCACACGGATAGCAAAACTAAAATGGTCACCGTGCTGGTTTACCTGAACGGCAAATGGGAAGCGCCGGGCGGCCGTTTGCGCATGTTGCGTGGCCCTGATAATTTGAATGATTACATTGCCGAAGTTCCGCCGGTGCAAGGCACGCTGCTGGCGTTTATCAACATGCCCAATGCGTGGCATGGCCATGAGCCGTTTGAAGGCCAGCGCCGTTCCATTCAACTCAACTGGGTGACCGATAATGGCGTGGTCATCCGCGAAAAATTGCGCCACAGCATTTCCGCGTTCTTCAAGCGATTAAAAGGCAAATAAACCGATGCCAATTAATCTTGAGACATTCAGCAATATCCACGGCGGCAACGCTTTTTTCAAGGCTATCAGCCACCCCTTGGTGGCGCCAAAGGTTGAAGCGCTGTTTGCCGAAATGGCAAAAGGCAGGGTGGCGGTCTATGACCCGCTGTCGCAGGCCGAGGCATTCACCCAGTTTTATGATTTAAGCAAGCTGCCGATCAGCGGTTATTACATTCAGGATATTGAAAAGAAAAACACCAGCATTGCAGGGCATAAGGCGCAGCTGATTACGTCGATTGGCAAAGCCGATGCAACGCATGTCTTCATCACCGCGTTTGATGCGCAGAAAATGGCTGACCATATCCGCCATGTGCTGCCTAAGAATATCAAGGTCGTTTCATTCGATGATTTGAAATTGCCAATTGACATGCAAAGCGATAAGCAGCGTTATCTTGCGCCGCTGAATTTTGCGACCAATTTCGTGTTTTTCCGCGATGCGGGTGGCCAGCATACGCGCTTTGTCAGCGCCAATTACTGGGGCGGCTATGGCGCGAAGAATGTGCAGTTCTGGTGCCGCTTATATGATGCCGATGGCAAGGTGCTGGCTGATTGGGTTGAAACGCTGCCGGGCGCGCAGGCTGCGGTGATTATTGATAGCGCCGAAGTGCGCAAACGCTTCAATCTGCCGGAGTTCACCGGCCAGATTTTTGTGCATGCCTTTAACATTACGGGACACGACATTGTTAAATACGCGCTCGATACCTATGGCGATGCCGAACATGTATTGTCGTGCACGCATGATGCGAATTCATGGCCGTCTGATTTATATGCGGGCCTTCCCGCGCCGGATGATGGCGAAGAAGTTGTTTTGTGGGTGCAAAACAGCCAGCCCTTTCCAATTCCATCTGGCGAAATCGGCCTGAACCTGATGGGCGATAAAACCATCGTCTGGTTTAATAAAACCATTCCTGCTTTTGCGGTGCACCGTTTATCGGTTGCGGATGTATTGCCGAATGCAAAATGGCCGCAGCAGATTGAAGTGCATTCGGGCAAGTATTTTGTGCGTCCGCGCTATGAAGTGTTTAAGAGCGACAAGAATAATATCATTAGGCAACGCATCGCGCATGTGAATGTGGAGCGCAGCGATTTGAAGCCAGACCCGATGCTGGCCGAAATCAGCGCGGAAATGGGCAAGGGCTATATCCTGCCAGCGCCGATTTTGCCGCTCAGCCGCTTTAACAGCCTTATCCTGCCAACGCCAATGGCGCAAGGGCAGCAGCATTTGCCGCTGGCTGCACTTATCTATGACGGCAATGGCACACAGGTGGGCGAATACAAATTCGGCAATCTGCCGCGCAACCATGCCAGCCTGCTCGATGTGAAGGCGGTATTGCAAAAACAAAAGCTGTCGCTGCCATCCGGCTTTGGCCATGTGGAACTGGTTTATGATTTTAATGTGGGCAAGGAAGCGGATGGTTGGCTGCACGGCCTGTTCCGTTATGTCGATGAAAAAACAGGCCACATTGCCGAAAGCAGTTTTGGCGGCCATATGTTCAATACGGTGCTGACCTATAAGAACGAACCGCAAAGTTATGTTGGCCGTGCGCCCGGACTTTCCACGCGTCTATTCCTTCGTCTTGGACAAAAGCCATACGATACGATGTGCCATCTGGTTTATCCGGCATCCACGCCGTGGCATGGCACTTCGAACACCGATTTGATTTTGACATCGAATGAAGGCAAGGAAATTGCCAAGCAGCACATTGCCATTCCATGCAGCGGTTCCAAATTCTGGAGGGTCAGCGAGACCTTTACGAAAGAACAGCTCGCACAAGCCGGCGAAGGGGCGTATGTCATCATTCGTGATGTGACCTGCCGTCTGTTTGGCTATCACGGCCTTGTGAACGGCGATGCAGCCTTCTGCCTCGATCATATGTTTGGATTTTAAAGGTAGATTCTGGGCCTTGTTATTGGGCTAAGCGTAACCCATTGAATTCATGCCCCCGCTAAACTAGATAATTCCTTATATATCCCCTCTTTATACCGCTTAAGGCATTGCGATGACTGAACATAAAATGAAAGTACTGATTATTGGCGCTGGCCCTGCGGGCTATACCGCCGCGATTTACGCCGCGCGTGCCAATTTAAAACCGGTACTGGTGCAAGGCATGCAGCCCGGCGGCCAGTTGATGATTACGACCGATGTTGAAAACTATCCCGGCTTTGCCGAAGCCGTGCAGGGCCCGTGGCTGATGGAACAATTCCAGAAGCAGGCGGAGCATGTTGGCACGACGTTGTTATACGACATCATCACCGAAGTGGATTTCAAAACCCGCCCGTTCCGTTGCAAGGGCGATAGCGGCGATGTGTATATTGCCGACACGGTGATTATCGCAACCGGGGCGCAGGCACGCTGGCTTGGCATTGAAAGTGAAAAGACATTCCAGGGCTTTGGCGTATCGGCGTGCGCAACCTGCGATGGCTTTTTCTATAAGGGCAAGGATGTGGCACTGGTTGGCGGCGGCAACAGCGCAATGGAAGAAGCGCTTTATCTTTCCCATATCGCCAACAGCGTTACCATGATCCATCGCCGCGATAGCTTCCGCGGCGAAAAGATTTTGCAAGACCGCGTAGCCAATAACCCCAAAATCAAGGTTATCTGGGATAGCATTGTGGATGAAATCGTCGGCGATACCGCGCCACATAAATCCGTAACGGGCATCAAGGTGAAGAATGTGAAGACGAATGCCGTGACAACCGTTCCGGTTCACGGTCTTTTCATCGCCATCGGACATGACCCGGCAACCAAATTATTCAAAGGCCATGTGGATATGGATGATGCGGGCTATATCCTGACCGCGCCCGATAGCACGGCAACCAACATCCCCGGTGTCTTTGCCGCGGGCGATGTGAAGGATAAGGTCTTCCGTCAGGCCGTTACGGCCGCCGGAATGGGCTGTATGGCGGCATTGGAAGCGGAACGTTGGTTAGCGCAGCATTAACTTGCCAGTACTATTAAGAAATTGTTAAAACAAAACGGGTGAAATCGCATAGTGTTCAACAGCCGAAGGCTTTTCACAGGATACAACTATGTCTAGATCATACGTCGAGACCGTTCTGTTAAAAGGCGAAGAACTTGAATATGCAGGCACGTTGCACTGGGTTATTTTCGTGCCCGGCTTTGCCAGCGCCATCTTTGGCTCTTTTTTATGCCTGCTTACGCCGCAAGTGCTCAATCAAACATTCCTGCTTGGGCTTGCAAGCGAAATGCGTTCCTACATTGTATGGACGGGGGTGTCGATGGTGCTCGCAGGCGTTGGTATGATTGCCCATTCGTATCTTCGCTTCATCAGCACGGAATTGGCGGTAACCAACCGCCGCGTGATTGCAAAAGTTGGTTTTATCAGCCGCAATACCTTTGAAGTGATGCTCAACCGTGTGGAAGGTGCCAATATCGACCAGACGGTATGGGGACGCATCCTTGGCTTTGGTTCTATCTTTGTCCACGGTACAGGCGGCGGCATTACCCCGATTGACCACATAGCCGACCCATTGAACTTCAAAAAAGAACTCATGACATGGGTTGAGCGTAACCAGCCCACCACCGCAGCCAAACCCAGCAGCCACGACTGCAAAGCCACCGCAGAAGCAGGCAATTAAGCCGATTTTACCGCATTAAAAGCACTTTCAGTAAATGGCGGAATAGTTATAATGCGCGTGCATATTGCGCATGAATTGGCGCGTTGTTAGTTACTTTTTTATTAAAAAAGGGCCTGTAGTTCAGCGGTTAGAACGCACCGCTCATAACGGTGTTGTCGCAGGTTCGAATCCTGCCGGGCCCACCATTCAAAAACCCTGTTGCCCTTCAAAAAGGGTCGCAGGGTTTTTTATTGGACAGATTCTTGAGGTGCCAAACGGAATCGGTATCCGCAATCTTTTTCGCGCAAACTTTTTGAATATGCATTTAATTCAATGATACC
>JAKFVN010000021.1 GCA_021732145.1 Alphaproteobacteria bacterium
CGGTGATGCTGGTTGCCTTGCCTGATGCACATAACTTATTTGGCGGTGGCGATGCGGAAAGCGAGCCATTGGCCGGGCCACACTCGCCATTTACCTGAACGCTGGCGGAGCATTTAACCGTCGAGCCGCCATTGCTGCCATTGCATGTCCAGTTCCACGGGCCACCATTACCTTTAGTGCCTGTAACGGCTGATGCCGTGCCTTGCGTGCATAAATTGCTGGCGGGTTTAGCTGCAAGGCCAACGCCGTTGACAGCGCCGCATGAGCCATGAACCACGCCGCCCGCTGCGGGATTATACGCGCTGGTGGTAACGCGGTGCCCAGCGCTAGCAGCGGCGGATGCTGCTGGTGCTTTTGCGGTATCAGTTGTTTCTTCTTTGGGTGCGCCCTCATTTACTGTCGCTTCGTTCATCGCTTCCGCTGATGCGTCAGCAGGCGTTTCCGATTTTACTTGCGGTTTCTTTTCTTCTTTTTCTTCTGGCTTGCTTTCTTGAGCAACATCCTTATCGCTGCTTGCTTCTTCGGTTGAAATCACTTCACCCGCGGTGGATGCAGGTTCCGCTGGCGCTTTGACAACCGTGCCGTCTGCGCTTTGCGAGAAAATGACTTTCCCCTTGCTCATTTCCGGTGTTGGCGCGCCCCAAATGCTCTTCTTCGGGGATTCAGCTATTGCTTCGCCCACAGGCTTAATCATCGGTTCAGTGCTGGCGGCAGGTGCAACGCCGGGTGGCGGCGGCGCTACCGGTGGCAAAGCTGCATGAGGTTCAATTGCTTTTTCAGATGGCGCAGGAGATGGCGCTGGTTCAGCCATCGCAGGCTTATGGTGCGAAATGCCCGGGCGCTTCTTGGTGTCCCCAGCTGCCGAGAAAAGCGAGCGTGACTTTGCAAAGCCTTCCGGCATGGCTTCAGCCTTCGCTGCTTCTTTTACCGGCTCCGCTTCCGCTTCGATGTGTGATGCAGTGGGCGCAACTGGCGCGCGTGCTGGTTCAGGCGCTTTTGCGGAAGGCGCTGGCGCAAGCGCTTCATCCGCTTTCACATCCACTGCGCCTTCTGGCGCTTCGTTCAAATCACTTAATAAGGGAGCGCCGGTTTTGGCTTCTTCTTTCTTAGGTTCTTCTTTCTTGGTTTCCTGAACAACTGGCGGCGGCGTTGCAGCGGCTGGCACAGGGGCTGGCACAGGATCTGGCGGTGCTACAGGCGCGGTAACGGGTACCGTTGCCCCGCCCTTTGGTGTCACAGGCGGCAATTCGGCGGTAGCCTCGTCTTTTGATACCGGATGGAATAATTTTTCCGATGGAATGGGTTGCATCGGCTGCTGCGCGGCAATGGCTGGCGCTATGGGCGCGGTTGTAGTTGCCGGCGCCGGAACCAGCATTGGCGCATCGGGCGGCGCAGTTGGGTCAATGCCCTTACGCATCGCATTCATCAAATCATCGGCTTGAACGGCGGCGGGCTTGGCTTTTTTAGGCGCAGATTTATGCGCGTCTTTAGGCGCGGATTTATGCGCATCATAAAAATCCTTGGAATGCTTTTTCGATGATTTCTTTTTAGCGTTCGTCTTCGGGTGAAATAACGATTTGCTTGCGCCTTCTTCCGGTGCGGGCGCTGCCTGATACGCCGCATCCACATCCTGTACCGCTTCCAGCGCAGATGGCGCGGCAGTAGCTGCATGCACAGGCCCGAGGCATAAGGCCACGAGCAGGGCGAACAGCAGTGAAAGCTTGAATTTTTGCAAAAGCATCAGGCCAGAGAAACCAAAGACGAAAAGATTAAGCCGAAAATGAAGGCTTGGATAATAAATGCTTTTAACGCCAAGGGCAAAGCCCATAGTGCGCCATAATGCCTGATAGATTCGATTATTTTTTCAAGTGCTGCGACCGCTGCCCACCCGCTTTGCGGGTGTATTTAAATGCCCGCTTATGTGGGCGCATTTAAATAATAGTATAGGCCGCGCCCAATAGCTCACATAGCTGTTTATGGAGGTTTTGGTTGCTTGCCAGCACGTCGCCCTTAAACACCGGGTTATCGTTACGGGTAAATGGGCTGACGCTGCCGCCCGCCTCCATCACCAATGCAACGCCGGCTGCAACATCCCATGCCTTCAGGTTGCGTTCCCAATAGCCATCGTAACGGCCAGCCGCAACATATGCCAAATCAAGCGATGCTGCGCCCATGCGGCGAATACCCGCAACCTTTGGCGCAACACTTTGCAATTCGGTCATAAAGCTTGGTGACTCATGACCCTTAAATGGAATGCCCGTCGCAATCAGCGATGCTTCTAATGATTGGCGACCCGAAACGCGCAAACGGTTGGCGTTCAAATAGGCGCCCGCGCCTTTTTCGCACCAGAACATTTCATCGCGGATGGGTTCGTAAACCACACCGGCAATCATCTGGTCACCCTTGGCCAAACCGATTGAAATCGCCCAATGCGGAATGCCATGCAGGAAATTGCTGGTACCATCCAAGGGATCAATAATCCATGTAAATTCGGTATCGGGTTTTGATGTGGTGCTTTCTTCCGCCATGATGCCAAACGCAGGGCGCGCCTTGGTCAATTCATTGCGCAAAATCTCCTCGGCCTTGGTATCGGCATTCGATACAAAATCCGACGGGCCTTTTTTGGAAACTTGCAGTTGCTCCACTTCGCCGAAATCGCGCAGCAAAGCCTTGCCCGCTTTTTCGGCGGCTTTCGTCATAACCACCAGATTGGCAGAACGCAGAGCCATGATTGAATACTCTATTCTTTAAAGAGGGTTATTTTGCGCGTTCAACGTAGGAATTGTCGGCAGTGTTCACGACAATCTTTTCGCCGGATTCAATGAATGGTGGCACAAGTACCTTTACGCCATTCGACATCTTCGCAGATTTATACGATGCGGTCGCGGTCTGGCCCTTGGTATGCGGGTCAGCTTCAACCACTTCCAATACAACATGCTTTGGAATTTCCACGGTCAGCGGCGTGCCTTCGTGCAGGCGCACGGTGCAAATCATGTTTTCCTGCAAGTACACGGCTTGGTCGCCCATGACTTCCTTGGTCACCATGACCTGCTCATAGTTTTCCTGGTTCATAAACGTGAAGTTTTCGCCGTCGCCGAACAGGTACTGCATGTCTTCTTCATCGATATGCGCCTTTTCAACGGACTCTTGCGTACGGAAACGGATGTTGGTTTTCACGCCGGTGCGCGCATCGCGCATATCAATTTGCACAATCGCGTTGCCCTTACCCGGAATAACAATTTCCGATTTGGCAATAACCCAGAGCTTGCCTTCATAATCAATGACGTGTCCGGCACGTAATGTATTTGCGTCAACGCGCATGGTCGAATTCCTATTAAAGTTATTAGAACGAAGGGGAAACTAGTGCTTTTTTCCCGAATGTGCAAGAGATGCTTTACATGCATAAAATAACGCATAACCTTGGCTTTATGAAAAACATTCTGGCGCATTTAAAAACCAACTTTACGGTCACGAAGCCCGACTTCATCGACTTGATGGTGCTGTTATTCGTTATCGGCTTTGGCTGGCTGGTGGTTGATTTGTGGAACAAGCCGCACGACATCATCACCATCGCCACCATGCTGGCGGTTATCTATTTCATGATACGTACCATTTATGAACGCGTATTCAATCGCACCAATATCCCCACGCTGGAAACACCATCCGTCTTAATCCGTGAAATGGCCAAGATGCTGAAGGCGGATTTTAATCAAAAACAAGCCACCGCTTATCACGTGGTTGATTTCGGTTCGGGCGATGGGCAGCTCACGCGCAAAATTGCGCGCACCCTACCACAGGCTGATGTACTGGGCATTGAAAACGCCAAGCTTCCCTATACCCAATCGCTGTTTTTCAAAAAGCTGTTCGGCATTAAAAATGCGCGCTACCAGCAATCCGATTTCTTTGATTATGACTGCCGTACTGTGGATGCGGTGGTGATGTACTTAAGCGTGCAAATATCGCAAAAGCTGGGCGAGAAACTGTACCGCGAGTTAAAACCCGGCGCGCTTGTCATTTCAAATGAATTTGAATTGAAAGGCCAATGGCCAAAACCGGAAACTGTTCAACGGCATACACCGTTTAAAAACACGCTGTATATTTATCGGAAAGCTGTCACGTAAGACACGCCCCCTGTCACGAGCGGTTGCGCGTTTGCGCAGAGCGAGTGAGGCTACAGAATGGAATGCTTAGGGCTGATTAAACAGAAATGGTGCCTGGAGACGGGATTGAACCGCCGACACACGGATTTTCAATCCGTTGCTCTACCAGCTGAGCTACCCAGGCACACTCTTCAAGAAGCGATGGTTATAAAGGCCAAAGGCCGTTCTTGGCAAGCCATTTCAAAGTCCGCGTTAATGGCTGGTTTCCTCAGCTTTATCGGGTGGATTCTGTGGGTCTTCGTCCAGCGCGTCATCGCTTTCGCTTGCCTTAACGGGTATGGCATAGCTTTCCGATAACCAGCGGTGCAAATCCACATCGGCGCAGCGCGATGAACAAAACGGCTTATATTTATCGATCGTTGGTTTGGAGCACACTGGGCAAACGCGCATCGCCTACCCCTTTATCAATTCGGATAAACTAAACCCGCGGCGCGCGCGGCTGATTTCGCATAAACCGAGCCGCGTGAAGCCAAACACATCGCAGGTGCTGGCATCATGCTGCGCGAATGCATCCAGCATATCGGCAATCGCGTCGCGGTCATCGCTGCGTTTCATTTTTAAAAAATCAATCAGGATAATCCCGCCCAGATTACGCCAGCGAATTTGGTTCATCACCAATTGCGCCGCGTCATGGTTGATTTCAAAGAAATTGGTACGTTCGCCGCCATTCACATCAATCACGTTTAATGTATCGGTGCGCTCAAACTTCAAATTACCGCCGCGTGGCAAGGGCACAATAGGGTCGCACAGGCTTTCAAAAAAGCTTTCCAAATCATTCTGCTCAAACGCGCCATCGGTCGGCGTTAGGCGGATATTGGCCAATAAACTGGGCCGCGCCAAACGCACATAATGCGTCATATGCTCCAAATCCAGCTTCTTTTCAATAATCACCTGCAACAGGTTACCCGCGGCAACACCTGCTGCATTGAGCAATGCCTGCTCAAACGCACTTGGTGCTGGAATGTTTGTGCTGTTCATCAACGCCTGCCCTGCGGCGGTCAGCTCGGTAATTTCCTGTTCGATTTCCGGGCGCGTTGCTTTAATCGCGCTGCTGCGAATAACCCAGCCGCCGGGCTTGCCGGATAATGCTTTGGTAAGATGTCCGGTTTCTTCACCCATATCGGCAAGGCGGCGCGACAAATGCACGCCAACGCCAAATGGCTGATGCACCACAAACACGCCGGGCAATGTTACGGCGCGCGTCAATGCTGGCGCTTTGCCTTCACGTGCTTCGTTTTTTACCTGCACCCAGATTTTCTGGCCGCTGACCAAACCCTCATTATCGTTCAAATATCCGTTATCCAGTTCCGGAATTTTTACGAAACAGCCTTTGCCATTTAAAATGCGGTCAACCACGCCTTGATAAATCGTGCCCGTTTGCTGCGGATGTTCCATGCTGTCAAAAAAGCAATCGCGCACCTGCTTGCCTTGCGAAATAATCGCGCGCGCCAGGCCATCTTGTTCATCATAACTTAAAGTGCGATTAGGTGCGTTGTTCATACCCCGCACCTTGCAACAATTGGGCTGCTTCATGCAAGGGCAAGCCAATCACGTTCGACGGCGAACCCGACAGGTGTTTGATAAACGCCGCCGCGCGTCCTTGCAACGCATAGCCGCCCGCCTTCCCCACCCCTTCGCCCGATTTCACATAAGACTCAATCTCGTCCTTATGTAACCGCTTGAACGCCACGCTGGTTTCCACCACGCGCGTGAAAACTTTTCCTGCGGGGTTAACCACGCATACGCCGCCATACACGCGGTGGCGGCAGCCGGATAAAATCTCGAGGCATTTGCGTACTTCCGTATCGTCTTTACATTTCGGCAAAACCTTTGCGCGCGCATCCACAACCGTGTCGCCCGCAATTACAAAACTATCGAGGTGCTTTGCATGCACAGCGTTGGCCTTGGCGATTGCAAGGCGCAGCGCCAGCGCTTCGGGTTTTTCATCTTTCAGCTGCGTTTCATCGCAATCCGGCCCCATCACCTTGTCCGGCTTAATGCCAATTTGCGCTAGCAATTCAAGGCGGCGCGGCGATGTAGATGCAAGGATGAGCTTCATGAATCTCTTAATCTAAAAGGGGTTAGCCTTTGGTCTTCCTAAACGCGGTCAGGCTGATGCGTTCCCAAACCTTGGCATTATAAAACGGGTCAGCCTTCTGATATGCCTCAACCGCTGCCTTGTTTGGCGCTTCAATCACAAACATGCTGCCAATCGGTGTCTCGCCATCGTCTTTCACCAGCGGCCCTGACATCACGATTTGAATTCCAAAATCCGCCGTGCGTTCCAGATGCGCCTTGTGCGCCGGATAATTTTCCATGCGACGCGGATGGCCATCAGCAGCATCGATGCAATGAATAACGAATAGCATTTCAACTCCTGGGTTAAGTGCAGCGACCGCTGCACCGCGAGCTTATGCGAGCGAAGCCTTACGGCGTTTGAGTATTACTTGTGACGGAAGGAGATACGACCCTTGGTTAGGTCATACGGGGTCATTTCAACGGTAACCTTATCACCAGCCAGAACGCGGATGCGGTTCTTGCGCATGCGGCCTGCGGTATGGGCAATAATCTCATGGCCATTTTCAAGCTTCACGCGGAACATTGCGTTAGGGAGCAATTCGGTCACGGTGCCGCTGAATTCAATAACGTCTTCTTTTGCCATGTAGGATTAGTCTTGCGTTGGTGGATGGGTGGAAAGTGGCGGCAGATTGCAATGGTTATGGGGCTTGGTCAAGCCTCAATCAGCCTTCAACTGCGGCTCTAAACTTATCTATCCACTGTTTTAGCTCATTTCCCTGCGTCTTATAGGCCGCGCGGTTGACAATCAGGCGTGAAGAAACCTCCGCCATCACTTCGATTTCCACAAGATTATTGGCTTTCAGCGTTGAACCGCTGGCCACCAAATCGACCATGGTGGGCGCAAGGCCAAGCAACGGTGCCAATTCCATCGCGCCGTTCAATTCAATGCATTCGGCCTGAATACCCTTTTCCGCAAAAAAGCTTTTGGTAAAATTTGGAAACTTCGTCGCAATTTTCATGTGCGATAATTTGCGCGTTTCGACCGGCGCATCATCTTTGGGCTGGCACAGGCTTAAGCGGCATTTGCCGATTTGCAAATCGAGCGGCGCG
>JAKFVN010000054.1 GCA_021732145.1 Alphaproteobacteria bacterium
GTATTGCGCACGACGCCCTTGCTATCAATTAAAAAAGTTGAGCGGTCAATGCCCATATATTTTCTGCCATACATGCTTTTTTCAATCCATGCGCCGAACGCAGTTGCGATGCTGACATCATCATCTGCGGCAAGGTTGAAATTCAACTTGTACTTCTTTGCAAATTTTTGGTGTGACGCGAGGCTGTCTTTTGAAACGCCGATGACGACTGCATCCATTTTCTTGAATTTTGGAAGGTTGTCTTGGAAGGTGCAGGCTTCCTTGGTGCAGCCGGGCGTGTCGTCTTTGGGGTAGAAATAAAGCACCACATTCTTGCCTTTAAGATTGGCGAGACTGATTTTGCCTTCGAGGGTTTGCAGCGATACGGATGGCGCTTTGCTGCCTACGGATAGCTTGCTCTTTGGCGTTGCTTTTGGAGTCATTTTTGCAGGTGCTTTTTTCGCAGATGCAGCCTTGGTTGATTTCGCAGCAGGTTTGATTGTTTTCTTTGTTGTCTTTTGGGCTGTAGGCTTAGCAGATTTCTTTTTAGCAAGTGCCATTTTATACTCCGGTGGATGTTAAAACTGTGGAAGCAATGATGAAAATGATGATACGATGCATAAGAGTCAAGCTAAGAGTCTGGCACTTCCTGCCCGGTTTATAATCGTCCTGCTTTTTCGATGCGCCACATAAAAATTACATTCAAGCTATTTCTAGAAGGACTGGCATTTTGCGGCGCGGTTTTATTTATCGGCGTGTTTTTGCTCGCGCTGCGCCTGACGCAAGGGCCGCTTACCATCACCGAACTGACCCCTGCGCTTGAAAATGTCTTAAGTTCCAAGGAACACGGCGTTTTTGCAAAAATCGGAACCAGTTCGCTGACATGGGATAAGGAACGGCACCGCGCCACGCTGGTGCTGACGGATGTAAAGCTTCAGGACAAGCTGGAGCAATGCATCGCGACCATTCCGCTCATCACGCTGGGCTTGCGCCCGATAGGATACTTGGATGAAGCGCGATCGCCGTGGAATGTGGCCGTCAAAGACCCGCATCTGCATGCGCATATTGATTCCACGGGCGTGTTCCATCTGGGCGCGATGGGTACGGAAAGCGAGCAGGCGGTCGTGCCGCCGTCGGAAAGCGCGCCAAAGGACGATATTTCAAAAGACGAGATGCTGGCGCTCATCAGCGATATATTGCGCTCGCCCAATACGCGTTCGGCCGGCCTTGGATTATTCGCCAACTTGAATATCGCCAATGGCCGCATCACCATGAATGACGAGAGCAAGCAGATCACATGGAATGTGGTCATGCCGGAATTATCGTTAAAGCGCAGCAAGGGTAATTATGCAGGCAAGGCGGGATTAACGGTCAGCAAGAATGGCATGCAAACCGCATTTGATTTCCAATTGAATTACGAAGCTGCGCATAAGGTATTTACAGCCATAGGCTCGTTCGACCATTTAAACCCCGCGCTGTTTGCCGATAGCATTCCGCAGCTTAAGGCATTCAATTTCATTTCATCGCCCTTAACAGGCTCCGTGACCATCAGCGTTAATGAGGATGTGAATGTGATTGATGGCGGACTGAACCTGAATGTGGATAAGGGCGATATCAATATCCCGGACTTGTATCCAAAACCGCTGCCATTCAAATCAGGGCAGATTGTTGCGCGGTATAATAGGAAGGATAGCGTGCTGCGCGTGGAGCCGATGCGCTTTGATTTTGAAAAAATGGTGTTACAGGGCAATGCCAGCATTCATGTGGGCTCAACCCCGCGCGATATGACCGCAATGTTTAAGCTATCCGATATTCCTGTTGAGCAATTGCCGGAATTATGGCCCGAAAACGCTGGCAAGAATGCGCGGGACTGGATTTTGGAGAATATTCATAAAGGCAAACTGGATGAGGTTGTCATCAATCTTGGCATGACGGTGCCGGAAAATGATGTCAGCGCTGCAACCTTAAAAGATGTGCATGGCACGATTATGGTCAGCGGCATTGAAATGACCGCATGGAAACCACTGCCCAATCTGCAAAACGTGGCTGGCGGCGGGCCGTTCACAGCTAACGGGTTTGATATCAGCGTCACGGGCGGGGAAATGGGCGAGGTTAAGCTTGGCGCGTCGCATGTGGTGATTGATGGATTGAATGCGGAGCAGCAAATACTGACGCTTGATGCCAATCTTGCGTCGCCTGCCCCCGTATTGCTGGAGATATTAGACCGGCCGCCAATGGGCTATGCCAAGAAAATCAGCATCAACCCCAAGCAAACCGGCGGCAATGTGCAAGGCACGCTGCATATGGCATTCCCGCTGCTCAAAGAGTTGCTGTTCGACCAGATTGAATTAAAAGCCGACACCAAAATCACCGATGGCGCGATGAAGAATGTTGCGGGGATGATTGATGTGACCAAAGGCAGTATCGCCTTGCAGGTAACCAAGGATGGCTTGGCATTCAAGGGTGATGGCGCATTAAATGGCGTGCCATCGACGGTGGATTGGGTGGAGCGTTTTACGACCGCCAACGCCACTGAACTGCTCAGCAAGGCCAGCATTAAAGGAAATGCCAAGGCACAGGATATAAAGAAATTCGGCGTTGATTTGACGATGAACAGCGCCGCTGCGTTTCCAGTGGATGTGACGTATGAGCGCAGCCAGTCGCGTTCCAGGCTCGCGGTCAGCGGCGATGCCAGCGGCACGCAGCTGGATGTGCCGGATGTGTTTTACAGCAAGCCCGCCAATGCTGCGTTTAATTTTTCAACCATGCTGGAATGGGGCGGCGGCGCGCCGATGGAGCTGAGCGAATTAAAGGTTCGGGGCAAAGATGTAACCATTGATGGCAAGGGAAGCTTTGATGCCAACCAGCATTTATCCAAATTGGCCATCAACCCCTTGCAACTTGGTGAAACGCACGGCAAGGCTGAATATGCCCGCGTTGATGGCGTGCCGAGCCTGACATTGGATGGCGATGTGCTGGATATCCGCCATGCCTTTGATGCTGCGCCAGCAGATGATGATGATAAAGCGCCGCCCGCTTCGCGGAAATCATCTGCGCCGCTGGCGTTGGACATCAAACTGAAACGCATTCTGACAGGCGCGAAGACGCAGTTGGATGATGTCAGCATCAAAGGAAAGCGCGATGAATTCGGCTGGGCAGCGTTGGAGGCTTCCGCGCTGGCAACAAACAAAACGCCGTTTAATTTCAGCATTAAACCCGCGGGCAACATCACGGTGCTTTCCGCCACCTCGCCAAATCTTGGCAATATCCTCAGCTCCCTTGATGTAACGGATACGATGATTGGCGGAAAATTGACGATAGATGGCAAGAGCGAGCCGGGCGACAGGCTGCGCAATATATTCGGCCATATCAAGCTGGATAATTACCGCATTACCAATATGCCCGTGCTCGCGCAATTGATTAGCGCCATTTCGCCCGATGGCCTGGCGGCAATGCTGGGCGGCGAAGGGCTGGGGTTTGGCGAATTGGAAGGCGAGTATATCTGGAACAACGATACCATTGTGATTGATAAGGCGCGTACCGCCAGCGGTTCGCTGGGATTGACGGCTGCCGGCAAGATTGATTTGTATCACAGCGCGCTGGAATTGGAAGGTCAGGTTATTCCTGTTTATTTCATCAGCCGCATTATTTCGGCCATTCCGGTGATCGGTGATATTTTGACCGGAGGTGAAGGGCAGGGCGTATTTGCCGCGACGTATCGCGTGGAAGGCCCGATTGCAAAAGCAAAGGTATCGGTCAATCCCGTATCCGTACTGGCACCCGGCATTTTGCGCAACATTTTGTTTATGGATAACGATATTACGAAGATGGATAAGCACGAACAGCCAGCCGCGCCAACGGATATAACAAAACCCTAAGTGGTGTAGCGCGGCGCAGCCATATGCGCCTGGCGCGAATTATCGGCGACTGGAACAATAGCCCCATGTTGAATGGTCACCGCTGGCATCGCAAAGCGTGATGGCACATCGGCTGCTTTATCGCGCAAATAGATATCACGGTGGACAATGGCGCGGTTATTCTGCGCATCCCATGTCACGGTGTTATAGGTGGTTCGCACGTTAATGCCGCGCTGAATAGGGATGTTCATGCCCGCAAATTCTGGGCGTGCCCATTGCGGCCGGCCATCAGGGTCGGGGTTATTGCCCCGTGTCATCGCGGCTTGAATCAAATCGCGGGTATTGGCATAGCCATAACGTTGGCCAAGATGGGGGTCGGTGGATAATGCCGCAACAATATCCGCAACATTTTCCACGCGAATGCATCCAGAGCTTAGCTGGGATGCGCCGAATGATGATCCATCCGCAGTATGGTGCATACGAATGCTGTTTGCGCCAAATCGTCCGCCCAGAATAAGCTTGATGCCGCCCAGCGGGTTGGATGGGCTGGTGGGTTGCGAAAACGGGCTAACGCCCGGCACATCCACTTTTGCGAAATCAATCGTATAACGCTCGCCATTGGTGTGCACGAAGCTGTGGGTGTTGCCTGTGCCGCCTGCCTGTTCATATTGGCGGCGCAAATTCGCAATCAATTGCGGGTTCATCAACCCTTTGCTTTCGGCAATCGAAGGCGGGATATACCAAACAGGTTGCAGGATAGCGCTTTGAACTTCGCCAGTTGCAATCGGGGTTTGTTTCATGCTGCCATCGGGCCGGAGCGCGCCGCCAATGACCGCTCTTGAATTGCCCTGAACCCCGTTAATGTTATAATGCGCCCTGCGTTCGGGGATATTGACGCGAATGGTATTGTCGGCGACAGCGTCATTAAATCCGTTTTGGCGGACATCCGCCATTGTCACGCGCAAGCTGACCAGTTTCGGGTGATCCAAATTACCGCGCGCGGCAAGTTGTGCGTATTGCTCGCGCATGCTTTTGTAAACGGGATGCTGCGGGCCTGCGGCATCCAGTGCTTCTTCGATTTGTTGCTGTGCGGGCGTTTTTGTGTTTGGCGACATCATTTGCACAGGCATGAGCATTGCGTTTCTAAATGTTTCGGCAAGATTGCCGCCATCGCTTCTGCTGATTTCCTGCGCGGTGCGCATAATGCTTTCGGTCATCAATCGGTCGGCAATCGCGCGGTCATTCGCATCGCGCGTGGAGAGAAGGCCATTCAATGTATCGCGGCTGGCAAAGGTATCATGAATGCCATGCGTTGCCGCATAGGCACGCAGTTGTTCAAACAGATTGGCCTTGTTGTTCCAGAACAGCGTGCGCGGATTGGAATACAGCTGCTGCGTGACGGGCGACAATTCCAATCCGGCTGCGCGCAGTGCAGCATCGGGCGATACATTCGTCCTGTCGTCAGTAAATGCGTTGGTCATCGCGGTCTGGAATCATCCATCAATAAAGGCTCATTATTCCTGATTTGGAATAACAAACCCTTACTTTAGTTAATGGGGGTTAACGATTTTTAACTATGGGAATGGGCAAATGCCTTAATTACGCGGATTTAATCACGTTATTTTAATAAGGGCGTGGCGTTTTTTTCCGGCGGAAAGTTTGATGTCTGCGCCGTTGCTGCGCACAACTTCATTCACATTGCTGACTACAACATCATTAATTTTTGCGCCGCCGCCTTCAATCAACCGCTTGGCTTCGCCCTTGCTGGTTGCCCATCCGGTTTTAATAAGTACATCAATCAATGGAACGCCGTTTTGCAATTCCGCTTTCGGCAATGTGAAGGTTGGAAGATTATCACCCGTGCTTCCTTCTTCAAAT
>JAKFVN010000024.1 GCA_021732145.1 Alphaproteobacteria bacterium
AGACATTACTTGTTGATCATACGCACTGCGAAGACAACGCTTCAAAACCTGCACGCTCATCCATGAGCACCGCAATGCTGCTGGTTGCCATTTTGCTCGCTTCTGTTGTGCTGGGTCTCGGATTTTCCCAGATTTCATCAGACATGCACCCCACCATCAGCATGATGGTTGTGAATGGCAGCAAGCCACAAGCGCCGAAAACCATTAACAATATCAATCTGGATACAACGCGCCCCGATATCCCCACTACCTCAGGCGATGGCGGCGGTGACGAGGACGAACCATCCGGCGATGGCGGCGGAAAAGTAAACCAAAAACCCATCAGGGCTCCAAGACCCGGAATATAATTATTTGGCTCGTTGATCTATTTCAAGATTTTTCTTGAAGATGCATATAAGGCATCTGCATTAACATCAGCATCGGGACAAACTGGATAATCAGTGCGGCTCGATGCGCGATGCGATGCTGTTGATGCGTTGCGACAGGTGTTCAACCGCTGTTACCAGCATGTTTTCCTCATCACTTAAATTACTGCGTTCTTGCGCAATAAATTTGTCTTGCGACGCTTTGGCTTCCACTACTTCATCGGCGAGCATAAGCGCTGCGAGCAAAAGCAACCGCACCTCGCCCACGGTTCCCTGGCTTGATGAAATGGCAAGGCGCATTTTTTCTTCCACCATCACGGCCAATTCGCGAACGCGTTCATGCTGGTCAGGCGGGCAAGCCAGTTGATAGGAACGACCCATCAGGGAAATTTCAATCATGTTCTTGTCCATAATCTACTCCCCCACAATTTTTTCTAAGCGCACAATCGCCTGATCCAGGCGGCTGGCGACCAGCGATGTCAGCTCGCGTTGCTTGGCTTCTCTTGTTACCGCTTCGCGTTCTTTATTCAGTGCTTCACGTTCATTGCTTACGGCCTGGCTTTCGCGCTGCTGGGCTTGTTTCAATGCGCGCTCCGCCGTTTCATTGGCAGCCTTCACGCGCTTAGCGGCACGGGCTTCAATGACCTTATCCAGCTCTTTTTGGCGGCGCGACAACGCATCCACTAATCCGTCAATGGATTGGTCAAGAGTTTCGAGCGCGGCTTTTAAACGATCCAAGTGGCTATCCCTGCAGCATCTAAGACAAATTAGATTCGGTAGGATGATGGTAACGAAGCCTTTCGGATTCGGTCAATTCATTCCGTGGAAAGAAAGGTTGATTTGCACACCCTTGTTTTAGTCCTATGCGACCTTGAAATAATTTTGAATTGGCTCGAACTGCATATTCCCTGCTTGCAGTGCAGCAATGCCCTGCACCACCGCGCTGGCTTCTGCCACCGTGGTGTAATACGGAATTTTGTTAAGCAGCGCCGTCTGGCGAAGGCTGAAACTATCCGCCAGCGCCTTCGCGCCTTCGGTTGTATTCATCACCAGCTGGATATCGCCGTTAATCATCGCATCGACAATATGCGGCGAACCTTCCAATACCTTGTTGATGCTGGTGACCTTCAGCCCCTTTTCGTGCAAGATTTTGGCCGTGCCCGACGTTGCCACAATTCCAAAGCCCATGCCAATCAGCTGGGTTGCAATGGCAATAACCGCTGGCTTATCGCGGTCACGCACGGAAATGAACACATTGCCTTTTAACGGCAGGTTTACGCCCGCACCCAATTGCGATTTGGCAAAGGCCTTGGGGAAGTCCACATCAATGCCCATCACCTCGCCCGTTGATTTCATTTCCGGGCCAAGCAGCACATCCACACCGGGGAAACGGCTGAACGGGAATACGGCTTCCTTCACCGCGACATGGTTATGGGTTTGCGGTTTCAGATTGAAACTTGCCAATTTTTCGCCCGCCATGACACGCGCGGCGATTTTTGCCACAGCAACCCCCGTGGCTTTAGCCACGAAAGGAACAGTACGGCTGGCGCGCGGGTTAACTTCCAGAACATAGATGTTCTGGTCTTTCACCGCGAACTGAACGTTCATCAACCCGATAACGCCAATGGCTAACGCCATTTGCTTCGATTGCTTGCCCATTTCATCAATCAGCTTTTGTGACAATGAATAGGGCGGCAAGGAACATGCGCTATCGCCGGAATGGATACCCGCTTCTTCAATATGCTCCATCACACCGGCAATATATACGTCGGTGCCATCGCAAATCACGTCAACGTCAACTTCCGTGGCGTCTGACAGATAACGGTCAATCAGCACCGGATTTTTTCCGGATACCTGCACCGCTTCGGTCGCATAGCGTTCCACCAATTGCGTCAGATGCTCCGGGCTTTCACCGCGGATGATTTGCATGCCGCGCCCGCCAAGTACATAGGATGGACGAAGCAGCACGGGGTATTTCGCATTTTCGCTTACCGTGACGCTCATGCTTTTCACTTCGGCAACCGAATGCGCGATGCTGTTTTCCGGCTGGCGCAAATTCAGCTTTTGCAGCAATTGCTGGAAGCGTTCGCGGTCTTCGGTCAAATCAATCGCATCGGGTGATGTGCCAAGGATGGGGATTTGCGCGGCTTGCAATTCATCTGCCAGTTTCAGCGGTGTTTGGCCGCCAAACTGCACAATCACGCCCAGAACCTGGCCTTTGGATTGCTCGATGCGCACGATTTCAATCACGTCTTCGGCGGTTAACGGCTCGAAATACAAGCGGTCTGACGTATCGTAATCGGTGGATACGGTTTCGGGATTGCAGTTGATCATGATGGTTTCGATACCTGCTTCGCGCAGTGCAAACACGGCATGCACGCAGCAATAATCGAACTCAATCCCCTGCCCGATGCGGTTTGGCCCGCCGCCAAGGATGATGACTTTCTTTTTATCCGACACGCGCGCTTCGGATTCCGCGCCAACACCTTCATAGGATGAGTACATATAAGCGGTTGCGGATGCAAATTCACCGCCGCAGGTATCAATCCGTTTATATACAGGGTGCACATTTAATGTGGTGCGCAGCGTTGCAACATCTTCCTTGGTCTTACCCGTAAGCGTCGCAAGGCGCGCATCAGCAAAACCCATTTGCTTCAAGCGCATCAATTCATCAGCTGATGTTGGCAGGCCGTTTTTCTTAATCGCGCTTTCGGTATCAACAATGATTTTGATTTGTTCAAGGAACCAAGGGTCTACTTTGCAAATCGCGTGAATATCAGAAACGCTCATGCCATGACGCATCGCTTGCGCAATCACCAGCAAGCGATCATGGGTTGGCTTACCCAATGCTTCGCGCAGCACCAGCGGGTCTTTATCTGCCCTCGGCAAATTCACATCGTTAAAGCCGTGAAGGCCCGTTTCCATTGAACGCAACGCCTTTTGCACCGATTCCTGCCATGAACGGCCAACCGCCATCACTTCGCCCACTGATTTCATTGCGGTCGTCAGCAACGGGTCGCAGCCGGGGAATTTTTCAAACGCAAAGCGCGGGATTTTGGTCACCACGTAATCGATGGTGGGTTCGAATGATGCAGGCGTTACCTGCGTCATATCATTTTTCAATTCATCCAGCGTATAACCAACCGCCAGTTTCGCCGCAATCTTGGCAATCGGGAAACCCGTTGCCTTGGATGCGAGGGCAGACGAACGCGATACGCGCGGGTTCATTTCAATCACCACCATGCGGCCATCGGCAGGGTTTACGGCGAACTGCACGTTCGAACCACCCGTGTCCACGCCGATTTCGCGCAACACTGCAATCGATGCATTGCGCATGATTTGGTATTCTTTATCGGTCAGCGTTAATGCAGGCGCAACGGTAATGCTATCGCCGGTGTGAATACCCATCGGGTCTACGTTTTCGATGGCGCAGATGATAATGCAGTTATCTGCCTTATCGCGTACCACTTCCATTTCATATTCTTTCCAGCCCAATACGGACTCTTCGACCAATACTTCGGTCACAGGGCTGGCATCGAGACCACTCGCCACAATGTCATTATATTGCTGCTTGTTATACGCAATGCCGCCGCCTGTTCCAGCCAAGGTAAAGCTGGGGCGGATAATGGCTGGCAAGCCAATTTCAGCAAGCGCTGCTTGGCCTTCGGCAATGTTCTTCACCACGCGGGATTTGGGGCTGATAAGGCCGATTTTATCCATCGCATCGCGGAAGAGCTGGCGGTCTTCGGCTTTTTCAATCGCATCTTTTTTTGCGCCAATTAGTTCAATGTTCAGGCGTTTCAGCGTGCCATCCTTATCCAATGCCATCGCGGTATTGAGCGCAGTTTGGCCGCCCATGGTGGGCAATAACGCATCGGGTTTTTCTTTTTCCAAAATCTTGGCCACGATTGCCGGCGTGATGGGTTCGATATAGGTCGCATCCGCCAAATTCGGGTCGGTCATGATGGTGGCGGGGTTCGAATTAATCAGCACCACGCGGTACCCTTCGGCGCGAAGCGCCTTGCAGGCCTGCGCGCCGGAATAGTCAAACTCGCACGCTTGGCCAATCACAATCGGGCCAGCGCCGATGATGCAGATGGATTTTATGTCTGTTCTTTTAGGCATGTTTTCTTCCTTACTACTTACCAAAACCAAGATTTAAAATGGGTACAATTGAAATGCGGTCATCTGTCCAGAATAGCGGCGATACGTCATCAATCGATATCCAGCCGCCCTTATCCAGCAATTGCTGGATGACTTTCTTATCCGGGCTTAGCACCGCATATTCACTGGGCGTTAAATTCGGCGCGTCGCGTTCCGGCGCATGGTCTTTAATCGCGCCATGCCAGTTCATCTGCTTGGCCGCGCCCGCAACCACATGGCGCAAATTCAAGTAGCGGTTGGAAATATGCAGGACAAGCACGCCGTTACGGTCAAGGCGTTCCTTATATATCCTGAACATTTCCTGCGTCAGCAAATGCACCGGAATGGCATCGGATGAAAATGCATCCAATACCAGCATGTCGTAATAGTTCCGGTCACTCGCCAGCGTCATGCGCGCATCGCCAATCACGATTTCGGCGGGGCAATCATGCAAATAGGTGAAGTATTGCTTGGCCAGCACTTCCACGCCGGGATCAATTTCAAAATAACGGATATCGGTGCTGGGCGGCGGAATGCACGCAATCGCCCCCATGCCGAGGCCCACAATACCGACATGATGCGGCTGCATGGCTTCCACCACGTCCTGCAAGCCGCTGCCCGGCGCATAATACAGGTGCGGCGCGTTGGTTACGGCTGGCATGCGCTGCTGCATGCCGTGACTGGTCGTGCCATGCAATAGCGTGCGGTAACCCGCGCCATCATCAAAGGTTCTGTCCAGCACGCGCTTTACGCCAAAGAAATCGCGCTGCAAGGCGATGGGCGCTGGCGCTACGGCTAACGAAATGGCGATGAACGCAGCCGACGCCACCGCCAGCACCGATGGCAGCATGGTCAGCAGCATCAGCGATACAATCAACGCAACGGGCGTAATCATGCGCGCCACCGTCGTATTCAGGTTCTGCACGGCCAGCATCACCAAGGTCACCGCAAGCAATCCTAATACAAGGATATGCAGCTTTTTAAACTGCGGCATCTTC
>JAKFVN010000053.1 GCA_021732145.1 Alphaproteobacteria bacterium
CCCCACCAGGAGCAAGACCAAATAGGGATGGTTGGCTGATCTTACCATTAACCATCCGGGTAGGTTGCATGACATGTGGAGTAATTCACATGCTAGATGAATGACCGTCTTAACACTGTTAAAGGTGCGACGACAAAACCCGGCTTACAGGCCATCTGGTGAACTTTAATCATTATGAATCCTATACTTTCAGCCTCTCGTGGTATATTCGGAAATCGATTTTAGATTTTTTTAAACGGGATTTTTGAATGAGCACTACTGCGTCGGGCACACCATCGGCGGCGGCATCTGGTACGCCTTCTTCTGCCCGCGCACCACGGCGTAGGGCGCCACACGTACCACCAACACCATCTTCAACTGCATCACCAACACCTTCTTCAACTGCATCACCAACACCTTCTTCAACTGCATCACCAACACCGTCTGCTGCGCCATCTGCTGCGCCGAGCATTGTGATTGCCCCGCCTGATGCCCTTGATGAACTTGTCCGCATCAGCACTGACCGCGCTGCAACCGCCAAGCGCGCGGAAGCCGAAAATTTAAAAGCGCTTGCATCGCATCGCTTGAGCCTGCCTGCACTTGAACAGGACAAAGCATTGGCCGATGCAGCTTTTGATGAAAAGGAACGCAGCGTCGGACAGAAACGCAGGGAAAGCAGCGCGGCGTACACAGCTGCGCAAGCCCAGCACCAGGCTGCGATTGCCGCGGAAAAAACGCGCGATGATGCAAAAATAAAAATTGATAAAGCCGTTGCTGCACTCCAGCGCGTGCTGGATAAAGAAGCTGCGATGGTTGCGGCAACCGGAACGGCTACCGCAACATTGCAAACCGCAAAAGACAACCTGGCCAGCATTGAACGCGAGATTGCGGCGACCGAAAGCAACATTCAAACCTTGCACCAATTGCAGCGCGCCGCGCTTGCCAACATTAGCGCAAAGCAACGCACGCTGGATGAAGCGAAAGCAGCAAACACCGGCGCGCATCCGCGCAAAGAACGCATGCTGGGCTGGACTGGAAAGACACCTGCTGCCAAGGAAGCAAAAGCCCAAGCTGAATTGGATGCAGCACATGCAGCCCTTGCCGAGATTGACACGCCAGTGACTGGCAAGATGGCGCTGGCGAATGACCTGCTTGCTACCCAGCAAGGCACCCAGGCCATCAACAAAGATTTGGTGCAGGCAGCACAGGATAAATTTGATGCGCAGCAAAAGCGAGAAACGCGCTTTAATTCAACCAAGCGCACGCGCGAGGGCGCAAAAGCCAGCGAAGAAGCCACGCACGCCGCAACCATTCAACCTGCAACCGATGCCCGCGCCCAGGCCGCGCGCCTTGAACACATCGCACGCCAGGCGAAAACAGATTATGAAAATGAGCGCATGCAACGTGATGCTGCACGCAGCGTGAATGATGAGGCAAAGCGCAAGCTTACCGAACATCAGCACCTCATCGCGCAGGCCGAGCAAGAGGATGCGCGCCTGAAACTGGCGCGTGAAGCAGCGGAACAGGAATTGCAGCAAGCCGAACAACAGGCCGCGCGCATCCGCGCATTGGATCCTGCCCCCGCCGCAAACACCGCGCCAGATGCATCTATCCTGAGCGGCGATGCATTAGAAAACGCTGGCAAAGGCGATAATTTCACGGCTGAACAAATCTCCGCGATTGTTAACATATTTAAACGCGAACTGACGCGCCCGGGCAATTGGGGCGACAACTTCCGTTACAAAACATCAGACGAAGCCAATAGAATTGAATTTGAGAACCGCCGTGAGGATGACAGCAATCCCAGCACAATTCAGATTATCGTCCACCCGCGCGTGATTAAAATCAAAGGCAGCATGGATGATAAAACCATTCAAGCCGCACTGATCGCAGCGAACGCGATGTGGGGTGAAGCGGGCTTGCAAATCAACACATGGAACCCGTGGCTGAAGTCGCGCATTCTTGCCAATGCAGATCACTTGCACCAATTGGGCAAAATCAAAAGATACAAAACCACTACCTTGTTCGGAACGGTGGGCGTTGGATTCAAAACTGCAAAAGGCGAAATTACCCACCCACGTTCAACCTTGCGCCTTGGCATACCCGGCAGCACCTATCGCCACCGCCTGGATTGCATTGCCCACGGCATTGAAAGCACCAGTTCACGCCCGGCCAAATGGCGCAAGCTGGGCAAGAAGAGCGGCGTAAGCGCAGCAGCCACCGCTACGACCTAAATCCAATCCTTAATTTCACAAGAGAACGATTGAGTGTAAGAAACCCCCAAAAATACAGGGGTTTTAATCACTATAAGGAACAAATAAAGAACATAAAACCCTTTAGAATCAGTTATTTATTTGGTTAAACGAACCATTTATCTGTTGATAACCCATAAAATTCCATGCTATACCATAAAGACCCAGAAACGACCCAACTTATCCACAGAGTTATTCGTTTTTACTGCACAAAAATTAAGCAAAGTTTAAACGCCGGCATCCTTAGATATGTCCCTATTCCTTTCCACCAGCATCAACAAAGTCGACAAAAAGGGCCGTGTTTCCGTGCCTTCGACATTTCGGGCTGCGCTCGGTGACGATGTTCACCACGGAATTGTGATTTTCCGTTCATTGCAGGTGGATGCGCTGGATGCGTGCTCCCTGAAACATCTCGATATTCTTTCGCAGTCGCTGGAAAAGCTTTCCCTCACCCCTGAAATGTACGAACTGATTGAGACCACCATTTTTGGCGGCTCGGTTCAGTGCGCGATTGATGCCGATGGCCGCATCATCATCCCGGAACATTTCATGGAAGCCGTGGGCATTGATGATGAAGCGGCATTTGTGGGCCGCCGCCGCACCTTCCAAATCTGGAACCCAAAGAAATTCAAGGCATTCGAAACCAAGGCACGCGATGCCGTGCGTTCGCACAACATTTCGCTTTCGAAGATTATCGCCGATGCGTCGGCATTAAACGGGGGAGAGTAATGAGCTTTAGCCATATCCCCGTCATGCTAAAGGAAGTTCTGCAATGGCTGAAGCCAAAGGCCAATGGCGTGTATGTGGATGGAACCTTTGGCCGCGGCGGTTATAGCAAGGCAATATTGGATACCGAAAACACCCGTGTTTACGGCATTGACCGTGATGCGCAGGCCATTGCGGCGGGCAAGGCATTGGAAACGAATTACGATGGCCGTTTGCAGATGGTGCATGGCCGCTTTGGCGATATGGATACGCTGCTCGCCGACAAAGGCGTTGGCGCGGTGGATGGTGTGGTTCTGGATATCGGCGTTTCATCGCCGCAGTTCGATGATGCCGAACGCGGTTTTTCGTTCCGCCATGATGGCCCGCTTGATATGCGCATGGGCCAGGATGGCCACAGCGCAGCCGATGCCGTGAACACCCTTCCTGAAAAAGAACTGGCTGACATTGTTTTCAATTTTGGTGAAGAACGCTTTGCGCGCCGCGTGGCCAAGGCCATTGTGGATGCACGCATGGAAAAACCCATTACCCGCACCGGCCAATTGGCCACCATCATCCGCGCGGTTGTGCCCTTTGCCAAGGATGGATTAGACCCCGCAACGCGCAGCTTCCAGGCCTTGCGCATTTACGTGAACCAGGAATTGGATGAATTGAGCAACGGATTGACCGCAGCAGAAAAGCTTTTGAAAAAAGGCGGCTTGCTGGTGGTGGTTTCATTCCATTCAATCGAAGACCGCATCGTGAAGAATTTCATGCGTGAACGCAGCGCCGGAAAATTCAACGTATCGCGTCACATGCCGATGCCAGTGAACGAGTCGAAACCCGGTTTGCGAGTCTTAACCGCAAAGCCC
>JAKFVN010000015.1 GCA_021732145.1 Alphaproteobacteria bacterium
GTTCATGGCGGCATCAACAATAAGGAAGCTTTTGCTGCTCGCTTCCTTCACGTAAATCACCTTGCTAATCAACAGGCCTGCTTCACCCACCAGAAAGCGGCCCGGTTCCAATTCCACATCGCATTTCATTTTTTCGGCAAAGTCATGAACCAGCTTGCCGAATTCAGCCAGCGGAATGGTTTCACCTTGATACGGAATGCCCAAACCGCCGCCAAGGCTGATGCGTTCAATGGCATGGCCTTGCGCACGAAGCGTGGTCACCATCTCGATCATGCGCTGCGCGGAATTGATGAAGGGCTGCGTGGTTGTAATTTGTGAACCAATATGCGCGCTTACCCCCAGCACATTGATATGGGGAAGGGACGCGGCTTTTGCAAAGGCGGCTTCCACCTGGCCCCAGCTGATGCCGAATTTGTTTTCATCCTTGCCAGTCGAAATTTTCGCGTGAGTTTCTGCATCCACATCTGGATTGACGCGCAGAGCTACGGGTGCGCGCACGTTTAATGCAGCGGCAATGCGGTTGATTGCGGTTAATTCAGGCAAGGATTCCGCATTGATTTGATAGATGCCGTTCTTCAGCGCGAATCCCAGTTCATCATCGGTCTTGCCAACGCCGGAAAACACAATGCGGTTGCCAGGAATGCCAGCCGCCAATGCGCGCTTCATCTCGCCAGCCGATACGATATCCATATTCGCGCCGGCCTTGCCCAGTAGCGATAACACGGCAATGTTTGAATTGGCCTTTACCGCGAAAAAGATTTTTACGCGCGGATGATTAACCGCGCTGGTCAATTCCGCAAAGCGCGCGCGCATGGTGTTGGCGGAATAAACATAAAACGGGGTTGGTGTCGTTTTTGCGAGTTCCGCAATATCAACATCTTCCATCATCAGTTTTGTATTTTTATGGGCAATAAAATGTTTCATGATCGGTCTTGCGTCTTATGGATTGGCATGCCCTGCGGGATCCGTTGATAGATCGGGATATTTGCGCGGAAAGGCTTTCGGATTGGTGCCATCGGGGGCATCGACCACATCGGGGCGCTTGCCGCATGCCGTGCATAGCAGGCATGCGCAAAGCATAAGTAAAATGGGGGCTTTGCTGCGCATCACAGGAACCTTTTCTTGCCATCGCTGAGTGCGGCACGTACAGCGACAGGGGCCGTGCCGCCCAGGCTGGTGCGACTATTCATTGATGCTTCAACGCTTAACACATCAAAAATCCTTGCGGTGATGCGCGGTTCAACCGATTGCATCTCCTGCAATTTTAATTCATGCAATGGCACGTTCTTGTCTTCCGCCAGTTTGACGATTTGTCCGGTGATGTGATGCGCATCGCGGAAGGGCAATTGCAATTCACGCACCAGCCAATCGGCGCAATCGGTCGCGGTGCTGAAACCCAGCGCGGCTGCTTCCTTCATCGCTTTGGTATTGGCTTTCATATCCAACACCATGGCGGTCATTGCGCTTAAGGCAAGGTCAAGCGTTTCAGCAACCATGAAGGTTTGCTCTTTATCTTCCTGCAAATCTTTTGCGTAGGCGAGGGGGAGCGCTTTCAGCAGTGTCAGCATTTGCATCAGCACGCCAAACACGCGGCCTGCCTTGCCACGCACCAATTCCGCTGCATCGGGGTTGCGTTTTTGCGGCATGATGGAACTGCCCGTGGTGAGCTGGTCGCCAAGCGTGATGAAACCGATTTGCGGGTTCATCCATAGAATGATTTCTTCGGCAAGACGCGATAAATGCACCATGATGATGCTGGCGGCACTTGCATAATCCATCACGAAATCGCGGTCGGATACGCTGTCCAGCGAATTGGCGGTGGGTCTGTCAAACCCCAATGCCTTTGCAGTCATGGCGCGGTCAATCGGGTATGGCGTGCCAGCCAAAGCGGCAGCGCCCAGCGGGCATTCATTGGCACGTTTTCGCGCCGACATCACGCGGTCACGGTCACGGCCCAGCATTTCAACATAGGCGAGCAGGTGATGTGCAAAACTTACCGGCTGTGCAATTTGAAAATGGGTAAGGCCGGGCATCACGCTGTCGACATGCTTTTCAGCCTGGTTGATGAGCGCGGCCTGCAATGCTTTTAATTGTGCATCGAGATAATCAAATGCATCGCGCGCCCATAATTTAAAATCAGTCGCGACCTGGTCGTTGCGTGAACGGCCAGTGTGCAAACGCCGCCCCGCATCGCCAATCACTTCAGTTAAATGATGCTCGATATTCATGTGCACATCTTCCAGTTCTTCGGTGAACTGGAAGCTGCCAGCCTTAATCTGTGTCTTAATGGCGTTCAGGCCGTCGGTGATTTTTTTGACATCATCGCTGCTGATAATCTTTTTTGCGCCAAGCATGGTGGCGTGTGCAATCGATCCTTCAATATCATAAAGGGCAAGCTTCTTGTCAAAGCCGATGCTGGCATTAATGCTTGTCATAATGGCCGAAGGCCCAGCCGCATAGCGGCCGCCCCACATGCTGTTTCCAGATGCATTCTTTTCGGTAGGATTGGGCACGTTTTTCTGCTTATCTGACATTTACATAGCTTGGTTTTAAGGGTTCTTATTGATTATGCAGAAAAAGAGCGCGTTCTTACAAGTCTTTCGCGTGGCTATCCTCGTTTTTTTGAATGGTGTGCTTCAAAATCAGCCAGTTTATGCAGGTTCCGCCGTTGATTTAATCCAAGGTGAAATGAAGGGTTTTATCCTTCATGGCGAGCCAAAACCGCTTCCCGATGTCGATTTTCTGGACGTGACCAGCAAGCCCATCAAGCTCAGCGAGTTTCGTGGCAAGCTTGTTTTGCTCACGCTATGGGCGACATGGTGCCCTTATTGTTCGATTGAAATGCCGATGCTAAGCGACATGCAGGAAGCATTGGGCCGCGATAAATTCACGGTGCTGCCCATCAGCATTGATAAAGAAGGCCCGCGCGTGGTGAAAAAATATCTTGAGGAAAGAAGCATAAATCTTCCTACATATTCCGATCCAAGAATGCGCCTTGGCATTTCGCTGCGCGCGCCCGGCGTTCCTTATGCGATTTTAATCAATCAGGAAGGCCGCGAGATTGGCCGCATTCAGGGCGAAACCAACTGGAAGGCACCGGAAGCAGGCGCGCTTATCAGGGCGTTTATCCGATAAATGTTAAGCTCCTGTCGACGTAGCGTCGCCGGATGCATTATTATTCACGGTATTGTTTGGAATATAAGTGTCGCGGATTGCCAGAATCTTGTCGGTGGTAAACTGTAATTGGCCGGAATTCAGCAAGATGTTGCCGTTCGCATCCTTTTCAATGCCATCCACGATACCATTCGCAGTGACCTTGGTGGTGACTGCTGTGCCGGAGGAAGTGGCGGCAGTCACTTTTACGCTATAGACGCTATAAGGCAGTTGGTTGCCAGCGTCATCTTTTCCATCCCATGAAATGCTGTGTTTGCCAAGTGTACCGGATGCGTTGGCGACAGTGCGTACGACATTGCCGCTATCATCCATGATTTGAATGTTCACATTCGATGCAACATCAGAAAGCGTGTAGTTGAACGAGCCGCCGGCAGCGCCCAACGTGAGCTGGTTGCCATCCATTTCAATGGTCTTGCCAAGATAACCCAGCGATGAACCAACGCCGGAACTATTTTGACCTGTGATAAGGGTATCGAGTTTTGCATTGGCTTTGATTTGCTGTTCAACCTGGGAGTACTACACC
>JAKFVN010000052.1 GCA_021732145.1 Alphaproteobacteria bacterium
CCCGATAAGCTTTTGCAAGCTTATGCGAGCGAAAAACAGATTAGGGCCATCCATGCGTCTTCTGCCAGTTTATGTGTTGTTGCTATCCGCGCTGATGTGCGCGCCCGCTTTCGCAGTCAGCAGCATGCCCCATGAGGAAACCCAGCCTTCCCCGCCCGCCAAAGCGCCAGACGATATCACCGACCAAAAGGAATTATTGGTAAAGGCGCAGGCAACGGTGGAATCCATGCTATCGAACCCTGATTATCCATCGCTGCTGAATCTGGCGACGCGCGCGAAGGCGATTTTGATTGTGCCGCGCATGATTAAGCTCAGCTTTCTTATTGGCGGTCATGGCGGGAGCGGCGTGTTGCTGGCACGCGGGCCGGATAATAAATGGAGCAATCCGGCATTCTATACCATTGGCGGCATCAATTACGGCTTTCAGATTGGCGGACAGTCATCCGAGCTTATTCTTACCGTCATGAGTGAAAAAGGTCTGCGTGCATTGCTTGACCATGAACTGACCCTTGGCGCGGATGCCGGCGCATCCATCGGCACGATTGGCCGCGGCGCACATGCAGCAACCGGTTTGGGTCAAGATGCAGATGTGTATGCGTTTGCACGCAGCGAAGGATTATATGTTGGCATCTCATTAGACGGCACGGTGATTACACCCGATACCGGCTGGGATGAAGCGTTTTACGGCAAGGGCGCAACGCCTGAAGCTATTTTGATTGAGCGCAAATTCACATCGCCCAACGCCGATAAACTGCTCGGCGCAATGCCATAAGAACGACGACCGTCGTTCCGCGAGCTTATGCGAGCGAAGCCCCCATGGAATCAATGCGGCGTCTGAGCAAAATACTTGCCCAAATAGTTGCAAAGTATTTTAGATAATTCCAAAATTGATAATTCGCCGAAAGAATTCTGCGTTCATGCAAGTAAAACACTTGGGCGCTAAGCTTATCTCATATTCTAAAATTTTATTGTATGAGATAAATTATGCTTGCTGTTTTAAACCACCGCGCCAGTGCTTACGAAGAACTGCATGCCGCGCGCACCAAACTGATGAACCTTCGCGCGCAGCGCTCTGGCTTATTCATCAAAACAACACGTAATCCCTTTTCCTGCCATGTTATTCTGAATCTGCTGGCTGACATTGCGGCGGCAAAGCTGGATGCCCTGCGCATTCTCCTCAGCTTGGATGCGTTTGAAAAACAGCTGCGCATGAAGAACTACCAGCGCAAGGCCGTGCGCATCTGGCTGGGCTCAGCCAAAGAGCCGGAAATTATCCCCGCGCCCAAGCAACGCCAAAAGATGGACAGCGTCACCGCGTTCCTGTTGACAACCCTTTGGCTGCGCAGCCTGCAAAAGCCGAGGCCGAACTAAACTGGCCACTAGCGAGCCCTTCTGGTCTTTATGGGAAACATACACCGGAATGGTATTTTCGTCTTTCTTTCTAACCCACTGATATAAATAATAAATATAATGATTCGACCTTGTCTTTTTGCATTAAATACCCAACAAGATTAAACCCTCCTTCATACCCTGCCTCTATAGTGCGCTAATCAACTTACCTATGGTTATCAAAGTGTTACCTCTTCTTAATGTTTACATGCTGCAATAGCGGTGTCAGGAAACAGATATGCTTTATCAAGTTTATGACTTCTCATACCTAATGGCCGCGCCCATGCGTGCGTTGGCCGGTATTACCAAAGCTGTTTTCCAAAATCCGCTTACGCCAGACACGGGCTATGCCCGCGTGATGGCGGCTGGCGCAGAATTGTTCGAGCGCACCACGCGCCGTTATGAAAAGCCGAAGTGGATGCTGGATGCGACTGAAATTGGCAGCCAGAAGATTCCAGTGACCGTCAAGACAGTCATGCAAAAACCATTTTGCAATTTGCTGCATTTTGAACGCAAGACCACCAACCAAGACCCCAAAGTTCTAATCGTTGCGCCAATGTCCGGCCACCATGCCACGCTGCTGCGCGGCACGGTTGAAGCGATGCTGCCAGAGCATGATGTCTATATCACCGACTGGATTGATGCACGCCTTGTGCCTTTGGCCGAAGGCAAGTTCGATTTGGAAGATAATATCACCTACATCATGGATTTTATCCGCGCACTCGGCCCCGATGTTCACGTCATGGCCGTATGCCAGCCTGCGGTTCCGGTCTTATGCGCAGTATCCTTGATGGCGCAGATGAAAGACCCGGCGCAGGCACGTTCCATGACCCTGATGGGCGGCCCCATTGATACGCGCCGTGCGCAAACCAAGGTCACGCAGCTGGGCAAGGACAAGCCCTTGTCATGGTTTGAACGCACCGTGATTACCACTGTGCCAATGTATTACCCCGGCGCATGCCGCAAGATTTATCCGGGTTTTGTCCAGCTCTCCAGCTTTATGTCGATGAACATGGATCGCCATGTGGGCGAACATCTTCGCCTGTTCCATCATCTCGTGAAGGGTGATGGGTCTTCCGCCGCATCCCACAAAAAATTCTATGATGAATATCTGTCAGTGATGGATATTACCGCAGAATTCTACCTGCAAACCGTTGAACGCGTATTCCAGGAACACGCCTTGCCGGAAGGCACTTTCCGTTGGAAAAACATGGTTGTCAATCCAGGCGCGATTGAGCAAACCGCATTGCTGACCATTGAAGGCGAGCTCGATGATATCTCCGCACCGGGCCAAACCATTGCCGCGCATGATTTATGCAGTAATCTGAAAGCTGATATGAAGGAACACCGCTTGATCCAAAGCGTGGGTCACTATGGTATTTTCAACGGCCGTCGCTGGAAGGGTGAAATCCAGCCGATCGTGAAGGCGTTCATGCGCAAAAACGCAGGCACCAGCGGTTCTTCCAAAAAAGCCGGCTAAGCAAAATATTTCGCAATAAACGCGAAATAAAAACCAATCGCATACATGGTCAGCGAAAACAAAAACACGCCGCGGCTGATCTTGCGCGTTTGCGTGCATGATTTGGCCATTTGCGGGTCAGATGGGCATGGCGCATTGCGGTTCATGTATTGGCTGATGCCCGATAATGTCAGCATCACCGCTGCAAAAATAAACAGCGCGGTTTTATGATCCGAAATCCAGACGAGTTGCGGGATGGTGGTCACAATCCCCGCCAGGGTCGCGCCTGCCCACAGCGCTACGAATAAAGCCGGAAGGGCACAACAGAACAATGTGCTGAACGAACCAAACAGCGCAAAGAAATGCGATATCCTTGAAATCACGCCATCATGCTTAATCATGGGTTCTTGTCCCGCTTA